>JAUIGN010000101.1 GCA_030430075.1 bacterium
ATCATTCATCCGTATCCAAAAGAACGGTTTCACGCTCGACTCAAGGTAGGAGCCGTATGAGGTAATTCTTCACGTACGGATCTGTGCGGGGGGCAGCCAGCAATGGCTGTCCCTACCGCGATCACCACAAAGCAAACACCGCAAAAGCACTCATAGGGGACATCCAACTTCGGGCACTCATAGGGGACATCCAACTTCGGGGGCATAGGGAGGGGCGGCATAGGGACATCCAATTTCCTTCTCACGTACTGGCGAATCCAAGCCAATCAAAGATACGTGTAAGTGCAGGTGTGACATGTTCTGGCTGCCCATCGTGGTCGCTAAATTGTTGCGGTCGTCCAAATTTGATGTGCGTTTGCGACCACGTTCGGCCGCCTCGACGATTATGCGGTACGAATTCTCGCCTGAGCCTCTAACGTGTTGCTAAATGAGGAGTACCGACATGCCACGCCAGGCACGCGGAGAGTATCTCGACCCGAATACCGTCCAAGTGATTCACGGGGTGCAGCGGTGCGTTCGAAGAGCCTTCTTGTGTGGACGCGACAAGGCCTCTGGGAAATCGTTCGAGCACCGTCGCAACTGGGTTCGCCAACGGTTGGAGCTGCTCGCATCTGTCTTCGGGATCGATTGCCTGACTTACACCGTGTTGTCCAACCATCTACATCTGGTTCTCCGCACTCGGCCCGATGTGGTGGCCACGTGGAGCGACGACGAAGTGGCCTGTCGTTGGTTGCGACTCTTTCCCATTCGGCGACTCGAAGATGGCACGCCAGCCGAGCCGAGCGAACAGGAGATTGGGACCGTTAGGGGGAACGCGGAGCGACTTGTGGAAGTGCGGCGGCGGTTGTCGGACGTCAGTTGGTGGATGCGGTGTCTAGCAGAGAACATCGCTCGACGCGCTAATCGCGAGGAGAACTGCAGCGGCCGATTTTGGGAAGGGCGATTCAAAGCCCAACTACTACTGGATGAAGCCTCGCTGCTGGCCTGTGCCGCGTACGTCGACCTCAATCCGGTCCGCGCCGCGCTGGCAGACTCGCCAGAAGAGTCCGCGTATACCGGCGCGAAAGATCGGATTGACGATTTGATTGAACAGAAGCTTCAACGGGAGCGTCAGACATCTTGCGCCACGGACAAAGACGCTCGACAGCCAAAACGATGGCGGGCAACACGTTCCTGGGAGCGAAGCCGCCGGCCGAAGAGAAGTTGCTGGATGAGTCCCCTGGAGATTGACGAGACAACAGATTCTCCAGGACCGGATCCCAGCCCATGCGGGAGGCGGGCCAGCCTGAAAGGGTTTTTGTCGATGTCATTGGCGCAGTATCTCGAGCTTCTCGATTGGACCGGGCGGCAACTACGCTCGAAACAACGGGGCAGCATCCCGGCTGAACTGGCGCCAATCCTGGAGCGCCTGGGAATGGACACTGGCGCCTGGTGTGACTTGGTAAACAAGTTCGGTAAGCTCTTCAAGCGGGCAGCCGGCAGTGCGGCCCGCTTGGCGACCGAAGCCGCCCGTCGAGGGCAGAGCTACTTGCAAGCACCTGGCGCGAAGTTTCTCGCAGTGACCAGCGACTAGACGCCCACTGCTGGTGGCCATAGGAATCGGCGTCGTCCGGCAACAACATCTGTCGCTGTTGTCTGTAATTGCGCCTGCGCTCACGTACTGATCGTCGCCACTCGAAGAGATCGCCAGGCCCACACGTTTCTGGGCAGTCTCGACCACGGCCCGGACCACATTCGGTCGTGTCAGCAACTCGCCATTCCGCGCTGACTTAGGATGTCCCTGTTTGGCGCTGATTGTGGATGTCCCCTTTGTGTCCCTCTTGTGGATGTCCCTTTTGGGTTTTCTCGAAACAACGGGGCAGCATGCCGGCTGAACTGCCGCACCTCCCGGAGCGTCTGGGAATGGACACTGGCGCCTGGTGTGATCTGGTAAAGAGGATGGGCAAGTTTTTCAAGTGGGCTGCCGGTTGTGCGGCCCACTTGGCGACCGAAGCGGCCCGTCGAGAGCAGAGCAGCTTGCCGGCGACTGGCGCGAAGTTTCTGACAGTCACCTGCGACTAAACGCCCACTACCGGTGGCTGCAGGAATTGCCGTCGACCAGTAACAACACCGACTGGCGACGGCTGTAACTGCAGGTGCGGACTGGACGGCGCACGCTCAGTGATCGCCCTTTTCACTTTTCGTGGGCAGTCTCGCCCATGCCCCGGGTGAAATTCGACGGTGTAATCAACTCGCCGTTCGGCCCTGATAATGGTTGTCCCCCTCGGGCTCCCCCTCGGGCCAGTCCGGCAGTATGGATGTCCCGCTTGGACCCGCTTGGAGCTGGGTCGATTGTGGATGTCCCTCTTGGGCCGGATGTCCCTCTTGGGCCGGTCCCTTTTGGGCCGATTGTGGATGTCCCTATTGGGGAGCGGGCGATAAGATTGGATGAAGGCTCGCGTCGTCGGCAACCCGTGATGCCGGTTGTTCGGCCTCGCGACCCAGTCACACACCAAGGGGACGCGACAGATTGACCAATCGGATTCTTCGCTTCGTGCTTCTCCTTGTCGCGTCATGGACAATCATGGCGTTCACGCATGAGATGGGCCATATCGTGGGTGGGTGGTGCGGCGGTGCAACTCTCCAGACGGCAAACCTGTTGCCGTGGAATCTTCCCTACAGCATCTTCGATCCCGATCCAAGACCGCTGATTACGCTTTGGTGTGGACCGCTGCTTGGCGTCGTCGCTCCGCTGGGATTGGCGGTTGGGATACGACGAGAATCGACATGGTTCGTCGCGAACTTCTGCGTCCTCGCGAACGGGGCGTACCTTGCCACGGCATGGTTCTCGGGTGATCGATTTCTCGATACTGCGAAACTGTTGGAGCATGGCGCGCATCCGATTACAATCGGGCTCTACTGTGTGTTGACGATCGGCTTTGGCTACACGGGATTCCGTCGATCATGCATTCGCGTGCTGACCCCACTGCCGTGTGAATCAGTTGACGCCGTCTCGAATCGCCGGCCAAGCCGGCAGCGTAACGGGGACCAACGATCCGAAATGCGAAGGCGGCGAAGCCGCGCCGATTAGCCACGCAAAGTAGTTCGTTATTCGTCCTTCTACTGCCATTCCGACTCCTTGATGACAGTAGATGACTTGCCACAACCAAGGATTGCGTGTCGAAAGCAGACATAGCATAGAGCGCGGTTATCGTCACGGGAGGCGTTTGATGGCGTTGATTCGATGGGTCGACGAGAACGAGGCGGAAGGCGAAGTCGGCGCGCTGTACGACGGTTGGAAGACCGCCAATCCGCAACGCGAAAAGGTTCCCGACATTCTCAAGTGCTTTAGCTTGCGCGCTGACGTACTACGCGGGATGCTCGACTTGACCTATCCGCTCCAGTTCTCCGACGGGCATTTGACCCGACGCACCAAGGAGATGATCGCCACGCTGGTGTCCGGCTTGAATCAATGCCCCTACTGAGTTGGCTCGCATGGCTACTTCCTGCAGTTGCAGGGCGAGGATGAGCAGGTAATCCAGGCATTGAAACAGGGTGATGTGGCCGCGGCCGAGCTCGCTGAGGCGGATCGGCGTTTGATGGAGTTTGTGGAACTCGTAACGCGGCAAGCTCACCGCACGACACCGGAAGTCGTTCAGGGCCTTCGTGACGTGGGATGGCACGAATCGCAGATCGCCGAAGCCGTTTACGTGACAGGGCTGTTCGCGATGTTCAACCGGGTTGCCGATGCGTTTGGACTGGAAGATCCTGGCTATGCACGCATGGATTCGCCGCCGCTCCCAGCAGAGCAGAGCAAGCCGAGTCGCCCGTAAGCCGACGCCGGCCAGCCGCGAACGCCTCTGGGAAATCCGCCCAGCCGACTATGTCTGGAGTAAATCACAGAGCGAGTGTGGGTAATGCGCTGACAGACGATGATCGGTTGGAGTTTGGAAATGCGGCACCCCGTCCGGTTGTTACCGCTTTTCCAACTCTGATACTCGCGCTTGCAAATCTTCAATCGCCTTTTTTGTCTTCGCCAGCAAGCTGAGCGGCACGGCAAGGCAAAAGGTGAACAAGAAAGCGATCAATCGCACTTTCCGCACTAAGGCATTTCCATTTCTCTGAATTTCCGGACGGCGTCGAGGCGGGCATGGTTTGAGTGCGGCGGCTTTCGTTTTTTCTTCGTTCCTCGGCGGGTGAGTTTTTTTGCGGG
>JAUIGN010000076.1 GCA_030430075.1 bacterium
ACGCCCACGGATCCAACGCGTCAACGCACACGGTTGGCAGGAAGCCAACCAAACAACGCCGCAGGATGCGGCTCAGCACCGAGTTGACGTTCGACAGCAGCGCGAGTAAATGCGATTAAGTTCAACGATCGAGATAACCTGGCCGGCGCCGATTGCCGGTACCTGGTGCCACCCGCGCAGCAGCCCGCTCTGCAGCGGCTCGCCCAGAAACAACGCAGCCCGCGTGATGATCGGAATCGCCGCCACGAACCCGGAAACCAACACGCCGCACCAAGCGGCGACAAGGGTTCCGGCCAACAGATAGTACTTCAGGTGAACCCACCACCCGTCACCGGTTACGCGAAACCGAGTCACACGTCCTGCGACGAGCCAATCAAACAGGTCGATCACCGTTCCCAGCGGACAGAGGTAACCACAGAAGCCGCGGGGAATTAATACGCAGACGAGCAGAATCGCCCCGGCGGATGCCAGCGACCAGACCCAACTGCGGGCGGCCAGGGCGGTCGAGAGGCTCACCAAGGGGTCGATCACAAGGAACAGTTCCGCCGGCAAACGTTCCTTGGTCGCCAACTCGTCCGCATAGTGCGATGGCCAACGATCGGGGTCGTGCTCGAAAACGGTCCACGTGCGGTTCCCCAGTAGAAACGCATCGAACTGGTCGGCCGTTAGATCACCCTGGGGAATCAGCGCCATGACTTCGGTCGACGTGCCCGCCAGCCGAAAGCCGATTGCTTCCCGATCCGCCTCGCTGGCGGCTTCTTCGACCAGAAACACGACTTGACCAAGTTGCCGTGGGAGACCAATAGCACGATCGCCCTCAAACCGGAACTCGCCCGTCTCCTGGTCGAGTTCGCGGAAGGTCCAGCCGCCGGACGAGGCTGCCTCAGTCGCCGGTCGAGCACCGTAGGGCCAGCAAACGTAAAAGAACAGATAGCAAAAAATGAACAGGCACACCCCCTGAATCGCCCGCCGCCAAGGGGAACTCAACACGGTCGGACCGATCCGTTTGAAGAGTCGACGGATCTTCCCCGCCTTTCCTCTGGTGCGATCGGACAGCCAGCTCGCAGGGAACAGCAGGCCGGCCGCACGCTGGCTCCATGTGGGAGCAGTCAGCGTCTCTTTCGATTTCCGCTTGCGGAGGAACGGCAGGTACCAATCCAGGCGAAGGGCAGCTTCCGTCCGAGCTGTCGGCATCACCCCGGAAAGCACGAGCAGGGCACCGATCAACAGCACCACACTGGATCCGCTCAGCACCAGCAGCCACCAGGCGTTCAGCCCGCCGTCGACCGTCTCCAGGTGCCAGCCCGCAGCCGCCGCCTGGCGGAGGGAGTAGGCGTGGGCGGAGATCCCGAGCATCAGCAACCCAACACCGGCAGCAGTGCGCCGCCAGGACCGCTGCCGGCCGATTGGACTCATCGGGCTCCCTTGGCCAATGCCTTGGCGGCGGCGTTGACAATCGCCTGGGATGTAATGGTCGCACGACTGGTCGCATCGATGCCTTGCACGGACTGCTTCTTGATGAGTTGGGCCGGGGTGTCGGTCAGTGCGGCGTAGAATTGTTTCTCCCGGTGCTGCGTCACGCGTACCGCCGTCATGCGACCATTAGCAACATTAACTTCGACTTCCAGGGCTCCGTTGTAACCGACACTGGTCGCGCGATAGCTGCCGTCGGCAACTTTGGCAACATCGGCCTGGTTTGCCAGTCGCAACGCGTTGATGCTGTCTTGCGCACGGCCACGATAGCGGGCGGAGTATTCCTTGTTTCGTGCATTGCCGGCATCGAGCACGTTTTGATAGTAAGCGATGGCCTGCGAGGTTCGACCTGCCGATCGCAACGCGTCACCGGCCAGCAAGAGCGCCTCATGCGGCTGCTGAAGTTTCGCAAACGAGTCCGCCAGCCGCACCGCCCGGTCGGTCTCTCCCATGTCGCCCAGCAGCTTGATCGCCTGCAGCGGCAGGCGGTTCGATGAGACCATATCGAGCCCCATCTGGCGGTTCCCCATCCGCCAATAACATTCCCCCAGAGGCACGCTATTTCGCTGGCCCTTGCCGACATTCGCTTGCAAGAGCCAGAATGCGGCACGGGGATAATCTTGGAACAGCTGAAAGTACATCATGGCCAACGTTTCCATATCCCGCTTCAGCAGTTCCGGCTGGTCGCGGTGGAGCGTCATCTCGTGGTGCATCAAGCGAACGCCGGACCGCCAGCGGCCGGGGTTGGGATAAACCACGTCCCACAAATACTGGCCGATATTCTTGCGGTTGTTCCACCCTTTGTCGGGCGGCTTGAGCGGCCAGGAAAGGTCAAGCGTCTGAGGGTAATCGAGTGCGGTCGCTTCGAACCACGCCGGTGGCGTGCGCCCCGCCTGCTCGATCGCCTGCATGATCTGCTCCCGGCTACGGACGTTGGTTGCCCCGGCGGCCGCGGGACGACCGGACTTGGGAGTGAGAGTGAATCGCTTGCCATTCATCGTGACGGCATGGACTTTGGCGAAGGAGTAAGTCCGCACCAACGTTCGCGTGCCCACCTTGACCTCGAAATCAAACTCCTTGTCAGCCTTGCGAATCGCCGTCACGGTGCCTTCCGCTTTGGCACCGCTGATAAACTCGACCACGTCCGCGGCAGGGCATACCAGGGGAAGCGCCAGCCACACCAGCAGGCCGGCGATCAATCGTGCGACAGAAGAAGCCTGGTTGGTCACGCGTTACACCGCCTCGCGTAAAGGAAATCCAGGACTGGTCCAACGACGCCCGGTCTTCGTGACGAACAGTGCCTCGGCCCCCGGGGTCGCCGAGACCAGGGCAGCTCCACGTTCCAGCCCCAAGACAAAGGCTGCCGTCGAGAGGGCGTCGGCGGCCATCCCCGTGTCGCCAATGATCGACACGCTGGAGAGCTCACTCGCGGAACGTCCCGTGCGGGGATCCAGCAGATGATGGCTGGCGAACTTCGAATCAAATCGAGTCGCATAATCGCCGGATGTCGCCAGGCAGCGTCCGGCCAGGCTGGCAACCGCCACCAGGTGATCCTCCTGGCGCGGATGCTGGATTCCCACATTCCAACCGTTTCGGTCGGCGCCGTGGCCCAGCGAACCAAACTCGCCCGTATCGATCAGGGCATGGTCAACCCCCCGCCGCCGCAGGGCGCGTTTCGCACAATCCGCGGCGAACCCTTGGGCAATCCCGTTCAAGGTGATCGCCGCTTGCGGTCGGCGCAGCCTCACGTAGCGATCGGTCACTTCAACGTGCCGCCAATTGATCCGGCCTCGGGCCGCGGCCAGTTCCTGTTCCGTCGGCGACCGGCCCTTTTCATGTGCCGTCCAGTAAGCCTGCCACAGCGGTTGCACCGTCACGTCAAACGCTCCCTCGGTCCGCCCCGACATCTCCGACGCAGCACGCAGCACGTCGAGCAGATAGGGGTGGGGTTTGTCGAGCTTGCCATCTCGGTTCAAACGACTCAGCTGGCTGTCCGGACGGTAGATGCTCATCACCGCCTCCACGGTGGCGAGTTCCGTGAAGGCGGCGTCAATGCCGGCCGCGGCTACCTGCCGGTCAACATGAAGCGCTCGAATCGTTACCGCCGAACCCAGCGCCCAAGCCGTCCTGCTGACATGCTGTCGCCGGTCAAGCTGCGTGCCATTCGGGCCGGTCGCAGGTGTGGTCGCCGGCGGGAGTTGACTCCGGTCCGACCACCAAGGGACTCCGGCAACCAAACCGGCACCGCCACCGGCCAGGACGTAGAGAAACCGTCGACGTGAGTTTTTCCGCATGCCGGTCGCTCGATTACATGATGCGTACGTTGCCTTGTCTGCCGGTGCGTTCCGGTCATTGGCCCGCCCGGCGACGATTCCTTCGCAGTTTACTCGGTCGCCGCACCGGAGACAACGAACGGTGACAGCGCACCTGGTGTTCGCCGCACGACCGGCATGCGTCGCGGTCTCATGTCTTTCGTCGCGACATGAACTACCTGATCCGCGAATTCGCTCCACCCGCCACGAGATGCTTGGACAGACATTGTGCCGGCGTCAAAACCGTGCTTCCCGTCGCCAATCCACCACCGCCAACTTTTCGTGACACCACCGAGCGAACTGATCGGCCCTTTCGTCACCATCGAAACGACACAGAAACCGGGGACTGCTCGTGGTGATTCTCGTGGCCACGGCCGATCAGAGCAGTCAGGGCCGCTCGGGACTTCAGCCAACGCACACCCGTGCCGCGGGTCGGCAGTCAGGTTCGCATCCGTCGGGCGGTCGATTCGCGAACCAACAAACCAACCAATTGTTCCGACGATCACGGATCGTTCGTCTACCCGGTTGCAAAAAGGAGGTTGCGTTACTCCGCTGGCGAGGAGTCGACGATGAGAACTGCCTGCTTGCTGTTGGCCATGCTTGGCTTGGCCGGCATCCTGGGCCGAACGTGCGATGAACCGGATTCCATTGGCCATCCACCCGACCCCTTCGACAATCATTACGGACCACCGGAACCGTACTATGTCTCCGCGGGTCTCAACGGCAATGAAGTCTATCCTCCGGTTACCGGGGCCAACCCACAGCGGAGCGGTGAACCCGACCAACCTGGCCAGTCCTCAACCAGGGCTCCGTCCGGCCGGGCCCGCGGCCGTGGCAGTGCGGCCGACTTCGCCTGTGATTTGACACCCCCGAAAACCTTTGAACATCGCTAACCCGGATGATTCATCAGCCGTTGGGCGTTAGCCCCGGTTCCGTTGATCGCAGAACCTACCGGACGCTAACGCGCTTCGGCTGATATGCGAGGCGTTGTGCGAAAGTTCACCACAAACGACAGCGACGCAGCGACCTTTATTGAATCATGGGTCATTCCCGTATGATCCGGGCCAACCGCCTCCCATCAACGACGCTACCCGCCAAGCGCCCGCGCAAGAGAACCTGCCATGCACCTGCGCGGTCGACGGGATTGGCGGAAGGGGGCGTGACTGGAGGGGACGGCGTACCGGGCCCCAACTTGACGATTATCTCGATGTACACCGATCTCGTTCCGCCGAATGACCTGTCGCAGCCCTTGCTGGACATCGGCCGGCGCCTCGAGACACGCCACTTGCGAATTACCGATCAACAGGTTGATTGGCCGTTCAACAACGCGAGAGAGAGCTGAGAACATGTTGCGGACACGGATTTCACTTGGCCTGTTGCTCGGTAGCCGGCTGCTCTGCGTTTACACCCTGCAGTGGGATGACGCTGCGCTACCGGAACGCAATGAACCGGCCGTACTGATGCAGCGCGCGACAGAGCATACGACTCCGCTCGACAAATTCACAGAACCACGTGCCGAGGAACAGTTCGGATAAGCAGAACCGACGATGGACCTGGTTCCACCTACGGGGATGCATCGCCATTTCCGACATCCGTGGTCCCGTCCACCCTGGAAGCGCCAGCTCATTCTCCGCCGGCAGGGCCCGGTCTCGCGCGGCGCAGATAAATATCCGCCGACCCGATGGCGAACCGGTCTCCCCGTTCCACGAAGACCCGCACATGGGACGGCCCGGACGCACCCTCCGGCACCGCCAACCGCCGCTCGAACGTACCCGCTTCCGCAAGGAACTCATCGCCGCTCCAGCGTCGGTCGTTGGCCTCGGCGTATGTCTTCGAGTAACCGATCAAGGCGGCATGCGTGGGCACGAACGAGACGCGCGGCGGCATCCGTTTCCGGGTGCGGTCGCGGCGGCATGTCAATTCAACCGTGCATCTACCGGCAAACGGCAACCGGCCGCGAATGATTACCTCCTCACCGGCGTACCCATTCTGAGCCACGTCGACTTCCACCGTTTGCGGATGCTTCATGCGCAACAGCGGATCTCCGATCAGGTTGAACAGCAAGAGATGCTCCATCCGTTCAGCATGCAGTTCATCCGGGGCCGGACTGATCGCTTTGGCGATCGCGTTCAGCATCGCTCGATTGGTATCTGCCGGGGCGTCGTCAAGCGGCAGGGCCATTCGCTGTTTAGCATACAAGATCAATTCCCCCAGCGTCGCCCGCCGCTGCTGAAAGTACTCCTGCATCATCTCGTTGCCCATCACGGCCATCGCGTAGGGCATCGTCACGCGTGATCCGCTGTAGACCGCGACCGGCCCTTGGGGGCTTCGCAGCAGTTCTTCCGCCAGGCAATCGCGGCGTTCATCGAACGCGCCCGTATAGCAGGACAGAAACACGGCGATCGGCGCGCCGCCGACGCGCCGCAACTCACGGACGTCATCAATATCGAAGATGGGGAAAGCGGCACCCGGCACACGGATACTATCCAGGTAGCGTCGCTGCCCATGCCCAATGTAGATCCAAAAGAGCGAACCTGCGTTCAGGGAATCCATGGTCGCCGTCCGAAATCCGCGGGGATCAGGACAGTACGGACTCCGCCAGCTCCCGTACGTCATCGACATCGTGTAGCCGGACGGGATACCGTCCGTGAGGAACTTCTTGGTCGCCGTTTCCAGCACACTGTCAATGAGCCCGCCGAAGCCGCCCACCCCGGCCACAACGTTCAGTCGCCGGCACCAGGGACCGGCCTCCGTACGTTGTTCGTAGTCCAGGATTTTTTCGACCATGATCGCCAGTTGGCCCGGGTCATCGGCTGGCAGGCGGCCGATGGCCAGGTCCGGGATCTGATCGTTGTTCAAGTCGGCAAACGGCATGTCGGATGCGATCAGCGGCTCGGATCCCCATTTCACATTGACCTTCGCCTTGACCAGGTGGGTCGGAACCGAACGCACGGCTGCCGCTTCCCGGGGCACTGCCTGGCCCGTCGCATCGCCTACCAGAACCACCCACCGCAACGGATGCCGCTCAGCTTGTCGCTGGATCTCCAGACGCATCTCCGCGGCCGACAGGTGGTGGGCAATGCGCACAAACCGGTGTCCTTGGGCCTCACGATGAGCGATCCAAGGCTGCAACGTCACGAGAAATTCGGGCGGACAAACCAGGGCCGTATCCGCGGGAACCGGAGCGGCGGCCAAGGCCAGGGAAACGACAAACGCTGCATGCATAGCGATCACCGCGAGTGAATGATTGACCTCAAGATGGATGTGCACCGGGCTGGCGCGGTGACGAGTGTATCGCCGACCGGGATTACGCGGCAAGGCGAACCCCACTCACACTCCGGCCGACATGCTAGCCACCATCATCCGCAACACATGTAAGCCAATCAGCAAGACGAGAGGCGAAAAATCGACGGGGCCCATCGGTGGGAGCATCTGACGCAAGGGGACCAACACCGGGTCCGTAATCTGGTGAATGAACTCGACGATCGGGTTGTCGCGAGGAATGTTGGGGAACCACGTCAGAATGACGCGGGCCAACACGACCCAGGAATAGAACTGAATCACCGTCAAAAAGAAAATGACAACGTTGCTATGCACAATCGGGTACCCAAGGGCGGAGAACAACCGGCGGCTGCGTCCAGATCAACGATCGACCAACACGGCCGCCCTTAGTGGATTCTAGCCCTTTTGCGGTCATTCGACGACCGCAATTGCCGCGACAAACTCGCCGCCGATCTTCGCACAGCCGTCAACGGTACCGTGGGCAACTGCCCAACGGGCAACGCAGGGTCCGGACCAGGAAGACATGGCTGCCGCCCTGGCCGCCGGCAGCCCGCGCCGACCGTGATGACGGTCAGCTCAGCGGCGGCAGGAAAAGAATTTTTGAACCAGGCGGTGGACAGTTCCCCGGTGTCGGCAGTTACGACGTATCGGACCAATTGATTCGACCATCGATGTCCCCCACCGCCCATTCGGAGGAACCCGGTATGAAGTCCCCCAGCCCCTTTTCGAGATTCGCGATCCTGGCCTACGGCGTCGCCTGTTACGCCCTGTTCCTGCCCGTCTTTCTGTATGCTATCGGCTTCATTGGCAACGTCTTCGTGCCGACTCGGCTGGACGCACCGCTCGAGGGCTCATTGAGAGCAGCCCTGGTCACCAATGGTCTGCTGTTGGCACTGTTTGCCATCCAGCATTCGGGGATGGCACGTCCCACCTTCAAACGATGGTGGACTCGATTCATTCCCGAGCCCATGGAACGCAGCACGTACGTGCTGTTCAGCAACCTGGCGATGATTCTGATGTTCTGTTTCTGGAAACCGATGGGAGGAGTCATCTGGAACGTCGAAAGCAGTCTGGGGCGGACCGCCATCTACAGCCTGTTTGGTATGGGCTGGGCAATCGTCTTCTATGCGACATGCCTGATCAATCACTTCGACCTCTTCGGCTTGCGACAGGTCTGGCTGCATTTCCAGGGCAAGCCGTATCAGGCGTTGGAGTTTCGTGTCCCCAGCCTCTATCGCTACGTGCGCCATCCACTCTACGTCGGCTGGCTCACGGTGATCTGGGCCGCGCCGACCATGACGTTGGCCCACCTGTTCTTTGCGCTCGGCACGACCGCCTACATCCTGGTGGCCATTCAGCTTGAAGAACGCAATCTCGTTGACTTGTTGCCCGGATACGCCGAGTACCGTCGGCGGGTTCCCATGTTGGTACCATCGTGGGCGCCACCCAACGACGGCGTAACCGGCTCTCCGGCCGAAAGCCGTCCGAGTTCCTAACAACCGGTAACGAGAATGATCCGAGCCGGGCGGGAAGTTTCCATTTCCCGCCCGCTCGACTATTCTGTGGTAGGTGAATCGCGAAACTCTGGAGTCTCGGCAGACACAACGGTACCGTCGGAAACCGCCGCAGGAACACGTCGCTCATCACGTGCCTGAAAGTTGCGACCGGCGAATCGCGGCTGCGGTTGTTTTTCGCCCTTCCGCAGGTCATCCTGTGCATGCCGTATGCCTGTCGATGCCGGATCATGTATGAACGAACGATGTTTCAGTGCAATTCGCCGTGTCGCAATCGGTTGTGGTGACCTGACCCAAAGCGCCGGGCAGATGAACCGAAACGCGTTCGCGTTCGCTTTGCGCTGTAAACAACAGAACCGGGGCTAACGCCCAACGGCTGATGAATCATCCGCGCCAGCATTGTGTAAGAACCTGTCATCACCAACCTGCGGCATGTCCGCACGGCTTACTTTACGGAAGTTGAATTGGGTTCGTCCCTTCCCGGTGTAGAACAAGTAACGTTCTGCGATGGGCAAGCCGGGGCGTCCTCGAATTGCAATCTCTGCCGTTCCTGACTGACTGACCGACGGTCGTGCACGCCAAGGGCCACGTATGCCGGAATCACAAGCCGTTATCGACCAGTTGGTTTGCGGAGCCCGCGACGGCGATCCGCATGCGCTCGGTGCCTTGCTGGAGCTGAACCAGGAGCGGCTGCGGGCGATTATCGAGTTTCGGATTGACTCGCGGCTGCGGGGACGATTCGACGCGGCCGACGTGCTGCAGGAAGCATTCATTGAGGCGACCCAGCGGTTTCAGGATTTCCTGGACAACCAGGAGATGCCCTTCTTTCTCTGGCTGCGATTCATCACGATGCAAAAGCTAATCCAGTTGCATCGTCGCCACCTGGGCACCAAGGCCCGAGACGCCACCCGCGAAGTCTCGATCTATGCCGGCCCTCAACCCCAGGCCACGTCGGCGATCCTGGCCGCCCACCTGCTGGGGCGGCAAACCAGTCCCAGCATGGCGGCGGTGCGGGCCGAAATGCAGTTGCGCGTTGAACGCGCGTTAAACTCGATGGACGACATGGACCGCGAAGTGCTCGCCTTGCGCCATTTCGAGCAGCTCTCCAACAGCGAAGTGGCCAAACTGCTGGATCTCTCTTCGACGGCCGCCAACAATCGCTATATCCGCGCCCTCAAACGACTGAAGGGCGTCATGGAAAGCATGCAGGAACAGGGGCCCTGGGGTGGATGACAAGCTTGCCGGCGGCGCGAACGAAGCTCGCATGCAGCAGATTACCGACGCCTTCGTCGAACAACTGCGGCGTGGCGACCAACCATCGATTGACGACTACAAGCGACGTCACCCCGACCTGGCAGGCGAAATTGAAGACGTCCTGCCGGCGCTTGAAATGCTGGAAAACTGTCGGCCGGGCCGGCAAGACGAAGCCGCCAGGCTGGTTGTCGACGACGCGGCTCCGGATCGGTTGGGCAAGTACCGCATCATCCAGGAACTTGGCCGCGGCGGGATGGGCGTGGTCTACGAGGCGGAACACGAAACGATGTGCCGCCGTGTCGCGCTGAAGGTGCTGCCCCGGACAACCGCCGCAAACGAAGCCTACCTGACTCGCTTTCATCGCGAGGCCCGGGCTGCGGGTCAGCTTCATCACACGAATATCGTTCCCGTGTTTGAAGTCGGCCAGCACAACGGCATGCACTTTTTCGCCATGCAGTTTATTCGGGGCCAGAACCTCGACCTGGTGATCAATGAAGTCCGCCACCTGCGCGCGATGTCCGAAAATCAGGTGCCCCCGGCGAAACGCGACGCGTCAACCGATCTGCTCAGCAAGACGATCGCCGGACACCTGATCGGCGGCGGCAGTTCGCCCGCCGCCGCGCCACAATCTCAGACAGAACCGGGAAGCTCGGCCGACGTTGCTGCCGCCCCGAACCGGCCGGCGCCCCGCCCGGCGGACACAGGATCGTCCGCAGCTTCCGCGCCAGGGCAGGCCCCGCCGGAGCCGGGGTCATCCACATCGTCCGACACGATGCTCGGCTCCTCGGAATGGTCCACCACCACGATTTCCCGCCAGGCCTACTTTCGCCGCGTTGCGGATGTCGGGCTGCAGGTTGCCGAGGCGCTGAATTACGCGCATCGCAATGGAGTGCTCCATCGTGACATCAAGCCGGCCAACCTGATTCTGGATACCGAGGGCGTCGCCTGGATTACCGACTTTGGCCTGGCCAAGAGCGACGAAGATGACCTCACACAGACGGGCGACCTGGTCGGCACGCTGCGGTACATGGCACCGGAGCGCTTCGCGGGTCACGCCGATGCCCGCAGCGACATCTATGGACTCGGCCTGACACTCTACGAACTGTGTACGCTCTGCCATGCGTTTGACCAGGTGGATCGAGCTCGCCTGGTCCATCAGCTTACGCACCGCGCGCCGGTCCGGCCCAGGAAGATTGACGCCAGCATCCCGCGGGACCTGGAAACGATCATTCTCAAGGCCATCGATCGGCACCCGGAGAAGCGGTACCAGTCGGCCCACCAACTGGCTGCCGATCTACGGCTGTTCGTCAGCGATCGACCGATCAAGGCGCGCCGCATTTCGTCGTCGGAGCGGTTTTGGCGGGCCTGTCGCCGGAATCCCACCACCGCCCTGCTCAGCTCCTGCCTCCTGGCCCTCCTGCTCTTCGTGGCGCTCGGCGCTTCCTGGTTCGCATTTCGCAATCAGCGGCTGGCCAACGACTTGAGAAGCGAAACCGCCCTGGCCAGGATCGCCGAGCAGGAAGCGGTAGACGCCTACCGCGCCTCGCGGCGCAGCCTCTTTCTGGCCTACCAGGAGCAGGCTCGGGCGCGGCGTCGGACGAATCGGTTGGGGCGCCGGTATCGGGCGGTCGAGTCGATTCGAGAGGCGCGGGCGATTCTCCCTGAACTCGGCCTGCCCCCCGCTGATCTGGCAGAAGAAACCCTGGCGCTCCGCAACGAAGCAATCGCCGCACTCGCTACCACCGATCTGCACGAGGTGCGGCGTTGGAAGATCGAACACCCCTGGACGCAGATCGTCGTCTTTGACGCCAATTTCGATCGCTTTGCCCAAAGCGACCAGCAGGGCAACATCCGGATCCAACGCATCGCGGACGATCAACAAGAAATGCTGATCGCCAGCCCGGGCAGCCAGGCCTGGGAGATTCAATTCAGTGACGACGGACGTTACCTGGCGTCCAAACATCACCCCTACGGGGCCACGTCCGGTGTGCAGTTCTGCCTCTGGGACCTGCAGCACCCCGAGGCACCGATGCTGAATCTGACGGAGGGCATGTCGATGTTCCTCAGTTTTGATTTTGCCCACACGCAGCCGTTGCTGGCCCTGGCAACCGGCGATCAAGGTGTCAATGTCTACTCGCTCGAAGACGGTTCGTTGTGGAAGCATGTCCCCTCGACGTTTCCGTTCTCGGCCCAGATTCGCTTCAACGACCGCGATGAGTTGGCGATCGGTCACTTCTATCGTGAGGACGTCGAACTTTGGAATCTGGATCAGGAACCGGTGATGACGCAGCAGGCCACCGTGGACGGTCGCATCACCTCGCTGGCATGGAGCTCGGCTCGCGAAACGCTGATCGCGGGCACGACCGAGGGCCGGATCTTCGTCTGGCGCAACGGTCTGGAGGGCCGGCCGCGGGTCTACGAATCGCATCGCAACCGGGTCACCTACTTTCATCTCCACCCGCGGCTCGATCTGTTGTTTTCTGAAACCTGGAGCGGCGAGGTGCGCGTGCTGGACCTGGCGACCCGCAGCGAGCAACTGCTTGTCGAACAGGACGGACTGCGTATCCAATCCGGCGGCTTCGACCGCCGCGGCCAGCGCATCGGCTTCGCTCATGTCCGCGCGTTCGGCATCTGGCAGATTCCCCGCTCACCTCTTCAAGTGCTCGCCTCGGACCGGCAACGCAAGGACTCGACCAGCGTTAGCTTCCATCCCAAATGTGCGCGGCTGCTGGCCCGGTCAACGAATGAGGCGATCGAGTTCTGGGATCTGCGCGAAAACCGACTTGTCACGTCGCTCGCCGTCGATAAGCCGCTCTTTATGCGGTTCGCTCCGGATGGGTCGAGCTTCTACACCAGCGGCGACGGCGGACTCAACCGGTGGAAGATTACATTGGCCTGTGGCATGGACGGTGAGATCGGTATCACCATCGGTGATCCGCAACAATTGATCGAGGAACATTGTTGGCGATTCGTCTTCGCGCCCGCCGGGAACGGGATGGCGATCGCCGTGGATGGGCGGGCCCGGCTGATTGACGCGACCGATGGCACGTTGCGAACCCAGTTCGGCCGGCACCCGGGTCTCGGCTCCATCCAGTTCACTCCCGATGGCCGCTGGCTGGTCACGGGCACCAAGCGATATCATGGGCTCCGCGTTTGGGACGTGTCGACGGGCGAGCTGGTTCGCGACCTGGAACCGACCTGGTATGGCGCCGAAGTTGCGGTCAGCCCGCGCGGTGAATTCATGGTCGCCAACGCCCGCGGTGTGACCACGTATTGGCGGATCGACGGCTGGGAGCCAGTCGCACAAAGCCGCACCGAGCGACTGACTCCCAACCGCATGCAGTTCTCACCGTCCGGCAATCTGCTTGCCGCGGGTCGGGCCGAGCATATTGCGGCCCTGGTTGATCCGCAAACCAACACGCCCCTCGCCCACCTCGAAGCGCCACGTCGCGAACGGGTTGTGGATCTCGCCTTCAGCCCCGATGGGAAGCGGCTGGCGATCGCCGGTGACCGCAACCTGCAGGTCTGGCACATCGACGAAATCGAAGAACACCTGCGGGAACTGGGTCTGCCCTGGTAGCCGACGTTCGCCGGACGATGCAGAGCCAGACACGGTCTGAAAATTCATCAAATCATCACGGAGATCACATCAGCCATTCATCTGACCAAGATCAAGATAGCGGTCCTGAAAACATGAAGTGCCGGCGTTTCGGCAGTCGCGCAAACGGTTTCGAAGTGGTCGGCTCGTTGTCCGCGCCAGGCGTCCTTGTCTTGACCGAAACCGCCACATCCTGACCGAAACATCGAATCTGGAGTCCACGTGATGAAACGAATGAGCGTCGTCAGCGCCGTCTTCCTCCTCTCGCTGCCTGCCGTGTTGCTGGCCGAAGCCTCCGAACCTCGCTCGGCAGCCCACCAGTCTTACGCCCAGACCTTGTGGAACCACCTGACCAAAGCGACGGACTACACCAAGTGGATGCAGACCGATGGCTCGGAGGAATTGCCCCATACGCCTCGCCGGACTGCAGACGCCGTAACCTACGTCAATCGGAATGCCCAGCAGCCGGATCTGCCTGAAGGGTCGGTGGTGGTGACGGCCCACCAGGGTGACTCGGGAGAAACGCGGGCGGTAACGGTGGCCATGCGCTGCCATGAGGGCTATGACCGCCGCACGGACGACTGGTACTGGGCCTTCTTTCTAGCAGATGGAACGGTCGTACAAACCTCGGTCGACACGAGTCGGCACAACAAACCTGGATTTGTCACCTTTGAAGAAGATGGGCGTTTATGGGTCTTCACGCATCACAGTCCCGAACTGGCCGATTACCTGGCCGGTGGTGAACTTGCCAAGCACGTCATCCGACCCGGTGCCGGACCCGCCGGTATGACCATCAAGGGACCTGACGCGGAAACGATTGACGCCTACCTCGTCGCCAAGGCCGGCTTCGTCACCAAAGTCGTCGACGGTCGCCTGTGGGTCTTCCGCGAAGGATCGGAGACGCTGAAAGAGTTTGAAGAGGGTGGTGAACTGGCCAAACACGTCATCCGCCCCGGCGCCGGACCCGCCGGCATGACCATCAAAGGGCCTGACGCTGAGACGATTGACGCCTACCTGCTCGGCAAGCCGGGCTTCGTTACGAAACTGGTCGATGGTCGCCTGTGGGTCTTCCGCGAAGGATCGAAGACGCTCAAGGAGTTTGAAGAGGGTGGCGAACTGGCCAAGCACGTCATCCGCCCCGGCGCCGGCCCCGCTGGTATGACCGTCAAGGGTCCCGATGCTGAGACGATTGACGCCTATCTGAATTAGGCCCATGGGCAGTCGCCAGGTTTGCCAGTCGTCCATCAGGAACAACGGCACGGACGGATGCTGATGCGCTGGCGTCGTCCGCCTTGCTACCGACCCCGTCCGTGTTCGGAATCGTCTGCGTACCAAGCCATCACGGCGATGGACAGCATGGCTCCAGGAGTTGGAATGTCACTGCGTCGCATGGCTGAGTGCAGTCAAGCGGCATTTCGAGCGACGCGCCGGAAGTCTTTCCGAAGAAATGCGTCGGCAGAGCGGATCGGCGTCAGAAGCGGCAACCGAGTTTCGCTCACCAGGTCGTCACACTCGACATCGATCGGGCCTCACGTACCTCCCGGTGTTGCCTGCGAATTTGCTACACTCCATGCTGCAGCCGGATGATTCGAGGTAGGTGCAACATGGGAGAAGCGATATGAGCAACGGACAACCTGGATTCGAGCCAAGGGAATCGAATACTGCCGTCATTGTCGCCGTTGTCCTTTGCATTCTGATGATTCCCGTGCTTTTCCTCTGTGGCGGTGCTGCCGCCCTCTTTTGGACGCTACGCGTAAGTAACGTCCAGCCAATGCCGTTTGTCGAAGCCGTTCCGGTCTACGATTCCGAGGATTGGGGAGCGGCAGCAGAGGCCGGACTGCGGGTGCTCGAGAGCAGACCCGACGACACCCTGGCCTACCTCCGCGTGGCGCCCCTCCTGGTCTTGGCTGAAGACGAGGCGAAGTATCGTGATTTCTGCAGTCGCATGGTTGAACAGTTCGCTGGCACGGATGACGTTCAAGCCGCCGAACGAACCTGCAAAGCGTGCCTCTTGGTCGACGGCGCCGTGGAGTTGGATGCGTTACCGCACATGGCGCTTGCCGAGTCCCTGGATGAGGGGACTGCCCCCGAGGAGATCGCTTCGTGGCTGTGGTCAGCCCGCGGCCTCGTCGCGTACCGTCGCGGCGACGCGGAATCCGCGGCGGCATATTTGCAGAAAGCGGAAGAGACAGAACCACTTCCCATGGCGGAGGCCCTGCTCGTTTCGCTCCGCGCCTGCGTTTTTCACCAACTCGGCCAACTTGAAACGTCACGCAGTAGTGTCAAACAGACGCATGACGTCATCGATGAGATTCTGAAGTCCAATCCAAGTTCGGCGCGACATCACGATGTGCTGATCGCCAAGATCTTCCTGCAAGAAGCGGAAGCCCTCATCGAAGGCGAACTCGCCGCACCCCTCACCGACACGGCGACGCCCGCGGATGAGTCAATTGAAGAACCCCAAGCGGTTTCGGAAATACCCAATGATGACCGTTGACTCCAGGTTCTCCAAAACTGGCTCGAGGTGCATCGACAACGGAAATATTAAGCGGGCCGACAGGTGGTCTCTGGTAAGTTTCGCGACCTATTTCAGGCTCGCTCCCCATCGTTTGGTTTGAATTCTGTCGAACTCAACCTTCGTGTCATTGGCCCCTTTCAGGTCGCCCCGACTGGCGCCTCGCGCAATCAGTGCTGTCAGCCCGGACGTCATCTCTTCAACGATCTCGGGGTGTTTCGCAGACACATTGTTCTGCTCGCTAATGTCGGAATTCAGGTGGTAAAGTTCAGCGATGGTCGGCTTGCCGCGTGACTGCTGCAGATTCCGCCCGCTCATCTTGAAGACAAGTTTCCAGGGTCCGTCACGGTAGGCGAATTCTCCGTGGTTCGAGTGGCTTACGAGCGTGGTGCGTTGGCGGCCGGCGGACTTTGCCAGCAAGGAGGGTAGAAAGCTGAAACTATCCTCGGCGCCATCCTCGGGCAGATCGGCTCCCACGATCTCGGCACAGGTAGCGAACATGTCGGTGAGGCTAATCAATTGATGATTGAGCCGGTTGGCCTCGACCTGCTGCGGCCATCGAATGACAAGTGGAACGCGATGGCCCCCTTCCCAGATGTCGCCCTTGTGGCCCCGGTAAGGGCCGCTCGGCATGTGGCCTGCATCAACAAGTTCTTTCCAGCCTGTGTAGTGGGAGTGGCCGTTGTCGGCAGTGAAAATCACAATTGTGTTGTCGGCGATCCCGGCATCGTCAATGGCCCGGATTACCTGACCGGCCGACCAATCTGTCTCCATGACAAAGTCGGCAATCGGCGCGATTCCACTCCGGCCTTGAAAATCCTTCGAGGGGACGATCGGCTCGTGAGGCGACGTCATCGAAAAATAGAGGAAGAACGGCGTCTCCCGCTTGGCTCGATCATGGATATGCTGAACCGCACGCCGCGTAATTTCCGGCAGAATTGCTTGAAAACTCCAACCGGGGGCGATGGGTGCGCCGGCAAATCCTGCCGGCAGAACGATCCCTTCGCTGGGATCAACCGTGTATCCTTCTGTCGGCTGTGTCACCACGCGCTCATTCTCTATGAATGTGAACGGCGGCAGGTTCGGCAGATCGACGCCGAAGAAGTAGTCAAAGCCCCGCTGCGTCGGCCCGCCACGTATTGGCTTGGTGAAATCCCACGGCAGAGACTTTTGTCCGTTGCGAACCACCGTCATCCGACTTGGTTGAGGACCGGGCCATTCCCATCCCAGATGCCACTTGCCGATACAGGCGGTATCATAGCCGTGCTCCTTGAGAAGACCGGGCAATGTCGGGCGATTCGCTGCAATCAGCGGTGGTTCGTACGCCGCGATCACCCATTCCTGAAGCCGCGTTCGCCACGCGTACCGGCCAGTCAGTAGGCCATAGCGAGTTGGTGAACAGACGGCGGAAGGACTGTGCGCATCGGTAAAGCTCGTTGCCTCACGAACGAGTCGGTCGAGATGCGGTGTCGAAATCTTGTTTTCAGGGTAATGCGCTTGAATGTCCCCGACGCCGAAGTCATCGGCCAAGACGATCACGATATTTGGACGGGGGTCCGCCGCCACTCCGATCTGTGTGTGCAAAACAATGACCACGATCAGGAACAAATGTCGTGATTGCTGCATGGCTTCGGCCCTGGTCCAAGTCGATTTCGAGTGCTAGGCAAGCCGGTGCTCGGCAAGACATGTACGCGGCGGTCTTCGCTCATGATAATCGATCACTGGGCCGCCTTCCTCCGGTCCTCGGATGCAGATCATGCCAGGCGGCCTTCGCCGCCCCGGCGTGTCGCTGCTGCGAAGTTCGTTGTCCCGATCGCGGTGCAATGCTGGCTTGCCTGCAGCACCAGTCACCCTTCGCTCGCCGGCAGTGTGCAACGGCTCCCGTATCTTTCCAGCACAGGGGGGATTGTCTCAAGCAAACAGATGCGGCACGTGGACGGGCAGGTTGTCCGTTGGCATCGGTAGCCTACGGTCTCAAAACCAGCTTGCCGACCGTCGCTCGACTCTCCAGAGCGCGGTGAGCTTGAGCGGCGTCGCAAAGCTGGTAGACCTGCCCGATGTGCAGTCGGAGCTTTCCGTCCTCCAGCCACGCGTCAAGGCACTCGGCGGCCTCGCGCATGACGCCCTCGTCCTCAATGACCGCGCCAACCGCCAACCCAAACACGGCTCGATTGCCGAACAGCAATTCGTCGCCCGAGACGATTGCCGGCTTGCCGCTGGCCTTACCGAAGATCACCATCCGCCCGCCCGCGGCCCAGCACTCGACGCAGCCCTTGGCGACGTCGCCCCCAACGGATTCGATGATCAAATTGGCCCCATCGCCGCCGGTCGCTTCCCGTACACGTTCCGGCCATCCGGGTTTGCTGTAATCGACGGTTGCATTCGCCCCAACGCTTCGGGCCAAATCACACTTCTCGGTGCTTCCCGCGGCGGCAATCACCTTGGCTCCCTGTATCTTCGCAATTTGCACGGCACAGAGTCCCACGCCGCCGGCTGCCGCGGTGACCAACACCCAGTCATCCTCCTTCACCTGGCCCATGGTGAGCAGGGCGTGATATGCCGTCTGTCCAGCGACGAACAAGGAGGCGCCTTGTTCGGCATTGATCGCCGCAGGACAGAAGACCGTGAAACGTTCTTCGACGGCCACGTATTCGGCATACGCTCCGTGTGTGATGCAACGTCCGATGACACGGTCGCCAACCTGGAACTTGGTGACACCTCCGCCAACGACGGCAACGCGTCCACAAACTTCGATGCCAGGCGTGAACGGCAACTGGGGCGCGGCCGGATGCTTGCCGCTGCGGCGCATGGTATCGACGTAATTGACGCCAATCGCCTCGGCCTCGATCAGCACTTCCTTTGTCGCAGGTTCGGGCTGAGGGATCTCGACGCTCTGCATCACTTCCGGCCGGCCGTGTTCGTAACAGACAATCGCATGCATGTCGTGCTCCTTTCTCTCGTCGCTCTATCGCATCCGCGCCCAGATTGTGAATACCTTTGCCGACTTTGTCGCGATAAGCTGCCCGCTCCCGGCCAGCCAATGCCACGCTGGATTCTGCCTGACCGCGCCGTGATGAGCGAGACAGCGGCCATCAATAAACGCACGAATGCCCGGCGTGTCACCGCTTGACCCTGCATCGAGTCGTCGGGATATGCTATCAACTTCACGGCGAGCAAGCGGCGCACGGCGGGAATCGCCGTACGCATGCTCATTTGGACTGCCCGCGTGTCTAGCGAAACGGAGGTGGGAGAGTTTTAGGTGTCATCCATTGATGCCGCTCAGGATCATCGCGATGAACTCCGCGCCACTCCATCCAGCCACGTTCCTATCTCCACCGCTGCGGAGTGATCCGGATCACGATCGTCGAGGTACAGCGTTGTCGTCCCTCCACGGCCTGCAGCAGAATGCTCTCAGCCGGGTTTTCCTACGCTTTCGCCGGATTCCGCTCACCGAGAGGGGATAGTCAGGTCACAGCTTCTTGCGATTTGCTCGATTTGGTCGCGTGCAAGCTGTGGAATTGGTATACTCATGTGTTGAGAACAGCGGGCCTCGACGACGACACGCACACGGCCGGGCATCGCCGTCGCGATTTCGCACTCAAAGTTCGCGCCGAGTTGACGCACTCGGTGACTGCGGGCGTGGAGTCCGGACAAGCACTTTGTTTAGAAGTAATTTTCGAAATAATGCGGGTGTAACTCAGTTGGCAGAGTGACAGCTTCCCAAGCTGTATGTCGGGGGTTCGAATCCCCTCACCCGCTCTGAATGCCTGGCTGGCAAGACCGATTCGTTGCCAGCCACCACGTGTTGGCCGCAGGCCAAATCTGCTCAGCGCTGGTCTCACTTCTCGCCGCAGGTCTCACTTCTCGCCGCAGGTCTCACTTGCTCGCCGCGGGTCTCACTTGCTCGCCGCGGGTCTCACTTGCTCGCCGCGGGTCTCACTTGCTCGGCGCGGGTCTCACTTGCTCGCCGCGGGTCTCACTTGCTCGGCGCGGGTCTCTGACCCCGCCGAAACCGCCGACCGAAGGTCTCCCCCATTTCTCACTTCCGGCGACGCTCGAATTGCAGCCTGCAGCTCTGATCAACGAGCAGCCGTTGGGCGTCGGCCCGCTGTTCCCCCGATCGCAGAGTGAACTGGATGCCGCTGCGTTTCGGCTGAAACGCGCGGCGTCTTGGATAGGTTCACCACGAGCGATTGCAACACAGCGGTTTGCAAGGAATTGTTTTTCGTCCATGTACCAACCGAGTCATCCCACGGTGGAGTTGATCGCAGAGCAAGCCGGACGGCGGCCGAGAATCGGTTACACTGGGTGCGCGGCATCCCGCTCCTGAGGCGGGTCCCGACCTCCCAGCACTTCTCAGCAAAGGGCCACCGTGATGATCTCTCGAAGTCGTATCAGTACCTGGCTGCTGCTCGCTGTTCTTGGTGTCGCCTTCCACTGCCTCATCAACGGCGGCATTGGTGAAGCGTCTGCCGTGGAGCCCCAACTACCGCCGCAAGCACCGGTGTTTCTTAAGGAACTGCCTCCACCAGGAACGGCCTACGCCCCCAGTCAGCCGATCACCCGGGAACTCGAACAGATCATCGACAAGCACCAAGGTTATCGCGATCGTTTCAACGCCGCCATCCAGGCGGTCAGTTCGCAAGGCATTCCCGAGTTGGAACCGATCAGGACGCTGGACCAGTTCTATTATTACGTCGATGCGTTGGCGACCTGGATCCCGGAGATCCGGGTTTGGCGCTGGGATGGCCAAGTGATGCATGAACGGACCGTGTATCTGCGCATTGTTCAGTTCTATTACTACTTCAACCAACCGTCGCTGAAGTCATTGCAGAGCCCGATCGCACCGAGTGCCGCTGGGAAACTCACCCCAATCTCACGATGGCTACGGGACTTTGCCGTCCAGTGGGGCGCCTTCCTGGATACACCCGCATCACACCGCTACCTGGAGAGCTTCAAGTACGCTCCGGAGTACTCCTGGCAGGAATACGAAAAGCCGCCGGAAGCCTATCCAACATTCAACCAATTCTTCGCCCGCAAGTTCAAGAATATCGACGTGCAGCGGCCGGTTGCTTCTCCAAACGATCCTCGAGTTATCGTGTTCCCCGCCGAATCGACGTTTGTCGGCCAGTGGGCCATCAGCACGCCGGTCGGTGCACCGCTGCCGGCCCCCGCATCCATTGTCGTGAAGCATATCGAGTGGTCGATTCGCGAACTGCTCGCGGACAGCGAACATGCCGATGACTTCGAGGGCGGCCTCTTCTGCCATACCTTCCTGAACACATTCGACTACCACCGCCTGCATACGCCGGTTGCCGGTAACGTGCTGGAGGCCAAGTTCATTGCCGGGCAGGTGTATCTGGATGTTGCCTTGAAAGACCAGCGTCGGGAGGACGCGAATGACGCCGTCGCCCGGGCCGTCGTCCCGACCCGATACCTCGACGCCAACGACCCCACCGGTTACCAATTCGTGCAGTGCCGCGGACTGCTGGTACTCGACTCGGAAATCGGCAAAGTGGCCGTTCTGCCGATCGGCATGGCCCAGGTTTCGTCGGTCGTGTTCGTGACACCAAAGAACGACGGACAGCAGCCGATCTCGCTCACGACGGAAGAAAAGCGAGAGAGGAACTACGAGGCGCAGCTTGCTCACCTCAACGAGAAGATTCAGCGTGGGTTAGTCGGGAAGCATCTCGAAAAAGGCGAAATGTTCTCGCACTTCGCATTCGGCGGATCCGACTGCGTGATGGTGTTCGAGCGGAAGGCGAATGTCGCATTAACGGCGAAGGTGAACGTTCACTACCCAATTCGCAGCCAGGCAGGAGTCGCAACGCCGAACAAGTAGCCAACGCCCGCAAGTCAGACTCGCCCGGCGGAGGTCGAGGGGTGCTGTGCGCAGGTCTCGGACCTCGCACCGTTCGCCACCAGCCGCCGACCGTGTGGTGGATCGGGCAGCATGGCGTGGGGGAGACCTACGGCCGGCGGTTTCGGCGGGGTCAGAGCCCCGCACCGAGCGAGACCACATGACACAGGCCGAAGGATGCAGAACGACACGCGCCGAAGGATGGA
The DNA here is from genome assembly GCA_030430075.1 of bacterium. Lineage (GTDB taxonomy): Bacteria > Planctomycetota > Planctomycetia > Pirellulales > Pirellulaceae > ARS98. The sequence continues at coordinate 22,015 of JAUIGN010000076.1, forward strand.
TACAGTCAGAGACACGCCCCGAACAATACGGCCCTGGGCACGCGTTGGACCGAACGGTCCGGGGAGTTCCACCGACCGCAAGTCTTCCGTAGAGAGGTCGGCCTGCGTTGATGCTGACGTGGCCGGCTAACGGCAGGGACCGTCGATCAAGCAAGGAATGTCGATCTCGCCAGACGCCGGTGCAGCGGGTCGTACCCGGCAACCCTAATCGCCGGGCAGGAAGAGGTACTTGGCGCAGGCAGGACTGTGGTTGTCCCCGAGCCGGTCAGGGTGAATCAACGCAATCACCGTTTCGTCACCCCGGATGGCGTCATCAGTTTTTTCGGCCAGAACAAACCACCACACCACGAAACTGACGAGCATCGCTGTGAGCAGATTGTTGCGGGGCCCCGCCTCGAACAGCAAACACGCTCGTCGAGACCTATGGATTACAGGTCGCTTCCTCTGGAGCAAGCAGTTGCGCCAGTTGCTCGGTGATGAGCAGATCAACCAACTCTCGATCAAACAGGACGGAGACCGGACGTGCGATCGGTCGTGGGGCGTCGCGATCTGCAGCCGGTTGTCCAATGCGAGCATTGGGTGGGTCGCGGCGACACTTGGCCGGGCCGCTCGTGTTACCCTGGCCGCGAATCGGGTCGTTGGAGAACCCGGAATCGTAGCGATTGCCATCAACACCGTTGATGGGTTTCGTCACAGTCGACTCGCCTTCAGATGGTTGGGATGAACGTTCGTTCAAGTAGTTCAACACAATGCGGACGTCGGTTGGCGTGACGAATGCGTCGCCATCCACGTCGTAGAACGGCGCCGGAGAAAACTCCGATGTTGGATGCGGCAGTATTCGTGGACCGTTTCGATTCAATTCGTTGATGATGATCAACACGTCATTGGGACTGATGAACCCGTCCGCGTTGACGTCCTTCGCCTCGACCGGGTTCTGCCAGGGCTTCATGTCAACCGTGAACGTCACAGCCGGACCATTTGCCTCCCGATTGCCAGCCGCATCAGCAGAGGACGCCTGCACGGCATAAGATTCTCCATCCAACAGTGCACTGGTCGCTAAGGCAAACGTCCAGTCCGTCGTCCCCGTTGCCGCAACCATGAGCTCGGTGGGCTCGCTGAAGGCATTGCCGTCCCAATATGTGCCGTCAGCGAGTCTTTGCACGCTGACTAGGACGCTGGTCACTCCCGCGGGCCCGGCATCGGAAGCGTTGCCGGAAATCACACCACTCCAACCGTCATCGTAGAACACCTCTCCGTCCAGGGGAGAGTGAATCTCCGAAACCGGCGCCGCATGGTCGACCTGATACGACTCGTCCGTGGAAGGCTCGTCGCCGACCAGCGGGTTGCCAACCAGGTCCGCGATGTCCTGGCCGCCGGCCAGGTTCAAACCGACCGGGCCGTTCAACGCGGCCAGGTCACCACCGGAGACCGTGATGTCGTAGCTGTCGCTGGTGAGTTGGCCGACATGGCTGACCGAAGCCGTCGTGCCGGTCGCCGTGAAGTCG
>JAUIGN010000015.1 GCA_030430075.1 bacterium
CGCGAAACCAACAAGGCCGGATGCAAGAAACGCCGAGCCAACCAACCTCGGGTGCAAGCCTGGGAGACCGTGGGTCGGAGACCCACGGTCGCGCGTTCCGGCGAGGTCAGAGACCTGCGCCGAGCAATCGCGCGCTGTGCGCGGGTTTCTGACCCCGCACCCCATCGGACCTCAACAGGTCTCCCCAACCGCCGCGAAACCAACAAGGCCGGATGCAAGAAACGCCGAGCCAACCAACCTCGGGTGCAAGCCTGGGAGACCGCGGGTCGGAGACCCACGGTCGCGCGTTCCGGCGAGGTCAGAGACCTGCGCCGAGCAATCGCGCGCTGTGCGCGGGTCTCTGACCCCGCACCCCATCGGACCTCAACAGGTCTCCCCAACCGCCGCGAAACCAACAAGGCCGGATGCAAGAAACGCCGAGCCAACCAACCTCGGGTGCAAGCCTGGGAGACCGTGGGTCGGAGACCCACGGTCGCGCGTTCCGGCGAGGTCAGAGACCTGCGCCGAGCGATCAATACTGCGCCGAGCGATCAATACTGCGCCGAGCGATCTACACTACGCCGAGCGATGCGTCCGGTGCCGAGCCGTTGAATTTGGCCTGGCATCGCAGTGGCGAGGACGTCAGGCGGCCCGTATCAGCATTTCACCCCGGCCGCCCTCGATCATGTCTCCGTTGTACAGGTCGACTTCCAGGGCTTCGACATCGTCGGGGAGGGGAAAGCCGTGGGATCGCAGCGAGGCAAACACGATCCGCAGGATCTCCGGCCGATACCGGCAGGCGTGGCGAAAGGTCGGCAACAGGGGAGGCGCGGTCGGACCGAAAAAACCGAGCGTCCCGCGGTGCATGCCAGCACCATGACGGATTCCGGTCTCTCCGAAGGTCAGCACACTGCCGGCCAACATGTTGAAACCGACCAGGTCACCCGTATTGCCGCCGACCACCAGCATGCCGCGGCGCATGGTGTGGCCGATTTCGTTCCCCACATCGCCGTTGATCATTATCGTGCCGCCGGACATCCCGCGTGCACTTCCGCGATAGGCAGCTCCCACCAGGTGGCCCGCGCGCCCATGGACGTGTATCAGGCCGCCATGCATCTCGCCGCCAACCCAATCGCCCGCATCGCCTTCCACGACGATCCTCCCACCCCGCATTTCGCTGCCCAGATGACGTCCCGCATTGCCGACGACGCGAACCTCGCCCGTCGTCATCTTGGCGCCGATCCAGTGGACTCCCGCCAGGTCTCCTTGCCATTCAACGACCGCGTCGCCTGGATCGCCGGAAGCCCGAAAATACTCGCCCAGCGCGACCTCGCGGTTACCTTGAAAGATGGTCAACCGCTCGATTTCTGCAAGGGATTTTGTGCTCAGACTCTCCGGCGTCAACCCTTCGACTTCCAAGGGAACAGGGGAGGGCTTCTGGAGTCGCAGGCAGAGTACCATTCGGGTCAGGTCCTGTCGTGTGGCAAACCGTCGAGTATAAACTACGAACCGCCGAATCGATAGAACATCCTCATCGCCGCGCAGCGATGACATGTCTCGTTGGGATTCCTCGCGTGGCGGAGAGACACTTGCCGGCAAACTTCGCGACTTCCGTCGAGTGCCGGCGGACTCGCGATGATCAATGGGGACCACGAAATCGCGTTCGAGGAGGACTGGCGTGTCAACGGGCGGCGTTATTTTGTGCGGTGGCCAGAGCTCCCGGATGGGGCTCGCCAAAGCCACCCTCCCGTTCGGACCGGAGCAGATGCTGCAGCGGATGGTCCGCATCCTCGCCGAGCTGGTTGCGCCGATCGTGGTGGTCCGTGCTGCCGGGCAACCGTTGCCGCCGTTGCCGCCGGACGTGATCATGGCCGAAGACCAACGTGCCTCCCGCGGCCCGCTGGAAGGGTTGCAGGCGGGCCTGATCGCCGCTCGCCCGTTCGTCACCACGGTCTTCGCGACAAGCTGCGATGCGCCCTTGCTTCGACCCGACTTCGTGCAGGCCCTGATCGACCTGCGGGGCAACCATGAGATCGCGGTCCCGGTCGACGGCAAGTTTCATTTTCCGCTGGCCGCGGTCTACTCGACCTCCCTGACAACGACCATCCAGAAGCAACTCGAAGCCGACCAATTGCGCCCTCGTGCCCTGTTCGACCTGGTGCCCACGCTGCGGGTTCCATGCGCACAACTCGAGAAATTCGACCCGGGCTTGCAGTCGCTGCGCAACTTGAACCGGGCCGAGGACTACTTCGCCGCCCTGGCGGATGCCGGCTTTCAAGCGCCGGCCGCCGTGCGGACCCGGCTGGAAGCTCATGCCAGCCAGCAATCCGATTAGCCCGGATCATACATCAGCCGTTGGGGTATGCACGGTTGCTTCATCAGCCGGTAGGCGTTGGCCCCGGTTCCGTCGATCGCCGGGCAAACCGGACGCGAACGCGCTCCGCCTGAGCTGCGTGGTGCTATGGGCAAGTTCACCACAAACGACAACGAAACTGCGACCGGCCCTGAATTGTTGCTCGTTCGGAAATCATCCGGGCCAGACCGTCTGATGTCATGCACAGCATGACCTACGGACCAGTGATTGATGGCGTGATCCCGGGCGTGACAGCGAACGCTCATCCGTTCACGGTGCAATCGATGCGCTGAGCGTCGTGCAGATAGTCATCCGTAACCGGATAGTTGCGAAAGCGAATCGAGTAAAACTGCTCGAACCAATCGGCGATATCGGCCTCGACACCCCGATCATAGGCAGGTTCGACGTGAAGCGTGCGGCCGAACATGTTCTCGCGAATCTCACCGTCTTCCACGACGATGCGTCCGTCTTTGATAACGTAGCGCGGCAGCTCAAACATGGTCTCCTTGTTTTCGTGCGGCGCGTAGATTGTGATGTCTGCGTCGGCGCCCGGGCCAAGATGTCCCTTGTGCTGCAGCCCCAGGATTCTGGCCGGCCCCGCCCGCGTGATGATCGCAATCTCGCTCAGCGTGTACTCGCGCTCCAGATCGGCCAGCACGGACCCTTCACGAACGACCGGGTTGACCGTCTTGAGCACATCCTGTCGATAGGTGCGATCCATCAGGAGACGGATGATCTGCGGGTACGCCAGGAACGATCCGCCGTTCGGATGGTCGGTACTCATGACCACTCGCCAAGGATCGGTAACCAGCAGATACCACTCCAGACCGATGGCCCATTGCCAGGCATGCACGAGGCTCTTGTTGCGGTACTTGATGGGCGCGATCCCGCATCCGGCCTCCATCTCCGTATCCGCACTGAACCACTTGGTGCCGTAAATGTTGGCCAGGTAGTAACCGAGCGGCCCGTCACCGGTCATGCTGGTCGTTTCGCCGAACATCACCTGTCCGACATCCACGGTGATCTCCGGGTGCGTGTTGACGTACTCGGCCAACGGCTGGACACGCGAGCAGAACGTCGCTTCGTCCCCTTCGCCACCACCATAGCTGTGAAACTGAATATGCGTGATGTGCCCCCGCTGCCCTTCCAACGCCTTCATGGTGGCCAGCGTCGTCTCCCAGTTGCCCGGCATCCCCAGATTGTTGCAGTGGATATGGACGGCATGCGGCAGGCCTAACTCGTCGACCGTTCGCGCCATCGAATGGATGATCTGCCGGGGGGTTACGTCAAAATGATCGATCATCTGGTCGATCGAATGGGCATTTCCCGAGGCATGGTGTTTCCAGACTTCCACGCCCCCCGGGTTGACGAGCTTGGTGGCGTAGCCTTTGGCGGCACCGACCAGCCAGGCGACAAACGCCTTCATCCGCTCCGGCTCGCCATCGTGGATAGACTTCATCACGTAGTGATTGTTGCCCATCAACACATAGAAGCCTTTGTCGATTCCCGGCGTGTCCTCGAATTCCTCGTGGGCGTGGCGGGCGGAGAGCGGCGGGACCGCGGCGTCAAAGGCGGTCGTATAGCCCAGTCCCATGTACTTGTAGCCCGTCGCGAATGTGCTGGGTACGCTGCCCATGGTTCCACTGTGCGTCGTCGCGGTCCGGCGGACCGGCTCTGCCTTGCGTTTCTCTTCCGGGCGCATCTTGCGCGCCATGTTGACCTTGGGGCCGGCAATGTGGCAATGCATGTCGATTCCGCCGGGCATGACCACCATCCCGCTGGCATCGACGACCCGTGTCGGCAGCACGTGGGGGTCGGTCGGCGGCGCCACCATCTTCCCGTCTTGAATCCAGAGATCGACAACCTGACCATCGATCCCGTTCGCCGGATCGTAGAGATAGCCGCCGCTGATCTTGAAAAGCGAGTCGCTCATACCCTTGGTTTACTCATCGGTTCGTTGATAATTGGGGACTCGTCTATCATGGACAGCCAACTGCCAACCCACAACCGGGGACGGCCGCCGCGAGCATGAGGCTTGCCCGCCAGAGATCACCACCGTCACCGCCCAGCCCAGGAGTCGCCGCCCGATGTCGGACCAGCCGCAGCTCGAGATTGCCCGCAAGCAGATTGTCTTCGCGCGTGAGTATACGCAATCCCTGATCGCGGATGTTGACGAGGACCTGTGGTACACAATTCCCGCGGGCAATGTCACCCACATCGCCTGGCAAATCGGCCATCTGGCCATGGCACAGTATGGGCTCTGTTTGTTTCGAATTCGGGGCCGTCGCGCCGAAGATACCGACCTCATGTCCTCGGCGTTTCGCAAGAAATTCTTCAAGGGCAGCACGCCTGACCCGGATCCGTCCCACAACCCGCCCGTTGCTGAAATTCGGGCCGTCTTTGATCGAGTTTACCAGCAGGCAGTCGATGAGATGGCCGGCTACAACGAGGCCGATCTGCAGGAGACGATCGACGCCCCCTATGCCGCCTACAACACGCAGCTCGGCGGCCTCCTGTTCTGTTCCCACCACGAAATGATGCACGCCGGCCAAATCGGGATGCTCCGACGCATGCTGGGCAAATCGCCGGTCCGCTGAAGGCAGCCCATGCAATCGATGCGCGGCACCGGGCCCCCACGACGACGGAGCCGACCCGCACCGGGTCGGTTGGTTTGTGCCGCTGAAGTTGGTGAAGCTGACTTCGCTTCGTTCCTCAGGGATTGAACGTCCGCAACAGCTTGCGCCCCTTGTAGATCGCATACGCTTCATTGGGACCGATGGCCCGCTGCCCCGTGTCGGCGCGGTATGAAAAGACATCGTGCACGTCCGCCACGGCAATGCAAGGCTGGCCGTCCTTGGTCGCGCGGGCGACGAGCGCTTTCTCGCCCAGGAAGAAGCCCAGCCGAATCATCTGCACTGCTTCGTAGCCGGCGTCATGGAGGATCGGCTCGAGCCGCTCCGCCTCGTAAACCAAGCCCTCGTCCCAGTCCGCCAGGTCCACTTCGTAAATCTCTTCATGTTCTGCCTGCCAGCCGGCGAACGCCGCATAGATGTCCGAATGCGGGATCTCCTCGAAATCGGCCAGGAAGGCATGCGTGATCGGGCCGACGATGGCGATATTCGCGTACTCGGCGTCGCCGAATTGGTAACGAAATCGAAACAGGAAACAGTCAACCGGCTCGTCGTAACCGGGCCAGTACTGACTTCGTTCGTCCAGCAATTCCAAGCTGGTGGGAGGAAACCCCAACTGGCTGGGTTGAGCCAGCCACAAGGCCAGTTCGGACTCGGCGCGGGCCGCGGCACTCATCTGCTCCGGATCGATCCGATCCAGCAGCCCGAGCTCTTCGGCATACGCCAGCACACGCAACCGTGTGACCGGTTCCGTCACCAACTCCAGTAGCGTCTTCTCTCCGGCCTCTTCCCCCAACGTCGCCAGGGCGGCGGCGGCTTCCGTCCGCAGTCGGCGGTGGGCAAGCTCCGAGACCTGGTACAGCTTTCCGATGGCGGCCGGATCGCCGATCTGGGCCAGTGCGTCGCAGAGGGCTACGGCCAGGGCCACGCCATCCTCAACCTGCCTCGCCAGGTCCGCAGTCGCCGCCTTCGGTTGATCGCGTTTCTCTTCGATCACTCCCAACTGTTCCGCCAATTTGCCTAGCAAACCGATCAACGTTGTCGTTCGCTCTGCCGCCGGATGCGTATCGACGATCTGCTCGCGGGTCACAAAATTTGCCAGATCCAACACAGCCGCGGCAGTTGCCGGTTGCGAAATCGCGTCCAGCAGGCGAGGAAACAGGGCCCCCGGGTCATAGTCCCGATACTGCATCAGCGGGCTGAGTGCGATCGCAGTCTCTTCGGAACCTCGCAGCGGCGCCGCGACGAATAACTCGGCCAGCGCCGCCAGCGCGTTCGAATCACGCGCGATCGCGAGCACCTGCAATAGGTAAGCGCGCGACTGGTAGGCTTCCGGAAGCCGTGCGTAAATCGACTTCAGGGCGGCCAATTGCACGTCCTCCAGGTGCTCGCGGTCTCCCCGCGGCGATTGGGACCGCAACCTGGCCGCCAACTGGCGGAATATCACCGCCAGTCCGGCATCACGTGGGCTGTCATCACGGATGAACTCGCGCCGCGCCAGCGCTTCCAGCAATTCCGTCACTTCGACAGCGGGCGCCGTCGCCAGCCAGCCCAATGCGGAGCTGCCGCCGTCGGCCGAATTGATCAGCGCGCCGGAGTCCAGCGCCGCCAGCAGTTCGGTGAAGTTGATTTCGCTCATGATCATTCCTGCCCCTCATTCATAAACAACTTCTCACGCTTCCCCAAGGGTGGACCAACGAGAATGTCGACTGGCAACCGTCTCCGGCAAGGACTCGGCCCGCAACCTCGACACGCCCGTCTCGGGAACCACCACGGTCGCGCTGCGGCCGATTTTTCTCGAGGTCACCGCAACGGCGTGCGTGCAGCGGGTCGCTGTCTGCTACCATCACGGGAGGTCATCCCACCCGGCGATCCCGCTTGCCTGTTGCCGGGTGTCCCATCGCTGGTCACCACAGCGAATCGTGTTGGTCGTGTCTCCGGAAGACCCGGTGATCCGGACAGCGCGGCCATCAGGGCAACGCGGGTATCGGGGCAAAAACGATGATCGGGGCAACACCGGGGCGGAGGTACCGATCCGCTCAGCCGCCGTCTCCATCGAACCACTTCACGAGCGTCACCACGAATGCCAGACGAACGCCCCCCGACCGTCGAATCCGAGGCGCCACGGCGGCCGTGGCTGGAGCGGGTGATTGACCTTGTGTTTGGATACGATTTCTTTATTTCGTACACCTGGAAGGACGGTCGGGATTACGCACTGGCGCTCACCCGCGCCCTGGAGAAACAGGGCTTCGATTGTTTCCTCGACTCGGACGACTACCGCAAAGGAGACGACTGGCAGAGGATCGGCAACTGGACGCTGCGGCGGACGAGCCGCCTGGTTCTGGTGGCGACACCGGAGTCCGGGAAGTCGAAGCCGGTGCTGCGCGAATTGCGAATCTACTCCGGTCTGGGACGGCAGATCATTCCCATCTGTTTCTCGGCAGCCGATCACGGCGACAGCCGACCCGAGCTACCTCCGGAATTCGTTCCCTTACTCAGTTCGGCCCATCTTCTCATCAAGGAGACGTTGGCATACGAGGTGGAATCGCACCAGGTCGCCGGTCCGGCGCCCCACGTGGCCGCCGAGCTGCGTGACACCTTCGACTTGATGCGCCAGGATCAATGGCGAACCCGCGTCTTTGGGGGCATCGCCGCCGTGGTATCGTGCCTCTTTGTGGCAACCCTGGTGTTAGGGTACTTGGCCAGACTGAATGCCATCGAATCCACGCGTAACGCTCGGCGATCCAGTTCGAACGAAGCCAGTTCGTACCTCCAATTGGCAAAGATCAACGCCCGTGATGGCCGCTGGGCGGACGAACTGCGCTGGTACGCCAAAGCGGCGACGGTCCCGGCGCAGGACGACCCCCAGGCACTCGCTGCCGCCACCTTCGTCGGCCACCGCAGCCGCCGGATCGTGAATACCTTAATTCACGACAGCGAAATCCGTTGCCTTGAATTCGCCCCTGACGGCAAGCTGCTGTTGATTGGTGACGGCACCAACCAACTCCACGTGTGGAACATCGCCACCGGCCGGCCGGCCGCGGCGCCCCTGCCGCATCAGGGGCCGGTGACGTCGCTGGCCTTCCACCCGGACGGACAACTGCTGGTCACCGGAACGAGCACGTCGCCCGGCCACGCGCAGCTCTGGGATTTTTCCAATCGAACGGCCATCGGCGAACCGATCGAACACGACGGGCCGGTCCGGCTGGTGGCATTCGCCGCCGATGGACAGCGGTTTTGGACGGCGACCAACGACCAGGTGCGCACGTTTGCCACCGACACGCAGGAGGCTGCAGCCTCCCCGCTGGACATGCAGGCCTTGGCCTTCGCGCCCCAGAAAGGGGCGGTCCTTGGTCGAGGAAAGTATCCGACCGCCGCCCGCTGGAGCGCCCTCACGCAGGAGACCGAGGAACCGGCGCTGCGGCTCCCCGGTTTCGACTTCCCCTCTCCCGATGCGACCCGCTTTCTGATCGCCACGCCGTTCGAGGCGTTTGAGATCTGGGATGCTTCGTCCGGCAAGTTGGTCGGCGAAATTCCCTCGGCCATTGCCCCGATCTTCAGCGCTGACGGCAGCGAGTTGCTGGCCTACGAACGGGATGGATCGATCATCCGGGCGTGGGACGCGAAGAACGGAACTGCGGTCGGTGCCAGGATCGACCACCCCAGCGCGGTCCAATCGATGCAGCTCAGCCGGGACGGCCGACACCTGATGACACTGGGGCTCGATAACGTCGTACGTTTCTGGAAGCCGCAAACCGGAGCTCCGGAATTCGCCGAGATCGAGGTGGTCCGGACAAGTACGTCTTTTCTGCCCGGCTTTACCTGGCTCAAGCGAGCCTCTTTCAGTCCGTCGGCGGATCGTGTGCTGATCGAACTGCTGGACAGTCCCGCCCAACTCTGGGATCCGGCAACGCACCGCATGATTGGCGAACCGCTACCGCACAGTGCGAAGCTCCACGAAGGGCGCTTCAGCCGCAATGGCCAGCGGTTCGTCACGGTGGGTGATTCGGAAGCCAACCTCCGCACCGATGTGGTCCACGTGTGGGATGCGGAAACCGGCGCCGCGGTGGGCCGGCCGCTGCAACACGATGGGCTGATCACGGACGTCGTATTTGGCCCTCAGGACGAGTTGCTGGCGACGGCCAGCCGTGACACCAAGGTGCGAATCTGGAAAGTTGCCACGGGCGAGTTGCTGCGGACCTTGGACCACGAATCGTGGGTCGATAGGATCGTCTTCAGTCCTGACGGCCGGTTCATCGGCTCCGCGACGTCTCAGTCGATACGGCTCTGGTCGACCGCGACCGGCAGCGTGGTGGGAAATTCGGTTGAAAACCGGGCGATGTGGGAGTCGGATTCTCAGACAATGACCCGACTTCATTTTACGCCGGACAGCACACGCTTCGTTTCCACCGGGGAACGGGGCGTCCTGACGCTCGACACCGCGACCGGCGAGCCGGTCGGCGACCCCCTTGTAGGCAGCTTGCTGGTCATGCCCGGTGGCGACACGTACCTGCTCGACCCCACCGCGGCGCTTCGCCTGTGGGACATGCAAAGTCGCCAGCCGGTGAGCGGCCCGCTTGATGCAGGCGGCCGGGCGGCCATCAGTCCGGACGGCGCGTCGATCGCGGCAAGTTCCGGGTCCGAGTATGCGCGCATCTACACACCTTGGGGCGAAGAACAGCTTCCGCACCAGCGCACCGTCAACGCACTCGCCTTCCACCCGCGGAGCCGAATTCTCCTCACCGGCAGTCTTGACGGAACGGCCCAGCTGTGGGATGTCACCGACGGGGAAAAGATCGGCGAGCCTTTCCGCCACGAACTCGAAGTGACCAAGGTCTCCATGGGACCTGAGGGTCGGACGCTGGCGATCGCCACCGGACGTGTGGCCCGCGTCTGGCACATTCAGCCGCTCGCCATGACAGGGAGTCCGGTCAAGCAGGAAGAGATCAGCACGTCGGTGACGTTCGGACGCGACTCGTCCCACGTCTTGCTGGAAGCCTACGGCTCCCTGCAGGTCTGGCAGCCGGATGGCAAGCCGCCGCTGGGGGTCCCGATCAAGACGACTGACTCCTTCGCCCGTACTGCCGTCGCAGCCGACGGACGCGTCCTGACGGCCGATGGTGATGGAACCGTCCGGCTCTGGGAAGGCATCTCCGGAAAATTCTTGCGGCAGCTCGGGAAGTACCGTGGCAGCGACGATCAGAACTTCGTCGTCAAGGCAGTCGGCTTCAGCCCGGACGGCCGAACCCTGGCCATCGGGGCGGGCAACGACGTGACGGTCTTGGATGCGGACTCCGGGCAGTCACGCTGTTCGCCGCTGCGCCACACGGCCGAAGTTTCGTGCTTCGAGTTCACGCCCGGCGGCGAGGCTGTGGTGATCGGATACCAGGACAACACGGCCCGCCTGTGGAATCTGCGAACCGGCTCGCAACAGGGCCCGGCGCTGCCACACGAGACGCCGGTCGAGCGTATCCGTATCTCGCATGACGGAACGCGATTGGTGACGATCGAGAAGCAGGGAATTCGGCTCTGGAACCGACAGCTCGAGAACCTCGGCACATTCGAGATGCCGATGGGGATCGTGCCGCGAGCCGTGTTCAGCCCCGACGACCGCCTGCTGCTCCTGGGTGGCGAAAACGGTTCGGGACAGCAGATCGGCCGCTTGATCGACGCGCAAACAGCACAGCCGCTCGGACCGGAATTGTTGGGAAGCGCCCGCACCGGGGCCGGCTTCACGCCCAATGGGCAGTTGTACCAACTCGGCGGGTCCATCTATTCCATCCACAACCATCTACTGGTCGCGCGCCTGCCGACCTACGACCTGGATCGCCTCGAGCCCTACGCTCCCGAGGCCATCCGGCTGGCGTCCGACGGTCAATCACTGCACGCCAGCGGGGTGCGGATCGCGGGGCAAGACGCCTTCCTCGAGTTTGGACTGCATCCGCCTGCCAGGCGCGATCCCAGCCTGCTTCCGCTCGCCGTGGAAGTCAGAACCGGATTCGGCTGGGACGAGTATGGCAACCGGCGGCTGCTCGGAGCGGTCGAACATGCCCAAAAGCGACAACAACTGACCGATGCGCCGGGTCGCGCCAGCTACCCCGACGTCCGCTCGTGGCACGACCTGTCCCCCCAGGAAACCACAGAGATGCGTACTCCATGGCCACCCTTCGTTCCGTAGAATGACGACCACAACGGTTCGCCGCAGATCGCAGCCCGCCGCGGATCTCCAACGCGTTGCTCGGCGCGGGTCGCCGACCACCAGTTCGGCGCGGGTCTCCGACCACCTGCTCGGCACGGGTCGCCGACCCCGTGCTCGGCGCGGGTCGCCGCCCCCGTGCTCGTGCTCGGCGCGGGTCTCCGACCACCTGCTCGGCGCGGGTCGCCGCCCCCGTGCTCGTGCTCGGCGCGGGTCGCCGCCCCCGTGCTCGTGCTCGGCGCGGGTCTCCGACCCCGCCGAAACCGCCGACCGAAGGTCTCCCCCCCCGACGCGAGGCAGCGTTTGAAATCCCCTGACTGCCACCGATCGCTTGGCGAACACGCCGCACATCCGGAAACGGAGTTTTGACAACCACCTGCACGTAGCTACCTACACCAGGCTGTGGAACACTGAATCCATCGTCTGTCGTGGGTCCCTCGAAAGGCACTCGACCGATGTCCGCACGGACTGCAATGCAACCTCAAGATGCATACAACGCAGCGCTTGAATCGAACGTTCGACCGCCCGATTGGACCAATCCGACACCCGACGGCCGTTACAACCTGGTCGTCATTGGTGCCGGCACGGCGGGGTTGGTGACGGCTGCTGGAGCGGCCGGCATGGGCGCGAAGGTCGCCTTGGTCGAGCGGAGCCTGATGGGCGGTGACTGCCTGAACGTTGGCTGTGTCCCGTCCAAGGCGATCATCAGCGCCGCTCGAGCCGCGGCCGGAATCGCCGGGGCGCAATCCTTCGGCCTTGGTCAACCCGCTCGCGTTGACGTCGATTTTCCGGCGGTCATGGAGCGCATGCGTCGCCTTCGTGCACGGATTAGCCCACACGACTCGGCCACGCGATTCCGGGACATGGGGGTCGATGTCTATTTCGGCCAGGCACGTTTTGCCGACTCGGAGTCCGTCACCGTGGACGGCACGCGGCTCCCGTTCAAACGAGCCGTCATTGCCACGGGCGCCCGGGCCGCCGCGCCGCCGATCCCCGGCCTGGAGTCAGTGGACTACTTGACCAACGAGTCGCTGTTCTCGCTCACCGAACGCCCGCGACGGCTGGGGGTCATCGGTGCCGGCCCGATCGGATGCGAGATGGCTCAGGCGTTCGCCCAATTGGGTTCCGAAGTCTACCTGGTGGAAAGCGAACACGGTGTGCTGCCGCGTGAAGACCCGGCTGCCTCGGAAGTGGTCCAGGCCGCCATGGCGCATGACGGCGTCCAGGTGCTCTGCTGCGGCCGCGACCTCAAGATTCGGCATGACGAAGGGATCCGTCTGACGGTCGAGTCGCACGGTCGCGCCTACGATCAGCCGGTCGATAAGCTGCTTGTCGCCGCCGGTCGGACACCGAACGTGGAAGACATGAACCTGGAGGCGGTCGGGGTCGGCGTGCACCCGCGGGGTATTCAAGTCAACGAGCGAATGCAGACAACCAATCCGCGAATCTACGCCGCGGGAGACGTCTGCTCGCGCTATCAATTTACGCACGCGGCCGATTTCATGGCCCGCATCGTCATCCAGAATGCGCTTTTCCTGGGGCGCGCGAAGTCGTCCTCGCTGGTCATCCCCTGGTGCACCTACACGTCTCCGGAAGTCGCCCATGTCGGCCTCTACGGGCATGCCACCGAATCGTCATCCGAGGCGCCGTTCGACACCTTCGTGCAACCGCTGGCCGATGTTGATCGCGCCATCCTGGATGGCGAAGAAGCGGGCTTCGTCAAGGTGCACGTCAAGCGGGGCTCCGACAAGATCGTCGGGGCCACGATTGTCGCTCGCCACGCCGGCGACTTGATCTCAGAACTCACGCTGGCAATGACCCACGGGCTGGGATTGAAGCAAATCGGCAGTTCAATCCACCCCTACCCCACCCAGGCCGAAGCGATCCGCCGTCTGGGCGACCAATACAATCGCACCCGCCTCACACCGCTGGTTCAGTCGCTGCTCCGGCGTTGGCTTGCCTGGACGCGGTAGCCGCCGAATGTTGGCACACACCGGGATCTCTCGAACGACGTCCGTCCCCGCTCATCATCTTGGCGCGAGTCGCCGTTCGCTTGGTCGGCCCGGGTCTCTGATCAAGTTTTCGGCGCGGGTCCCCGGTCAAGCGCTCGGCGCGGGTCTCTGACCCCGCCGAAACGGCTGACCGAAGGTCTCCCATTCCGGGCGAGCGACCGTCGGGCACGAACGACCATCGCGCGAGCGTTCACTCGCGACGGGTCCGAGGCCGCTACGTCGCTAGCCGAACACGCCTTCGATCACGCGTCCGTCGGCGATCGGCGTTGGTCGGGGCAGACGAGGAAAGTAGGTCCGGTGGTGGTCGAGCCCCAGGGCATGATAGATCGTGGCGGCAACATCTTCGGGTCGGCAGGGCCGCGTCTTCGGCGCCGCGCCCTTGCGGTCGGTTGCGCCGATCACCGCGCCGCCCCGGACACCGGCTCCCGCCAACACCAGATTACCGGCGCTCGGATAGTGATCGCGGCCAGCCGTCTTGTTGATCTTTGGTGTGCGGCCGAATTCACCCATGGCGACGACCAACGTGGTCTCCAACAGGCCCCGCTCTTCCAGGTCGTCCAGCAATGTCGACAGCGACATGTCCAACTGGGGCAGGTTGCCGGGGCCATTGTACGAATGCCATTTACTCCCGCTCGGTACGGCCGCGGGCCGCGGACCGAAGGACATCATCGAATCGAACAACCAGCCATGATTGTCCCAGGTGCCATTCGTCTTGCCATTGCCGAAGAGCCCACCTTGCACGGCCTGATTGATCGTCACAAATCGAGCGCCGGCCTCGACCAGCCTGCGTGCCAGCAGGACCCGCTGACCGTAAATGTTGGCGCCGTAACGCTCCCGCAAAGCGGTCGGTTCGGCATCAAGGTCCATGGCCCGGCGCATGGCGCCGCTGGTCAACATGGAGATCGCCTCGCCGGCAAACTTGTCCTTGGCCGTCAGCCCGGCATCTTCGACATTGGACAACTGGCTGAGGTTCTCCAACTGGGTCAGCATCGTCTGGCGGTCTTCGAACCGCGCCGGTGTCAGGTTCAGGTCCCCTACCTTAATCTGCGGGTCCGCCGGATCACCCGCAATGTCGAACGCCTTGTGCGCGGCCCCCAGAAAACCGGGCGGGTTGGTGTAGCGGGCCGCAACCGGCAGTCCAAAATGGGGCGGAACGCCGGGGATGCGTGCGCCGCGAAGTGCGGAGACCAGGCAGCCGAAGTTGGGAAAGTACTGACCTCCGGCGGGCGGAAAGAAACCGCTGGTGACATGTTGCGATCCGGCGGCATGCGAACCGCTACGTCCCTGCCACGAGCGGATGACGGCCACTTTGTCCATCCGCTGGGCCATCAATGGCAGCTTCTCGCAGATGTGGGTTCCCGGCACGTTCGTCTGAATCGGCTTCCACAATCCGCGAACCTCCACCGGTGCATCCGGCTTGGGATCGAATGTTTCGAACTGGCTCGGCCCACCTGCCAGGAACAGGAAGATACACGAGATATCACGTCCCGGCCGCGCTTGCTGCGCAGCCCGCAACATGGCCGGCAAATTCAACCCGAACATTCCGACGCCAATCTGTAGCGCCTCGCGCCGCCCTAGCCGGTGCGCCTGGTGCGATTCTCGACAGACCATTTCGTCAACTCCCTGGGTCGTGTGTCGGGCCGATTATAGACCAAGGGAGTGGTCAATTGAAATGCGGACCGAGCCCCCTGCGCGGCCAGCATGGCACGTGTTCCGGCTGGTGGGGGATGTTTGACGACGTGAAGGCCCGCCGGATGCCGTTCACCGCATGGCCAACGGAACGGGACGAACATGATTCCCGCAGACCGGCGCTCTGCATGCGCTGCGATGTTCTGCGCGACGAAGGACCGCGGAGGCTGGCCGCCCGACGCGCGGCTACTCGCGATCCGGCCGGCCCCGCCGACCGCCGCTTCTCGCGGCGCCCAACGACGCACGCTGCCTGGAACCCAAGGCAGCTCGGCTGCCCGCGCTGCGCTGCGGTTGAGGACGCGAGCTTCCCATGCTCCGCTGCGGTTGGGGGCGTGGGGTCGGCTGCGGTCGGGAGACCGTCGGCCGCGACGCCGGCTTCGTAGGTGCGGTCGCCGGCCGCGATGGCGAAAAGATCGAACGGCCGGTCGATGCGCGTGCACGCGGTGCCGCCGAGGAGGACGGTGATGTCCCTGCCGGAGTTGGCCTCGTCGGCTGCACCCGATTCCGGAATGGTGATGTCGGTGTCGTCTGCGGCGTCCGCGGCGTCCGCGGCGTCCGCGGCGAGGTTGCCGGCCGAGTGTTCGGCGACAAGACGACCGGGGGTGTCACAGCAATCTCAGGACGTTTGGGTGGATCCGGTCTCGGATCCCGCGGCTGCGCCGGGTCAGCGCGCAGTGGGGACGTCGCGCCACTTGCTCCGGTACGCGATCGAAACTGCTGACGAAATCGCTCGATGGCCGACGCGGCGGACGAGGAACTCAAGCGATCGCGCGGTGTCGTCTGCGGGCGCCCCGCCGGAGCAGGTGGCCGCGTCGCCTCAACGCGTCGGGATTGCCCCGCACCGATCGACTCGCGTGTGGTCGGCCGGGCAGTCGGCCCGGCAGTCGCTGAACCGGCTCGCGTCGGGGTGGTGGTGGGACGCGGCTGCCGTGGCTCGCGGGGCGAACTTGGTGCGGCCGGCTCGGTGGGGGTCGTCCCGGGCCTGGTGACACTGGGCCTGGTGACACCGGGCCGGGCAACACTGGGCCGGGTTGGTTCGGACCGCGTTGGATCGGGGCGTGTCTGCCCAGGCCGGGTCGACCGTGACGGTTCGGCCTGACGCTCCTGTCGCAGCCGCTCGAAGCGTTCTCTGGCCGCTTGGAGGGCCGCTTCTCGAGCGGAGCTTGCGCTGGCTACCGCCCCAGGTTGGCTCGTCGCGGGTTCCGTGCGACCGCCGGGTCGCCCCCGCCCTGGTTGCCGGCCATTGCCGAGTGTCGGAGTTTGCGGTTTGGCCGTCGCCTGAGACGCCGTGCCTGGCCCTCGTTCAGGACGCGAGCCACCGCCGCGGTGCGGGCGCTCTCCGCCGCCTCGAACCGGATGGCTCTCACGACCGGGCGACGCAGGTTGCGAAGCCAAAACGGAAGACCGTTCGGGGCCACGCGCCGACTCACGCCGTCGTCTGAGTTCGGCCAGGGAACGCACTTCATTGGCACGTCGATGCAGGTCGGCATGTTGGGCGGTCGGAATCCGCCGCAAGCCGCTCCGCCCCCGGTCATCGCGCAACGCCTCCTGGTGGCTCCTTCCCAAGGTGACGTGTTTGAGATGCGACAAGTCCCGATGCGCGGCAACAAACGTTCGCTGCGCCTTGATCGTTGTAGGCGGCCGGTGGTCGGCGTGCGTGGTGAAGTAGCGATGCCAATCGCGCATGCGTCCGACATAGTCCACTCCCGCGCGATGCGACCGGCCCCGGGCGTGCGTGATCAGGGGATCATAGCGACGACCAATTCGTTGGTATTCGTACCAGGGATGGTAGTGGGTTCGGTGGCGGTTGCCGTAGTAGTCGCCAAAGTAGTAGTGGCTGTGGCCGCTGCGGACGAACAGGTGCAGAAAGATGCTGTTGGTGCTGATCGTGACGCTGGGCCGAAACCGACAATGGGCCGTCGCATAGATCGATCGATGAAAATAGACGGGACTGTAGAGTTGGCCACGAACCGCCAGTGGGTAGTCCCAGTAGCCCGCCTGGTAAAGGCAGCCGCGGGGAGACCAGATGTATCGGGTCGGGATCCAAACCCGGTCATCACGAAAACGGTCCCAGTACCCCGGCCGCCAACGGTACGTCTCGTAGCGGTAGACCCAGCAGCCCGGAACCCAGAAGTAGTCGTCGGCGGGTGCCGGACTGACCGGCCCACCTTCAAGACTGGCGGGAGGATCAGGTAGATACTCCAACTCTGCGACGTCGCTGCCGCTCCACATCCCCGAGACACGGCGGTATTTGCCGTCAACTTCCGCCCAGTAACCCGGCACCCAGGTCCGTCCCGGCGGTTGCTTTCGCCAGACGCCGCTGATCCAGATATAGTCTTCCCGTTCGACGTCCCAGTACCAGTACCCGGGAATCCAGATGATGTCATCGCCCTCCGGTTTGACCTCCGGCGGCAACTCGTCAATCGGTTCCGGGGGTGCAACGGGGGTCTCCAGACCGGCGACAGGATCCTCGCTGGCTTGATCCGCAAACGCCTCATGAACCGCCCCGCGCGTCAACATCTCGACGCCTTCGTCGTCCGCCGTCACTTCGCGGACGACATCTGTGTCGGGCGGCGGGGCAATTGGTTCGCCCGGCTGGGCAACGGCACGATGGACGCCCGCGTGGAGGCCGGCGAGTGACAGGGTCGTGATAACCAGGAGGGAGCTGGTGCGAAACATGGGACACCCGTTTCCAAGTAAGATTGCTGGGTCACAAGGTGCGTTGCCTGCCGGCTGCGGCAGCCGGAATTACCGGGGCCCCAAGGAAGGCAAACACAACGGTCCGCTGCGGGTCTCCGGCGGCAATCGTTCTTCCGTTCCTGGGACGCGCTAACAACAACTTCGTGGCACGTCCGCACCACCGAATTTTCGGACCAACCAGGTAAGCCGCAAACCGAATGCCGAAATTGGTATGCTCGGCCGTTTGGCCGCAAACATCGCCCCAATCTGGTCTTTCCACGGCCGAATTACGCGACCATCCACACCGCAGCCTGCCCGCCACCCGTTCCAGCAAACCAGGCGACCCGCCCAGGATGTCGTCAAAGTGACAACAACGCGCCGTCTCGATGAATCTGCCCCGATGCCGCGGCTCGCCACGCGTCTGGTATCCTGGAAGCGGGAACGGCGCGAGGTCATCGCCGGATGGTGACCGCCATCTGCGCCTGACTGCTAACGTGTCAGGGCCGCTGTGTGGAAGATCGAGCCTGCCGGCGTGGGGTTTGTTCGCACCCGTCGTGCGTAGCACGTGCACGCAACGGCCGCGTCGGTCACGATGTCTGTTCGGTAGCAACGTGACGAATGAAAGCATTCTGCGGAGTGCCGGACCTGAATACGTGATGGACAGCATGACCCATGGAATGGCAGGAAGCCCAATGCCCACCTTCTGGAACAACTGATGCACCGCCCATTGAGTTTCCTCGGACTGGCTCTTTTCCTCTCGGTCGTGACGATCACCACGTCACGCGCTGCGTCGCCGTTGGCCGACGCCGTCGAGGTGCAAGACCGGCCGGCCATTCGCGCATTGCTGGCCGACAAGGCGGACGTTAACGCGCGCCAGGCTGATGGGATGACGGCTCTTCACTGGGCCGTTTGGCACGACGACCACGGGCTGGCAACGCGGCTGGTAACTGCCGGGTCAGATGTCGACGCCGTCACGCGCTACGGGGTCTCTGCACTCACGATTGCCTGCCAGAACGGCAGCGGCCCCATCGTTCGCTTGCTGCTCGATTCGGGCGCCGATCCGAAGATTGCCCTCCGCGGTGGCGAGACGGCCTTGATGACGGCAGCACGGACGGGCAAGGCCGAACCGGTCCGCGCATTGCTGGCTCACGGCGCAGACGTTGACGCCAAAGAACGGCGCGGGCAAACCGCCATCATGTGGGCAGCGGCGGAGGGCCATACGGAGGTCGTCGACGTCTTGATCGACGCCGGGGCGGACTTCCGGACACCGCTCAAGTCCGGCTTCACACCGTTGTTCTTCGCGGTTCGAGCGGGCCATACCGGCGTGGCACTTCGCCTGCTGGCTGCGGGGATCGACGTCAATGACGTCATGCAGATCGAAAAGCGTTCCGGCCAGGGGCCGCGCCGCGGTACCAGCCCGCTGATGCTGGCCGTGGAAAACGGGCACCTGGAAACGGCGGTGGCCTTGGTTGAAGCTGGGGCCAATCCTCGCGATCAGCGCTGCGGATTCTCGGTACTTCACGCGATCACCTGGGTGCGCAAACCACTGCGGGGCGACGGCGACCCGCCCCCGATCGGGTCGGGCAACCTGAGTAGCCTGGATTTTGTGCGGAAGTTTGTCGAGTACGGTGTCGACGTCAACGTCCGTCATGGAAAACACCGGGTCGGCGGCGGTCGCTTGAACCGGACCGAGGCCACACCGTTTCTGCTCGCCGCAGAAGCCGCCGACCTACCATTGATGCGGTTGCTGCTCGATCTGGGTGCGGATCCACGACGACCCAACGCGGAAAACTGCACGCCCCTGTTGGCGGCAGCAGGCGTCGGAATATTGGGTAACGGCGATGAAGCGGCGGGGACGGAGGACGAGGTTGTCGCCACCGTCGGCATGCTCCTAGATCTGGGATGTGACGTGAATGCCGTTGATGACAACGGCAATTCGGCCATGCACGGCGCGGCGTACAAAAGCTATCCGAAGCTGGTCCGTTTCCTGGCGGACCAGGGGGCGGACATTTCGGTGTGGAACCGCCCGAACAAGTATCGCTGGACGCCGCTGCAGATTGCGCAAGGGCACCGGCCGGGCAACTTCCGTCCCTCGGCGGCGACCACCGCGGCAATCGAAGAAGTGATGCGGGCGGCGGGAATCGAACCTCCGCAACCGACACCTCGAGAATAACCCCCAGCGGTCGGCCATCTTTCCGACGCCGAAAGGCCCGTTGGTCCTGCAGCGGCATGTCCCCACATCCCGACGCCGGCTATCGCGGTGCCCCCGAGCCCGCCTGGCGCTTCTCCGGCACACGGCCCCGAGCAGGTGTGGATCACGGTGCGGGGAGCCGATATGCTGGTCCGAGGATCGAACCCACACAGGAGAATACCACGATGGAATTAGGCGCATTTTCAATCAGCCTGGCCGTCAAGGATCTGGAAGCATCACGCGCCTTTTACGCCAAATTCGGATTTGAAGTCGTCGGTGGCGACGCCTCGCAGAATTGGCTGATCATGCGGAACGGCGACCACAACATCGGCCTCTTCCAGGGGATGTTCGAGAAGAACATCTTGACGTTCAATCCCGGCTGGAACCAGCAGGCTGAGACCGTGGATGGCTTTACCGACATCCGTGAACTGCAGCGCCGCCTCAAGGCGGAAGGTGTCGAACTGACGACGGAGGCGGATGAATCGACGACCGGCCCCGCGTCCTTCGCGGTGCTCGACCCCGACGGCAACCCGGTGCTGGTGGATCAGCATGTGTGAACGAGCGACGTCCCTCCCGGTCGACCTTTGTCCGTTCAGCGAAGCCGTGGTGAAGGCGTGGTCCGGGCGACGTCCCTCGCGTGTCGACAGTGGCCGGCGAGCGGCCTCCAGGTGACCGACGGGCGGCAAGGCCATGACCAGTGAAACGCTGAGCGGTTCCATTGAACGGGTCACGTTCCACAACGTGGAGAATGGCTTCGCCGTTCTCCGGGTCAAGGTCCGGGGGCACGCCGACCTGGTAACGGTTGTCGGGAATGCGACGTCGGTCACGGCGGGCGAATACTGCACGGCAACCGGCCACTGGATCATCGACCGACAACACGGCCGTCAGTTCAAGGCAGCGGAACTGACCACCACGCACCCCGCCTCGGCCGAAGGGATCGTGCGCTACCTGGCCGCAGGCTCGATCCGCGGGATCGGCCCCAAACTTGCCGAGAAAATCGTCGGCGTGCATGGCGAGAAAACCTTGGAGGTCTTCGAGCACTCGCCCGACTTCCTGCTCCATATTCGCGGAATCGGACCGGCCCGCGTCGAGCGGATTCGTACGAGCTGGCGAGAGCAAAAGGAAGTCCGCAAGATCATGCTCTTCCTGTCCGAGCATGCCATCACCGCCGGACGCGCCGTCCGCATCTACCGAACGTATGGGCAGGAATCGATTGCCAAGATCAAGGCCAACCCGTACCAGCTGGCCAGTGACATCCGGGGGATCGGGTTCAAGACGGCCGACGAGCTGGCCGCCACGTTGGGGATCGACAAGAACAGCCCCGCGCGGGCACGCGCGGCCGTCCGCTACAGCCTTCAGGAACTGGCCGGCCAGGGCCACTGTGGCTACCCGGAAACAGAGGTCGTCCGGCATACGACCGAACTGGTCGACATCGACCAATCGATTGTCGAAGACGCGGTGGTCAGCGTCGTCGGCGACGGCGACGTAATTCGCGAACTGATTGACGGCGTCCCGTGGCTGTTTCTGACCCCCTTGCATCGCGCCGAAGTGGGGCTCGCCCAGTCCGTGCACCGGATCACCTCCGGCGCGCCTCACCCGCTCCCCGCAATCGATCTGAAGAAGGCGCTGGACTGGGTCGAGCAGCGGCTTGAGATCCAACTGGCAGCCGGACAGCAGGAGGCGATACGCCAGGCTTGCCGGCACAAGCTGGTGGTGATTACCGGCGGACCGGGTGTCGGCAAGACAACCCTGGTTCGCAGCATCCTGGAGATTTTCTCCGCCAAGAAGATGAAGTGCGTGCTGGCGGCACCGACCGGCCGCGCCGCCAAGCGGTTGGCGGAAACGACCGAGCGGACGGCCAAGACCATTCACCGCCTGCTGGAATTCGATCCGGCGACCGGCGACTTCAAACGGAACCAGCAACGGCCTCTCGCCGGTGACCTGTTCGTGCTCGATGAGACCTCAATGGTCGATGTGGTTCTCGGCCATCAGTTCCTGCGGGCCGTTCCGAGCGAAGCCTGTGTGATCCTGGTTGGCGATGCCGACCAACTCCCATCGGTCGGCCCCGGCGCGGTCCTGGCCGAAATGATCGCCTCGGATGTCGTACCCGTGGCCCGGCTGACCGAAATCTTCCGCCAGGCCCGCGAGAGCCGGATTATCACGGCCGCCTATGCCGTCAACCAGGGAGCGATGCCCGACGTCTCTCCAGTCGCCGAGTTAACCGACTTCTATGTGGTTGAAACCAATGAGCCAGAAGCGATCCAGGAGATGATCGTGAAGCTCATTCAGGACCGGATTCCCGACCGCTTCGGATTCGACCCCCGGACCGACATCCAGGTCCTGACCCCCATGAATCGATCGCTGCTGGGCGCCAGGCACCTCAACCAGGTCCTGCAGCAGGTCTTGAATCCGGCCACCTCGCGGCCCGAAGTGGAGCGGTTCGGTTGGACGTTCCGGATCGGTGACCGCGTGATCCAGACGACCAACAACTACAACCGCGATGTATTCAATGGTGACCTGGGGCACGTGGAGAAGATCAACCGCGTCGAACAGGTCGTCACGATCAACTTCGAAGGTCGGGCTGTGGACTACGACTTCGCCGATCTTGACGAACTGGCGTTGGCGTACGTGTTGTCGATTCATAAGAGCCAGGGATCGGAATTCCCCTGCGTGATCATCCCCATTCATACGCAGCACTACTTGATGCTCAAGCGAAACCTGCTGTACACGGCGGTGACGCGGGGAAAGCAACTGGTGATGCTGGTCGGCACCAAGAAAGCGCTCGGGATGGCGGTCCGTCGCCAGGAGAGCGGCGAACGCTACACGGCATTGAGCAAGCGGCTGCGGGAATTGCGCCCGGCAGGCGGCGGGTCGCCGGTCAGGTAGCCGCCCGCGTCGCGAACGATGCGCGCTCTTAGGGACACCAGGCGGCGACGAATTCCCGAATCGCCCCAAAGTAGGCATCCCCGTTCCATGCCATGATCGAATTGTGATCGCCGCGAGCAAATCGTAGCAGTCGTTTCTGAGAGCTGGCCGCCCAAGCCAGATTCCGCTCGGCGTGCGAAATATCGATCAGGCCGTCATGCTCCGTGTGCATCAGCAAGAGGGGCCCCGTGTAGGCCGACAGCTTCTTGTGGTGATCGAAGTACCGTTTGACTTCGTCCAGCACCTGGCGCTCCGCGATGCCGGCAGCCGCCAGGTCGGCGTAGGCCAAGAACCGTTCGGCCGGATCCGCAATCCCGCTTTCAATCATCAGTCCGGCGATCTCCGGCAGCCGATGCGCCAACTCGATGGCGTACAGCGAGCCGATCGAACGGCCGAAGGCGATCGCCTTCTCCGGGGAGATCTTGGCAGCGGCCAGTGCTGCCTGCCCGTCACCCAGCATGGCAACCAGTTGGGCCTTCCCTGTCGACGCGCCGTACTCACGGTATTCGACGAACAGCGAGTTCAGGCCGATTTCCGCCAGCCGGTCCGCCATGTGCGGCAGATAGTCCGCGACCGCTTCACCGTTGCCGTGAAAATGGACCAGCGTATACGCCTGGTCGGAGACGATCCGGCGTGCGCAGGCCAGCGCTCCGCCGGGGACGTCAACCCAGAAGGGATCCGCAACTCGGCGCGGCTGCGGGAACAGGTAGCAACCGCTGACGGCCAGTGTGTCGAGCTGGACGGGGAGATCGTTCGCCATGGCTCACCGCTCCTCACCAGGTGTGATTGAAAGTCGGCCCCCTTGTCATGCCCCATACATGAACGGCCTGCCGATCGGCCGTACCAGGGCGACCAGCGAACTTGCACAACCGGGCATCCGACGACCGGGTTGCCGCTGGTTGCCATGGGAGGCGATTTCGGCGCGACGGTCACCACGAGGAGCGTACACCAAGACGGCGCCCGACGCACGCCTTCTCCCACCGTCGCCGGCGTTCGCGGCATCGATTCCGGCCGGCCTTTCACCCCCAGGCCAGGCCGGTGGACCGGCTGAACGTCCCTGTCCGGTTCGCGACGGATGAACTAAGATTGGAGAGTTTGCAGGCACGATCCGGCGCGGCGGCCGGCGAGCCGTCGTACCACCTTCGATCCTACCGAATCGCACGCATGCAACAGATCCGAAATTTCTGCATCATTGCCCACATTGATCACGGCAAATCAACGCTGGCGGACCGGCTGATCCAGGCCTGCGGCGGTGTGACGCAGCGCGAATTCCACGACCAGATGCTCGATTCGATGGATATCGAGCGGGAGCGCGGGATCACGATCAAGAGCAACACCATCACGCTCGAATACCGCGCCGCGGACGGTCAGGACTACCTCCTGAATCTGATCGACACACCCGGCCACGTCGACTTTTCGCACGAGGTGCGCCGCTCGCTGATGGCATGTGAAGGTGCCCTGGTCGTCGTGGATGCCTCGCAAGGTGTGGAAGCCCAGACGGTGGCCAACCTGTACCTGGCGTTGGAGCACGACCTGGAAATGCTGCCGGTGATCAACAAGATCGACTTGCCGTCGGCCGATGTCGATCGGGTACGGGAAGAGATTGATGCGGAACTGGGCCTGGATCCATTCGCGGCACTGCCGGTCTCTGCCAAGACGGGCGCCGGCATCGATGCCGTCCTCGAGGGGCTGGTAGCCCAGTTGCCGCCGCCAACAGGTGACCCCAAGGCGCCCCTCAAAGCGTTGGTCTTCGATGCGCATTTCGACAAATATCGTGGCGTCATTCTGCAGATTCGCGTGATGGATGGAACGCTCAAGCCGCGGGACACAATCCACTTCATGCACGCCGACCGTGATTTCACGGTTGACGAGCTGGGCTACAACCAACTGCAATTGAATCCCAAAAAGCAACTCAGCGCGGGCGAGGTGGGCTACGTCGTGGCCGGTGTCAAGAGCGTGCAGGACATCGAGATCGGTGACACGATCACGCTTGCCGATCGCCCGGCGGCTGAGCCGATTCCCGGCTATCAGGAGGCCAAACAGGTTGTCTTCTCGTCGATTTACCCGATGAGCACCGACCAGTACCAGGATCTCACCAAGGCGCTGGACAAACTGGCCATCAACGACGCGGCGCTGACCTACGAAAAAGACAGCTCCGCGGCGCTCGGCTTCGGTTTTCGTTGTGGGTTCCTGGGCTTGTTGCACCTGGACGTGATCCAAGAGCGTTTGCAACGCGAATTCGATATCGGCCTGGTGATCTCTGCCCCTTCCGTGCAATACAAGTTGACGCTCAAAGACGGCACGACGGTCGAGGTCGACAATCCCAGCTACTGGCCCGATCCGATGAAGATCGAATCGGCGACGGAACCGTACATCAAGGCCTCCATCCTGACTCCCGACGAGTACGTGGGGCCGGTGATGGAGTTGTGCCGTGAACACCGCTCGGACAGCCAGACGATGAATTACCTGTCAGCGGGTCGAGTTGAAGTGACCAGCGAAATGCCGCTCGGCGAGGTTCTCTTCGACTTCTACGGAAAACTCAAGATGATCACGCGTGGTTACGGTTCGTTTGACTACGTGCCGATCGAGTACCGAGATACCGACGTCGTGAAGGTCGATATCCTGGTCAACAAGGAACCGGTCGACACCCTTTCCTACCTGGTTTACCGGGACAAGGCACGGACGCGGGCACTGCACTACTGCGAACGTCTGGCGAAAGAGATTCCCCGTCACCAGTTCAAGATCCCGGTCCAGGGAGTGATCGGCGGCACGGTGATTGCCCGTTCGACGATTCAGCCCTACCGCAAGGACGTCACGGAGAAACTGTACGGCGGCGATGTCACGCGGAAGAAGAAGCTGCTTGAGAAACAAAAGAAGGGGAAGGCAAAAATGAAGCAGTTTGGCAGCGTCAACATTCCACAAAAGGCGTTCGTGTCGGTGCTCCGAGCCGACGAGGACTAGCGAGTCAGGGCCTGGCGTCCATCACGGGCTGCCGCTCGCGAGCTGTTCATCCGCTCCCGGTCGTCGCAACCAAGTGACTCAACATGAACGGCTTCGGCACGCGTCACCCACCGCTGCTCGGCGCGGGTCTCCGACCCCACCGAAACGGCTGACCGAAGGTCTCCCAAACCTTTCTCACCCCATTCCATTCATACTCGGTTCCGTCGAGAGCAGCGAGAACCGGACGTTAGCGCAGATGACTCATCAGCCGTTGGGCGTTAGCCCCGGTTCCGATGACACCAGAGCACACCGGACGTCAACGCATTCCGATTGAGATGCGAGGCACTTTGCCACCAACGATCGCGGCCACGCAAAATTGGCTTTGTGATCACCGGTCCGGCACGGTATACCTCCTGATTCCTTGCGACTTTCGCGGCGACTTCGCCTTCGCCGGCCCTCGACCATTGCGAGCTCGATCATGTCCACCACCGCGGAACCACCTCGGCTGCTGACCGAATTGCGGGAGAGTCGTCGCGACCTCTTCAAGACGGCCGGGCCGGCCCTGCTGGTCGCCATCGTGGGCTTCGCGATTGCGTTCTACTTTGTCGAGCCGCCGCCGCCGCGAGAAGTGGTGATCGCGGCCGGCCCGGCGGACGGCAACTACCATGCGGCAGCCCAGCGATACGCACGCCTGTTTGCAGAGAACGGCGTCACCCTGAAGATTCGCTCGGCGGCGGGATCGGTCGAAAATTATGACCTGCTGCTGACCGACGACTCGGTTCATCTGGCCATCGTTCAAGGTGGTACGGCGCCGCACGGGGCGGCGACCGATCAACTCGAAGCGATCGCCACCCTCTACCTGGAACCGGTTTGGGTCTTCTTTCGAGCCGGCGCCGCGGTCGGCCGATTGGCGGACTTGCAGGGCATGCGGGTCGCGGTAGGTGAATCGGGAAGCGGCAGTTTCGTCCTGGCAGAATCTCTCCTGGCCGCCAACGGGGTGCGTGCCGGACGGGAACAGACGGTGTTTGTCCAGGAGTCGGTCCAGAACTCGGTCAGCATGTTGCGTGAGGGGTCGGTGGATGCGGCGATCTTTGTGCTCTCTGCCGACTCGCCCCACGTCGCGGGGCTACTTCGCGACGAGTCCATCGAGCTGATGAGTTTCGACCGCAGTCGCGCATACGCTCAGCGATACCCATTCCTGGAGAGCGTTACGCTGGCCGAAGGTGTAGTCGATCTGGAGCGCAACCTGCCTCGCCACGACGTGGAGCTAATCGCGCCGGCGGCCAACCTGATTGCCACGCACGAGTTGCACGACGCGCTGATCCCGCTGTTGATCGCGGCGGCGACACAGGTCCACGAACCGGGCGGGCTGGTGACTGAGGCCGGCGAGCAGCCGTCGTTGAGCGGCGCCGAGTTTCCGCCGAACGCGATCGCGCGGCAGCAATTGAAGGACGGACCGTCTTTCTTTCAGCAATACCTGGGCTTCTGGGCAGCATCCTTGATCGATCGGGCGAAGATTCTCCTGCTGCCGCTCGTGCTGCTCATGATCCCGCTGGCAAAGATGGCTCCCCCCGTCTATCGCTGGCGAATCCGCTCGCGAATCTACCGCTGGTACGGCCTCTTGCGAGGAATCGACCAGGCCCTTCACGATGGCGACGGTGACCTCCGCGAGATCCGGCATACGTTGGACGGCATCAAGCGAGAGCTCGAAGACGTCAGCGTCCCGTTGTCGTACATGGAGGAGTTTTACCATCTCCGGCTCCACGTCGACCTGGTCAAACGACAATTGGAGGAGCGGCACGCGTCACCCGTCAATCAACCGCACCTGCGCGACGCAACCACGGCGGGCCGAGATGCCCGTTCTCGCTCCGGGCCGCCGGAGAGCGATTTGTCAAGCTGACCATTGGTCGTGGGCTGCGGCTCCGCCGCCTCAAGAATTCAACGTCCCTTTCGTGCTCGGAATCCCGGTCATTCTCGGGTCGACTTCGATTGCCATCCGGAGTGCGCGAGCACAGCCTTTGAAAATCGCCTCGCTGATATGATGGCTGTTGCGGCCATGGTGCAGGACCACATGCAGGTTGCAGAGTGCATTGGCAGCCGTTGCCTGCCAGAAATCTTCCACCAGTTCGCTGTCAAAGTCACCGATCTTGGCGGCCGGGAACGGGGCGTTGAAGACCAGGAAATAACGGCCGCTGAGGTCGATAGCGGTGGTCACCAGCGTCTCTTCCATGGGCAGCGTGAAGTGCCCGTACCGCCGGATGCCGGCCTTGTCACCGACCGCCTGCTTGATCGCCTGGCCGAGGCAGATGCCGACGTCTTCGACCGTGTGGTGCTGGTCGACGTGCAGATCTCCGCGCGCGTCGACGGCGAGATCGATCGCCGCGTGACGTGTGAACAGTTCAAGCATGTGGTCGAAAAAACCGACACCGGTCTTGATCCGAGCTTGCCCCGATCCATCCAGATCCAGGTCCAGCGAAATTTCCGTTTCCGCCGTCTGACGTTCAATACGCGCAGTACGTGTCATGGTGGCACTCCAGTCTTACGCGCACCGCCAATGGTGCGGCAGGCGGATGTTCTCGAGTCGGTTCGATGTTAACGAAAACGGGGAAGGGGCGAGCTTGCGTTGTGTCCGTGGCCCAGCCTCACGAATGGACCCTTTCATCGCAGCGCCAACCCGAGCTGCGGGAGGTGCTGCGTTCGTCTGCCGCGGCCGGCCTGCGTCCTGGCACGTCACGACGTCAACGCGGCTTCCAAGCGGCCCAGGCAGGCATCGACCTGCTCGTCCGTCCCCACGCTGATCCGCAGGCCCGCACCCCAATTCGGATAGTCCATATATCGGATCAGTATGCGGTCACGTTTGAGGGCTTCGTAAAGTGGTTGCAACGGTTGTTCGGCATGCGTGCACCAGACAAAGTTGGCTTGCGAGGGTACGACGGAAAATCCCAGTTTCTCCAGCGCGGCGGACATTCGTGTGCGGGTTGCAATGATCTTCGCCCGGTTCTCTTGCAACCATGCCTGGTCATCGATGGCTGCCGTTGCGCCGGCAATTGACAGCGTGTCGCAGTTGTAGGAGTCCTTGACCTTCAGCAACTGCTGGACGAGGGTGGGCTGCGCCACGACGAAGCCGAACCGCAATCCGGCCAACGCATACGACTTGCTCAACGTCCGCGAAACCATGACGTTTGCGTTGCGTCGAACCAGGTCAAGACAGTGCTGCTCGGCGAAATCTACGTACGCCTCATCAACCAGCAGCGGACACGCCAGGTCGCCGGCCAACGCCTCGACTTCAGCGGGAGCAAGAACCGTACCCGAAGGGCTGTTGGGATTTGGCAGGTAGGCCAACCGGAGTTGATCTTCCTGGGCCGTGAACGCCGGTCCCAGCTTCCAGTGTTCGTCAAATGCGACTTCGGCGAAGTTGGCCGCCTGAATCTCTGCCAGCGTGCGGTAGAGAATGTAGCTGGGGTAGGGCAAGCGGAGAAGATCGTGCTGGCCAACGAATGTACGGGTCACAATCGTGAGGATATCGTCACTGCCGTTCCCGCAAACGATCCAGTCTGGATCAACGTCCAGGACTTCTGCAGCCCGCAGGCGAAACGAGGTCGCCAATGCGTCGGGGTATTTCTCAAGTCCCTGGTCCAGGGCGGCTCGAATGGCGGTCGCCACGGCAGGTGACGCCGGATACGGATTCTCATTCGTGTTCAGTTTGATGAACTTGCCGGCCTGCGGCTGTTCGCCGGGCTGATAACCCGACATGGCAATAATGTTGGGACGTGCGCTGGTCATCCGGGCAATACTCTGGAGCGATCGAAGATGTGCGGTGCGAAGTGGGCGGCCAGCGATCTGGCGGTGCCGCCCCCGGCAGCAGGCCGAAGCGGGGAACCGAACGGCCAGCCTACAGAGGGATCAGTCGAGTCGAATATCAACGCTGCCTCGATGGGCTGTCAGGCCTTCCTTGTCCGCCATTCTTTGTACATCGGCGGCAACTTCCCGCAGTGCCTCCGGGCTGTATTCGATCACACTTCCGCTCCGCAGGAAATCATTGGCCGTTAATCCGGCCGCCCACCGCGCCGTGCCGCCGGTGGGCAAGACGTGAGACGGTCCAGCCACGTAGTCGCCCAGGGCAACCGGGGAATGATTGCCCAGGAACGTCGCACCGGCGTTGTGGATCTTGGCGAGCAATTGCCGGGCATCCGCAGTCGCGATATGCAGATGCTCGGGAGCAATCAGGTCGGTGATCCGGCAGGCTTCCTCGGCATCCCGTACCAGGATCAGGGCACCAAAGTTCTGCAAACTCTGCACCGTCAGCTCGCTCCTTGCCAGCGTCGCGACCTGCTTTTGTAACTCCGCCAACGTCGCCTCGAGCACCTCGGGGCTCCAGGTGACGAGAATGCTGGCACCCGGCGCGTGTTCCGCCTGGGCCAGCAGGTCAGCCGCGGTGAAATCAGGGCGAGTGGTCGCGTCGGCAATCACGACGACCTCGCTGGGTCCGGCGATCGAGTCGATATCAACATCGCCGTAGACATGCTTCTTGGCCAAGGCAACGAACAGATTGCCAGGTCCAACGATCTTGTCGACCGCCGGAATTCCCTCCACGCCGTAGGCGAGCGACGCGATCGCCTGGGCGCCTCCGACTCGGTACACCTCGTCGACACCAACCTCGTGACAGGTCGCCAGGACGTCCGCATTGTTGGCACCGAAGGCGGTCGGCGGCGCGACAACGGCAATCTCTGAAACTCCCGCAGCCCTGGCAGGTACCGCGGTCATCAGCACCGTCGACGGGTACGCCGCCGCGCCGCCCGGAACGCACACGCCAACGCGGCGCAGTGGAACGTAGCGGTGGTTCAACGTGACGCCGGCCGGCCGAGTCAGCTCGCGATCGCGATGCAAGATGGCCGTTTGAAACTCGAGAATATTGTCCCGAATCCGCCGTACAGTCGCCAGAAACTCCGGATCGGCGGCGGCATGGGCGTCCGCAATCTCTTCGGCAGAAACGCGTAGACTCGCCGAACTCAGCTCGGCCCCGTCCAGCTTGGACGTGTAGTGCAGCAGTGCGGGCAACCCCTCACGTTCGACGTCCGCGCAAATCCGAGTGACCACCTGCTGGGGAGCGAGTGCTTCGCCAAACACGTCGATCGTCAGTTGGCGGCCGCGTTGGCTGACGACATCACCGCGCGGGCTCAATTTGGACCGCAACGCGGCCAACGCACCGCCGAGGTCATCGCGGCGAGTGTCAATTCGGGTAATGCTCAGGTCGGAAATCGATTTCTTCCTTGTACTTGTTTGAAATGACGACATTGACGGATATTCCGCTTACACCGACCAGCGACGCAGGGCCTCGAACCGATGCCGAACGAACGCTCGCGACACGTTCATCCGCACCCCTTGGTCGCTCGCCCTCGACTCAAACTGAGCGCGAGCGCCGGCCGGTGACAGCCCCCCGCAGCGCCGGCCGCCTGATCGGCGGCACGTTAGAGACGACACTCCGTAAGCAAGACGCCCTCTCCGCCATTTTGTTCGCCAATCCCGGTTCGCGAAAGCCCCGCGCGCACGATTCGGCCGTGGCGAACGGTTGTTGCGAAGCGAACGGCCAACTGGAAATGGTTGCGGATCGCCAATGGCTGAATTAGGATGAAGGCTTGCGTTCTTGTCCATTTTGACACGCAAACCGTACTTCACGCCCTGCAAGGAGCCCCTTCGGATGGCCAGGAAAATTGTGATGGGACTGGCGGCCGTCGTGATCGCCGCGTCGACGACCAGTCAAGTTCTCGCTCAGGATTCGCTTCTGGCGGAACTCTATGGGCAGGGCGTTCACGCCTATTTTGCCAGCAATTACCGCCAATCACACGAGCTACTGACAACGGCCATTGACGCCGGCAGCCAGGATCCCCGCGCTTATTATTTCCGTGGCCTCGCCTACGACCGCCTGGGTCGCCCGGATGAAGCGAAGATGGACTTCAAGAAGGGCGCCGACTTGGAAGCCAGCGGCACAACGCGAGTCTACCCGGTCGGCCAGTCGCTCCAGCGAGTGCAAGGTCGTCAGCGACTTGAATTGGAGAAATATCGGCAGGTCGCCCGCCTGGCCATCCGGATGCGGAACCTGAAGGCAACGGCTGCTCGCTACGAATCGATTCAGCGGGCCGAGGCCGACGTCGTGCGGGATCCGAATCGCAAGCCTCCGGCAAACGCCGCGGAGATCGTCGGGACGCCTCCGCAAGATCCCTCCGATCCGTTCGGTGCCGGCGCAACCGAACCTGCACCGACGGTGGCCGCAGAGAAGCCGAAACCGGCCGAGCCCGATATTTTCGGAGCCGATCCAGCCGCGACTCCGGCGACTCCTGCAACCCCGGCACCGGCGACACCTGCGGAGCCCGACCCATTCGGCCTCGGAGATCCGGCCCCCGCACCCGCACCGACCCCGGAGGATGACGCCACCACGGATCCCTTCGCCGATGACCCGTTTGGTACCTAACCTGCAATGACGGTCGCCCTGGATCCGTTTGGGTAACACAACCGGCGATCGGTCCCCGAGGGCGTTGGCCTTCGAGAATTTGAACCTCCGCAACACCGCCATTTCTTTGGAATGGCGGTGTTGTCGTTGTCAGACCCGGTCGTTTGCATGATGATGAGGCCAGTCCGCACGGTCCGCTTCCCGCCCGTCCCCCCAGTCAGAGACCAACCAGCAAACCGAGGAACTCGCATGTCGCCTTCACGCACTCCGTTGTTGATCCTGTTTGTGCTCGTGCTGTCAGCACCGGCCGGCCTGGCTGCGGATAAGCGCCCCAACATTCTGTTTATTTTTTCGGATGACCACGCTTACCAGGCGATCGGCTGCTACGGCAGCCAGGTGAACAAGACACCCAACTTGGATCGGATCGCCAACGAAGGGATGCGGTTCGACCGCTGCTTCGTTACCAATTCGATCTGCGGGCCGTCGCGGGCGGTCATTTTGACGGGCAAGTACAGCCATCTCAACGGCTTCGTCCGCAACGGCAACACTTTCAACGGTCGGCAACAGAACGTTGCCAAGCTGCTCCGCCAGGCCGGTTACCAGACCGCCCTGGTCGGCAAGTGGCATCTCAAGAGCGAACCGACCGGCTTCGACTACTACCATCGACTGATTGGCCAAGGTCCTTACTACAATCCAACCATGCGCACCAATGCGGGCGACGTTGGCCCGCAGGGATTCCTAGACAAGAAGCACACCGGGTACACGACAGAGATCATTACCGACCTGGCCCTGGATTGGCTGCAAGAGAGACGCAGCCAGGATCAACCCTTCCTCCTGATGTACCAGCACAAGGCGCCCCACCGCAATTGGCAGCCGGGCCCAAAACAACTGACCCATTACGACGACGTGACGATCCCGGAACCGGAGACGCTCTACGACGACTACCAGGGACGCACTTCGGCAGCCAGCAACCAGGCCATGACGATCGAGCACCATATGAATGCCAACGATCTCAAACTGGTTCCGCAGCGCGGCCTGACCCCCGCACAACGGGAGGCCTGGGACAAGGCCTACGGTCCCAAGAACCGAGCCTTCCAGGAGGCCAAGCTGGAAGGGAAAGCGCTGCTGCAATGGAAATTCCAACGGTATGCCAAAGACTATCTCCGCTGTATTGACTCCGTCGACGAAAATGTAGGCCGCGTATTGGACTACCTGGAGGAATCGGGCCTGGATCAGAACACGATCGTGATTTATTCGTCCGACCAGGGCTGGTACCTGGGCGAGCATGGTTGGTACGACAAGCGCTGGATGTATGAAGAGTCGTTCCGAACGCCGCTGATGGTGCGTTGGCCGGGTCGAGTCAAGCCGGGCAGTGTATCGAACGCGATGGTCATGAACCTGGACTTTCCCGAACTGTTCTTGGAGGCCGCGGGCGCGGAGATCCCGGATGACATGCAGGGGCGCAGTATCCTGCCCATCCTCGAAGGACGGCAGCCGGACGACTGGCGAACCTCCATCTATTATCACTACTACGAATTCCCCGGCGCACATTCCGTTGCCAAGCATTACGGTGTCCGCACCGAGCGGCACAAGCTGATCCACTTTTACGAACTGGACGAGTGGGAACTGTTTGACCTGGAGTCCGATCCGCACGAACTGCAGAGCGTCTACGATGATCCCAAGTACGCCGACGTGCAGGCCGCGATGAAGAAGGAATTGGCTCGTCTCCGCGACCAGTACCACGACGACGGGTCGGTCGTCGACTTCGATACCGTGCGAGCTCGTGACGTGAAACTGCAGCAAGTGCTCGGTCTTTCCTTCGATGACGAAGTGCCACCGAATTCACGCCGCATCGCCGGGCCCCGCGATCACGGCGTGCTGCTGAACGGCCAGGGAGCCATTGCCCGGCAGCCCAGTTCCAACGTCCTCAATCCGGCCTACAAGCCGCTCGCCGTCGGCGCCTGGTGCCGTGCGGATCAACCCGATGGCGTGCTGCTGGCCCAGGGTGGTGAGAGCCAGGGATTCAGCCTTCACCTCGAGGAAAACGTCCCGGTCTTTGTGGTTCGTGCCGACGGCCAGATGAAGCAGGCGAGGGGCAAGCGGATCGCCCCCGGCGAATGGACCCATGTGGCGGCACTGCTGGACGCCGACGGCAAGGCGCAGATTTACATCAACGGCCGACCCGCCGGGCGACAGCGCAATTGTGGCTTCGTTCGGGGCAAGCCGGCGGACGGGTTGTCGGTGGGTGAAGACAGTGGCTCGCTGGTCGGAAACTACGACTCGCCGCGGCCGTTCCACGGTGGGTTGGACGATGTCCGACTCTACTGGGGCCCGCTCCCCCTGGATGATCTGGCTGCCTGGGCCAACTGACTCGCGCTGTTGTGCGACCCCCGTCGCGGCGACAAGCAGCGGGGGGGCTTCTGTCGAACCGACGACGGCCAGCATGCCGCCAGCACTCACGATTGCCGCCCCACCATGCCGGAAGAATTTGATCCGTATTCGCACTGGTTGGGAATTCAGGCTCATGAACGGCCAATCGACCACTACCGCTTGCTGGGGATCACTCGCTTCGCTGCCGATCCGAGTGTGATTGTGGACGCAGCGGACGAGCGAATGGCGCTGATCCGCACTTTTCAGACAGGCCCACGGGGACGCCTGACCCAACCGCTCCTTAACGAGATTGCGGCCGCCAAGCTCTGCTTGCTCAACCCGTCCGCCAAAGCGGCTTACGACGCCATGCTGGAAGGGCTCGCCGCCGCTACGACACCCCCGCCGATCACCACCGGACCGCCGCCACCCACGCCGCCGCCACGCATGGCGGCCGGCCGCGAAGTACGACCGGCAGGCACCGCGAATCGCCGCGGCGATTCGGCCCGGCCGTTCGTGCAGACCTCGGACGACGAACCGCGGGCGAGCTCCGGTAACCTGGTGTGGCTCGTATTGGCGACCTTGGTGATTGCCGGCGTCGGTTCCTACGTAACATGGCGGGTGGTATCCGTCGGTAATCGGCCGGGAACGGTCCACGCGTTGGCCGCGGGTGGAGACGCGCCGCTCGATGCAGCCGATCCGGCGGTCAGCGACCCGCCCTCCGACCAGGCGTCACGTGACCCGCCGACCGTGGTGTTTCAAGAAACGGACGGAAGCGTCAATCTCACGCCGCCCGTGGCCCAGCTCGTTGGCGAACCGCTACGGCTGCGGACGGTCGGCATCACCGACACGCTGACCGGCTGGTCGTCGCCGAGCGATACGGCGCGGTGGCAATGCAACGTCGTCAAGCTGCCGCCGAACGGTGTGTTTCGCGTCCTCGTGACCTACCTGGCAACCCCGGACGCGGATGCAGGTATATTTCGGCTGGCAATCAACGGCCACGAAAAGCAGGGCACCGTCCGCGGCCAGGACAACTTTGTCACGGACGAACTCTATCTTCCGGTAACGCGTGCCGGAGAGCAGACCGTGGAACTGCGGGGCGTCGAGCTGCCGGGCGGGATGTTCGAACTCCGCGGAGTCCGCCTGGTGATGGCCTCACGCGATGCAGGTTAGCCCCAATTCCGTTCACTTGGATTCCGCACTTCCGTCGGTCATGCATTGCATGACATCATGCGGTCTGCCATCTCGGGTACGTGCCAACATCGGATCTGCTCCCGCCGGTCGCCCGACACATGCACGCACCGTAGGCGCCCGTGACAAGGAACGACCCTACGTCGGCTCGTCCGATCCGGACTCGATCGTTGTGGGCTCGATCGTTGTGGGCTTGGGTGGCACGACGTAAGAATCAACAACTTCGGATCTACCGGCCGGACGTTCGGCGGTCGAAGCTGTCTGCACGGTGAAGCGAGCACGAAACCAGCGGACCAACCGCAGGCGATACCAATCCCGGCACCAGGGGACCAACAGTGAAATGCCCAAAACGTCCGTCAACATGCCGGGTGTCAGCAGCAACGCGCCGGCTGCCAGAATCATCCCGGCGTCGATCAGCGCGTCCGTGGGAATCTGGCCCCGCGAAATCGCCTCGTGAATGCGTCGGTACGTCTTGGCGCCTTGCGAACGAGCGAGCAGCGTCCCGATGAATCCGGTCACCACGACCAACGTGACCGACACCCACCAATGCGTCTTATCCGCCAAGATGCTCAGCAGCGTCAGTTCGACGAGCGGGACGATGACAAACAGCAACAGCAGGCGAGCGAGCACCGCAGGCCCTTTCCCCGGGAATTTCGAAACACGGCTTGGCTCTGAATCATACGCTGTCAGGCAGATTAGAGAACCCCGCATCTCGAGCGAAGCCGGCTAGCGGGTCTCCAACTGCTCGGCGCGCGCAGCCATTCGGCTGGCCTGCTCCGGATCGTCCAAGGCCTCGTACATCGTCGCCAAATTCCCGTAGGGTACGGCCAAGGCGGATTCCTTCAGTTTTCCACCCCGGTGAGCGGCGAGCATCATCTTCAGTCCCCGCTTCGTCAGGTTGACGGCTTCATCCTCCGCATCAGCCTGCCAATAGGAGACGCCCATGCTGACAAACCGCTCACCATGCAGCCCCGCGTCGGAGCCGTGGCGCTGCGGCAAGTCATTCGAAAAATACGGAAGCGACTTTTCGTAGTAGCGAACCGCTTTCGAGTGGTTCTGATTGCCGATGGACTCGGCGAGCCCCGCAAAGAAGTAAATCTTTCCCATCAGGTAGTCGGCATTCACCGTCCGCTCGCGTTGCCGATCGATCTTGTCGATCAGCACGTCCGCATGTTCGGCGAACCGCAAGACCTGGTCGTGGTCCTCCCGGGCCCGCGAGATTTCAATCGCTTCGTAAAGCGTTTCCACGACGATCCAGCGGACTTCGTTCTTGAAGCTCTCGTCGGACGACTTTCGCACGACATGGTCCAACTCTTCCAGCAATTGCTTGACCGCCTTCTGCGGATCGGCGTTGATTTTCAGCCCGGCATAGGCCTGTAAAGTTCGGTGAATGATCTGCAGCCGCAACAGTGATTCGCCCTCGTCA
This sequence comes from bacterium, assembly GCA_030430075.1. Taxonomy (GTDB): domain Bacteria; phylum Planctomycetota; class Planctomycetia; order Pirellulales; family Pirellulaceae; genus ARS98. Next base: position 37,027 of record JAUIGN010000015.1, read on the forward strand.
TACTCGAGCATCCCATAGGCGATCTCGGAGGCACCCTTGAGCCACTTCAACATCGTGTTCTGCTTGTCCTGCCAATGTCCGCGTGCAATGTCATTAGCGACTCCGAAATAGGCATCCACGAGGACCCGCTTGGCGTACCGGCGGACTTCGGTCCGGTCGGTGGTCGCCAACTGAACGCCCATCTGCAAGGCTTCCTGGTGAACTTCGAGCGCGTCGTTGTACTCGTGATCGGGACCGTTGGCCATAAAGTCAGCCAGTTGGCAATAAGCCCGGGCACGATACTCGGGGGGTGCCTCACCGTCCTCAATGACTGCCTCCGCGTCACGGATGGCCGCCTCATGATCATCCAGCTCGAAGTGAATCTTAGCTCGAGTCGTCAGCAACCGGGCGTCTTCCGGGGCCAGCGTAACGGCCTTGTCGATGGCGGTCAGGGCCGCTGCGTAGTTGCCCTGCGCATCCAGAATCTGCGCCTTCAGCCAATGCAGTTCCGGCGTATCAGGACCCAGCTTTTCGGCCTGCGCGAGATCGGCCAGGTTGTCCTCGTAGTGGTTGAGGCTGTCCTGCCGGACGCGCATCAGGAAAGGCTCGGCGGAAATTCGTTCCAGCACGAGTTGAGCGACCATGCGATTCGTCGCTTCGGGGTCAAAGCTGAACACCACGCCCCGTTCGGGATAGATCTGCCCCAGGGCCGTTCCCGATTCGCTCCGAATGACGGCCGGCCGGAACGCGTCCAGCTTGAGTTCCTTCTCGATGTCCGCCGGAGCCGCCGTTTTTTCCAGGAAGATGATCACCGATGTGACGGATTCGTCCGCCACCACGACCTCAATCTTGGGAAACGGTCCGACTTGATAGGTGTAGAATTCTTCCTTGCCGCGCGTTTCGCGACTGAGCGGTTCACCGAACGCTTCGATGAGCTGGTCGGCCGTTGTTTCACCAGGCGTCAACTCTTGAAAGCTGGAGGCGCGAACCGTTGCTTTGGAACGCGCCGTTTCCTCGGCCGCCGTTTCCTCGGCCACCGTTTCCTCGGCACTGGCGGCCGCCACTTCAGCGGGCGTCTCCAGTTTGCGAATGGCCGGCCGATCGCCGCTCGGCTCGCGCAGAATGGCTGGGGCAGAGACTTGCCAGGCCTGCAGATCTGATGGGGCGAGCAAGCTGAGAGCAACCGTGCTCCACACGACGATCACTGCCATCTCTCGACGTTTCAAGACGACTTGCATCTCTCTACCTCTTGCACCTTTGTGCACAAAAATACTGTACTTGCGCATTAACCACGGCCACCTCTGGGAAAAGCGGGCGGTAGTGTAGCAACAATGAAAACTGCGTCCAGACGAATTGACGCTGAATTTGCCAGGAAACAGGCATCCAGCGATGTTCCTCTGCTAGCATCCCCTCTGCCGTTGCGCACGTCGGCAACGGGAGCGGGATCTCAAGAGCCGGCCGGCTTGACGACGCGACGGCCGTTGATCGGCCGCGCCGCTTCGTGCGGCATCGCAGCCCTCGACAGCGAACGCGTCAGTTCGCCAACCGTTCCAGGGCGAGTCGGGCTTCCTCGCGCACCATCTCGTCCGGATCGACGAGCAGCCCCATCAGGGCCGGGCCGGCGTCCTGGCCGGCAGCACCTAAGTCACCGAGTATCGACGCTGCCCAGCACCGCACGTCCGCTCGATCATCATCCAGAAACTCGACCAGCACCGGCACAGCCGCCGCGCCAAGTCGCACGAAAGCCCGGCGCGACGTCGCTTCCAGCAGTTGCTGCTGTTCAAGCATCAAGAGGAGCTCCGCATCGGCCTGCTCGCGAATCGAAGCAATCTCCGACTTCGTCTCTTCCAGCTCGGTCTTCAAGCTGACCACCTGCTGCATTTGCTCGATCTCCAGCGACTCGGATTGCTCCAGCTCGGCCTTCAGTCGCGCGAATTCCGCTTCCAGATTTCTTCCCAACGACTCTCGTGCCGCCCGGTCGTCGGACCCCTCCGGATCCATGTCCAGCAATGCGAGCACCGTGGCAATGGACCCATCCAATTGTTGCTGCAGCGCTTTGCATTCGGACGTCTTCTGATTGAGGAGCGTGGTCCGTTTCTCCAGCAACCGGCTGTTCCGTTCAAGCATCGTCTGCAGTTGTCCAAGCTGGGCGCGGGCCCGCGTCAGGGCGGCCGCATTCACGGCCGGCACGGGCGGTTTGACAACCACCCGTCGGGCACCCGACGCCTGTTGCGCGCCTCCTTCCTCCCCGCTCGCAGCCAGCCGGTTGCCGGCCGTCTCCCGATAATAGGAAAACGTGGCGAAAGCGATCACCGCGACCAAGAGCGCCGCGGCCGTGTATCCTCCCGCGATGAGCAGACTGTTTCTGGCGGACATGATCGGCCTTCCGGTCAAAGAACAAGCCACTGAGAACAACGCCGGAATAGAGGGCAGAACTTCACACTTCATCATAGACGTGCCATCGGTCGGTTACCATATTACGGCCCTGAAGCTTGCTGCGGAGGCGATGATTTCCGAGCCCGCATCGCCACGGGCACAAGCCGCTGGGCTACAATAATGGCCGGTTCACAATGGCCGGTTCAACTTCGGCTTCCGCCCGCTCCTTGCGTCACTCCGGTCACGAGTTTCAGTTTGGATCACGAGTCCTCTACCTCCGCAGCCCCTTCCGCCGACGTGCCGTCTTCGGCCAAGGTCGGCGTCATTTTGTGGCTTTGTGCTGCCGCGATGATCGCCTACATCTGCCGCAACAGCCTGGGCGTGGCGGAGTACACGATTCGCGAAGAATTCGGACTCCTGACGCGGGAAGGTGAAAAGGCGATGGGCGTGGTGATGGGGATCTTCTTCCTCACCTATGCGCTCGGGCAGATCCCGACCGGCGCCCTGGGAACCCGTTGGGGCAGTCGAACATCGATCCCGCTCTGCGCCGCCGGCCTGTCGATCTCCACCGGGATCATGGGACTCGCCAACGGGCTGGGCCTGCTGATCGGCGCCCGGTTGGCCAACGGGGTTTTCCAGGCCGGGCTGTTTCCCTGCTGCACAAACACAATCGCCACCTGGTTTCCCAGCAAGCTCAGGGCCGTTCCCACCGGATGCCTGGGGGCTTCGATGTCGCTGGGCGGCGCCGTGGGTGTCTTCATCACGGGTTTCCTGGTGGTCGGCATCGGCTGGCGGGCGACATTCGCCGCTTACAGCGTCCTGGGGCTCGCCTGGGCCATCGGCTTCTATCTCTGGTTTCGGGATACCCCGCGTGCTTTTCTGGCCAAGCGATTGCCAGCGGACGGCGGCCCGCAGTGGCTGGACTCGGCAACGTCCAGGAGCGACACGGAGAAACAGGCGGCAGTGCCGACGCCCTGGTTGGCGATCTACTCCAGTCCCGCGACCTGGTGGATTTGCAGTCAGCAGTTCTGCCGCGCCGCCGGACAAATCTTCTTCGGGAGCTGGTTTGCCACCTACCTGCAGGAGACGCACGAGGTGACCGTGGTCAAATCCGGAATCCTCAACAGCCTCCCGATGATCGCGCTGGTCGCCGGAGCCCTCTCCGGCGGAGTCCTTTCGGACGGACTCTTGGCGATGACGGGCAGCCGAGTGATCGCACGGAAATGGCTGGCTGCCGGCTGCATGGCAACGTGCGCGTTGCTGGTTTTCGGCGCCTACTTTGTCAGTGACCCGCTGACCGCGGTGTTGATCATCAGCCTCGGGTCGTTTTGTGCCGCAGTGGGCGGACCCTGCGCCTACACGATCACGATCGACATGGGAGGAGGCCACGTGGGCACGCTGTTCGGCACGATGAATATGGTCGGCAACCTGGGGGCGCTGGCGTTCGTCTTTGGCGTACCCTGGTTCCTCGATCTGACAGGGAACTGGGACAGCGTCCTCCTCTTGTTCGGCTTCCTCTATGTTGGCGCCGGGGCGTTCTGGTTGCTTCTCAAGCCGGAGGGGGATATCTTCGATCAGTCGATGGTTTCGGCCGAGCCCGAACCGCCGCCGGCGGAAGTGGACGCCGAGGCATGAGGCGGGCGACGGTCACCTTTCCTGGGATACCCCGATGACACTCGTTGACTTTCCGCAAAGCGTCTGCCGCTTCGGCATCGCCACCGGTGACATCACGCCGCCGGTGGGAACCTACCACCGCATGTGGGGCGCCGCGAAACACGATCAGTCGACGGGGGTCCATCGCCCCCTGATCGCCAGCGTCTCCTTGTTCCAGTCGGTTGACGAGGATGCCTCGGACGCCGGGCAGCAATTGCTGGTTGCCCTCGATCACTGCCTCTTCGAGCAAGCTGACATTGACCGCATCACGGCCGCCATCCAACGGCAGGCAGGCCTTAGCCCGGCAACGGTGGCCGTGATCTTCTCACACACCCACGCGGCGGGCATGCTGACACGTGACCGGGCCCAGTTGCCCGGCGGCGACGCAATTCCCGGCTACCTCGACACCCTGGCAGAAACGGTTGGCCGGTTGGCGGCCCAGGCCGCCGGCAACCGGCAGACGGCAACCCTCAGCTATGCCAACGGACGCTGTGATCTGGCCGCGCACCGAGACCTCTTCGACGAAGCGACCGACCAATGGGTCTGTGGCTACAATCCGGCCGGCGAAGCCGACGATCTGGCATTGGTGGTTCGGGTCACCAATGCCCAGGACGAGATCCTGGCCACGTTCGTCAATTACGCCTGTCACCCGACGACGCTTGCCTGGGACAACCAGTTGATTAGCCCCGACTACCCCGGCGCGATGCGGGAAGTGGTCGAGCGGGCGACGGGGGCGCCGTGCGTGTTTATCCAGGGCGCCTCGGGAGACATCGGCCCCCGCCACGGGTTTGTGGGAGACACCCAGGTCGCCGATCAGAACGGCCGCCAGTTGGGATACGCCGCCCTCTCGGCGTTAGAATCCCTGCCGGCAGCCAACACGCAATTCGAATATTCGGGCCCGGTCATATCGGGCGCGACGATCGGCCCCTGGCACGCGACTCCGATCTCGGACACGCGTCGAGCGGACTGCGCGCGATGGCAAACCGATCGATCGATCGTACCACTCGCTTATCGCCCCGAGTTGCCGGTGCTGGAGGACGTCGAACGGGAACGGGTCGAGCTGCAGCAGCAAGAGCAAGCGGCTCATCAAGCGGGTGACGAAGCACGGGCAGCGGATCTCCGCGCGCTGGTGGAACGGAAATCCCGGTTGATCACGCGGCTCACCTGCCTGCCGCCCGATCAGTATCCCTTTCGGACCGCCATCTGGCGGATGGGGGACGCGGTCTGGGTGGTCGTGCAGGGAGAACCCTACCAGCTCTTGCAGCGTGAACTGCGCCGCCGCTTTCCCGGCGTGCCGATCGTGGTCGCCGTGCTGGCCGATGGTTGGGGCGCCTCTTATCTCCCGCCTGCGGACCTGTATGGGCAGGGCGTCTACCAGGAGACGGTCGCCGTGGTCGCTGCCGGTAGTCTCGAGCATCTCATTGAAAACGTCGCGACACGTATCGCTGCGTGTCTTCAGACCCCGCAAACAACAGGCTAGAACCCATGCTCATTTCAAGCTGTCTGGCACTCCTCGTCGTCGCGGCGCCGCTCGAGGCGGATGTGGTTCTGGCGAACGCGCGGATCTTCGACGGCACCGGTCGGGACGCGATCATCGGCGACGTCGCGATCAAGGACGAACGAATTGTCGGCGTCGGGCGACTCGACGTAACCAAGGATGCGCGACGGATCGACGCCAGTGGACTGATTCTAGCGCCCGGATTCATCGACCTTCATAACCACAGCGACCGTCCCATCACGCGTGCTGAAACGCGACTTGCCCGCAACTATCTGACGCAGGGCGTGACGACCATCGTCACCGGAAACTGTGGCGGAGGCCGAGCGGATGTCGAGGCCTACCTCCGCGAGATTGACAAGGCCGGCGCCGGACCGAATGTGGCTCACCTGATTCCCCAGGGAAGTCTCCGTCGCGCCGTCATCGGTGCCGAAAATCGTCCACCATCGCCGGACGAACTGCGGAAGATGCAGGAGCTGGTGGCAGCGGGGATGAAGGCGGGCGCGTGGGGACTCTCCACCGGCCTGATCTATGTCCCCAGCAAGTACGCGGCGACCGAAGAACTGATCGCCGTTTCGCGGATCGTTGCCCGGCACAACGGCATCTATGTTTCGCATATGCGGAACGAAGGGACGCGGTTGCTCGAATCGATTGACGAGGCGCTGCAGATCGGCCGGGAAGCCGGTTTGCCGGTGCACATTTCGCACTTCAAAGCCTCCGGCCGCGCGGCCTGGGGATTGGCGGCCGATGCCGTTGCCAAGGTCAGCGAGGCCCGTAGCTCAGGTCAGCAGGTGACCGCTGACCAGTATCCATACATCGCCAGCAGCACGTCGCTGGGCGCGATGGTCGTGCCGGATCGCCTCCGCAGCACCGCGGCATTCAAGCAAGCGATCGCCGACCCCGACCAGGCCGAGAAGTTGCGCGGCCAGCTTCGCCAGGCGATCGAAGCCCGCAGTGGCGGAGCGAGCCTGTTCATCGCCAGCTATAACAAACAGCCGGCCTGGCAAGGGCGCGACCTCGCCTCGCTGGCCAAGGAACTCGAACGCAGCCCGGTCGATCTGGTGATCGAAATCCAGACGAACGGCGGAGCCGGGATGGTCAACTTCGGCATGCAGGAAGAAGAGGTGCGGTTGATCATGCAACAGCCCTATGTGGCCGTCGCCAGTGACGGCGGTGCGAAAGTGCCCAATGACACCGTTCCCCATCCCCGGAACTACGGCACGTTTCCTCGAAAAATCGGACGCTACGCGATTCAGGGGCAAACCGTTTCCCTGGCCGCCGCCATTCGAAGTGCGACCGGACTGCCGGCGGAGATTCTCGGCTTGCCGCGACGCGGCCTGGTCAAGGACGGATATGCCGCCGACCTGGTCGTCTTCGATCCCCAGACGTTTCTGGACACGGCAACGTTCGCAGAGCCGCACCAGTATGCGACCGGCGTGCAGTATCTGTTCGTGAACGGCAAACTGGCCATCGATGAGGGCCGGGTCACCGAGACGTTGGCCGGCCGTGCGCTCCGCCACGAGAAGATTACGAAGTGATTTGCGCGCACCGTGCGAGCGGATTGCCGGAGTGACCAGCGGGAGCGGACGCGAGTTTGGCACGTTTCCGGTTTGGTTGAGGCTCTGCCAGGTGAGGAACGCGTCAAGCAGCAGGTTCGGTCACTTCAGCAGGCAGGATTTGACCTAGCGTCGCTCGGAGTGGCTTGCGAAAATGGGCAGAGCGATGGGGCTGCAGGATCGTTTGCCGAACTGCGGTGATCGCCCAGCTTCACGTTCTGTTTCTTGCCTGACCAACCGAGTGGCCGATGCCGATGGCTGAGACGTTTATCTTGATTCCCGGCCGGACGAGCCAGCAGGGCTGCGGAATCAGTGAAGGAAAGTTTGAAGCGAATTACCAGAGCGAGATCACCACGCTGCAGGTCGCGCCGGCCGATATGGAACGCCTCGCGCTGACCAATGGCGATCGGGTTCGTCTGCGTGGGGAACACGGCGAAATCGACGTCGCTGTCAAAGCCGCCAAGAAGGACGAGCTGCCCGCTGGGATCCTGTTCATCGCCTACGGCGACTTGTCGAGCCGCTTGATGGGAGGGGATACGCATGGGTCCGGAATGCCAACCAGCAAAGGGCTCGATGTCGAATTGACCGTTTTGAAATAACGATCATCTCTCGGTCCTGTCCGCCACGTCGGGATGGCGCGGAACGAGATGAAGGAAACGATGGCAATCTCATGAGCACCACCCAGGATTCTGCCGAGACTAAGGTCGTCAAGGACGCCACGTGCACGTTTTGCGGCTGTGTTTGCGACGACATTGATCTAACGGTCGAAGGGACGCATATCGTTGATGCCAAGCGGGCGTGTGTGCTGGGCAATTCGTGGTTTCTGAACCATGAAATCGAAGACCGCCCGTCATGCCATGTCGATGGGCAGCCCGCGTCGCTGGAAGCGGGCATCGAGCGGGCGGCGCGGATCCTGGTGGACGCCAACTATCCGCTGATCTACGGCCTGAGTGATACTACCAGCGAATCGCAGCGGGTGGCCGTCGGGATCGCGGACTGGATCGGTGGGCTGGTCGATACCACCACAAGCGTCTGTCACGGCCCATCCGGGATGGCCTTCCAAGGTGTGGGTGAAGTGACCTGCACGCTGGGTGAAGTGCGCAACCGGGCGGACATGGTGATGTATTGGGGATCCAATCCGGCCGAGAGCCACCCCCGGCACTTCACCAAGTACAGCCTGATGCCGAAGGGGATGTTCGTCCCCAACGGTCGTAAGGATCGAACGTGCGTGATCGTCGACGTGCGGAAGACCAAGTCAGCGAAAGCGGCCGACCTGTTTGTGCAGATTAAACCCCGCCGCGATTTCGAAGGCCTCTGGACATTGCGCGCCCTGGCCAACGGAATCGATCTGGATCCGCAAACCGTCGAGTCCGATACGGGAGTTCCGCTGAATACCTGGCAGGACCTGTTCGACCGGATGAAGGCGGCCAGGTTCGGCGTGATCTTCTTCGGGATGGGACTGACGATGACCCGGGGCAAGCATGCCAACAGCGAAGCCTTGCTGGCGTTGACGCGGGACATGAATCGACACACGCGTTTCACCTGCAAACCCAACCGGGGTCACGGCAATGTGACGGGCGCCGACAACGTCGTGGCCTGGAGAACCGGCTATCCGTTCGGCGTCAACCTGACCCGCGGCTATCCCCGCTTCAACCCGGGCGAATACACGGCGTCGGACGTGCTGGCCCGCGGCGAGGCGGATGCCGCCATGATTATCGCCAGTGACCCGATGGCCAACTTCAGCCAACCGGCCCGTGAACACCTGGCGTCGATCCCGTACATCGCCTTCGACCCCAAGCAGACGCCCACCACCCGATCCGCGGCCGTCGCCTTCACCGTCGCCACGTACGGCATCAACGTCCCGGGAACCGTCTACCGAATGGACGACGTCCCCATCCCGCTCCGCCCCGCGTTCAAGTCACCCCATCCGAGCGACCTGGAAATCCTCAAACGGCTCAGTCACCGCATCCGTGAGATCCAGGCCGGCGTCCCCGGGCGATCGACACACGGATCGGGACCAGGCAGTTAGGGAGTTACGGAACGTCATGCATAGCATGACCTACGGAAGTGGGGAACCTAATTGGACGGCATTGGGCTTAGGTGATCTTCTTGTCGAGCGGCCAATTCTCTGAGAGACATTGCTTCGGTGTCCTGACGGAGAACAGTCCGATCATCAGCAGGATGAGTCGCGAGCCGATGGGCGGTTTGCCGTTCTCCACAACGCCCTTGAGGGTCTTCGTAATGAAGTCGCCTCCTTGGTTCATCTGCTTCTCCGTCTCGGTGCCGACGGGGACCTGCTCCGAAATCAGCGTGTACTCGACGCCGCCCTCGACCTCCTTCAATTCGTGCGTCACCTTGCAAGGTGGATCGTCCAAATTGGTGAACTTGAAGGTCGTCACGTAACGATACGGAGGCTCCAACTCCAGGACGTCGCCGACCACGCCTGTGTATTTCCCGTTCTTGGACCGCATCCGCATCGGTGCCCCCGGTGCCAACGTCGTGGTGTGCAACACCGAATTGAAAAAGAACGGCAAGACTTCGCCTTCCTTGGTCAGTGCGTCCCAAACGTCCTGTATCGGGGCATCGATGACAATCCGATGGATCAGCTTAGTCGTCTCGCTCATGTGCGCGTCTCTTCGCCTCTGCTTTGAACTTGATGTCGGTTACGTGGCTCGCCCAGAATTTGCTGTACTCGGTCGTCCAGCGGTCGTAGATCAACTGAATCGGCACGGCGTTGAAGTAGAGCTCGCGGGCACGTCCCGATTTCTGCGAGATGACCAGGTTGGCCGCCTCGAGAACCTTGAGGTGCTTCATGACCGCAATGCGGCTCATCTCGAAGTACTTGCAAACGTCATTCACGCTGGAACCCGGCATCGACTTCACGATGTCGAGGATCTTGCGACGATGCGAGCTCGCCAAGGCGTGAAAAACGGCGTCCATGTCTGCGGGCTTCATAAGTAACTATAAGGTTACATATAAGCGACGGGCAAGTAAAGAGGCGGCGCGAATTTTTCTTCCGCACTGCAGATCGTCGAGTTGGATTGCGCCGGAACTCAGAGTTCCATCGACGCTTCCTGGGCGGGCGGCGGCGACTTGCCGGCCCTGGCTTCCAGTCGAGCGATCACGGCGCAGCCGCACGAATCGCTCCAGACGTTGACGCTGGTCCGGCACATATCGAGGACCCGATCGACACCGATGATGATGGCCTGCATGTCGACCGGTAACTTCACGGCCTGCAAAATGATGATCATCATCACGAGTCCGGCATGGGGAATTCCGGCGGCCCCGACACTCGCCAGCAGGGCGGTGACCGCCACGATGATCTGGTCGGTCAAGGCGAGGTTCTCCCCATGATAGAGCTGGGCAATAAACAGCACCGCCACCGCTTCATAGAGGGCCGTGCCGTCCATGTTAATGGTCGCGCCCAAGGGGAGCACGAAAGAACTGACCCGATTACTGACGCCGGCCCGCTCTTCCACGCTGGCCAGGGTGAGCGGCAAGGTGCCGTTGCTCGACGCCGAACTGAACGCGGTCAGCAATGCCGGGCTCATCGCTTGCGCATACTCCAACGGGTTCCGCCGAGCGACCAGTTTGAGGATCAACGGCAGCGTGACGAGCGAGTGGAAGGCGAGTGCGCAGGCGACCGTAACCATGTAGAGCCCCAAGGACTTGAAGACGTCCAGGCCCTGGGTACTGGTGACGTACAGCATCAGAAAGAAGACGCCGTAGGGGGCCAGTTTGATAATGGCTAGAGTCATGGCCATCATCACATCGAATGCTGCGGCAACGACATCCCGGATCCGGTCGGCCGTCTTGCCTCCGACAATCAGTGCGAAAATGGCGAATGCAACCGAGAAGCAGATGATCGAAAGGAAATTGCCGTCCGCCAGTGCCCCAATGGGGTTCGCCGGGATCATGGTCTCGACCTGATTGAAGAGGACTTCGCCCAGATCGACGGAATCATGCGTCGCGCCTTCAACCGGCGCATGTTCGTGACCGCGCAATCCCGGACGAATCAAATTGACCATCACCAGCCCCGTGGTGATCGCCAGCAGGCTGGTGGTGATGTAGTAGGCCAACGTACGGGCGAACATCTTTCCCAGACGTTCAGCATGCCCCAGCCCCATGACACCGGAAACCAGGGAGGTAACAATCAGCGGCACCGCGACCATCTGCAACATGCGCAGGAAGAGCCCGCCGATCCGCTGCGCCATGTCCCCGATCCAGCGAGACCAGGAGCGGCCGTGGTGGAGAAACCAGTAGTATTCTTGAGCGTGCGATTCGGCCAATTCGGGGAGCGAAGCCACGGAATCGGCCGCCCGCCGCGTCCCATCCACGACGACGCGCTGCTTCTCACCTTGTTCGTCGGTCACTTCGATGGCAACCAGGTTCGACGAGTCGTGCAGCGTTACCTGGCGAATTCCGGCCGGGAGCTGGTCAGCAGGAACTTCACGGGTCGACTCGCTGACCGTGAAATTCAGCGTGAGCCCAATCGCGGCCCCCAACGTCATACCAGCCAAAATCTGCCAATGAAGGGCAAGCTTTCCCATGAGTTCCCACTCTGTCTGCAGTTGCTGAATTTGCGACGGCGGGCACGGCCGGACGCCGAGCCATCGTGCGGCTGGCCGTCACGACGCCCGCCGAAAGCAATTACTGAGTTCCGGACAAACGCGGCGACAGGGAATCCTCAAACCACACACGTGCCCGACGCGGGCATCCGTCGATCGAGCGGGCGTCGATTATAGCATTGCTCGCGGCGGCGTGGCGGGGCGGCATCGACGGACAGCCAGTCGATCTGGTGGGTCTACCGGTGGACAGATGGCGGGGCAAGCCTGCACCAGGACAGGCCGGCTCACATGACGGCAAGCGATCGCAGATCGGCAACGGCGAGCCGCTACTCGGTAATCATGTCTTCGACCGTCCCGTTCGCCGGGATCATCGGAAGCACATGTTCCTGGTACGGCACTTCGACGTCAAGAACGAAGGGGCCGTCGTAGGCGATCATCTCATTGATCGCGGCCGTCAGGTCCGATTTCTTCGAGACGGCCGCCGCCCCGCAACCGTAACCCTTGGCGATGGCCACAAAATCGGGGTAGCGCTTGCGGGCGAAGTCACTCTCACCGCGGCCTTCGGCCTCCGCATCGTCAATGGGACCCAAGTAGGTGTGCGCCCGGTTCCCTTGAAAGAATCGATCTTCCCACTGGACAACCATCCCCAGATGCTGGTTGTTGAGGAGCAGCACTTTGACCGGTAGCTTTTCGCACACGCAGCACGCCAGTTCCTGGATGTTCATCTGGAAGCTGCCGTCCCCGTCGATATCAAAAGCCAGCGCGTCGGGGTGGGCCGCCTGAGCCCCCATGGCAGCCGGCAAGCCAAAGCCCATGGTTCCCAGCCCCGAGCTGGAGAGCAGCGTTCGGGGACGGTGCAACTGGAGGAACTGCGCGGCCCACATCTGATGCTGGCCGACGCCCAGGGCGAAGTAGGCCTCCCGTTCCTGCGTCAGCCGCGACAGTTCGGAAATTGCATGTTGCTGCAGAATCCCGTCGTACGATTCGTCGTACTTGAACGGATGCGATTTCTTCCAATCTTGACAGTTCGTCACCCAATCGTCGATCGGACAACTCTCATCGATTTCACGATTCAATTGTTGCAGGGCAAACCTGACGTCGCTGACGATCGGGATGTGGGCTTCCTTGTTCTTATTGATTTCCGAGGGATCGATATCGATATGGATGATCTTGGCATGCTTGGCCCAGGCTTCCACCTTGCTGGTCACACGATCATCGAATCGAACTCCCAGCGCGATGAGCAAATCACAGTCGCGCACGGCCCAGTTCGCGTAGGCGGCCCCGTGCATCCCCATCATATCCATCGAGAGGGGGTGCCGATTCGGAAAGCAGCCCAACCCCATCACGGTCATCGAGACGGGGATCCCCGTCTTTTCGGCAAACGTCCGTAGTTCGTCGCTGGCCCCACTGGCGATGATCCCGCCGCCGGCGTAAATCAACGGCCGCTTGGCATGTTTGATGGCGGCAACCACCTGCTTGATCTGCTCGGCCCGCGCTTCGCGGGGACGGATGCAGTACCCGGGAAGGTCCATGTCCGCTTCCCAGTCCGGGGTCGCCTGGGCGATCTGAACATTCTTGGGCATGTCGACCAGGACCGGGCCGGGCCGGCCGGACGAGGCGATATGGAACGCCTCCTTCATGATCCGCGGCACTTCCGCGACGTCGGTCACCAGGTAATGGTGCTTGGTGATCCCGCGGCAAACTTCAACAATAGGCGTCTCCTGGAAGGCGTCGGTCCCGATGACCTTCGTGGGGACCTGCCCGGTAATCGCAACCAGCGGGATACTGTCGAGCTTCGCGTCCGCGATCGCCGTCACCAGGTTGGTGGCACCCGGCCCGCTGGTCGCCATGCAAACCCCGACCTTGCCTGTCGAGCGGGCATAGCCCTGTGCGGCGAACCCTCCCCCCTGCTCATGGCGGGGCAGAATCGTACGGATCTTGTCCTTGTAACGCGTCAAGGACTGATGGAGGGGCATACTGGCGCCGCCGGGATAGGCAAAAATGACCTCGACATTGTGATCCACCAACGACTTGACGAGAATATCAGCGCCGTTCATCAACTGGACATCGGTTGACTGATTGGCTGCGGGCACGGCAAATACTCCTGATAAACTCGACGGGGGCAACGGGGGGCGGATGGCGTGAATCGCCATGGACCAAGACAGTTCACTCTATGCCAACACTTTGCTATTTTCAAGCGGCAAGATCGCCGCAAATCTCGCCGAATAACCGCTCTATTGATACTTGCGCAGCGAATGGACGAGGACGACCAACGGGAGTCCGCAGATGATTCGGCCGCGCGTGACTTGCCGAAGGCTCATTTGCCGCGCAGCCGTCAATAGTCCCCTGCGGCGGCGGTCGGTAACGGCTCGCCGGATTGGTACGAACCGGGGGAGAGGAACGAAAGTCGGATGACCCATTTGTTTTTGATCGGTTGCTGCGGTGCGGTCGGTGCGGTCTCGAGGTACCTGATCAGCCGTTGGATGGTGGATTGGTTTGGCGACGCCTTCCCGCTGGGAACGCTGGTGGTCAATGTCGTCGGCTGCTGCCTGTTTGGGATCGTGGCCCAAATCGAACTCGAATCCGCGGCCATCTCCAAAGAGACTCGGGACATGATCGGCGCCGGCTTTCTGGGCGGTTTGACCACGTTTTCGGCGTTCGGCTGGGACACCCACCGGCGGCTTGAAGAAGGCCTGTGGGGAGCCGCGGCCGGCAACGTGGCCGCGAACCTGATCGCCGGCCTGGCGGCGGTCTGGGTCGGCGCTACGTGCGCTCGCCTGCTGACCACCGGGCCTTAATCGGGTCGCACGAAGGCCTCCCTATACGTCCCGACCGCCGACGGACCGATCCGTGCGGGGGCCACGCCGCAGGTCATGCCGTGCACGACGCAATGCGGCCCGCCATCGTGCTCAAACGAGCCATCAACACGATCAGCGTTGTTGGACGGTGGTCCGGACCGGCGGGATTCCTTCCCGGCGCGAAATCAGCCTTCGCCGGCAGCGGAGACGCTATTCCGACGGATCCTGCGCTCGTCGATCGACCTGTCCCCAGGGAATCGGCATGGTCGGTGGGGTACGATGCAGGTCTCTCCGCTGGTCCGCGGGACGATCTTTGAACCAGGTAACAAAGCGGACCAACTGCCGAACGGCTTCTTCGTAGGCCCGCTGACCTTTCTCCGGCGTGGCTTTTTCGGCATCGCCGAGCACCCCGGTCTGGCTGTAGCTGCTGGTCCAGGAGACGACGGTGGCCGGTCCCGCGGCAAACAAGTCCACCCACTGAAATGGGCTCTCTTCTTCGTTGAAGCTGATCACACCGCTCTTGATCTGGTCGCTGCGGACCTGCTCGCCGTCCAAGTACATGTAGAGCGAAGTCTCCAACT
Organism: bacterium; assembly: GCA_030430075.1. Lineage (GTDB taxonomy): Bacteria > Planctomycetota > Planctomycetia > Pirellulales > Pirellulaceae > ARS98. Next base: position 52,033 of record JAUIGN010000015.1, read on the forward strand.
CACCCGCATGCGAGCAACCGCCGGGGAACTTGCTTTCCCGCCAGCTCGGCAGGAATTCCTTGTCCACGGTCAGCAGGTTCCACCACGCGCAACAGAGGCATTCGGCATCCGTCTCCAGGTTGGCTCGGCGGGCCACCAGGTCCAGATTCGGCATGTTCGACCCGTGCCCGTTGAGCAGGATCACCTTCTTGAAGCCGTGATACGCCAGCGACTTTGTGATATCCAGGACATAGTTGATGAAGTGCTCATAGTGGCCGTTGATCGTCCCGGGAAAATCCATCACGTGCCCGGTATATCCATAGGCCACCACCGGCAGAACGAGCAGCTTGTCGGGAATCAGTTCGCCGGCACCGCGGGCGATCCCGGTGGGACAAACGAGGTCGACATCCAGAGGCAGGTGAGGGCCGTGCTGTTCGACCGCCCCGCAGGGGACGATACAGACTTTCCCCAGTTCCACCGCATCATTGATCTCGGGCCAGGTCAGTTTCTCGTAGCGATACTCGGTTCGCGCACGACCCTGGGATGAATTCATGACCGCCGCTCCTATCGCATACCAAATCGACTTCGCACTACCGACGACCGTCCGTGACCATCTTGAAGTCGTCCGTCCGGAAGGGCGACGCGGGCAGGCCTTCGGCGTTGAAGAGATTGGGCTCTGCGGTGTCGGTCCAAGCAAAACGTACCGCCACGGGCTTGGCGACCGACTCGCTGCGGACGACCACGGTATCGCCGTCGATCGTCGCGGTCGCCTTGACGAACTGCTCGTCCGCTCCGGCAATCTCAAAGTGCGTCAGCCCGCCGTCCCCTTTGGCCACCAGCCCGCCGCCGGTGTGCTGAAACGACACTCGAATCTGATTGCCCTCAACCTTCTGCTCGTGATACAGCGGTCCGGAATGGACAAGCTGCTTGTCGTGGGCCAGGGCCAACGCCCAGAGCGCCAGTCGCCGCCCGACTTCCTGCTTGTTCTTGGGATGAATGTCCTTGATATTGCCGATGTCGGTCGTCACCGCCATCCCCGTGTTCGGCAGCGAAAGGGTCTTTCGCTGGGCCTCCCAGAGTTCGGCACATTCCTGCGGATCCTTGCCGTTGTAGCGGAAAGGGGCGAGCTGCACGAACAGGAAAGGAAAGTCTCCCTGCCCCCAACGCTCCCGCCAGTCGGTGATCATGGCGGGGAAGAGCTTCGCATACTGCTGGGCACGCGCCACGTTCGATTCGCCCTGGTACCAGATCGCGCCACGCATCGAAAGGGGCACCAAGGGATGGATCATGCCGTTGTAGAGTGCCGCGCCCTGGTTCGGATTGCCGGGCTTGAAGTTCGCACTGCGTTCCAGAATCGGCGCGAAGTCCTGATCGGACTCCAGCTTCGAATGGCTGGTCCAGGCCTCGCAGATCGTTCCGCCCCAGGAGGTGTTGACCAGCCCGACCGGCACGTCCAGATCCTGGTGCAGTTTCCGCCCGAAGAAATACCCTACCGCGGAAAACCCGGCAACGGTTTGCGGATTGCAGTCGACCCAGCCGCCTTGTCCCTTGCCGACGCAGTCGTCCACCGGCTCCTTGGCCGGATTGCGGGCCACGGTGAAGAGCCGGATGTGCGGAAATTCGGCCGCCTGAATCTCCGCTTGCGGATTGAGTGCCCGGTTGACGGACCACTGCATATTGGACTGACCCGAACAGACCCAGACTTCGCCGACCAGGACATCGGTCAACTTGAGCGTGTTCGAACCGACCACATGGATTTCATACGGGCCGCCTGCCGCCGGCGGATCGATCTTCACCGACCACTTGCCCCCATCATCGGCTTTCGTCTCACCGCGACTCGTCCCCATCTCGACCACCACGGTCTCGCCGGGATCTGCCCATCCCCAAATCGTCGCAGGTTGGCCCTGCTGAACGACCATGTGGCTTCCAATCACTTTGGGCAACCGCACGTCGGCCTGGAGAGGCGCGACAAGTACCAACAGGAGCAGGCAGAGCGGGAATACCAGGCGTTTCATCTGAGACTTCTCCAGGAATGGTCGAGAGGGTAGCGGCGTTCGATGCATCTCACGCAGGGAGAGACGGATGCCGACGGAGAAATTCTAACGTGACCGGCAGACAATTGCACCCGATTGCGGATGGGACCCACAGACCGTAACTGGTGAGGTGGGGTCCGGCACCGGTGGATGCGCACCGGAGGCCGCGGTTTGGAAAAATTGAAACCGAGGCTGCAACGGAGGACAAACCGTCCTAAGATAAAGGTCCCACCGGAAGCCCGTTCGGCGGTCGGCGTGTCTCGCCGAACACGGACGGACCGCGGCTTCCGTTTTCCTGCCCGACACCCCACGCCATCGGAACGGTCGCCATGCACTTGAGCCGTCGTGAATTCCTCAACCAGAACGCCATGGGGCTGGGCACGGTTGCACTGGCTAGCCTCCTGCAGCAGGAAGGGTTGCAGGCGTCTCCCAAGAAAGCGCCCCAGGCAGAACTGACATTCGACCTGCTCCCCAAGACGCCCCACTACGAACCGCAAGCCCGGGCGATGATTTCACTGTTCCATCACGGTGGACCGTCGCACATGGACCTGACCGATCCCAAACCGCAACTGACGAAGTTCCACGGAACGGACTATGGTGAAGACGTCCAATTCAGTTTCGTGAATGCGGCCAGCAAGAAGCTCTTCGGCAGCCCGTGGAAGTTTCAGCAGCACGGTCAGTGCGGTACCGAACTGTCGGAATTGCTGCCCCATACCGCAGAGATCGTGGATGACATCTGCCTGATCCGGAGCATGCAAACCGGCGCCAACGGGCACGAAGTGTCGATCCGCTATTTCCACGGCGGCATGCCCGCCATCCTGGGTCGCCCCCATTTCGCCTCCTGGCTCCTCTACGGGCTAGGCGCGGAGACGCAGGAGTTGCCCGCTTACATGGTCTTGACCGACCCGGCCGGACATCCGGTGGACGGAACGAACAATTGGTCCAACGGATTCATGCCGTCGCTGTTTCAAGGCACGGTCCTCCGACCCCGCGAACCTCGGATCCTCAACCTGGATGCGCCGCCCCATCTGCGGGGCACGTTGCAGCGGCAAAACCTCGAGTTTCTCCGCTCCCTCAACCGCAAGCACCTGCAAGATCATCCCGGCCAATCGGACCTGGAAGCCCGAATCGCCAGTTACGAACTTGCCGCACGGATGCAGACTTCGGCCCGCGAAGCACTCGACATTTCGCAAGAGACCGCCGCCACACATAAGATGTACGGCATCGACGAAGATACCACACGCGAGTACGGCACGCGGTGCCTGATCGCTCGCCGGCTGGTCGAACGCGGCGTACGGTTCGTGCAGCTCTTCCTGGGCGGCCAACCGTGGGACAACCATGCGAATCTCAGCACTGCCTTACCGGCGATCTGCCGTCGTACCGACAAGCCGGCGGCAGGGCTGGTCAAGGATCTTCGCCAGCGCGGCATGCTGGATACGACGATCGTCCACAACGGCGGCGAAATCGGCCGCCTGCCGGTCGTTCAAGGCAACGCGGATCCCCAGAAAGCGGGCCGCGACCATAACGGCCAGGGGTTCAGTCTCTGGCTGGCCGGGGGTGGGATCAAGGCCGGGATGACGTACGGTGCCACTGACGATTTCGGCCACCGGGCGATCGAAAACATCGTTACGCCCAACGACTATCAAGCGACGCTGATGCACCTGTTCGGGCTCGACTGCCGCAAGCTGGTTTACCTCCACAACGGCCAGGAACAGGTCATCACCAACAACCGGCCGGCCCGCGTGGTGGCTGAGATCCTGGAGAAGCCGCCGGTCGTGCACGAGCCGGTCGCCGACGCTGCAGGTTAATCGCCACCCGGCCTTTCCCCATCGATCGCCGGTCGATGGCGACAGGCGCAGCGAAGCAGTCGCTCGCAACGCATGCGCCCACCGGGCGCGGTCGTCACGACGCGACAATCTGAGAGGCTTGTCGACCCCCGTGCGTCAGTCGACGGGGAAGCCGCGCTTGCGCAACAGGGCACTCGTGTCCACGTCACGACCGCGGAACGCGCGAAACCCGTCCGCCGGGTCAATCGTGTCACCGACCGACATGATGTGATCGTGCAACCGTTTGGCGATCTGTTTGTCGTAGTAGCTGCCCGCCTCTTCAAACACCTCGGCTGCGTCAGCGGTCAGCGCGTCGGACCAGAGGTAGCTGTAGTAGCCGGCCGAATAGCTATCGCCGGAAAAGATATGCGAAAAATGGGGCGTCCGGTGTCGCATCACGATTTCGCGGGGCATGCCCAGCTCGGCGAGCGTTTCCCGCTCGAATGCATCCGGGTCGATCTCCACATCGCCGGCCAGGTGCAGCTTCATGTCGACCAGGGCGCTGGCCAGATACTCGACGGTGGCAAAGCCCTGATTGAACGTCGCGGCCTTTTCGATTTTGGCCAACAACTGGGCTGGCATCGGCTCCCCGGTCTCGTAATGCACGGCAAACTGATTCAGGACTTCGGGTGTCGGCAGCCAGTGTTCGTTCAATTGCGACGGGAATTCGACATAGTCGCGCGCCACCGACGTTCCCGACTGGGAGACGTACTTGACCTTCGAATTGAGGCCGTGCAGGGCATGCCCGAATTCGTGAAAGAGCGTGGTTGCGTCATCCCAGGAGATCAAGACCACCTCGCCCGGGGCGCCTTTGACGAAATTCGAGTTGTTGGAAACGATCGGCGTTTTCGGTTCGCCCATGTTTTCCTGGCGCCGGTAAGCGGTCATCCATGCGCCGCTCCGCTTGCCGTCTCGAGCGTAGGGATCCAGGTACCACAACCCCACGTGATTTCCCTCAGCGTCGGCCACTTCCCAGACGCGGACATCGGGGTGAAACACGGGCAGGTCCTGGACCTGTTTGAACTGCATCCCGTACAGTTCTCCGGCGGCCCACATCATGGCTTCGCGGAGCTTTTCCAACTGCATGTACGGTTTCACTTCGTTGAAATCGAGGTCGTATTTCGCCTTTCGGACCTTTTCCGCGTAGTAGCGATAATCCCATGGCTCGATCGTAATACCGGCACCTTCGTCGTCCGCCACCTTCTGCATGTCGGCCACTTCTTCCCGCACCCGGGCGACCGCTTTCGGCCAGACCTTCATCATCAGGTCCATGGTCGCTTCCGGCGTCTTGGCCATCTGAGGTTCGAGCCGCCAATGGGCATGAGTAGGATAGCCGAGCAGCTTAGCCCGCTCGGCGCGGAGCTTGAGAATCTCCGAGATGATCGTGTTGTTGTCGTGTGCATCACCGTTGTCACCACGGTTGTAGTAGTTCCGCCAGACCTGCTCCCGTAGCGCGCGGTTGTCCGCGTAGCTCAGGAAAGGATCCATTGACGAGCGGGTGTTGGTGACGGCCCATTGGCCTGCCTTGCCGCGTGACTTGGCGGCGGTGGCCATGGCGGCAATGACGCTTTCCGGGAGGCCAGCCAGGTCCTCTTCGTCCTCGATCCAGGTGACATACGCCTGCTCGTCGGCCAGCACATTCTGGCTGAAGTCGGTAAACAGACTGGCCAGCCGCTGATTGATCCGCGAGAGTCGAGCCTTGTCGGCAGAGTCCAGCTTGGCACCGCTGCGTACGAATTGCTTGTAACGGTCTTCAACCAACCGTTTCTCAGCCAGCGTCAGCCGGTCCTTTTCGTCGCTTTCGTAGACCGCCGCAATCCGGGCGAACAATGGCCCGTTCTGCGTCACCCGGTCACGAAACTCGGCCAACTTCGGTTCGACGACCCGTTCGATGTCTGGGATCGGTCCGACGTTCAAGTTCGACGCGTGCACTCCGAACAGGGACTCCAGGCGTTCAAGCATGCCGCCGGCCGACTCCATGGCCACGATCGTATTTTCGAACGTGGGCGGTTCGGGATTCGTGGCGATCGCTTCAATCTCCTGATTCGCCTCAGCGATCGCCACGTCGAAAGCCTCGACGAACTCGTTGGGACGCACCAGATGCCAGGGTGGCACACCACCGTACGGACCGGTCCACGGTTGCAGCATGGGGGACATTTCTTTTGAGTCTCCATTCTCCACGGCGAAAGCCGCCGTGGCTGCTCCGGCGATCAGGCCCAGCGCGCACAGCATGGCTGCGCCGGGGACTATCCGCAACCTCCCGGGAGCGGCAAACTTACGAACAACATGACGACGGTGGGATGGGTGGCAAATCTTGAGCATGGAAGTACCCCGAGGGTGGCGAGACGAAACGTTCGACCAGCGGGTTAACAGCTTAGCAAAGATCCGACCCCGCAAAACCTACCCTGCCGGCGAGCGGGCCTCGACGCGGCGGCGGCGCCTTCAGCGGGCCGGCACTTCGCCGGAGAGGGCCGGCGCGGGGCCCGCGGGACCACCCGGTGATGGGTTGTCCGGCATGTCGGCCAGCAGTTCGGCCCAACAGTCGGCCTCGCGGTCACGTCCGAGCCGGCGGTAAAACGTGACGACCGCGGCGAGGCTGGACGCCTGATCGAGGCTCCGCAGTGCGGCGCGGGCGCGGTCGTGAATTGGCCCTTCCAGCAACGCCCGCGTTTCCGCTGCTCGATCGCGCATCTGCTGTGCCTGCTCGCGAAGGCCAGCTCGAGCGAGGCAATTCGCCAGCCGGCCGCGCGTCCGCCAGTCGATCGGGCCCGGCCAGATCGCCAATGCCTGCTGATACGCCTCGACCGCCTGCTGATAGTTGGCGTCCGCCTCGTCCAACAGAATGGCGCGTGCGCGCCAGTAGTCAAAGTCTCGTACGGCGGGAGGCCAACGCGCAAACGCCGCCTGGGCAGCCTCGTAGTCACCCAACTCCAGCAGCACGGCAACGTGCGTCGCCACAAAGAAGGGACTCTCGTAGGCGGTCGGGCTCTCTGCGGCCAGTTCGTCGAGGATCTTTCGCGCTTCGGCCCGATGGCCGCGGCGTTGATACCACTGGGCGCCGGCAGTCGCGGCCAGTGCTTGGCCCGGTTCTGTTTCGAGGTATCGATCGAAGCGGCGTCGCTCGGTCCACTCCGACGGCGATTCGCCCGGCCGTAGAAATCCAAACGACTCGTCGAGGGGCGCATTGGCAGAGTAGGGAAAAAACTGTCCCAGGTACCACTCGCGGAGCCGCACCATTCGGGTCGCCGGCGGACTGAGCTGGTAGACCCGCCAAAATACGTGCTCCGCGCGGCGCGAACGGCCCGTCAACTCCATGGTCTTCCAGAGCAGAAACTGCGCCTGAAATAGCCGGTCATCCCGTTTCAGAGCCTGGCGAAAATGGGTCTCCGCATGTTGCGGCCTCATCAGTACGACCAGGTCCAACCGTCCGGCGTCAAGCTGGGCCGCTGCGGCGAGTTCCGAGTCCGCTCCGATCCGCTCGAGATGGTCGACGGCCAGACGGGCATCCTGCGGGCTCACCCGGCGTCCGCCAGCGTAAGCCCGGGCCATCAGCAGGTGAGCCCGTTCATGGTTTGGATGCAGCCGCAGGTACCATTGCAACTGGCGACGTACGGAAACCCAGTCGCTGGCCGCTGCTGACCGCTCCGCCTGGGACAACCCCCACTCGGCACGCACGAAGACGGCAGCGACCGTCACCAGCACACCCAGGCCGGCGATCCAGGCAAGACGCCACTTCGAAGTCACGATGCCCTTCATCGTTGCGGTTCCATTGCGACACCTGCCGACCTTACCGGGCCGCCAGCCCGCCCTCTCGACGGATCGCTTCCGTCGAAATCGCGCCGGCTGACAAACTCATGAAACAACCTTGCTGATGAAACGATCCCGGCCGCGCCGATTGACGCCTGCGCGGCAAATAGGCCTTCGTCAAGCAACGCGCGGCCGTATATCTGCGAACTCCCGTTGGTCGTCCTGGTCCATTCGCTGCGCAAGTATCGATAATAAACAACTTCCTCAGTCCTCGCTGCCGCCGCCGACGTGGAACGACCGTGACGGTTGAGCTCCCCCCGGAGCTGGAAGAAACCCCCGGCCTTCCGTGAGCAGCCAGTAACGGCCAGCGCGGAGCGACTCGTACGAATCGACACGTCCCGACGGCCAGTACACGATGACCTCGACCGGTCCCTGATGGTCGCCCAGGCCACAGAGCACCCGGGGATCCGACGACGCCTGGTAGCTGCCGCCGGCACAGATCGGGAAGACCTGCGCGTGTTGGGACGTCGTAACGACAACTCGACCGCCGACGGGCGGCAGACGCAAGTCGGTCGCCAATTGAAACCCGATAAAGCTGTTTGACGACGCGGTAACGTTGCGCAGAATCCTGACCGGCTTTCCCACGTGTGTCACGGCCACATCGAGTCGTCCATCGTTGTCGAAGTCGCCGCCGGCTGCGCCCCGGCCGAGCCAAGCTTGTTGAAAGTATCCGCCCGCGCTCGCGGACGACTCTTGAAACTGTCCGCGGCCGTTGTTCACGAGGAGCTGCGGCGGCATCTCATGGGGTCGCTGGAGGTGGCCAAAGACATGGCCGTTGGTGATCAGCAAGTCCAGATCCCGATCGTGATCGAAATCGGCCGCCACCACGCCAAACCCGAGCAGGTCGTAGCTGCTCGCCGCCAACTGGGCGCGACGACTCTCGTCCGTGAAAGCGAGCTGACCGTGGTTCGCGTAGAGGGTATTCTTTTCACTCAAAAAATGGGTCACCAGCAGGTCGGGGCGCTGGTCACCGTTCAAGTCGCCGCAGGCCAGTCCCATGCTGGCTTCGCTCTCCCCCTGGTCATTTCGCGCACAACCGGATTGCGCGGCACATTCGACGAACCGCCCCGCCGCGCGGCGGTCCGGCCGGCCGGTCGCCGCACTGGCGCCCGAGGATGGCGTGCGGCTGAAGAGGAAATTCGGCCGCATATCATTCGCCACATAGATCTCGGCAAGTAGGTCGTCGTCGAGGTCGACGGCGATGATCCCCAGCCCACGGCCATCTTCACCCAACAGGCCCAGTTCCGCGGCGGACTCGCGGAATGTCCCGTCGCCCTGACTCAGGTAGGCCTGATCCGGCACTTCGGCATACGACCCGGGGCCGCAGTATCTCGGTTGACCGTTCGCCTCACAAATCTGGTGGTTTGCCAGTGTCGCGTCCAGGTAGTTGACCACGACCAGGTCAAGCCACGTATCACCGTTCAGGTCGAGCCATACGGCGGTACTGCTCCAATGACGGTCCTGGCCCAAGTGGGACGCGGCCGTCCACTCTGAAAACGTTCCGTCTCCGTTGTTCCGCCAGAGCGCATTCTGTCCGTAGTTCGCCAGGAACAGGTCCGGAAACCCGTCAGCATCGAAATCCCCGACCGCCACCCCTTGGCCGAAGCCGGTATCGCCACCCTGGGCAATTGCGGAAACCGATGCAAACTGGCCGACCGCTTGCTGGCGAAATAACTGGTTGGCATCCACGCGCCGCGGTTTGGCGGCCGGATCCAGTTGCGCGCCGTTGGCGAAATAGAGATCCAGCCGGCCATCCAGGTCGTAATCCAACCACGCCAGTCCGGAACCCATGATCTCAGGCAAGAAAAACCGGCCGGGGACTTGATCCGAGTACGGCTCGAAATCCACGCCCACCTCGGCGCCCAGCGACTCGAATCGAGGCCGATTCGATGTTCGATCGCTCGCAGGCTGCCCGACGACGTGGGCGGCTCCGCTTGCAGGCGGCAGCCCGCTGCCGGACGGCGACGCCGGCCGATCAGGAATGTCATCCCGGCGAGCTGCCGGTCCCTCCTGCCGATCACCCGGGCCGCATCCCAGGCAGAGCCCGCAGACCAGGATGGCGAGTGCCGCTACGGATCGATGCATCATCCAATACTCGATTACTTGTCGCTACGGTGCTGCCGCGTCGTATGCTTGAGCACAAACTCGACGATCGGCGTAGGGTCTTTCAATGAGTGAGGATGATGTCCCACTCCAGGCTTACGAATGACGGCGATCGTACCACCCATTCGGCGATAGCGATCCGCCAGGATGTCGGTGTTCTCTTCGACCGGAACGACGTCATCCGCCTGGCCCACGACGTGCAACAGGGGAATATCGGCCTTGGCCAAGTGGGCCAGTTGATCGATTGGGTTCTTGCGGTACGCGAGCGCCTGTTCTTCCGTCAAGCCGTAGGCGTCGAGGCACATCCGCCACGCTGCCTGGCTGCCCTTGCCCCGCCCTTTTCCGCCGGGCCAACTCTTGAAATCGCAGACGGGCGCATCGCCGTAGATGCAGGCGACCTTGTCCGGATTGGCGGCCGCCCAATGGTAGATCATCAGACCGCCGCGGCTCATTCCCTCCAAGGCAACCCGCCGGCTGAAACCATGTTCCTTCGTCAAAAACTGATAGAAGGCGTTTCCATGCGCCACGGCATCCGGGTTGCCGAACAGGTTGCTGACGTCACAGTAGCCGACGTGAAAGCCTCGCTCGAGCAGTTGAATGTCTGCTTGCGGTTCGTGACCAAAGAAGCGGGCGCGCCAAATCCAAGGACGCCCGACGGCGACCTCCCGCGGCGAGACGACCAGGCATTTGCGTCCGCCGACGAGAAAGTCGTATCGCGGAAAGCCGTGCCATTCTGTCTTCGTGGCATCCAGCGTCTGGCCGGCTGGAAACGGTAGTCGGGTCTCCGCTCCGGCGTTGGCCGAGGGGGGGGCGGCTGCGAATGTGCCGCTGCCTGCCATGACGAGCGGCGCCACGAGCAGTGCCGCGATGAGACGGTAAAAGGAAAACAGTCCACGGGGACCGGGAAGCGAGTTTGTTCGTCGTTTCATGCCAGACCTTGATTCGTTCGAGTTGGCGTGGTGCGCTTCGCTTGACCCGCCAAACACCTCGAGCGGGCTCGGACCTTACCGAACGGCCGGCGCGCTGCGTTTCTGCTCAGCGCCGGCTGGCGGTGAGCCAATCTCAGTATGCCGCCCCGAGTCAGTATGCCGCCCCGAGATGGTATAGAGTATAGTCGCCACGAGCCTGGCAATTCTGCCCCAGCACCTCCGCACGCGAACAGCCTCGCGATGGCAGCAGTTGCATCGCGATTGACCAACCGTCCCCATCATACCGACTTCCTGCCACAGGAGACTTGAAGATGCGCCCACTCGCGCCCGAGCCGATTGCCACACGAACCATTGGCAAGTACCTCAGCCTGGCTGCGGCAATCGCACTGCTCCCGGGAGCTGGCCGCGTATCGGCCAACGACACTACCTTCTACGAACCGGTCGAGCGTAAGGTTGAGGGTTGGACCGTGGCCGTGGACCCGCAACTGCTACATGCCGATCACGAAGCGGTCGCGACGAAGGCAATGCAGGCGCTGGCCAATCACTTGCAACGCATCACGTACATTGTTCCGCCTGACCGGCTGGCGGAATTGCGTGGATTGCGAATCTGGCTGGAGCTCGAAAACCCCACCTTGAGCAACATGCAGTATCACCCCAGTCGCGGCTGGTTGGTGCGCAACGGACATGATCCGCGACTGGCCAAACACGTCCACATTCCGCGTGCAAAGAATCTCTTCGCGGCCCATATGTGGGCAAAACACCCGTACGTGGTGTTGCACGAACTGGCACATGCCTACCACGACCAGAAGTTGGGCTTCGACCACCTGGAGATTCGTCAAACATTCGAGAACGCCAAGCAACAAGGCATCTATGAAGAAGTGCTCTTGTACACCGGGGCCAAGGTACGCCACTACGGCTTGAACAACGCGAAAGAGTATTTTGCCGAATCAACCGAAGCCTACTTCGGCGTCAATGATTTCTACCCGTTCGTGCGGGCCGAACTCAAGGAGCACGACCCGCGGATGTTCTCGCTGCTGGAGGACGTGTGGGGCAAAGTGCGGTAGCGAACGAGTCGCCCATAACGTCCCCGACGTAGCCGGACCGTTGCTACGGGCGCTTCAAAGCAATTTGTCTCCTGGTCATGCCGAACGCCGTGCTCAGCATGACCTGCCGGACGGTTGACGAATGACTGCCTTGCTTCGCCCGCCGTCGCTGTCGTCCGACCGTGGTGATCCCCGGCAGCTTGTCTCTTATTCTCGCTGGAAGATCCGCTGTACATGGTATTCGACGAACTCGTCGAGCGTTATTTTTCCGTCATCATCGCCATCCATCTCTTTGAATGACCGCAACCTCTCTCCCTCTTGGGCGTCGATCGCGCGGTCGTCGTTTTTGTCGTAGCGTTGCATGATCGTGCGCGCCATCGCTTCGAACCGCTTGCGACTCTCAGCGGTCATTGAACTGGATAGCGGCCGGCCGGTATACGGACTCGCCCCGGGTGGCCGGCGTCGGAAACTACCCCCAGCCGATGGTCGGCGAGACCTTTCCCCCGCCGCCTGCTCCCCGGCCGTCGAGCGACCGCCAGGGCCTGCGACGGCCCGCACCACCAGGTAGTACATTTCCAGGTATTTCTCCTGCTTAGCGGCGACGACGTTGGGCTCGCCGTCCTTGACCATTAAGTGGGTGCTGACCGTCGTCGTCTCAATCCCACCGAACGACTCTTCCCCGGCCGGGGGCGCAACCCGGGATGCCTCGTAAGTGATTGACACACTAATCCCCGGATCCTTTCGGGCGACCGTGGTGCGCATCAAGGTTCCCACGCTGTGGGTTGTCGACGTAGCAACCGTGCGACCGTCTCTCAAGGATGTTGTCCCGGTCTTGAGTGGAACCTCCTGGCCGAACTGCAAGGTCGATTCGTAGTCTTCCACACAGGTCAGTGACAAGCTCTCCGTGCTGGTGATCTTGTCGGCACGCCGCCACTGCCCGATCTGTTCCTCGAGTTGCTCGCCGTGCAACCCGGCTGCGGAAACCCCAGTGTCCGCATCGACAACCAACCGGGTAACCTCGACAACGAAGACGCTGCGTTGCGGCACGGCAGGCGACGTCTCCTCGGCGGCCTGTTGTCGGGGGCCTGACGCCTCGTCCGCGCCTGCCAGGGAGGCGAGACCGGCAATCAACACGACGCACATCGCAAAGCGAGTCATGAGAGTTTCTCCTGGTTGAGGGTGGTCGGTGGGCTGTCCGGGGCCGGAGCTTCAGCCTAGTTGATTGAACCTCGCCTGTCCCCATTCCACTCGGCAAATCACCTGCTTTTCGTCGGCGAACCACCGATCACGGTGTGCGGTCCGGTCGCGGCGAAAGGACGACACGTCTATAATCGAGCACCAATCCCGCCACCGCCCTGATCTGTCGAGAAACTGCAGCCCATGTCAAAGCCACGTGTTGACCTGCGAAGCGATACTGTCACGAAGCCTTCCGCCGCGATGCGCGCCGCGATTGCCGCCGCGGAAGTCGGCGACGACGTGATCGGTACCGATCCCACCGTTGAACGACTTCAGGAGTTGACTGCGGAGATTCTGGGCAAGGAGGCAGCCATTTATATGCCCTCGGGGTCGATGACCAACCAGATCGCCGTCCGAGTTCACTGCAAGCAGGGAGACGAGTTCATTTGCGAAGCAGGCTGCCATATCTACAACTACGAGCAAGCCGCGTTCGCCCAACTGAGCGGTGTCGTTGCCAGGACGGTGGAAGGCCAGGACGGCGTGTTGCAGCTTGACCAGTTGCGCGGCCTGATTCGTCCGGACAACGAGCACCTGGTACGCACTCGGCTGGTCTGCCTCGAGAATACGCACAACCGCAGTGCCGGCAAAGTCCAGCCCTACGATACGGTGGCCGAGATCTGCGGCTGGGCCCATGACAACGGTCTGCGCACGCATCTGGACGGCGCGCGGTTATTCAACGCGGTGGCAGCCAGCGGCATTTCGGCGGCTGACTGGTCGCAACATTTCGATACCGTGAGTGTCTGCTTCAGTAAGGGCCTGGGCGCTCCGGTTGGCTCCGCCTTGGCCGGTTCCCGCGACGCAATCAAGGAGGCCCGCCGCCATCGCAAACTGTTCGGAGGCGGGATGCGGCAAGTCGGGATCATCGCGGCCGGCGCACTGTACGCTTTGCAGAACAACGTCGACCGGCTGGCGGAAGATCATGCGAATGCCCAGACCTTGGCGGATGGAGTCCGGGCGGCCGAAGGGGTCTGGCTGCATCCAGCGGAGGTAGACACGAATATCGTCTTCTTCCAGGTCGATCCGAAACTGGGACCTGCCGCCGACTTCGTTGCAGCCATGGAGCAGGAGAACGTGCACGCGCTGGCCTTGGGTCCCGACGTGATCCGGATGGTGACCCACCTGGACGTCGACGCCGCCGGGGCCCGCCGCGCTGCCGAGGTGATTCCAAAGGTGGCGGCTCAACTGGCGGCAGGCATTCGGCCCCCGGCACACAACATCGCAGCCTATTGATGCGGCCGGGGCGGACCCCTGCCGTTGCCGGCCGGGCGGCTCGTACCGGCAGCATGGCACGTCGTCATCCAGACCCTCTTCGGGCGGAAGATCGGGACCATGACCGCAGAGCCAAGTACGAATTCCCCGCTCGTTGCCCACTACGGGCGCCCCGCCGGAATCCTGCTCGCGGCCGTCGTCTACTTCCTTCCCGCAGACTGGAGCGCGGGAATGCCACCGGCCGCGCAGGCCACCGCCGCCGTCGCCGCATTGATGGCCGTCTGGTGGATGACCGAAGCGATTCCGCTACCCGCCACCTCGCTCTTGCCGCTGCTTTTATTTCCCTGGCTGGGAGTGATGTCACTGGACGAATCGGCGGCGCCCTTCGCGAACAAATATGTCTTCCTGTTCATGGGTGGCTTCATGATCGCCCGCGCCGTCGAGCGTTGGGGCCTCCATCGACGAATTGCCCTCTTGACGGTGTTGACCGCGGGGACCCGGCCGACGCGGTTGATCGCCGGATTCATGCTGGCCACCGCGTTCCTCAGCATGTGGATCAGCAACACGGCCTCGACCGTGATGATGCTGCCGATCGGGATGAGCTTGATCGGGTTGATCGGCGACCGGTTGGACGACGAATCGCGAAGTGATGCCTCCAGCTTTTCGATCTGCATGATGCTGGGTATCGCCTACGCCGCCAGCATCGGCGGGGTTGCCACACTGGTCGGAACGCCAACCAATGTCTTTCTCGCCGGATTCGCTCAGGAGCAGGAGATCCAGATCGGCTTCGGTCGCTGGATGCTGTTTGCCACCCCGCTGGCCGCCGCGCTGCTCGTGCTTGCCTGGATCGCGCTGACCCGCTTCATCTTTCCGATTCGCATCGCACACATTCCCGGGGGACGCCAGTTGATTCGCGACGAGCTCGACCGGCTGGGCCCGATGACGCGGGGCGAATGGATCGTGCTGGCGGTTTTCGCAATGACTGCACTCGCCTGGGTCTCACGCGGCTCCCTGGCCAAGAATGCCTGGCTGACCGAGCTATTGCCGCTGGTGGCGACCATCTCCGACACGCAGATTGCCCTGGCGGCGGCAATTCTGCTGTTCCTCATTCCAGTCGACGTGCGACGAGGTATCCAGACGCTCGACTGGAACACCGCCAAGACGATTCCCTGGGGTGTGCTGCTGCTTTTCGGCGGCGGGTTCAGCCTGGCCCGAGCCGTCACGTTGAGCGGGCTGGCCGACTGGATTGGGGGTTCGGTGGCCAGGCTGGAGGCCGCCCCGCCATGGGCCATCGTGGTCGGCGTCACCGTGATGATCGTGTTCCTGACCGAGCTGACCAGCAATACGCCGACCGTGGCCGCGTTTCTCCCCATTCTGCACAGCGTCGCGGTAGGAATCGGGATCGATCCCATGCTGCTGATGGTCCCAGCGACGGTCGCGGCATCGTGTGCCTTCATGCTGCCGGTCGCCACGCCACCGAACGCGATCGTATTCGGCAGTGGACACATTTCCATCCAGGCGATGGTCAAGGCCGGGATCTGGCTCAACATCCTGGCGATCGTCTTCACCGTGGCCTGGATGCAACTGGTCGGGCGGTCCGTGTTCGGGATCGGCTGACCGGTTGGCGGCCGGCTCCCGTGATGCCGGAGCCTGTCGGCAGGAGATGGCGAGCGGCTAGCAAGAAAAACGCCCGGACCGGCCGGGCGTTGGATACTCGAATCGGGCGCCGTCGTGATCAGGCGGACGGGCGACGGAAGTGCTGGTAACAGAGGATCACGTCATAGAGGTCGGGCGAGATCGAGATCTCTTCGTCGCCGAAGTCCTCCAGCCAGGTGCGTTTGCTGTGCAGGGCGTCTGCGAGCAGAGGAAAGATTTCGCAAAGTGGCACGCTGACTTGTTCGGAGGGTGCGGGTTTCGCTGTCTCCAATGTGCCTTCCTGAGTGTCGCAAAAGATGCGCAGTCTTGGATGAGCCATACGGTTCGACCTTCCTTTTCCTACGAAACGACGGATGAATAGCGTTGGATTCCCCCCACACGCAATCGTTGCGCATCTCGCTTCCGTGGTCCTGTATCGGCATGCCTTGTCCTGCGAGTTTGACCAAATCTGGCGAAAATTCCGATTTTCTTGGCCGTTTCGTCGCGCTGGCCGGTGACCGGCGGCGATCGAAACAGCGACCCGTAGGATTTCTGACGCCGTGACCGCAATCGCTCATTTTTGGGACTCGACGACCGCCACGGGATCGAGTAACATGGTCGATTCGCAATCTCCGAGCTGCTCCCGCAGTTGGCAGGGCCGCAGTTGGCAGGGCCGCAGTTGGCAGGGCCGCAGTTGGCAGGGCCGCAGTTGGCAGGGCCGCAGTTGGCAGGGCCGCAGTTGGCAGGGCCGCAGCCGAATCGGGGCGCGAGTTCGCATCGAGGCCGCTGACGCTAATCGCGCCTGGCAGATGCGAGCACCTTGCACGCATGTCACCACGTTAGTCCCTTGAGTAGTACCCTAGAGTAGTAGCTATGTACGCGATTTTTGCCGACGGTGGACGCCAATACAAAGTGGAAGAGGGTCAGGAGCTCGAGGTCGACTACCGCGAACTGGCCAAAGGGGATGAATTGACGTTTGACCGCGTCCTGGCAATCGGCGGGGACGGCAGCGTGAAGCTGGGGACCCCCCAGGTTGACGGCGGAAGCGTCTCGGCTGAGGTGTTGGGCGTCTCGTTTGGAGACAAGCTGACCGTGCAGAAATTCCGTCGCCGCAAGAATTCCCGCCGGCGCACCGGGCATCGCCAAATGCACACTCGAGTGCGGATCAACAAGATCAATTCCTGACGTGGCTGTCGATCGCCACGTAGGCAACGTGGCGAATTTTGGTTCGCTTCCGGGCCGTCCGCACCCTGGTTGTGGTTGCCGGTGGACCCACCTCTCGCGCGGCCCTTGTCGCCCACCACGTGCGGGCACCGGCTTGGCGATGGTTACCTCGCGGTGCCCTGGACCAGGACGTTGACCGCCCTGCGAGCGGCCAAACGGGTGTGGCGTGATGCACGTCGCTGGCACCCCAGCACTTCACAGCCGGCCGGCACGCTGCTGGTGGCAAACCCCATGTCAATTCGGGGCCACGTCGCGCGGTCGAAGCCGGACGTCGCGCCACGGCACCCGGGGCGTCGCAACAGGGGCCGTTGCCTGGCGGGAACCACCCCGCAAATTGCCCAACTGTCGCAGCCGCGGATCATCATTCAAGAATTTTCTCCCCAAAACATTTTCGCCTTTTTTCCGGCTGGGCCGTTTTCGCTGCTATCACTGAAAGAATTAACGCAACCTTAACAGCCCAAGGCGTTTACAACCGGCTTGCCGTTGCAAATGCGGATGTGGCCGAGGCGGCTCAATTCACGCAAACCTTTGGCTCTGAGCGACATGCGTCGCGCCGAAATTCAATGATTGACGCGCCATGCCGAGAGTTTATACTCGGTTCCCCGATCGCCAAATGTTGTGGACAAACAACCCACCAATACTATATATGGTGTTCGGTGCTGCTTTTTGCCGACGTTGTGCATAGTCCTGTCTTGCCTCTTGCTTCCCCCCACGTTTTGCACAGTCTCGTTGGCCGTCACCCGATAACAAGTGTACGTTAGTATATTATCCTGTTCCTGGAGAAATTCCGATTTGGTCTGAAGGAGGGCCCAAGGATGGCAACTGTCACGTCGACGGTAGGTGGAGAAAAGAATTCTCAAGCTCAGCAGAGTGGCTCGTCCACGGGTGCTGCCGGACTTCGGATTGAGTCGCAATTCTGCCCGACTGGGGTTGCGGATCCATTCGACACGGTGCAATGGGAGCTGCGTCGAGCGGGAATCAAGGACGAGAACGGCGACTTGCTGTTCGAGCAGACCGACTGCGAAGTCCCGGCTAGCTGGAGTCAGTTAGCGACGAACGTAGTCGTCAGCAAGTATTTTTACGGAGAGAATCACACGTCCGAGCGTGAAAAGAGTGTTCGGCAACTGATTCACCGGGTAACGCGAACGATTGCCGACTGGGGTCTGGCGGACGGCTACTTTGCTTCCAGCGAAGATGGCGAGCGGTTTTATCGCGACTTGAGCTGGCTCTGCCTGCACCAGCACGGTGCCTTCAATTCGCCTGTCTGGTTCAACGTCGGTCTCTTTCATCAGTACGCCGTGGTTGGCGACAAGTGCAACTGGCACTGGGACCCGGCGGAGCAGACGGTCAAGATGCCGGAGAATCCCTACGAGTATCCCCAGGGTTCGGCCTGCTTCATTCAGAGCGTCGGCGACAACATGGAAGACATCATGGCGTTGGCGACCAGCGAAGCCATGCTGTTCAAGTTCGGATCGGGGACCGGGACCGACTTGTCGACGATTCGCTCGCACCGCGAGCGTCTCTCCGGTGGCGGCCGTCCTTCCGGCCCGCTTTCGTTCATGCGGGTCTACGATCAGATCGCGGCCGTGGTGAAGTCGGGCGGCAAGACGCGTCGGGCCGCCAAGATGCAGTCGCTCAAGGTCTGGCACCCGGACGTGCTCGAGTTCATCGAGTGCAAATGGAAGGAAGAGCAGAAAGCGCACACGTTGATCGCCAGCGGGAAGTACGAAGCGAACTTCAACGGCGAAGCGTACAGCTCGATTCTCTTTCAGAATGCCAACTTGTCAGTGCGTGTGACCGACGAGTTCATGGAGGCCGTTAAGAAGGATGGCAAGTGGCGCACGCAGTGGATTACGGATCCGAGTAAGGGCGATGAGTACGAAGCCCGCGAATTGCTCGACCGGATGGCCGAATGTGCCTGGCATTGCGGTGACCCCGGTGTCCAGTATGACAGCACGATCAACAAGTGGCACACCTGCCCACAGTCGGGACGGATCAATGCCAGCAATCCGTGTTCGGAATACATGTTCCTGGACAACACGGCTTGTAACTTGGCGAGCATCAACTTGATGAAGTTCAGCAGCGAGGACGGCACATTCGACGTGGAACGATTCCAGTCGGCATGCCGTTTGTACCTGATCGCTCAGGAAATCCTGGTCGATCACGCCAGCTACCCGACGGCGGATATCGCCCGCAACAGCCACCGTTTCCGGCCGCTGGGCTTGGGCTACTCGAACCTGGGCAGCCTGCTGATGTCCGTCGGGATGCCGTACGACTCGGAGAGCGCCTACAGCGTTTGCGGGTCGATCACCGCGCTCCTGCATGGGGCCGCCTGTCACACCAGTGCGGAACTGGCTTCGGTCGTCGGGCCATTCGAAGACTACGCCCAGAATCGCGACTCGTTCCTGTCGGTCATGCAGATGCACCGCGACGCGGTGGAAGAGATTGGAGATGAGGGTCCCCAATACCTCAAGGATGCCGCTCGCCGGCTGTGGGAAACGGTGCTCGAATCGGGCCGCAAGTACGGCTTCCGCAACGCCCAGGCAACCGTGTTGGCCCCGACCGGCACCATCAGCTTCATGATGGACTGCGATACGACGGGGATTGAACCGGATATCGCCTTGGTCAAGTACAAGCAGTTGGCCGGGGGCGGGATGCTGAAGATCGTCAACCAGACCGTTCGCCTGGCCCTGCAACGGCTGGACTACGAACCGTCTCAGATCGACGCCATCATCAACTACGTCGATGAAAACGATACGATCGAAGGCGCGCCCGGCTTGAAGGACGAGCACACGGCCGTCTTTGACTGTGCCTTCAAGCCTGCCAACGGTGTCCGTAGCATCAACTGGCGGTCCCACGTGCGGATGATGGCAGCGGCCCAACCGTTCCTGTCCGGGGCGATCTCCAAGACCGTGAACATGCCCACCGAATCGACGCCGGCCGATATCGCCGAGGCGTATACCTGGGGCTGGGAACTGGGGTTGAAAGCGTTGGCCATCTACCGCGATGGATCCAAGCTCAGCCAGCCCTTGTCGACCAAAGGCGAAGGCGGCAAGGAGACGCAGCCAGAACCGGTCAAGGCCAAGCCGAGCCGCGAGCGGTTGCCCGACACACGCCAATCGCTGACCCACAAGTTCAATGTGGGTGGGCACGAAGGGTATATCAACGTCGGGCTGTACCCCGACGGTCGCCCCGGTGAACTGTTCATTACCATGGCCAAGGAAGGCAGCACGATCGGTGGCTTGATGGACTGCTTCGGCACCGCCATCTCCATCAACTTGCAGTACCGTGTCCCGCTGGAAGTGCTGGTCAACAAGTTCTCACATACTCGCTTCGAACCGATGGGACATACGACCAACCCGGACGTTCGAATCGCCAAGAGCGTGGTGGACTATATCTTCCGGTGGCTGGGCGTCACCTTCTTGCCCGGGTATCGCGAGGCGAACAAGGGGCTCCCGCAACCAGGACAGGAATCCCAGCCGGCTGCCGCCGAGTCGAAACCGCAAGCGACCGAGCCCGAAGCGAGTGCGGCGCCATCGGTAGCGCCGGCGGCCAAAGTTGCCGGACAGGTCAACGGCAACGGTGCGGCAACCGCGGCGCCCGACGTCGATTTTGCCCTCCTGGATCGGGCCGGCGTGGCGATGAGAGTCGATGCGGACGGAGGCGCCAACCTGAACCGAGATTCACAGTTTGCCCGCTTCCAGAGCGATGCCCCCGGTTGCGACAACTGCGGTTCGATCACCGTCCGCAACGGCAATTGCTACCTGTGTCACAATTGCGGCAACAGCATGGGCTGCTCGTAAACGACACTGCCCGTCGTCGAATCTTCCGGTAGTTGACGAAGGCGCGGGTAGCCTCCGAACGAGTTTTCGCTGGACTTACTGAGCGTTGTCGGCACCGCCGACAACGCTCTTTTTTTATGTCGATGGCTACCAGCAAAACGGTGCGATCGATCTCTTACCGCTCGTTTCTTCGTTCCATAAGCATGCTGTGTATGACGCGAGACGGCCTGCCATCTTGCACGAACGTCTCCAGCGTCGTCGTGTCATTCGCAGACGACGATCCAGCCGTTGGCCCGGAGCCGGCCCAGGCACCAAGGGTTGCTCAAGGCCCGGTTTCGCTGGGCATCCAAGGGGACCAGTTCGAGAATCCGAAAGCCGGCAGCCCGCAATGCCCGCCGCAATTCACCGGGCGTGAAGACGTGGAGAAACATATTGGGTACGCCCCGATAATCGAAGAATTTGTCGCCCGCTTCCAGATCGCGGATGACGGTCGCCCGCAGGAAGTTCTTCAGCAGCCACCACGGTCCGGCCGGGTCGCGCAGGTTGTACCAGTAGTTGTGGACATGCAATACGAAGAGGCCGCCCGGACGTACGATGCGGCGTACGTGTTGCAGGGCCTGCTGACGATGGTCTCGGCCGCGAATCATTCCCAGGGTGCTGAACAGTGACACGGCGACGTCGATGGTGTCGTCTGCCAGACAATCCAGTTCGACCAGGTTGGCTTCCACGCACTGGATGGGCAGGTTCTCGCGAACCGCTTTCTGGCGGACGACGCCGAGCATCGATCGAGAGAGGTCGACCGCCACACCTTGCATGCCGAGCCGCGTCAGGGCGACAATCGCCCGCCCCGTGCCGCATCCCAGATCGGCGGCAACGCCGTTGGTGAGCTGCCTCGATTGAACGTGCCGGAGGACAATCTGCTGGTCGAACTCAAACAGCCGGTTGTGGGCAAAGTAGGCGTCGTAGTCGGTCGCAATGTGGTCCGCATGGACATAATCCCAGAGCCCTCGACTGATGCCGGCCGGGAGACGCCATTGAGGTGGAGTGGGGGAAACCATGGGCGTGGATTGTATCGCAGCTCGCCAGCTGGCGGCACCGTGCCGCCCGACGCGACCGCATCGAACGACGGTCGACATTTTGTTACAACACCGGTGCGGCTTGCCGAGTGCGTCGCGTCAACGCCCCATCCCACGAGGTCATCGAATGGATGCTGAACAGTTAAGAAACCTCCAAGCCCCGCTCAAACAACGCTACCGGGACGAACCGGAGTCGGCCCGCGTCACGGTCCGCTCGAGCGGGACCCTGGATCCCGATTCTCTGACCTGCCGCGTCGCGACGTCCCGCGGCGAGGTTGCTGCCGGACTCCACCCGGCCGCCGGCGGGGACGGTTCGGGTGCCTGCTCCGGTGACCTGATGCTGGACTCACTGGTGGCCTGTGCCGGCGTCACCCTGAATGCCGTCGCAACCGCCATGGGAATCGCAATTCGGGGCGGAACCATCGAGGCGGAGGGAGAGATGGACTTTCGCGGCACGCTGGGAATCAGCAAGGAGACCCCGGTCGGGATCACCCGGGTTGGCCTGCGATTCCAGCTCGATACGGACGCCGAGGAGGGGCAAGTCGAAAAGTTGATTCAGTTGACCGAGCGGTACTGCGTCATTTACCAGACATTACAGCGATCACCGGCCGTCGCCAGCAGTTGGGCGCGATCGGCCAGTTCGAGCGGATAGCCGATCAACGCGTGGCCGCCCTCAACCACGGCGCGTGGCCGGCGGCGACCGGCGCGTCACGCCTTGGGGATTGTCAAGCGCTGCCCGCACGCCGTGCAACTGACTGATTTGCCGGCAAGCTTGGGCGTCGCCACGAACTGCTGCCCGCAAGCACAACTGACTTCAATTTGCGGCGCGATCGCCCGGGCGCTACCCGGTTTGGGGACCGTCAGCGGGCGACTGCAGACAGGGCATTTGACCACCCGCCCGGCCAGCTCGCTGCGGGCCATGAATCGTTGCGAGCAGTGGCGGCAGACGACGTCGATCTGTTTGAGACCGGGGATCGGGACGGTCGTTGAGCAGCGCGGACACTTGACCAACTTGCCCGCCATGTCCCGGTTGGCAATCATCCGCTGCCCGCAATGACAGGTGACGTCGATCTTCTCCGACGGAGCATTCGGCTCCGGTTCCGGCTTCTTGGCCAAGGCTGCGGAGGGAAGTGCGACTTGCGGTTTGTCCTGTGGCTTGTCTTGCGGCTTGGCCTTAATGAATTCGGCCAATGCGATTGCGAAGTCCTTCATCGACCGGTAGCGTTGATCGATCGATTTGGAAATAGCCTTCGTGCAGATCTCAGCCAGCCGCGGACTGATATCGGCACGGAACGCGGTCGGGGGCGGCGCTTCCTTGGAGACGATCTGTCCGATGATCGACGCCACTGAACCTTGGAAGGGAAGATGGCCGGTTAACAGTTCGTAGAGGATCACGCCCAGGCTGAAGATGTCGCAGGCCGGCCCGATGTTGGCCGAGTTCCCCTCGATCTGCTCGGGCGACATGTACGCCGGTGATCCCAGTATCGCACCGTCCCGCGTCAACCGCGCGTCGCCGGCGTCATCAATCTGGCGAGCCAACCCGAAGTCCATGATGATCGGCTCGGTCCGCTGATCGATCATGATATTGCCCGGCTTGACGTCCCGGTGCACCATCCCGTGCACATGGGCTTCATGCAATGCCAAGGCGATCTTCCGAACAACGTTGGCGACGTTGCGGTCTTGCTGTGCCTTCTCTTTGGTAATGAACTCAGACAGGGTATGTCCCTGTATGTAGGCCATCGTAATAAAGTGGGTGCCGTCGATTTCCCCCACATCGTATACGGGGCAGATGTTGGGATGGGACAACGTTGCGGCTGCTCGCGCCTCTCGCAAGAACCGCTCGATGAACTTCGAATCGACCTTCGCATTGACCTTGGGGATCTTCAAGGCCACCTTGCGATCAAGCTGCGTGTCGAGGGCCAGATAGACGGAGCCCATCGTACCTTCGCCCAACGTCCGTTGAATTCGGTACCGCCCAAATTCCTCGCCGGGCAGGCGCGCACGCTCAGGCCGGACGTCGTTCGCCTCATCGCCCGGTGTCAACATCGCCGTCTCGTCGACGTTGAACGTCTGGGAGTCAGGTTGTTTGTCGTGTTCCGACCCCACCTCGATCTCCGGAAATGCAACTTCCCTGGTACCCCTGCGTGGTGAACAGGCCGGGAAAATCCGTCGCCTGACGAGGTGGAAGACGCGGCAGGAACCACTCGCGAGAACAATCCATCTCATCCTCAATCATACTGTCTGAGAGATCGAAGTACAGCAAGACTGAAACTCGTTTCAGCGGGGGGGGAATCAGGCCAAACCGACCGACCCAGGCCCTGCAGGCCTCTCAAGCCACGCGAACTACCGATTTAGTCCGGTTGCAACTTTCCCCCTGTCCGGTAAACTCGCCCCCTCCCGGTTCGCCCCATCGTCGCGGGCGGACCAATCCAAATCACTCCCATGGATAGTAATGGAGTACAGCAGAATGCTCAGGTTGATGGTTCTCTTGGCGGGTTTCTTACTGGTTGTTGCCGCGACCGATGACGTCCAGGCCCGCCGCTTCCGCCGCTCGCGAGGCGGCTGCCCCAACGGTCAATGCTACACCGGGATTCCTGCCGTGCCGGGTGGCGCGGTCACCCTGGCTGCCGGCGACGCCGCCCCCGCGGCAGTTGAGGCGACACCGGATGAAGTTGCCGCCAGCGAAGCGCCCGCCGTGGCAGCGCCGGAGGTCGAAGCTTCCACCCCGGCTGCCGAAGTCAGTGCGACGGTCACACCGACCTACTACCGCCAAGCGGGCCGACGGGCCCTGCGAGTTGGTAGCCGGGTCCGCTTGTTTCGACGGCGTTAACCGTTCTCAAGGACACGGGAAGGCAGGCCGCGGTGTGGCCGGCTGGCGTTCCGCGTCACCACCAGGAGAGTCACAGCGGCTCTCCTTTTTTTAAGCGCGGTACCGAAAGCGGTCGCAGTTCGCACTTGCCAAACCAACCGGTGCCATCGACCGGCAAATGGGCTATCCTGTTGATCGTATTGACGGCTGCGCGGCAAATGAGCCTTCGGCAAGCAACGCGCGGCCGTAGATCTGCGGACTCCCGTTGGTCGTCCTGGTCCATTCGCTGCGCAAGTATCAATCAGAGTCTTCATTGTCAGGCCGCTCGCCCGGTTCCAGGTGCGAGGGGCAGGTTTCCGTAGGCTGGATCCGTGGACCGGTGTGCTTCGAGCTCGCAGCGCCGGTCGAGCGACCTATAGCCGGCAGCAACCGGGAGGTTGGCCATGCGTGTTTCTGGAATCGGAATTCTGTTGGTTGTCCTGGCGTTCGCTCCACCACCAACGTTTGCGGCAGACGAACTGGACAACGCGGAGGCC
This sequence comes from bacterium, assembly GCA_030430075.1. Lineage (GTDB taxonomy): Bacteria > Planctomycetota > Planctomycetia > Pirellulales > Pirellulaceae > ARS98. The sequence continues at coordinate 77,260 of JAUIGN010000015.1, forward strand.
GTGGCGGCGCTGCGGCGCGCAGTAACGTTTTTTCGCCAACAGGTGGCAGTCCGTGGTTGCTACCTGTGGCGATACCAGGCCGATCTGCAGGCGGGCGAGGGCGAAGGGCGTGCCTCTCGCACCACGGCGTGGGTGCAGCCCCCGGGAACGCCCACCGTGGGAGAAGCTTACCTGACCGCCTACTTTCTCACGCAGGATGCCCATTACCTGGAAGCGGCCGTCGAAACGGCAACCGGGTTGGCGGCCGGCCAGTTGCAGTCAGGTGGCTGGGACTATCGCATCGAATTCGGCGAGCAGCGGGAGCGGTACCGGTACCGGGTCGACACGGATCGGCCCCAGGCACGAAACGTCACGACCCTGGACGATGACGTCACCCAATCGGCGTTGCGATTCCTGATGCGCGTTGATGCGGCAACCGAATTCCGCAACGAGCCGATTCACCGGGCGGTGACCTTTGCTCTGGAGCAACTGGAGCGAGCCCAGTATCCCAACGGAGCCTGGCCGCAACGTTTCAGCGGTCCGCCTCAAGACGACAAGTTTCCTGTCCGCCCAGCCAACTATCCCGACACCTGGCCACGCGAATACCCGGCTGTCGACTATCGATCCTTCTACACGTTCAATGACAACACGATTGCCGATACGATTGAAACGTTCTTCCTGGCGGCTGCGATCTACAAGGAACCCCGTTACCAGGCAATTGGGGAAAAGGGGGGCGACTTCATTCTCTTGGCGCAAATGCCTGACCCCCAGCCGGCCTGGGCGCAACAATACAATGCGAAGATGCAACCGGCCTGGGCCCGCCGCTTCGAGCCGGCGGCGGTGACCGGCGGAGAATCCCAAGGCGTGATGCGAACCCTGCTCAAGCTGTACGAATGGACCGGCAAGGAAAAGTATCTGCAGCCGATCCCCAAAGCGCTTGCCTACCTCAGAAAATCGCAACTTCCGGACGGTCGGCTGGCTCGCTTCTACGAGCTGAAATCGAATCGACCGCTCTATTTTACCAAGGACTACAAGCTGACCTACGAGGACGACGACTTGCCGACCCACTACGGGTTCCAAGTCGGCTCGTCGCTGGATTCGATCGAGCGCACGTATGATCGAATTCGCGGAACCGCACCGCGACCGCCCCAGTTGCAAATGCCTGGACCCGTTAAACCATCGCCGGCTCTGACCCGCCGAGCGGTGGCGGTTGTGGACGCCATGGACGAACGGGGTGCCTGGGTCGAAGCGGGCACCATGCGGACGGTTGATCGAGGCGGCAACCAGGTCATCGAAGCGCGCACCTTCGCCAAGAACATCACCACGCTGGCCCAGTTCATCGCGGCCCAGGCCAAGAGGTAGACCCCTCTCCTGTGGTAGGCCAGTCCCGCCGACAGAGAATTCCCAACCCCAGAACACGCCTCCGCGGGGCCCCGGGGTGCTGCATGCGGATTGCCTGCCCGGGACTGGGAAAGCGGGTATGATACGGGTATGGCAGCCCACACTTTTCATCCGCTGATTCAAGCGTGGTTTTCCGGGCGTTTTGACGCGCCGACAGAGCCGCAGAAGCTCGGCTGGCCTCATATCGCGGCCGGCCACCACACCCTGATTGCAGCGCCGACCGGCTCGGGAAAGACCCTGGCAGCGTTTCTGGTCTGCATTGACCGACTGTGGCGCGACAGTCTGGCCGGCCAACTTGCCGACGGGGTGCAGGTCCTTTATCTGTCGCCACTCAAAGCGCTGGGCAACGACATTCAACGGAACTTGCAGGCGCCGCTGGCCGAGATTTCCGCGTTGGCCGCCGCGGCTGGTCAGGAAGTGCCTTCCATTCGGACCGCGGTTCGCTCGGGGGACACGCCGCCTGCGGCACGGCAAGCGATGGTGCGGAAGCCGCCCCACATCCTGGTCACCACCCCCGAGTCGCTGTACTTGCTGCTGACGTCGAGCCGCAGCCGGGAGATGTTGCGGACGGTCAAGACGGTGATCGTCGACGAAATCCACGCCTTGGCCCGCGACAAGCGGGGATCGCATTTGGCGTTATCGTTAGAGCGACTGGCGTGCCTGACCGCTGACCGTCCGGTGCGCATCGGGCTTTCGGCGACCCAACGGCCGATCGAGCAGATCGCCCGCTTTCTGGTCGGTTCGGATTGCCGGCGGGTGCACCTGATCGGCGGCAAGGCGCCTGTCACGCCGGCCGTTGACCAGCCGCAAGACCTGGCACACAGCACGCACTCGGATTCCAGTGACGTCTTCGTGATCGACAGCGGCCACATCCGGCAGCTCGACTTGAAAGTCGAGCTGCCGCCCAGCGAGCTGTCCGCGGTCTGTTCGCACGAGCAGTGGGACGAGGCCTACGCGCGGCTGGTGGAACTGATTCAAGAACATCGGAGCACGCTGATCTTCGTGAATACGCGACGATTGGCGGAGCGCGTCGCGCATCGCTTGCGCGACCTGTTGGGCCAGGATGCGGTTGCCGGCCACCACGGCAGCCTTTCGCGCGAACGGAGGCTCGACGCGGAGCAGCGGCTCAAGAATGGCGAACTGAAGGCGATCGTGGCGACGGCTTCCCTGGAGATGGGAATCGACATCGGCTTCATCGACCTGGTATGCCAGGTCGGCTCTCCGCGTTCCATTGCCACAGCGCTGCAACGGGTGGGCCGATCGGGCCATTCGCTGGGCCTCGTACCCAAGGGACGGATGTTTCCCCTGACGCGCGACGAGTTGCTGGAATCGATGGCGGTGGTGCGAGCCGTGCGCCGTGGCGTGCTGGACCAGATCGAAATCCCGGTCGCCCCGTTGGATATTCTGGCACAACAGATGATCGCCAGCGTGGCGGCCGAGCCGCTCAGCGAGGCTGCGCTCTTGGAGATGGTTCGCCGAGCCTGGCCGTATCGAGATCTCACGGCTGCACAGTTCGACGGCGTGCTGACGCTGGTCAGCGAGGGCCTGACCGCCAACAACCGCAGCGGCGCCTACCTGCACCGTGACCGTGTGAACCGGCGGCTGCGACCTCGCCGCGCAGCGCGGCTGGCCGCGATCACGTCGGGTGGAGCCATTCCGGAAGCAGCCGAGTACCGGGTGATCGCGCAGCCGGATGACACGTTCGTCGGCCGGTTGGACGAAGACTTCGCCATTGAGAGCATGGCTGGTGATGTGTTCCTGTTGGGCAACAGCTCCTGGCGCGTGCAATGGGTGCGTGCTGGCGAGGTGGTGGTCAAGGATGCGAAAGGGGCCCCGCCCAGCGTCCCGTTCTGGTTCGGCGAAGCCCCGGGACGCACGGTCGAACTTTCCGAGGAGGTATCTCGGCTGCGAGCGGACATCGCCGCCGGGTTGGATGGGTGGCCGCAGTCGGACGCGGACATGGCCGCACCGCTCCCGGACTCGCTGACCTGGCTGGTCAAGGAATGTGGAGAGAATGCCGACGCTGCCGGCCAGGCGGTCGCCTACGTCAGGGCGCAGATTGCAGCCGTCGGTGTGGTTCCCACACAAGAGGAAATCGTCTTTGAACGGTTCTTTGACGAGTCGGGAGGGATGCAGGTCGTGATCCATGCCCCCTTGGGCGCGCGGATCAACCGGGCCTGGGGCCTGGCGATGCGGAAGCGTTTTTGCCGCAGCTTCGATTTCGAACTGCAGGCTGCGGCCACCGACAACGGCATCCTGCTCTCGATCGGCCCGCAACACAGTTTTCCGCTCGAATCGCTGTTCAAGATGCTCGGCCCGCACAACGGGGAGGACTTGCTGCGGCAAGCGGTCTTGGCGGCACCCATGTTTCAGGTACGGTGGCGGTGGAACGTCACGCGGGCGTTGGCCGTTCTCCGCTACCAGGCCGGCAAAAAGGTGCCACCCCACCTGCAGCGGTTTCGTTCGGATGATCTCTTGGCCGCTGCATTTCCGGAGACCGTGGGCTGCCTCGAGAATCACCATGGCGACGTCCCGATCCCTGCACATCCCATGGTGCAGCAGACGATGCACGACTGCTTGACCGAAGCGATGGATGTCGAGCGGTGGATCGACGTTCTCCGTCGCGTCCAGGCAGGCCACGTCCGGTTGGTTGCTCGGGACACCCGTGAGCCTTCACCGTTCTCCTATGAATTGTTGAATGCCAATCCGTATGCGTTTCTGGATGACGCGCCGCTGGAGGAACGGCGTACGCGGGCGGTCACCAATCGCCACGTGATTCGGGCGGAAGACGTCCGCGACCTCGCTCGGCTTGATCCGGCCGCCATCGAAGCGGTGCGTGAAGAGGCCTGGCCGCTGGTCCGCGATGAAGACGAGCTGCACGATGCGCTCTGTACGCTAACCCTGCTGGGCGAGCACGAGGGAACTCAGCACGGATGGCAAGCCTGGTTTGCGTCGCTGGTCGCGGCGGGCCGGGCGACCACCTTGCGGGCGGCCGAGCGGCAGTTCTGGGTGGCGGCGGAAGGGTTGATGGCGGCTCGTTCGCTGTTGCCCGACGCCACGGCGTCCCCCGCCTTGCGGCTACCACCCGAATTGGCCGCAGGCGTACCGCGCGATCAGGCACTGGCAGAGCTGCTGCGCGGCCGGTTGCAGGTTTGCGGACCGGTCACGGCGGAGGCGTTGGCGAGCGGTTTCGGAATTCCCGAGACGCAGATTCACGCCGCGTTGGAGGCATTGGAAGGTCGCGGTGTGATTTTGCGGGGCCACTTCGAAGTGGCAGAGACAGGTACCGCGGCCCCCGGGGAAGGCGCCCCATCGGCGCATGGCCGGGGCGCTGCGCCGCCCGTCGACATGCCCATTCAATGGTGCGACCGCCGCCTCTTGGCACGCATTCATCGCCGCACGATGGACGGGCTCCGCCGTCGGATTGAGCCGGTCTCACCGGAGACCTTTGTGCGTTTCCTGGCCTGCCACCAGCGGCTGACGCGAGATCGCCAGTGGGCGGGTCAAGTGGGCGTTCGTGAAGCGATCAGCCAGTTGCAAGGCTTCGACTTGCCCGCCGGGCTGTGGGAGTCGGTGCTGGCGGCGCGAGTCGATGCCTATGACCCGCAATGGACGGACCAGCTCTTTCTTTCCGGGGAGGTCGCCTGGGGGCGGCTGCGCGTACCGGCTCGAGACGACAAGATGTCGAACAAGACCAGGGCCGCGATCAACCGAGCGATGCCGATCTCGCTGATTCTCCGCAGTGAGTTGTGTTGGCTGGTTCCACGCGCTGCGGAGGACGCCGGCCCGCGGTCGTCTCCGGCGCATCTCAGCGCAAGGTCTCAGCGCGTGTTTGCGGCCCTGGAAGCTCGAGGGGCCCTGTTCTTTCGCGAGCTGGCAGCGGTGGCCGAGCTGCTTCCCACCGAGCTGGAAGAGGCGCTGCGAGAACTGGCCGCGGCGGGAGTCGTCACGTCCGACGCGTTTGCCCCGATTCGCGGGATGACGGCCGGACGCGCCGGCGGACGCGGGACGTCAGCCCGTCGACGAGCAGGCAGGCGCGGCAACGGCCAAGCGGCAGCCAGTGGCATTGATGCGCCCAACGGTCGCTGGTCCTTGTTCCCGGGCCACCTGGGACCTCTGCCCGATGAGGAACAACGGCTGGAACGCTGGTGTCGACTGCTGGTGCATCGCTACGGCGTGATGTTCCGCGACCTGCTGGCCCGTGAATCGGCGGCCCCCTCCTGGAAAGAATTGGTTCGCGTCTTTCGTCAACTCGAGTTGCGGGGCGAGGTCCGCGGCGGCCGGTTCGTCCTGGGCGTGGGAGGCGAGCAGTTTGCCAGCGAAGCGGTCATCGAGCCTCTCCGGGAACTGCGTGATGCACCTCGTGAGGAATCCTGGCAGTTGATCTCCGCGGCAGACCCGCTCAACCTGAGCGGCATCGTGACGGACGGCCCGCGGGTCCCCGCCATGCACAAAAACGCGCTCGTTTTGCGGGATGGGACCTGTGTCGCCGTCAAGCGGGCCGAGCAGATCGAGTTCCTGGTGGACCTGCCGCTGGACATGCAGGTCGCCATGCGCCGTGCGCTGCAGACCGGTCGCATGGAACCCGCCTCACACATCCGGCCGGCATGGACGGCGCGCGACTCGCAGCCGGCATCGCCGCCCCGTGAACTTTCTTCAGCGCCATCCCGAACCATGAGGTACTGACGATGTTCAGCGACTGGCAGGGCACGGAGGATCTGCCCGCAGACGTGCTCCGGGCGGTGGAATCCCGCACGCTCGAGGTCGGTCGGTACATCTTCGAGCATTTGTCCCAGCAGCGGCCTTCCTTTCTTCAGCGGCGCTGGTGGGACGACCGCGTCATGGACCTGGCGATGCGGGACGAGCGGGTCAAGGTGCAGCTCTTTCGCTTTGTCGATGTGCTCCCCATGCTGACCACCAGCACCGCCGTGGTCGGGCATTTGAACGAATACCTGGCCGATGTCCGCGACCAACTGCCGCGACCTCTCAGCGTCGCGCTGGGGATTTCCCGCCGCGCCTCGTTGACCCGCGATGCCGTCGCCCAGGCGGCCCGGTTGAGCGCAATGGACCTGGCGCGACGGTTCATCGCCGGCACGAATACGGACGAGGTGGTCGACGCGGCGCAACGGGAGAGAAAACTCAATCGCGGTTTTACGCTCGACATTCTCGGCGAGGCGGTCATCAGCGATCTGGAAGCCGACCGCTTCTGCCAGGCCTATACCGATCTGATTGAATCGATCGCACCGCGGGTCAATCGCTGGGAGCAAAACGGCCACATCGACCGCGGCGTGCTGGGGCCGCTGCCACGGATGAACTTGTCGATCAAGTTGTCCGCGCTCGATGCCCGGTTTGACGCCATCGACCCGGACGGGACGTTGGAACGTGTCGGCCCGAAGCTCCGCGCCCTGCTTCGTGTCGCCCGCGCACATGGAGCTTTTGTCAACGTCGACATGGAATCGTATGACAAGAAGGATCTGACACTGTGGATCTTTCAGCAGATCCTGGCGGAAGACGAGTTTCGCGATGTCGGCGATATTGGAATCGTCATCCAATGCTACCTGCGTGACGCCGGGCGCGACCTGGTCAACCTGGTCCAATGGGCACGGCAGCGCGGCAAGCCGATCTGGGTTCGCCTGGTGAAGGGGGCTTACTGGGACTATGAGACGATCCATGCTGCTGCCGAAGGCTGGCCGGTTCCCGTCTTTCAGCAGAAATGGCAATCGGATGCTTGCTTCGAGCGGGCGACGCGGTTCGTGATGCAGCATATCGATCATCTGAGACCGGCGCTGGGGACGCACAACATTCGTTCCATGGCACATGGGATCGCGGTCGCGGAACAATTGGGCCTCCCGCAAAACGCCTTCGAGATGCAGATGCTGTACGGCATGGCGGATGCGGAGAAACGAGTCCTCGTCGACCTGGGACACCGGGTACGGGTTTACATGCCTTATGGGGAACTCATTCCCGGCATGGCCTACCTGGTGCGACGATTGCTGGAGAACACGTCGAATGATTCGTTCCTCCGCGCCGGCGCGTCCGATGCGGCCTCGATCGAACGGCTGCTGATCAGTCCGCTGACGTTGGGAAAACAAGCGGCCCGAGTTGCCGCCAACGAGGAAACCATGACGCCACCCGCTGCTTCCAGTCCGCTGGCCGCCACGTTTCAAAACGAACCGCTGATCGATTTCTCGCAGAGTGCCAACCGGCGTGCCATGCAGAAGGCCTTGGACGACGTCAGGGGGCAACTGGGACTGGAGATCGGGCCCGTCATCGGTGGCGCCGCCGTCACGACCGACCAGTTGGAAGAATCTCGCGATCCATCGTCCACACCGCGCATCGTAGCCAGGGTGGCGGTCGCCGACGTATCGCACGTCGCGGATGCGGTCGCCGCGGCGCGCGACGCGGCTCCCGCCTGGCGCGATCTGGGGGCGGTTGAGCGAGCTCGCTTGCTGCGTGCCGCGGCGGAACGGATGCGGCAGCGGCTGTTCGAGCTTTCGGCCTGGGAAGTTTTCGAATGCGGAAAGGGCTGGCGGGAAGCGACGGCGGACGTCTGCGAGGCGATCGATTTCCTGGAATACTATGCGGCCGGTGCGATTGGCCTGGAGCGGGAAGCGGGAGCGGATGTGCCGGGCGAAGAAAACCGCTTCGAGTATCGGCCGCGAGGCGTTGCCGGAGTCATCGCTCCCTGGAATTTTCCCTTGGCGATCGTCTGCGGCATGACGTCCGCTGCGCTGGCGACCGGGAATACGGTGGTCATGAAACCGGCCGAACAGTCGCCCCTGGTGGCCTCCAAACTGATGGAGGTAATGCAGGAAGCGGGCCTGCCGCCCGGCGTGTTGAACTATGTGCCGGGACGTGGCGAGGTCGCCGGTGCGGCGCTGGTCGATCATCCGGACGTGGCGCTGATTGCGTTCACCGGTTCACGCGAGGTCGGCTTGCGAATCAACGAACGGGCGGCTCACGTTTCGGCCGGCGGAATGGGGATGGTCAAACGGGTCATCGCAGAGATGGGAGGAAAGAACGCGATCATCGTCGACGACGACGCCGATTTGGACGAAGCCGTGCTGGGGGTCGTCCGCAGCGCGTTCGGGTTCCAGGGACAGAAGTGCTCGGCCTGCAGCCGGGCGGTGGTACTGGACGCCGTCCACGATGCGTTTGTCGAACGCCTGGTGGAGGCGGCCAGGAGTCTGCAAGTCGGCGTCGCCGAATCCCCGGCGACCGACGTGGGACCGGTGATTGATCAAGCCTCGCTGGAAAAAATTCAGATGTACATCGAGCTGGGTCGCCGCGAGGGGCGCCAAGTGTTGGCGGTCGATGTCCCGCCCGCCCTCGAGGTCCAGGGCCATTTTGTCGGTCCGCACATTTTCGCAGACGTCGCCGCCACCGCGAGGCTCGCCCAGGAGGAAGTTTTCGGACCGGTGCTGAGCGTCATTCGTGTGGCCGATCTTGATGAGGCGATCCGGGTCGCCAACGGCACCGAGTTTGCGCTCACCGGCGGAATCTTCTCCCGCAGTCCGGCCGCCATCGAGCGGGTCAAACGGGAACTGCAGGTGGGCAATCTGTATATCAACCGTACAATTACGGGTGCCATCGTGGGACGGCAGCCGTTCGGCGGCTTCAAGATGTCGGGAATCGGCAGCAAGGCGGGCGGGCCCGACTACTTGCTGCAGTTCGTCGTCCCCCGGACCATTACCGAAAATACGATGCGTCGCGGCTTTGCTCCAACCGGTGAGGACTGAGTTGGCCGGCGGTTCGACACCTCGTTCCTGAAGCGGCACGCCCGTCCACCGATCGCCGCCGGATTGCAATTCGCTGCCGGACCGGCCGCGGGCCGCGCGGGCACCGACCGCCCCCTACCCTGGAGGATTTACCAACCATGTCGGAAGTCGCTGAACCCTATGATCCCAGGTACTTGGAGGGGATTCGCTTCTTTAACGAGTGTGAGTTTTTTGAAGCGCATGAAGTCTGGGAGGACCTCTGGCAGGATTATTCCGGGCCGGCACGCCGGTTTTACCAGGGGCTGATTCAGACTGCCGTCTGCCTGCATCACTTCGGCAATGGAAATACGATCGGGGCGAAGAAGCTATACTATTCGTGCCGCAGCTACCTCGACGAATATCAACCGCACTACCTGGGTCTGAATTTGGAAAAGCTGCTTTCTGAATTGGAAACCTGCTGCGGGGAGATCTTGGCGAGCGAAGAAGAGCGTCCCCGCTGTGAAATCGTGGTCGATTTGATTCCCGAGATTCACCTTGAGGGCCAGCAGTCGGCTGAGCCGTGAGAATTTCCTGCCAGGCAAGAATCAACACGTAGGGCCGGTGACATGACGCACCACGAAGGACATGCTGACCTGCCGGCCGATTTTTCTGGGCGCGTGCGCTTGTTTCCATTGCCCAATCTGGTCGTGTTCCCCCATGCCATCCAGCCGCTTCACATCTTTGAGCCCCGGTATGTCGAGATGCTGGAGGATGCACTGCGGGAGGACCAGCTCCTGGCCATGGCGCTGTTGAAGCCTGGGTGGGAGAGCTGCTACGAGGAACGGCCGGAAGTCTATCCAGCGACGTGTGTCGGCAGAATCTTGGCAGAGGCCCAGTTAGCCGACGGTACCTACAACCTCGTACTCCAAGGTCTCTGCCGGGCGGCGATCGAGCATGAGTTGCCTGCCGAGCATGCCTATCGGATGGCCGACGTAACGGTCATCAACGAGCAACCGCCCGCCTCGGAAGCACAGCAGGATCGCCTGCGGCAAGCCTTGACGCAGCGGTTTCGCAGGCAAGTCCCTGAGTCCCTGGTGAGCCAGGAACACTTCTCCCTGATGTACGGCGCGGACGTGCCGGTCGGCGTCCTGACCGACGTGATCGCGTTTACCTTGGATCTGGCGACCCCGCTGAAACAAGACCTGCTCAGTGAGCCGAGCACGACGGAGCGGGCGCGCAAGTTGATCAGGATCCTGGATCGGGTGGCCGAATTGCGAGCTGACAAGGACGTCGCGGGGCCACCGTTTCCGCCCAAATTCAGCGACAACTGAACGTCCTTGACCACTTCGCTTGCCGCTTCTACATTGAGTTCGTCGTACGCTGGACAGGCCGGCGCCGTCGAACGCCACGCGGGCGAATCGCTTGTCCTTTGCCTTGCGCTTCCAGGAGAATTTCATGTCCGCGCCGGACCAAGGTCGCGAATCGGGTAGCCACGACGGAGAGAACGACGAGAGCCGTTCCGGCCAATCGGCCAATCCGGTCGACCACGCGCGCATCGAGGCGGCCGTGCGTGAAATCCTGGCGGCGGTCGGCGAGGACCCGGACCGTGAAGGGTTGCTGGAAACACCGGCGCGCGTGGCGCGGATGTATGCCGAATTGTTCAGCGGCCTGCATGATGATCCGCGAGCCCATCTGCAGAAGTTCTTTACCGAGGACTACGATGAAGTGGTCCTGGTCCGCGACATCAGCTTCAACAGCATGTGCGAACACCACCTGCTGCCGTTCATGGGCAAAACCCATATCGGCTACATCCCCAAGGGCAAGGTGATCGGGCTCAGCAAGCTGGGCCGCGTGGTGGAGAGCGTTTCGCGGCGACCGCAGGTGCAAGAACGCATGACGGAGGAGATCGCCAATCTGCTCGTCAGCGAACTGGATGCCAAGGGCGTGGCGGTCGTGGTCGAGGCAACCCACTCCTGCATGACCATGCGGGGCGTGCGAAAACCGGGCAGCCTCTGCGTGACGTCCGCCATGAAAGGTCTGTTTCGTTCGAATCAATCGTCACGCGCGGAGATCATGCAGTTGATCTATGGGAAGTGACATGGACCTGTGGCATCTGCTGATCCAGTTCGTGTTTCGAGTAACGTTTGGTGTCGCGCTGGCCATGGGCCTGACCTCCGCTCGCCTGGTGACCTGCGGTTTCTACCGGGTCCACCTATGGGTCTTGATGGGCATCAACACGTTCGGGGGACTGGCAATCTTCACGCGGCAGGACGCCATCGAACAGGGTCCGGTCAACTGGCAACTCCTCTTCGGGCTGGCAGTCGCGCTGGCCGTGTTGAGCTACGTGGGCGCGGTCGTCTGGCTCTATGAGCGGCCGGCCGCCGGCAAAGTGGTCCTGTTTTTGATCACGGGCATGGCCCTGGTGGCCGCCGGCCTGGTGACTCCCTGGAGCGAGGTGCCCCGCGGAACGGGAACCGCCTTGGCGTTGCTGGACCTGGGGACCAGCGGCCTGCTGCTGGGCGCCACCTTGACCGCCATGCTGCTCGGCCACTGGTACTTGAACACTCCGACGATGGAACTCCTTCCCTTGCGGCGGCTGGTGATGCTGATCGCGATCGGACTCGCCGCACGGGCCCTCGTCGGGGGAGCGGGACTTGCCCTGGAAGCCGCCTTGCCGACCCCGTTGGAGACCACCTTCTGGATCTTCCTCAGTTTTCGCTGGCTGGCCGGACTGGTGGGGCCTGCGATTCTAACGTTGATGACCTGGTACACGCTGCAGGTCCCCAACACGCAAAGCGCAACCGGAATCCTCTATGCCAGTGTCGTCCTGACCTTCCTGGGCGAACTGACATCCCAGCTACTGTCCGCGGATACGGTTTATCCGATATGATGGAGGCTGACGGTGATTGGTGCCCGCGGCGTTCCGCAGGGCCCTGCGTCGCTGACTGAATTGGGACGAGTCTCGCCATGAATGTGACTTTTAGTTGTCCGGAATGCGACCAGACAACGAGACAGGAACTGGCTCCGGAAACACCGCGCATCGATTGTGCCCACTGCGACTATGCGATTCCCACTTCCCTTCCCGCGGATGCGAACAAGGGGATCGATCGCTGCCTGGTGTGCGGCTGTCGCGAGCTGTACGTGCGGAAGGACTTCTCGCAGCGGCTGGGGCTGACGGTCGTCGTTTCGGCAATGGTTCTGAGTTCCATCGCCTGGGGCTTCCACTGGCGCTACGCAGCGTATGGAATTCTGTTTGCGGCCGCCCTGATCGATGTGCTGCTCTACTTCAGTGTCGGCAACCTGCTGCAATGCTATCGCTGCCGAACCGAGTATCGCGGGTTGGCAGGTCTGGAGGATCAGGAGCCGTTCAGTTTGGAAACGCACGAGCGGTTTCGCCAGCAGGCGGCGCGCCTGGCGGAGGCCGGACCGCCGCCGGCCGATCCCTCTTCGGGTTCCTCTCCGCCCGGGTGATTCGCGGACCGCTCCCGACGGGTAGCGCTGCTGGCGGATCGGGAATGCGGCGTTGACCGAATAAGCGGTTCATTCGTCGTGCACGCCCCGCAACGGGACGCTTTCCGACGACACGATCTTCCCCCACCCTTTGCCTGCCAATTGGATCTCCACTATGGACCAGGAGCGTGAACGCATCCAGGCAGACTTGCGGGGGTTGCTCAGGGGCGAAGTCTACTGTGACGATCTGTTCGTCCAGATGTATGCCAACGATGCCAGCATTTACGAGATTCGCCCTCTCGGTGTGGTGCGGCCGTGGGGTCTCTCGGACGTCGTTGCCTGCGTCGAGTACGCGGCCGAGAACAGCATCCCGATCCATGCCCGGGGTGCCGGCACGGGTGTCGCCGGCGAGTCGCTGGGGCCGGGTCTGATGATCGATTTCTCGACGCATATGCGGCGGGTCCTGGAAATCACCGAGGACACGGTGCGATTTCAACCCGGCATTGTGCTGGCCCAACTCAACAACCACCTCAAGAAGCACAACCGGATGTTTGGACCCGACCCGGCCACGCGGCGGGTCACGACGATGGGCAGCGTGCTGGCCATCGATGGGGGTGGCAGCCATTGGCCCGCTTACGGGACCGCGCGGGACCACGTGGTCCGGCTGCAGGTCGTGTTGGCGGACGGCTCGGTGCTGGAGGCCGAGCGGGTGCCGGTCGAGTCGCGGCCGGCCGCCTGGTCAGCCGATTCGGCGAACCCCTTGTCGCGAAGCGAGTTAGCACGGCGGGTGGCCGACCTGGTGCAACGCGAGTCCGAAGTGATCGCGGCCCATCGTCCGCAAACTCTGGTCAACCGATCGGGCTACCATGTCTACGACATCCTCAACGACGGCCAGTTGGACCTGGCGCGATTGCTGGTTGGTTCGGAAGGGACACTGGGCTTGATTACCGAAGCCACGGTCAAGACCTCGCCGCTGCCCAGGCAACGGGGCGTGGCGCTCCTCTATTTCGATCGGCTCGAGAGCGCCGCCCAAGGCGCGCTGCTCGCATCCAGCATGGGGGTCAGTGCCTGCGACTTGATGGACCGGCGTCTGCTTTCGATCTCCCGCGAAGTCGACGAACAGTTTGATCAGTTGGTTCCCAATCAGGCGGAAGCGATGGTTCTCGTCGAAGTGGACGGCGATGATCTCTCGACCGTCAACGATCAGCTCAACCAGGTCATTTCCCGCATCCAACGGCGCAAGCGGCTGGCCTTTGATTCGCGAGTGGCCTTGGATACGGAGGATCGGGACCTCTTCTGGCACCTCGTGCGGCGGGTCATTCCGCGGCTCTATCGTCTCAAGGGCACGATCCGGCCACTGCCGTTCGTCGAGGACATCGCCGTCATGCCCAAACTGTTGCCCGACTTTCTGGTCCGGATGCAGAACGTCTTCAAAGAGAACCAGGTTACCGCGACGTTCTTCTCGCACGTTGGCCAGGGTCAGATTCATGTGCGTCCGTTTCTGAACCTGGCGGACGCGGACGACTTGCGGCGGATGCAGGACGTGGCCACGCAACTGTATGAGCAAGTGCTGGACGTCGGGGGGACCATCAGTGGGGAACATGGTGACGGGCTGAGCCGGACCTGGTTTGTTCAACGTCAACACGGACCGCTGTACGAGGTCTTTCGAGGCATCAAGCGGATCTTCGACCCGCAGAACATCCTCAATCCGGGCAAGATCGTGGCCGACGCCCCTCAACCGCTGACCAAGAATCTGCGGCCGGTCGTGGCACCGGTGGAAGAGACAGAATCGGCGGGCAGTTCGGAGACGACCCGAGCGCTGGCAACCAACCGGCTGAACCTGCATCTGATCTGGGAAGGGCAGTCGATTGAGAATACGGCGCGGACCTGCAACGGCTGCGGGCGTTGCCGGAGCGAATGGTCGATCGAGCGGATGTGCCCCATCTTTCGCATCGCGCCCCGTGAAGAAGCGTCGCCGCGAGCGAAGGGCAATCTGATGCGGGCCGTGTTGACCGGTAGCCTCGACCACGACGTCCTGGCCACCGATGCGCTCAAGTCAATTGCCGACCTGTGTGTGAACTGCCATCAGTGCCGGCTCGAGTGTCCGGCCGAAGTCGATATCCCTAAGCTGATGGTCGAGTGCAAGGCCCAGTATGTTGCGACGAACGGGTTGCGTCCCAGCGACTGGTTGCTGACGCGGCCGGACCTGCTGGCCGGCTACAGCAGCGGCTTCGCGTCGGTCGTGAATTGGGCGATCGGCAACCGGCCCATGCGGTGGCTGCTGGAAAAGGTTGCCGGAATTGCCCAAGGCCGCAAGCTTCCCCGGCTGGCGCTCCGCAACCTGGTTCGTGTGGCCCATCGCCGCAAATTGAGCCGTCCGACGCGGGGAACCGGCAGCAAGGTTCTGTATTTCGCCGACGTCTATGCAACCTGGTACGACGTGCAGTTGGCCGAGTCGCTGGTGGCGATCCTGGAGCACAACGGGATCGAGGTCTACATCCCGCCCCGCGCGCTGCACGCCGGCATGGCTGCCGTCTCTGCGGGCGCGACCGATGCCGCCAAGCGGCTGGCGTACGGAAATATCAGGCTGTTGGCGGATGCCGTTCGCCAAGGCTACCAGATCGTGACCACGGAACCCTCCACGGCACTCTGCTTGACGCACGAATATCCGAATTTGCTGGACGAAGACGACGTCCATCTGGTGGCTCGGAATACGAGCGAGGCTTGCGGCTATCTGTGGCGGATGCACCAGCACGGCGACCTCAAGCTCGATCTTAGCCCGATCGACGCCGTGCTGGGTTATCATCAGCCGTGTCATCAACGGGCGCTCAACGGGGGCGCCCCAGGGCACAGCCTGTTACGCTTGATACCCGGTCTGACGGTGCGCCCACTGAATCACGGATGCTCGGGAATGGCCGGCATGTACGGACTGAAACGCAAGAACTACCGTGCCAGCTTGCGTGTCGGCTGGGAACTGATTTCGGCACTCCGGGACCCCGCGGTCCAATGCGGTACCACGGAATGCTCTGCCTGCAAAATTCAAATGGAACAGGGAACCACCAAGCCGACGCTGCACCCGCTCAAGTTGCTGGCCCACGCCTACGGCCTGATGCCTGATGTGGGCCGTCAACTGTCGGCCCGGGGAGAGGAGTTGATTGTCACGTGAAGGTTGAGGTCAAATTGTTTGCCGTCGCCAAACAGCTCGCCGGCGCCGACACGGCGGTCGTTGAGTTGGCGGATGCATCGACCGTGGCCGATCTCCGCGCCGCGCTGGCCCGTACGTATCCGCCGCTGGCCCCAACCCTGGCCAGCGTCGTTTTTGCCGTTAACGCAGCATACGCCGACGAGCAAACGCGGCTCCACCCGCACGACGAAATTGCCTGTATCCCGCCGGTCAGTGGCGGATGACGGGTCCGCGCGTCTAAACTGAAGGACAGCCCGACGAGTCCACTCGAACAAGGACTTCCGTATCGTCGACAACGGTGCGATGGCGTATTTCGCGCCGGAGCGACCGTGGCCGGGTGACAGAAGTTGTTGAGCCGTTTCGCGTTAGCCATGATTGAAATTACACACGAACCCATTGACACCGCCGCACTGCTCCGCGCCGTCGAATCGAATCTGGCGGGCGCCGCCGTGCTATTCCTGGGAACAACGCGCGAAGTGACGGGTGACCGCCGCACGCGCAGCCTGGTTTACGAAGCGTACGAAGCGATGGCACGTCAGAAAATGGCAGAACTTGCCGAAGAAGCGTCGCGTCGCTGGCCGCTCACCGGGAGTGCCCTCGTGCACCGGCTGGGTGAACTTGGATTGGGCGAAGCGAGCGTGGCAATTGCCGTCAGCTCACCCCACCGTTGCGACGCCTTCGAAGCCGGCCAATGGTTGATCGACACGCTCAAGGAAGTTGTGCCGATCTGGAAACAGGAGAATTGGGCGGATGGCACCTGCGAATGGGTCCATCCCGGACAGCCCCCCTCGCCGACCGGCGGGTTGGCAGAGAGCGCTGCGGGCTCCGCACCGGCTGAACCGCACGCGGAAGGCGCGCATCCCGCGAATCCGGCAAGCAACGAGTCATGAGCACACCGACACAACTCGTCGATTCGCTGGGCCGCATCCACACCAACTTGCGTGTCAGCGTGACCGACCGCTGCAATATCCGTTGCTTTTACTGCATGCCGCTGGAGAATGTCCAGTTTCGCCCTCGAGCGGAGATCCTGACGTTCGAAGAGATCGAGCGTTTTGTGCGGATCGCGGCCGGCCTGGGGGTCAACAAACTCCGATTGACGGGCGGCGAGCCACTGGTTCGGGCGGATCTGGACCAACTGATCCGCCGCCTGGTGGCGGTGCCGGGAATTACCGACGTCGCCTTGACGACCAATGGAGTTCTCTTGGCCGAGCAGGCCAGGCGGCTCAAGGAGGCGGGCCTGCACCGGCTGAATATCAGCCTGGATGGCCTCAAGGAAGAGACCTTCCAACGGATCGCCCGACGGACCGGCTTGGACCGCGTTCTGGCAGGGATCGAGGCGGCACAGCAAGTCGGGTTTGAGAAGATTCGCCTCAACGCCGTCGCGATCCGGGGGATTACGGAAGACGAAATCGTACCCCTGGGTGAGTTCGCTCGGCAGCAGAACCTCGAGCTGCGGTTCATTGAATTCATGCCCCTCGACGCCGACGGCAACTGGCAAACCGATCAGGTGATCTCCGGCGGCCAGATTCGCCAACGGCTGGAAGAGGCATTCGCACAACTGGTCCCCGCGGATCGGCCCGACCCGAGTCAACCGGCGATGGACTTTGTGTTTGCCGATGGGCGAGGTCGGATCGGCTTCATCAATCCGGTGTCCGCACCGTTTTGCGGAACGTGCAACCGGCTGCGCATCACGGCCGAAGGTCAGGTGCGGAATTGCCTCTTTTCGACCCGGGAATGGGATGCCCGCCAGTTGTTGCGGTCGGAGGCCAGCGATGCGTCGATCGCAGAGCAGTTGGTCGCCTGCGTACAGGCCAAGAAACCGGGACATGGAATCGATTCTGACGAGTTCGTGAAACCGGAGCGGGCCATGTACCAGATCGGTGGATAGGTCGCGTGGCGGATGGCCGGCGACGCGGGTTCCATGCCCGCTGCACGTCTGGCGACGATTGACAGGGAAGGACCATGACTGCTCGGATCTATGTCGACAACGCCGCGACCAGTTGGCCCAAGCCGCTCGCCGTATACGACGCAGTCGACCACTTTCAGCGAGAGCTCGGTGCGCCCGCAGGCCGCGGTGCCTACCGGGAAGCGATCGAGGTGGGACGCCTCGTCGCCGAGACACGTCGGCAGTTGGCCCTGTTGCTGGGTGGTGTCGCTGCCGAACGCGTGATTTTCACATTCAACGGCACCGATTCACTCAACCTCGCCATCCACGGCTCGCTCCGCCCTGGTGACCACGTCGTGACCAGCGTGGTCGAACACAATTCCGTGCTCAGACCTCTCCGGCAGCTCGAACAGTCCGGAGCGATCGAAGTCTCGCGCGTTGCCTGCGACCGAGTCGGGCTGGTTGATCCCGACGATCTCCGCCGGGCAATCCGCAGCCAGACCCGGATGATCGCGCTGACGCACGCCTCCAATGTGACGGGCACCATCCAGCCGGCTGCCGCCGTGGGAAAGCTGGCCGCGCAACACGGCCTGTTGTTCCTGCTGGACGCCGCCCAGACCTTGGGGCATGTCCCGGTCGATGTCGAAGCGCTGGGCGTGCACCTGCTGGCAGCGCCTGGACACAAGGCCCTGATGGGCCCGCTGGGGAGCGGCCTGCTGTACGTGGCGCCGGGCGTCGAAGGGCAATTGCAGCCGGTTCGCCAGGGTGGAACCGGAACGCAAAGCGAATCGGATACCCAGCCGCAATCGCTGCCGGACAAGTACGAAGCGGGCAACCACAACGTGCCCGCCATTGTGGGGCTCGGTGCCGCCGTCCGAGAGCTCAGGGAACTGGGTGTCGAAGCCGTCGAAGCACAGACTCGCCGGTTGCTTTCCCACCTGCAAGACGGGCTGAAGGCCATCCCCGGCGTCACGCTACACGGCCCGCTCGACGCGCAACGCCAGGCTGCCATCCAGAGCCTCGCCGTCTCCGGCTACGATCCCCAGGAAGTCGCCTCGATGCTCGATACGGCATATTCCATTCAGACGCGGGCCGGTTTACATTGCGCCCCGTTGGTCCATCAAACGCTCGGCACGCACAGCCAGGGCGGCTCGCTGCGGCTGAGCCTGGGACCATTCAATACGGCCGAGCAGATCAATATTGTCATCCGTGCCATCGGCGAAGTTGCTGCATCCGCGCCGGTCGGCTGATGCGGCGGCCATCGTTCGCCCCACGTCCGCCCCAAATCGGCGCGGCGGCACAACATCAAACAGCCCCTCACGTTGCGACGTGACCTGAAAGGAAGCTGATCTCATGTCAAAACGGTCAACATCGCAACCGTCGCCGGCCGGAGATGGCACCGACACGCCTTGGTACGGCGAGGGACTTCGTTTCAAGTGCTCGCAATGCGGTGACTGCTGCACTGGAGCACCCGGGTACGTTTGGGTGAACAAGGCCGAGATCACGGCGTTGGCCGCCCTGCATGCCGCAGGGGTCGACGAGTTTGAGGAGAAGTATGTTCGCAAGATTGGGATCAGAAAGAGCTTGCGCGAGTTTCCCAATGGGGACTGTGTCTTCTTCGACCCCGAATCGCGCAAATGCACCGTCTATGACGCCCGACCGCGGCAGTGCCGCACCTGGCCCTTCTGGGAATCCAATCTGAAGTCCCCCGCGGCATGGGATGCGACTTGCGAAGTTTGCCCTGGGAGCGGCAAAGGTCGCCTCTATTCCCTGGAAGAGATCGAAACGAGGCGCAAGGAGTTTCGCGTCTAGCTCCAATTCCGTGCCATCGGATTTAGTAAGTCGTTGACCTGCAACAACGCTCGCCGGAACGTTGTGAATGCCTGGTGGGCATCGTGAACGCCTTGTCAGTCAATACGTTGCGGATGCGATCACCGGATTCGAATGGAACGGTGTTACGCCGAGCCCGAATCGATCATCAGCCGGCCGGCGATCGCCCCGGTTCCGTGAGCACGGCGCGAACGCTCCACGGCTGATGACTGGTCCAGGCGAAACGGCCGCCGGCACCAGGCGCCGCGGCGGACTCTCGAAGTGCCGCTGGCCCATTGGCAGGGTGGCAGGTGGCCTCTACGCCTCCGGCGTTAATCTGTAGCGATTTGTTGAAGTTTGCCGGATGGGGCGCCGATGATGGCTGAAGTACAAAGGACCGGATGGTGCGCGGACGGCGTGCCTGTCCCGTAAGTCGTTTCCCTGAAATGATTTAGAATACAGACCGCCGCCCGGACTCAGCACTGAAGACGTAAGTTGTTTTATAGAAGAAACTTGCGGCTCTCAGAGGACCCACGAACAGGTAACGGGCGCGGCCATTGGAGCGACACGAAGGTGCCGGAGCGAAGTTGTTGATCTTGACTCTACTACTTGTGGTATTTACACTTGGAACTCGTCGGTATCAGCCGTGGGACGAATTTTTCGAGGTAATTTGCCGGCAGAATCCCACAGGAGTCGTGTCGTGACAAAAAAAGAGATCGTCAAGACGATTTCCGATGAGATTGGGCTGACCCAGTTGAAGACGAAGGAAATCGTGCAAAAGACGTTTGACGCCATTGTCGAGACGCTGGTCGACGAGCGGCGGATTGAGCTTCGGAACTTTGGCGTCTTTGAAGTGAAGAAGCGAGCGGCTCGTAAGGCACGTAATCCCCGCACGGGTGATCGCGTTGATGTGCCGGAAAAATACGTCGTAACATTTAAGCCTGGTAAGGAGATGGAGGAAAAGGTCCGCCAACTCGAGGAGCGTGAAGCGGCAGCGGCAGCCGGGGAGTCAATCCCTTCGGCACCGGTCCCTGAACCACCTCCTCCGTCCGCCGAACCTTCTGCACCTGAGTCCTTTCCAACCCATCGCCCCACGACTGGATTCGGTGGCGGGGCAACCGGCGGTTGAGGCTCCCTCAATCGCACTGCTTTTCACTCGTCTTATCGTTAAACGTCACCGTTCGGTGACCAGGTAACCTGCTACTGCCAAACAGCTTTTCCAAGATTGGCTGCTCGGCGGTAGGGCTGGACACGGATGCCAGTCGAAACACAATCTGATTGTGCTTCCATTTCAAGGAGGAGATTCTGATGCGTCGGTTCCTCTGCGCGCTACTGCTTGGTTTCGCGCTGACTGCAAACGTGGGCTGCATTCTGCCGATCTATTCCGGCGAACCCACCGAGCGGGCTCAGCAACTCATTTTTACCTCGGAAGACCTGCGAGCGATCCTCATGGAATGGGAACGCTTCTGGTTCCTCAATCAGCCCAGCCACATGACTCCACAGCGAGTTCACGGCGGCGTGATTTAGGCCGCATGGCGACCGCTTGTCTGGCGTAAAACGGGGATCAACGGCTGCCTGACAGGCTGCGCGCTGGGCGCTCCGCCCCGCCGCCAACCAACGCCTCACCACACTCCGATTCGCCGCCCTCCGGCGGACCTGGGTCTTCGTGCGCCATGCCGGGCGCGCGGAGCGCTCGTCCGCCGCTGCGCAGACGGCAAGATCGACCGTCATTTCTGCGGGACCACGACGCCATCATTGTCTCCCGCCCTTGATGCGGCTAGATTGCAGGGGTCTTCAATCGCCCCGTACCAACTCCTCTCTGTGCCATGCCCCCTTCGGAATCATCCCCGGCGGATGTCGACCTCAGCGTTCAACTTGGCCGATTGGCGCTGCCCAACCCGATCCTGGTCGCGTCCGGCACCTTTGGTTACGCGCGGGAAATGGAACAGCTGGTAGATCTCGACCGCCTGGGGGGGATCATTCCTAAGACCATTACGCGGCTGCCCCGTCCAGGCAACGCCCCCTGGCGGACCGTCGAAGCATCCTCCGGCCTCTTGAATTCAATTGGGCTCGACAACGACGGCATCGACGCCTTCCTGGAGCACCATCTTCCCTACCTGGCGCGGCTGCAAAGCCCGCTGATCGTCAGCATTGCGGGGCGCAGCCATGACGAGTTCGTCGCAATGGCGGCAAAGTTGGCCGGTTTCTCGGGCATCGACGCCGTGGAACTGAACATCTCCTGTCCCAACGTTTCCGGCGGAGTCGATTTCGGCACCGATCCCGAGCTGTGCGGGAAGTTGGTGGCAGGCGTCCGTGGCTCATGCGACCTGCCGATCCTCGCCAAGCTCACCCCGAATGTGACTTCGATCGCCAGTATCGCCGAAGCGGCTGCCGCAGCGGGCGCGGACGCCCTGAGCTTGATCAACACCGTATTGGGCATGGCCGTCGACTGGCGGCAACGGCGACCACTGCTGGGCAACGTCCTGGGCGGGCTCAGCGGCCCGGCAATCAAGCCGATCGCCTTGCGATGCGTCTACCAGGTTTCCCAAGCGGTCGACATTCCGTTGGTCGGGATCGGAGGCATTGCCACGATTGATGACGTGATGGAGTTCCTGGTGGCGGGCGCCAGCGCGGTGCAGATCGGGACCGCCAACTACTACGATCCCGCCGTTTCCATGAAGTTGCTCGACCAGTTGCCAGCCGCTGTGGCGAGCCTGGAGGCAACCCGTGTCGCAAGTGTCGTGGGCAGTTTGCAGCGTGCCGATGCGCCGCCAGCCGCGCCTCCAGCATCTTCGGCCACGTGAAAAGTAAGTCAGAAATTGTTTCCCCAACGCAGCCGCTGCTCGAAGTCGGCCGCTCCCATTGACGTGCGGATTGCAAGTCGCAAGCCAACCCTTTGTGCGTCCAGTTCTCATCCGTCCTATCAAGCTCAGCGCGCGAGTCGAGTGAACCATGCGAGTCTTATCTGGAATTCAACCAACCGGGCGATTTCACTGGGGAAACTATTTTGGTGCGATCCAGCAATACATCGACTTGCAGTCGGAAGACGAGTCTTACTACTTCATCGCCAATCTTCATGCCTTGACAACGGTCCGGGATCCGGCCGTGCTGAGGCAGAATTCACTGGATGCCGCCCTGGACCTGCTCGCCCTGGGTCTGGACCCCAATCGGGCGACCCTCTTCCTGCAGTCCGACGTGCCGGAAGTCTCTGAACTGACGTGGCTCCTGATGACCGGCGCGCCGATGGGTTTGCTGGAGCGGTGCCACGCCTACAAGGAAAAAAAAGCCAAAGGGCTCGCTGCGGATGCCGGCCTGTTTACCTATCCTGTTCTGATGGCGGCTGACATCCTGGCGTACGACTCGGACATCGTCCCGGTCGGCGAGGATCAGATCCAGCACATCGAAGTCTGCCGCGACCTGGCCCGCGCCTTCAACCACCAGTTCGGTGAAGTGTTTGTGCTGCCTAAACCGCGCGTCCTGGAGAGCACTGCGAAGGTCCCCGGTACGGATGGCGAAAAGATGTCCAAGAGCTACGACAACACGATCGCCGTCTTTGAACCACCGAAGAAGATGCGCAAACAGGTGATGCGGATTACGACCGATTCACGGGCCATGGAAGATGCCAAGGACCCGGATACCGATCACCTTTACCAGTTGTTTTCGCTATTCGCCGGCGACGCCGCGCGCGAGGAAATGGCCGCCCTGTACCGTGCGGGCGGTTTCGGCTACGGAGAGGTCAAGAAGGCCCTGGCGGACGCCGCCGAATCCTATTTCTCCACAGCACATGCCAGGCGGGCCGAGCTCGAGGCACATCCCGAGCGTGTCCGGGAGATTCTCGACGACGGTGCAAGTCGAGCTCGCAAAAAGGCGGCCAGTGTATTGCTGCGAGCTCAAGAGGCCTGCGGAATTAAGGGGTGATCTAGAATGGGCATCGTGGGGATCGGAACCGACATCGTCGAGTGCCTGCGGATCGCGCAGATGATCGAGCGTCACGGCGAGCTGTTTTTGACGCGAGTCTTCACGCCTTTCGAAATCGAGTACTGCAGTTCCCGCAAGGCGGCGACGCAACATTACTCGGGTCGTTGGGCTGCCAAGGAAGCCGTCCTCAAAGCGCTCGGCACCGGATGGTCCAACGGCATCTCATGGCTCGATATCGAAGTCCGCAATGACGAAAGCGGCAAGCCCGCCATTGCGCTCGGCGGCGGCGCCCGCGAGACCTGTGAAAAGCTGGGGATTCACGAAATGCTGATCAGCATCTCGCATTGCCGATCCCATGCGACCGCCTACGCACTCGCCGTGACATCGGTCGAACGTTAACGCGGCGGAACCTCGCGCCAGTCGCGAAATTAGGCTCGCGGCATGTCAGTTCACTCCCGTTGATCGCCGGCCCGGATGACTCATCGCCGGTGGGCGTTCGCACCGGTTCCGTTGATGACAGCGCTGAAGGGATGCGAATCCTTACCTCGAATTGACGGCGTGCGTCCCCCCCCCATGCAAAACAGACATCGCATGAGATATCGCGCGGGTGGAGGTTGCCTTTGGCACGTTGTGACGGACGCATTTGTCTGCGTTGCGACGGTCGCAGCGTACAGGGAGACGTGAGCGGTTGCGAGTAGTACGCAGGGCGGCCGGCGCGGTCATACGGGGAGGTGGAGACCTTCGGTCGGCGGTTTCGGCGGGGTCGGAGACCCGCGCCGAGCATATTTGTCGGAGACCCGCGCCGAGCATATTGGTCGGAGACCTGCGCCGAGCATATTGGTCGGAGACCCGCGCCGAGCATCAGACCCGCGCCGAGCATCAGGCCTGCGGCGAGCATGTTGGTTGAAGAACCGCGGCGAGCAGCAGGCCGGCTGCGAGCCGCTGTGTTGGCGGCGTGCGGGATTCGGCGCCGCAATCGATCAATCACGATCTGGATTCTGGTAAAATCGCCACCTCAGGCCATAACAACGTTGAGGGACAAGAATGACCATTTCCAATCAAGGATCGCAGCAGATTCTCAATGCGTCCAGGGCTCGGCTGGGATACGTCGGCCTGATTGCCGCCTTGTCGGTCGCGGTTCCATCGCCCGTTTGCGGTGTGGAACCTGCCGCAACGCGCACCTATTCAAACCAACTCACTCGTCTGGTCGACCCGCCGCCCTTGCTTGCCGACCATCCACAATTCGTGCAGCCCGTCGTGGAAACGGTGCGCTACGAAGCACCCCGGCTCGTCGATGACGAACAGGCCGACCTCACGGTGCGGGCCTGGCGTTTTTCATACAACGCCCGCGGCATCATCGAGATGCCCAATCGGCTGCGGGCCGCTCAAACCGCGGTCATCATGGTGCACCCGTGGGGCATTGATGACGGGCAGGGCTGGAATACGCCCCAACCGGCCGGCGTCGCCGACTTTTGCACCGTGGAGAAGAACCACCTGGCAGGCCGGCATACCAGGACCGTCATCGATCCGTTTCTCAAACGGCTGCGGGCAAACGTTGCCTGCACACTGTACAGCCTGCCAGGGAAACGCGACCCGATCCGGGCCAAACTGTATCGCTCGTTCGATCACACGCCGAGTGCCGCCGAGCGGAAGCGGGGGGCGCGCGAGCTGGCCGCCAGGCTCGAGCAATTCTCCTACCGGGGTCAGCATCTGCCGGACGAATTCACAGTCTCTCACGAAACGCCGGTGATTGACTACTTTCGCCAGTTCCCGGGACTCGATGCCGGACCACGTTACAACAACGACGGCTTCTGGGACCTGCCGATTCCCGTCACGCGCGACATCACGGTACACGCCGCCGACGTGGTGATCTATGATGCCGAGGGCTACGAACCGCTCAAGAAATTCCTCCAAGGCCTTGGAGTCCGGCACGTCCTGTTGACCGGCTACGCAACCGACATGTGCTTCTGCCGCACGACGGCCGGATACCAGAACCTGGCCCAAGACTTCAATGTGTTTCTGGTGGGGGACGCAACGCTGGCCACGTTTCCGGCCAATGCCACGCCTCGATATGCCACCAACGCCCATATCTCGTTCGCCTCGTTGAGCCATCTCATCACTCAGACTTCCTGGGTCAAACTCCTGGAGCAGGATGATGGCGGACAGGCCCCGGCCACCTCGCCCGGGCATGATCCTGCCCAGGCGCTGCCGGCCGGCGATGCGCTTCCCTCCAAGTCACGCTCGACGAACCTGGACCGCGGGAGGTAACGCGATGAACCATTTATCGACCAACGCGTCCCGACGCCAGTTTCTCGCCGCCGCGACAGCCGGAGCGGTGACTGCCACACGAGTGCCGCTTGTGGCCGAGACAGCGGCGCGCCCGCCGGCTCAAATCGCCATCACCTTGGATCTGGAAATGAGCCGCCATTATCCCCGCCGGGGGATGCTGGAATGGGACTACCAGAAAGGGAATCTGGATGAGCCCACCAAAGCGTACTCGGTGCGCGCCGCGGAGATCGCCGCCGAACTGGGCGGCACGATTCACTTTTTCTGCGTGGGCCGCGTGCTCGAACAACCCGACATCTCCTGGCTGCAGACGATCGCAGCGGCCGGTCACCCGATCGGCAATCACACATACGACCATATCAACGTGCATGCCAAGACGGCAGACCAGTTGCAATTCCGCTTTCGCCGGGCGCCATGGCTGACGCGAGGCAGAACGGTACCGGAACTGATCGAAGAGAACATCCGCCTGACGCAAATCGGGCTCGACCAACGGGCCGGGATCCGCCAGCGAGGGTTTCGAACGCCGGGCGGTTTTGTCAACGGCCTGACCGATCGACCCGATCTGCAGCGCCAACTGCAAGATCTTGGATTTGAATGGGTCAGCTCCAAGTACCCCCGTCACCAGTATGGCCGCCCGAAGGAACGGCCAGGTGACGACGTCTATGCGAGTATCGTCGCGGCCCAGGCGGAAGCGCAGCCGTTTGCGTACCCGACCGGCCTGATCGAGATTCCCATGAGTCCAATCAGCGACGTGGGCGCGTTTCGCTCCACATTCTGGAAACTCGACTGGTTCCTTCGGGCGATCGACATGGCCGTGGATTGGGCGATCGAGACCGGCGGTGTCTTCGACTTCCTGGCCCATCCCTCGTGCCTGGTCGTCGAGGATCCGGAATTCGAAGCCGTTCGCTTGATCTGCTCCAAGGTCAAGCAGGCGGGCCCACGCGCCAAGCTCGTCAACCTCGATGAGATTGCCGCTCGGGTTGGCAGTTCGCGTTGAGTGTGCAGGTATGTGTTTCCTGAATTCCAAGTGCGACCGGGTATGATGGGACCAGGACAACGGGTCGAGCCACAGACGGCCGGCAAGGATGCATTGGCGATGCCGGAATCGCACCGCTTGCTGCGCCGTCATTGGGCATTGCGCTCAGCCGCGCCCATGTTTTGGCTCTCGGTGCTGTTTCTCGCCAACACCGCCATTTCGATGATCGTCTGGATCGATGTGCCCCGTGTTCGCGAAGCCTATCACAACAGTCCGGCAGCCAGGCGCGCCCAGATGGATGCCGCCCTGGTCGTCCCGGAATCTGCTGTGGTTGACCAGCAGGCGAGCCGGTTTCGGATGGTGCCTTTGCTGATCGCGCTGCTCATGTGGCCCCTGTTTATCGGCGATTTTCTGTTTTACTTCCTGACCGCGACCGGCCCTTCCCGCTTCACCACGTCAGGCCTGTTGTCTTGCTTCTGCCCCCAACTGCGGTTTGCGGCAGCGAATCCGGAAATGCGGGGCCGCATCTGGCTGCCCAAGTACGGTTGGACTCGGCCCAATTCGCAGGTCAGGCGCGATCTGGAAAAGCATTTCAGCATGCCGATGATCATCATCGCTTTGATGATCCTCCCGATTCTGCTCATTGAATTCGGCTTGAAGGAGCAGCTTGCCGAGCGTACCTGGTTGCGCGTAACGCTCCACGTCAGCACCGGGACGATCTGGTTCGCCTTTGCGCTGGAATTCATCATGATGTGCTCCGTGTCAGCCAAGAAGTTTCGCTACTGTAAGACCCATTGGCTGGACCTGGCGATTATCCTCCTGCCGCTGCTCTCTTTCCTGCGGTCGTTGCGAGTCCTCCGCGCAACCCGGTTGGCCAGCCTGACGAAGGTTCAGCAACTGACGCGACTCGGGCGGGTCTACCGCCTGCGCGGGTTGGCAATCAAGGCGTTTCGAGCACTGGCCGTCTTTGAGGTGATGAACCGGTTGCTGCGCATCACGCCGGAAAGACAGGTTGAACTACTGACCGAGCAGCTTGCCGAGAACGAAGCCGAGGCACGCTACTTGCGACGAAGAATTGCCTCGATTCAAGCACAAATCGCCGCCCGGGATGCCGAAGAACAACGGGCGGTAGACCACGGGACCGACGCGATTCAGGCTGCCGGCGGGGCAAACGCCGCGAACGATATAATGAGCAGGGGCGACGACGACAAACCAACCGAGATCGCCAAGTCCCATCAGTGACAACGGCCCATCAGTGACAACGTCCCATCAGCAACGGGTGTCGTCTCGGCGCAGGGTGCAGTGCTCGGCGCGGACAGCAGCGCTCGGCGCGGGTCTCCGACCCCGCCGAAACCGCCGACCGAAGGTCTCCCCAAACGCAATCGCGAATTGGTCGCGCGGCACCGGGGAGACCTTCGGTCGGCCGAGGTGCGGGGTCAGAGACCCGCGCACAACTGGCTACCCGCGCACAGCTGATTAACCGCGCACGGCTGATTACCCGCGCACAACTGGCTACCCGCACACAGCTGCTTACCCATGCGCTCCCATCACTCCCATCACTCCCATCGCTCCCATCACTCCCATCACTTCTCGTCACTTCTCGTCACTTCTCGTCACTTCCCGCCACGTTACGCCCCGTCAAGCATCACCTGGCAGGAACTTCATGGCTTGTAGCCAGGCCATGGACTGAGTCTGCCAGGCATCCCACATCGGCCCTTGATATCCGTTAAGGCCGTGGCCGCCCGAGGGAAGTTCGAGGTACTTTGCTGGGACGCCGTGTTGACGCAGGGCAGCGTAGAACTTCTGGCTGTTGGCACAGGGGACCGGACCGTCGTCCTTGGCATGTGCCAGGAAAGCGGGCGGAGTCCGTGGGGTAACCTGCCTCTCATTGGAGAATAACGCAACCTGCTCGGGCGTCGGGTCCTTTCCTAGGAGATTGCGTTTCGAACCGCCGTGCGTCGTTGCATCCATCGTGATGACCGGATAGACCAGCACCATGAAGTCGGGTCGGCAGCCGGCACGTCCTACTGCGGTCGGAGCTTGGGGATCACCACCATCGAAATGGGTGCCGGCGGTCGACGCCAAATGTCCGCCGGCCGAAAATCCCATGATTCCGATGCGGTTCGGATCCAGCGACCATCGCTGTGCATTCGCGCGGACGGTACGGATCGCCTGTTGAGCGTCAAGCAGGGGGACCATCGACCGACCGCGGGGCAGTCGATATTCGAGCACGACGCCGGTCACACCGTGCTCGTTGAGCCACTTGGCGATTCCGTGACCCTCCGGCTCGACCACCAGCCCGCCGTAGCCGCCGCCAGGACAAATCACAACGGCCGCTCCATTGGCTTCCGCCGGATGATGGACGGTGATCCAGGCGTCCTCGTCGGCAAACCGGTCGTCGCCGATCGGTGCGCGACCCTTCCAAAGCGACAGGCGGTCTGGGGATCCGGCGGGTGCATTTTGACCGGCAAGTCCGATCGAGGCCGTCCAGAGGAGAAAGAGAAGTGAAGCGGCCTTGGTTCTGGTGTGCATCGCGCGGTTCCTTCAATGCCCTGGGGAGGTAGAATCTTCGATTGGGAGCATTCGATCCGAGCCCCCGACAGCTTGCTCGCCGCGGTCACCGCCAGTTCACGGTCGCTTTCCCGGCGGCATGACATGAGCTAGCGCCGCCGCCAGATCGAGGCGTCGAAACGTCAACTCCGTCGCCCGATCTTCGACTGGGACGCCCGTCTGCTGCATGATGCGCAGCATCGCTTCAGCCATGTTTGGCCCGTCGCGTTGCCAGTCGTAGCCGGCCTTTTCGATCGCCTCGCGCAACACCATGGCGGCCCCGCAAGCAATGGCATTCGACGAGGAAGTTGCAGCGGCGGGCACCAGCAGGTCAACTTTGTGATGCCGATCGAGATAGACTTCGTCGCGGCCCTGCTTGACCGCACCAATCGCGAAGCAATGGGGTTGCGAGGCCGGCCAGGAAATTCCACGCGTAAAATGATGATTCCCGGTCGGTGCGCTGACCCACAGGCCCAGTTGCCGCAACCTTGTCAGCTTGGCGTCAATCGCGGTCGGCACCGGTTCCGCATGGGCCAGGTCATCCACCGGGGCCAGGTTGACGGTGGTGATGCGGTACTGGCGATGGTGGTCAATAATCCACTGCAATCCCGCCGCAACCGACTCGGCGTCCGAGATCCGGCAATGGCAACATTCGAGCGCTCGAATAATTGCGAGCTGATTGTTATAAGCCACGCCCCACTTGTTGTTGTAATTGACCGAAGACGGAATCCCGATTGTCGAACCGTGATAGCCACGCCCTTCGTGGCTGGGGTCGCTGTCGCCATCGACGCTGTCGTACGTGACAAGTACTTTGGGGCCGTCGACGCCCGCCTGCGACCATTCCGGCTTTGACAACGTGCAGCCATCATCGACCAGGGCCAACGTCTGCCCTCGGCCGAACGTCAGGGCTTCCTGAAACGTCTCCCACGCCTTGACGATCCCGGCCTGGCGAAAGGCGGTCGGCTGCACCGGTTCGCCTGCCATGAGGGGCGTCATTGATGTCGACACGGCCGCGGCGGCACATAGCGCCAAGCAACGCGTGGCCCATCCGTCTTTGAAAGTCACAACTCAATTCCCCCCTGCCATCCCGCATGCCCCTGCCAACCCGCATCAGTGAGTGGGACGTCAACGGTGACGCCGTTCCGCGGGACATCTCCAGCGTCACACCAATTCGTGAATGACGTCGTGCCGTTCGACCAGATACTGGGGCCGACCGTTATTGTCCGGGATGGTGGTCTGGGCCACATCGATGCCCAAGTTCCGGTAGACCGTGGCGAAGACCTCCTGCATGTGGACCGGTCGATCTTCGGCCGTTTCGGCCAACCCGTTGGTCGCTCCGATCACCTGGCCGGTCCGCATTCCCCCACCGGCCAGTAGTGCCGCATGCACGCTCGGCCAATGATCACGGCCCGCCCGCGCGTTGATTTTCGGCGTGCGCCCGAATTCGCCCCACACCAGAACCGTGACATCGTCCTCCAGGCCCCGCTCGTGCAGGTCTTCGACCAGCGCCGCGACCCCTTGATCCAGGAGCGGCACGACCTTTCGCGCATTGCCGAAGTTGTTCCCGTGCCAATCAAAATGAGCGAAGCTGCACGTCACGCAGCGGGCCCCGGCTTCGACGAGCCGCCGGGCCTGGAGGAAACGCGACATCATCGCCTGGTAGCCCTTGTCGTGGGAATACCCGAGTACATCCGGGTTGTCCTTTCCGTAGCGGGCACGGACGCGCGGGTCTTCGCGTTCCAAATCGAGCGCCTCGACCAGCCTCGACGAAGTCAGCACACCCAAGGCCTGTTCGGTAAAGCTATCGGCAGGTCCCGCAGAGAGCTCCTTGTCGGTGCGCCGGCGGAAGCGATCAAGGCCTGCCAGGAGGTTGGCACGCGCGTCCAGGCGTTCGGAGTTCACTTCGCTGAGCGTCATGTTCGCCATCGACGGGCCGTCTGGACGAAACGGCGACTGGCTGACACCGAGAAAACCGGCACCCTTAATGTTCCAGGGATCATGCGCCATCTTGTGCGACAGATCGACGTAGGGTGGTACGGCCGGATCGACCGGGCCCCGTAGTCGTCCGAGGGCTGATCCCAGTGAGGGCCACCCACCCTGTGGCTGATTGCCGCGAAAGTGATGCCCCGTGCAACACTCGAAAGAATCGTGACGTCCCTCAGCACCAACCAGCGAACGAATGATCGCGAATTTGTCCATCATTCCGGCGACGCGCGGCATGAGCTCACTGATCTGGATTCCGGGAACACGTGTGTCGATCGGATTGAACTCACCGCGAACCTCCGCCGGCGCGTCCGGTTTTAGATCGAGCATGTCTTGATGTGGCGGCCCCCCCGCCAAAAAGACCATGATGACCGCTTTGTGCGAAGAGGCCGTGCCACTCTGCTGTTGAGCTGACAGCAGTTGCGGGAGCCCGATGCCTCCGAGCCCCAACGCGCCAATCTGCAGAAACGAGCGTCTCGATACGCCATCACAAAGGTGAAGGGGATCTCCAGCAATTCTCAACATGCCTGGTACCTCTTTCCAATCTCGAAGACGGGCTCAACGCATACTCCGCGCGACGCTCGAATGACGTCCCAATGATAACAGATCCAGCGTCTGCATTCCGCTGGCCAGCCCGTTGCCCAGCGGCAAGGCCGGCAAGGTCCCAGCCGTGATATCGACTTCAATCAGCCAGTCGTCGCCGCATGTCATGCCGTACCTGGCAAACGGAAACTGCAATCCGGCGGAAGCCAATCGCCGACGACCCGTTGATGCTGTTCAGGCCCGGCGGCGGGATTCGTGGCGAGCGGGTTCGTACAGGCGTTGCCGAGTTGCCCTGCGCGCGTCGCGCTGGTAGGCACGATAGGTTTCGCCCGAAGCTGAAACTCGGCACGGCCGCCAAGATGCACGCCGCAGATGCACGCCGCAGATGCTCCAAGGCTGCCGCTCCACATCCGACCGCCGCGGCGCCGGGTCTTGGTAGAGGTTCAACAGGTCGCCGGTTCAGCGTCGCAGCGCCCCATCGGAAAACGTCATCACGAGACCGGGATCGGCTGCATCGTCCGCTCGCTGATATTCTCCCGGAAATCCCGTGCCTGCTCATCCTCGAGTTCTGGCGTCACTAAAACAACAAATTGAAACAAGGATTCAATGTTCGACCGGAGCGACTCTGGAAGCCGAACCGGATCAGCGGCGAAGGTCGCCTCGCGACTCAATTCGCAAAGTCGTCTCAGGGTAGGCTTGAGCTCCGGATGAATCACGCTCGAATTGTCGGCGTTACGCAATTCCGTCAGGCGGTCATCCGGCATGGCCTCCAGAATATCAAGGAGATAATTGGCGCCCCAAACAAAGTCGTCCAAATGACTACGAAACACGAACCCGGCCTCCACGTAGGTAAGCGGGTCCAGTTCCGTAAAAATTGCGTTTGACAATCGTTCGAGTTCAGTCCGATTTGACGTCTTCATCACTTGAACTCCCAGTCCCCTGACTGATTATACGGGGCAGCAAAGTCGTGGAAACGAATTGGTCGCTTCAAACGTTATATTCTCGATTCTTGATCCAGCGTGCGGTCGCGCGGATGGCATTGCCCGCCAGTTTGAATCGCTGTCGTATTTCCGCATCTGTTACACTGATCGCTCGATCCACTTCCAGCAACCCCTCGAAGGCTGCTCGTGAACGCGATTCTCGCGCCGGGAAATCGTCACTCGCCGCTTCGCCGAGCAGCAAGATGGCATGGCACTGTGAGATCAGGGCCTGTAGTCGACTCCCCACGACGCTCAACTCGCGGGACTCAGCGACGCCGGGAAAGATCTCCGCTAGCGTCCGAAACTTCTGCTCGAAAATATAAGCATCGGTTTCAAGCCAGCCGAGGATGTTGCGCTGCCCCCGCCCGTCCCGGTCTTTCTCCCGGCCTGCCTCTGCGCCCCGGCGGACCAAGCGAGCTTCCAACCACGTCAAGATCTCTTCAAGCCCGCGCTGCATCGCAGCTGATGGATCCGTGCCGGCAAGTCCCTGACGAGAATCGTCATCCCTCGGTTCTCGGTGAATTGACACGCTCCATTCCTTGATGGCTGGCATTCCTTCGAGGGCAATCAGGCGGCTAGTGTATCGCATCCCAATTCGATCCGCAAGCGTCAATTTGAAAACAGACAAATGTAATTACGAACCGAGAAGCTCGCAGTGGTCAGCATAGAATCGACCGCATTCCTTCTCCCACTCCGGACATTCCTGCAACAGCTTGTCGATGGTCCGGTTGTAATACTTGACCTTATCGGCGAATGTCTCCAACGGAGGTGAACTGGGAAACGGACTATCCGGTTCTCGCAACCATTTCGGAATATACCCGTCATTGATGTTAAGAAAATCGCCGCCGAATTCGTCCAGGCTGTTGTAGATCGGCACGACCAGCTGGTGGTATTCCTTCCAGGATGCGCAGTCCCCGTCGAGGCGGATTCGCAACAGGTGCTTTTGATGCAGGACTTCACTGTACTCGTAGTTCACGAGGAAGTTTTCCTTGTCGCTCGTTTCGCGTCGTTCCAGCTTCTCGCGCATCCGTTGAACGGCATGGCGCAGTTCGCTGATTGCTTTCTTTAACTCATGCGCCAGTTCCTTGGCGCGATACGCCCCCACAATGTTCAGGGACCGGTGGAGGCGCAGGGGGACGATGCCGTTCTCGATGCCGATGCTCTTGATGACCAATTCTCGGAACACGGCTTCATTGAGCCCAAGCTTGGCCGCTCTGGTCAGCAAGTCATCATCTGCCTCTGAAGCAAACGGCTCCGCCGCGATCGTCGTGGCCACATTGTCTGACGGACGGCCTACCACCTCTTTCATTTCGTTGAGCCACCGCATCGCGCCGCCGGCAAATCGCTTCGTCGCGTCCGGCTCCAGTGCGGCCAGTAAGAGTTTCAGCTCGCGCCCCTCAAAGCCGTTACCGGCCAGCTGCGCGGAGATCTCGTCTGCCGAACGCAAGCGATCCAGCAATGCTGGCGGCGCCGTCGGCAGCGCCGGCCACCTTCCGCCAATGGGAAACTGACCGGTCAGCATGACGACATAGGTGCTGGCCAGTCCATACAAATCGCACGTTGGATGACATTCACCGTGCCCGATCAACTCCGGTGGACCAAAGCCGGGCGTTCCTACGATCGTCGCCGCGGGGCTTTGCGGATCGATGACGGTCCGAGCGGTTCCCAGATCGGCGAGCCGCGCGTCGCCGCCGGCAAACCTGAGAATGTTCGGAGCCTTGACATCTCGATGGAAGATCCTGTGCTCTTGATTAAGGAAGTCGATGGCGCCGGCGACGGAATGCAAAAGGCGAATTAACGCATCCGGTTTAATCTTGCCGATTTCATCCTCCAGGCTCCCTGTTCCCAATTCCCAAACCGTAGCGACATGGCTGCGCCGGCCGTCCTCGGTGGCCACCGGCACGGAAAAGAAATGAACGTTGGTAACCAGGCCGGGATGTTCGCGCGTCCGCGTCCAGATCGACGGTCCGCGTTCCAGTTCTTTCCGTGTGTTTTCCGATTCCTCGATCGACTGCTTGGATACTTTCACCGCGCAGGGGATGCCTTTCCACGTTGCTTTCTCGACCACGGCATAGGAACCCTCGCCCAACTGGTCCCCCGTCAACGTAAGACCGTGATCGTTCAGGAAATCACCGATTTGTGGCGAGATGCGCATGAGTCGTTTTCTTGGACTGGCCTTGTGTTGGAAGTTCGCAACATCAGCGGACAGGCGGAGCATGTCTGGGCACAGCGTCGTCAATACTCACCCGTCTCTTCCGCCGGAAAATCGAGCGTAAACGCGGGCAGCGCGTCTTGCACTTCCCCGAGCAGCTTGCTGGGAGGCGTATCAAGTTTCTGGCAGACCTTCACGTCGTGCGGCAATTCACTGAGCGTTTCACTATTGGAAACGTTGGTCAGAATGATCACCGGCAAACTGGGGAAGATCTGCCGCAAGTCACGCAGTAAGAACAAGCCGGTTTTGAGCCCCTGGTCCGTATCTACGTTGGCATACGCGTTGCCAGGCGGCATCATCAGGTCCAGCACGATCAGGTCAATCTCGTTCGCGTGAGCACGCGCGTAAGCGAGCGCCTCGTCGGACTTGACGATATGCTCGACACGGCATCCCACACGCGTCAGAGAGCGGACATAGTACTGCATCGGCAGAAGCTCGTCGTCCACCAGTAATACGAGCGGATTTGTCTCTCGCTGATCCAAGATCTACAGTCCTTTCAGGGGAACGGGCATTCTCGTTCTGCCCGGCAGCGTGATGCGAAAGGTGGTTGGGTTTCGTTGCTTGAATACGGATACGGTCCCGTCGTGTGCTTCCACGATGCGCCGCACGACCCACAGCCCCAGTCCCTCGCCCGCCACGTCCATTTCGGCGGCGAAGTGGCCGCGAACCCCTTCTTGGAAGATGACCTCTTCCATTCCGTCCTGTATCCCCGGCCCCCAGTCCTGAAAGTCAAGCAAGACTTCGTCATTGAGGTTTTGGGCTTCAATCAGAACGCGAAAACGGGTGGGTACCGAGTAACAGTGCTTGATCGAGTTCGCCAGCAGGTTGAAGACGACCTGTTGAAACTGGTAGCGGTCAATGCGGAGCTGGGGCAACTGACGAAAATGCTGGTAACGGATCCTCGACTTGTCGAACCCGCGTTCACGCAGCAGGAGGGTTACCTGATTGGCAGCCGGGGCAATCACGTCTCGCATCATGAACGTGGGAGTTCGATGCGGCGTGATCGCGTCGAAGGAGTAGCGGAGCGAATCGACGTTACCCAGCAGCCGCCGCATCAGTTCGCTCCAGGACCACACGTCGCCCGGATAGTCATGCTCGAAGAAGGTCTCGACACCGTCGGTCTGCTGCATCAGTTCGGCTGCGGCCCGCATCGCCACAACAGGGACCTTGAGCTCGTGCGTCAATCGGCCCAACGCATGAGCCCGACGCTCGTGTGTCACGGTCAATTCATAATGGGGCACAATCCGTTCGACAATCGCGTCCAACACCGCAATATCGTCTTCTGAAAACGCATTGTGGTGCAAGTCCTCGCTTGAGATCCGCTTGTCGCTACAGCGAATGACTCCCAGCGGGTCGCTACCTGCACGCGTGATCGGCAGGAACATGCAGCTGTGAAAACGCGGGTCAGCGCCCTCCCGTGACTTGGCGGCCGCACCCGGCTCCCGGCCCGCATGCAGGGTCAGAAACGGCTCGCCGCTTTCCCAGACCTTGCCGGTCAAACCCTCGCCGCGGCGATAGAATTGTTCGGCCTCGGGGACCGCCCATGCCGTACCCGTCGTGGACTTGAGTTCAAGCCGCGTGCCAGTATCGTCCGCTGCAAAAATCGCGACACCACCACAACCGACAAACTCCTGGATTGTCTCACGGAGGGATTCCAGCTGCCCCTGAGACAACGTCTCTTTCCAGGATCGATAATTGACCGTCCCGGCCGCTGTAGTGCACAGTTCATTGATGGCCGCATCCACCGCCAGTGCGACGTCTTCGCCGAGCCGAAACAAATCATCGTCGCTAAAGGCGAGCGGCACCTGGCGAGGGAAGATATTCAAAACCAACACCACATGGTTCAGATTCCAAGGATTGAGGATGGGAATCGAAACCATCGGCCCAAGTTGCAGCGCCGAAATCTGAGTGGGATGCCCGAAACGTTCTGCATCGCCCGCATCCGTCAGGTCAAAACGTGTCACCTTTTGCCGATCGACCGTCTGGCCACACAGCAGTTCATCGTTCCGGAACGAGTTCGGCCGCGGCAAGAGATCGGGGTTACTGGCGACAAGGGTCATTCGTTGTTGTGACGCCGCGCATCGCCAGAGCGTCACGAGCTTGCTGGGAATCAATTCATGAAAGGCTTGCACGATCCGTTGGTAACACTCCGCCAGACCCTTCGTACTGGCCAGGGTCATGCTGCGCAGGAAGTCGGGCGGCGAAGGACGACGGCGATCGATCGACGGGACTTTGCTGACAGCCGCCAGCTTGCCAACGTCCGGCCTCTTCTTCAGAAACCCCTCCGCATGCAACCACTCAGCACTGATCCGGGCGCTGTTCTGGGGAGTGGTGAAGGAGACATCCTGCTCCCACACGAGCCACCCGGATGGCCCCATTTCATGCTTCAACTTGCGAGCGACGCGGGCGACCTGATCGCGGAGGATTCCGTTGCCCAACTCGGTAAACCCCTTGGCATAGCGGTGAGAATGCCTGCCGTAGACCGGCCTCCAGTCCTTGGCATGCAAGGCAGCCAGGCGGCCCTTGGCTACCAGGCAGGCCGCGTCAAGATCCTCCCCGGCGATGGATAAATGGGCCGTGTCCAAGATAAAACGAAGGCGGCGATGCTCACGCAGCAACCGGCTGGCATCGCCAATCCGGAAGATCGGCTTGAACAGGTGCGGGTGCAGTGCCAACTGAAATCCATCGGCCTCGGCCACCGGTGCGATATGCGGATCCCAATCCTCGACGTAGAGATAGTGAGGTCGAAAATCCTCGCAAAACGCCATGCGTTCGCTTAATGAGCCGCCCGACAAGCCAATCAGCTCGAGGCGGTATTTCTTCATCAGTTGCAGCAACGCGCCGATGGTCAGCCCGCCAATCGCGCTCGGGATCTGGGCAAATTCGATTCCCTGAAACCCGAGCGCTGCAGCGACCTGGCAAAGATGCTCAGGGTCATCGATGCGCGGCCCCCAACAGATCGTCTGCAGTCCAATCTTCACAGATCCGCCCAGCCATGCCTGCCGACACCTGGCAACGCAGCCCTTCATCCGCGCTGCCTCTCATCGCGCCGACCGCAACCAATCGCCTTCCGTCGGCCCAGCCAATATACCAACCGAATGAGGTACATCCAAGAAATAACCGACCAGGCGCTCAGCGGGGGAGCGCGCGAGCAAGCCTTGGCCGTGTTCCGCACCGAACTCTACACGCCTCGGGAACTTGAGCTCTTGAATGGCACCTCCAATGCGGCTCTCCACGACCATGGGTCGGCCAAGACCATCGGACGGATCGGCAAGGCGTTCGCTCAACCGCTGGCTGCCCCCGGTGATCCCCAGACGTCATCATCCGTGATGCCCTGACACAACGGTGCGGCGCGGCTCGCCTCCTGACCGCTCGGCAATCGACGGAACCGTGGGCTAACGCCCATCGGCTGATGAATGATCCAGGCGAATTGCTCGCCGCGGGTCTCCACCGACTCGCTCGCCGCAGGTCTCCACCGACTCGCTCGGCAGGGGTCTCCGCCTACTCGCTCGGCGCGGGTCTCCGACTACTCGCTCGGCGCGGGTCTCCGACCCCGCCGAAACCGCCGACCGAAGGTCTCAATCCCAACCGAAGGTCTCAAGTCCAACCGAAGGTCTCACGTCCAACCGAAGGTCTCCAATCCCACCCTCCCGCACGCCCCGAAACCCAACCACATTTGCAACGCGTACCTGCCGCTTTCAGTGGGCGACGGCACAGGTCGCGTGAAGACCGCTCGCCCGTTGTGCCGGGCCGGCCTGCCGCGCATTGCACGAGAAATTGCCATCCAGACCGCTGCCGCCGAAGAATTCTCGCACTTTTTCTGAAAGGTCTCCGCGCGGGCGACCATCTTACCTCTGCACGAGAACCCCATTTCTTCGGACTTTCAAGAGAGGTAGATCATGTCCCGTTCCGTCCCTTCTCGCCAAGCTCGTCACCGTCGCCGCCAGAATCGCCGACACCGGTCCCCGCGCACCTCGCTCCGCTGCGAGTCGCTCGAACCACGCATGATGCTCAACGCCGACATGGGCGACCTGTCAGCCCTGAATGACGAGTTCAATGACCCTGCGACCATTGACGACTGGCAGCTCGTCTCGCAAGCGGAAGGCTGGGGGGCGCAACATTTCGAGACCTACGACATCGATCAGACCACGCCGGGCGCGTTGACGATCGCACCGTATACGTCGACGTGGTACCAGGACTACCAGGGGGACCTCTCCTTCAAAGAAGTCTCCGGTGATTTCATCGTCACGACCCAGGTCACGATCCGTGACCGCGATGATGTCGGAGGCAGCGATGGCGATGATATCCCCAACGACAGCAGCTTTTCCCTAGGCGGTGTCATGTTGCGGACGCCGCGCGGCATCAGCGATGCGGCAGCCGAATGGACGCCGGGGGGCTCCAACTTCGTGTTCCTCTCACTGGGACACGGCTACGACGGTAACATGACGTTGGAATCCAAAACCACGGTCGACAGCGATTCCAATCTGGAATTGATTCCGGTCAATGAGACCAGCGCGGAACTGCGCATCGAGCGTGTCGGTTCGTCGATCACCACGATGTATCGTCTGGCCGGTGATGCGGACTGGCAAGCGGCAGCCACGTTTGATCGGCCGGACATGCCTGCCACGCTCCAGGTCGGATTGCTCGGCTACTCCGACTACGGAAAGACGTCGACCTTCGATCCATTCTACGCGAACTCGCACACGTTGACCGACACCCCGGAGAACGCCGCCAATAGCAGCAACCCGGGACTCGCTTACAACCAGGACCTGCAAGCCAGCTTCGACTACATTCGCTTTGAACGACCCGAAGACGGGGAGGTTGTCGTCCCCCCCGGTCCGGCGCTCGAAGTGCGCGAGGTGACCGTCAGCAACGCCAGCTTTGAAGACATTGCGGGCGAGACTCCCTTCAACGAGTTCACCTTTGGTCCCCTGCCCGGCTGGGACCTGTACGATCCTGGAGCGATCACCAGCGGTGGTGCGGGTCCGCAGTACTATATCGGGACGTTGACGCCGACCGAGTTGGCCGAGCAGCCGGGTGTGATCCAGAACTTTCCCGGCGGGGCCTCTGACGGAGACCGGGTGGCGATCGCCTTCAACTTTGCGGGAACCGGTGACGGCGGGGAATACGGTCTCCAGCAGACCCTGGCAGAGACACTGCAGCCCAACACCAGCTACGCGCTGTCGGTCGATATCGGCAACATTGCAACCGGGACCGCCGTCAGTGGCCAGACATTTTATCTCGACGGCCTGCCCGGATATCGGGTCGAATTGCTGGCCGGGGACACCGTCATCGCCGTTGACGACAACTCGCTGGCCGGGTCCATTGCCGAAGGCGAATTCGGGCTCAGCACCGTCTCGCTGGATATCGGCGACGTCCACCCGCAGCTCGGCGAAGCACTCGGCATTCGCCTGATCAATCTCAATCAGACCGCGGACGTTCCGGCAGGTCACGACCTGGAGGTCGACTTCGACAACGTCCGCCTCACCGCGACTTCGGCAGCCTTCGCGCAAGTCGGCGACCAGCAGGTGCATGCCAACGAGACGCTCGTCATCGAACTCGCGCCGACAACGCCGGCCGGCGTTCCTGTGGAGTACTCGATCGAGGTCGTGGGCGCCGAACTCTGGGAGCTCGACCAAACGCTCGGCCTCGAAGCGGGCGGCTATGCGGCTGACGGGACGCCCCTCTACTACGAAGACTACGAGGGCTACGGCGTCCGCTGGCTGCAGAGCGACGTGAACGGCTGGATGTTCCTGCAGTCCGACGGCTCGCTCCATGATTGGCAAGGCAGCATCGGGACAAGCCCGCTGGTCGCCAGCCTGAGCGAAGACGTCTTCGCCGACCCGTCGTTGTTGCACGACGCCGTCGAACCGGCAACCGCGACCATGAACGGCATCACCGCGTTCGTCGATGCGTCCAGCACGCCTGGGACCTTCGAGGTGGCGATCACGAAGACGGCCGGCGAACTCACCGAAGTGGAAATCGTTTCCGTCGAAGTCACCAACACAGGCCCAGAACTGCCCGTCATCGGCGACCAGGTGCTGGCCGCCGGCGAAACCCTCCTGGTTGACCTCCCGATCGTCGATGCCGACGGAGATCAAATCGAGTACGAAGTCGAAGTCCTGGAGAATGTGGCGGCGACGCTACGCGACGACTTCGCCATCCATGCAGACGCCTCGCTGGTGGCCAGCGACTATGGTTACAACTACCTCGGCCAACAGGAACGCTGGGTTCAGTCATCGGCAGGCTGGATGTTCATCACCGCCGCGGGTTCGGTGCATTCCTGGAGCGGGGACTATGCCAGCAGTCCCGCGGTCGCTCAACTCGATTCACGCTACCACGCCGATCCCGGTCTGCTGGTCAGTGCGGTGCATATCGATGTCTCGGCTACGGTCGTTGCGGGCCAGCTCCAACTCAGCGTCGCGACCGACTACCTGGGCGAGTTGCACATCCGGCTGATCGCCACCGATGGAATTGAGACGGTGCAGCAATCCTTCACCGTCGACCATGTCGCGTCGGCCTGGGCCGGCATGGTGGATGATGCGTTCGAGGACGAAGACTTCTGGGTCTAGTCTGGACGACTCATGGGCGAATGCCCAACGGCTGATGACTTCGCCGGGCTCGTCCTGAGAAATCCACCATATCGCCAGACCTGCCTGGTCGTGGCACCGGCAACGCAACCGGTGCCCGGCCATTCAGGTCGGGACCGCGAGCTATTGGGGAATCTGGTTCAGCGTGTACCAGGCCCGCGGGTGCAGGAGAGGCTCTCCGTCCCGACTCCGCACGCCGGCCGCCAGCAGCTCATGGACGAACAGCGGACGCAATCCATGCGTTCGCAGCCGAACTCGAAGGCCGTCTGCTGAGACGGATGCCTCGTCGATCGTCAACGTGCGTTTCTGAATTTCGTCGCTGCCGTAGACCGAATGATACAAGTAGGTATGACTCGCCAGCGCATACGAACCGGCCGCCTCCGCACTGGCGACATCGACCGGCTTCGTAAAGACCAGTTCGAACCCGTCCGAGCGGGCGCGCATCTCCAGGATCTCGAACGGCGTCTTGCCGGTCCAGACAAGCCGCTGAAGCCCGTAGGCGGCGGTCCCCAGGCTGCTCCAACCGCGGTTGGTCAGACCGACAAAGACGCTGCCGTCGGGCGCCTGTGCCAACCGCAACACGGCCGAAGCGAAGCGCGAACGGAAAGGAAAGCACGCGCCTTGGTACTGACCGCCGACTTTCTCCAGAAACACACGATGCATGCTGGCTTGCGTGAATTCACCAACAAACAGTTGGCCGGCGAAGGGACCGAATCGGCCTTGGCTACTGTCGAGCATGATATCGGTGGCCGATTGTCCGGCCTTCTCGTAGGGAAACCAGACCGCCGGCGGTCGCAACTGGGGAAACCGGGCCAACGCCTCCGGGTAGGGCAATCCGCCGGGCACGGTCTCCACCCCGTGAATCGTCGATCCCGGCAGGCTCATCGACGCCAGCGCTTCCGCGTGATGGAAGAACGCCCCTTCCTGCAGATGGTGCAGCGAGTTGGTTGCAACCCAGTTGCCCTGCTGGTCCGTGTAGAACATGTCGCCCTCGGCATTCATGCCGATCCCGGACGGTGATCGCATGCCGGCACACACCGGCACCAATTCGCCGTCCGGCGTCACCTTCATACCCCAGCCGCGCCACCGGCCCTGCCGGTACCCGAGCGTTGCGTCGCGAATGGTCCGGGTGAGTTGCGGCCCCTTCAAGCCCAGCCCGATATTCAATGTGAGCCAGAAGTTGCCTTCACGATCGAGTTTCGGGCCGTAGGCGTATTCGTGGTAATGGCCGGTCAGGCCCCACCCTTTGGCAACCGTTCGATACTCATCCGCAACCCCATCCCGATCGGTGTCGCGCAAGCGAGTCAACTCGCTTCGCTGGACCGTGTAGAACGCGTCCTGATGATGGAGCAGGCCCAGTGGTTCGTGGAGGGCGGAGGCGAACCGCTGGTACGTCACGTCCAACGGCGGATCGTCGTAGACGCCGTCCAGGAACCACACTTCACCCTTGCGGATCGCGACCGCCACTCGCTGGTCGTCGACCACCGCCAACCCGCTCACCTCCAACGCCAGCCCGTTTGGCGCAGGGCGCCAGTTCTTGGACCGTGAGTCGGTGGGTGCTTCGGAGGTCGCAACCGAAATGAGCCGATAGTAGTCACCTTCATCTGCAGCCGCACCTTTCCGATCCAATCCAGCAACCAGCGCCATGCAGGCGACTGCCGTTGCCAATCGGAGCAAGCCGCGGACCGGGGTTTGTTTCCGCCCGATGTCACTCACCATTGATACCTCAATTCAACGTCCAGCGACGTCTGGCCCGCGAACTCCAACGGCACAATCCATTCCATGCCACCTGCTCTGCGCCGAAGCCGGCCGGTCGCGCCGAGTGCACCCGCGGAAACCCGTAAACCTCGATCATCGATTACTGCGGCCGGACCGTCCGGCTCGAGCGTCTTGCCGGCGTGCCCGCGGAGCCAAAGGGCCGGTTGCGGTGGATCGGACAGTCGTCGCCGGATCGTCAGCGTGCGGAGCAGGTGTTTTCCGTCAGGGAGGATCCGGTCCGTCACTTCGTAGCCCGCATAGCGGTAGTGAAAGCTCGGCACGCCCTGCTGATCCAGCCGGTGCCCGAGGTACCGGTAACCGGCTTCGTGTGCGGAAGCACGCTGGGTGTCAAGCTCCGGCCAGCTCGCTTCGCTATCGACAAGCATTGCCAGCAGCATCCCGGGAGGAAACCGCATCAGCTCGACACCAAGCGGCTGGGCCGGCGGCGCGAATCGGACGAACCAGGTCCCTTCCGCATCCAGGAATCGCCCCCGCCAGGCGATCGCCAACCGCACCTGCTCGGCATCAAAAGCATAATGCACCTGCTGGGGAAAACCGACCGCAACGGCGTGCGTTCCGGCCG
The DNA here is from genome assembly GCA_030430075.1 of bacterium. Taxonomy (GTDB): domain Bacteria; phylum Planctomycetota; class Planctomycetia; order Pirellulales; family Pirellulaceae; genus ARS98. The sequence continues at coordinate 121,044 of JAUIGN010000015.1, forward strand.
CTTCCATAAACGTGCGGAGCAAGATTGGGCGTTCCTTGGGAATCAACTCATAACTTTGCGATCGGGCCGCCTCGATCTTGGCCGGAAGACGGTGCTTTTCCGCCTGCTTCAAATAGTGCCACATGGCTGCGATCTGCCGTTCGGCGTCGCCCGCCAGGACACGCGGGTTTTGGCTCTTGCCCTCCGGAAAAAAGGTCGGCATCCGCGTGCGAGGCTTGAGCTGCCCGGGTGCAAGCAGAAACTCGCGAAACCACTCCGGATGTACCCTGGCCGCGATGCCGGCGAGATCGACGCCCACCACACCGGGCAGCGCATTGCCGCGCAACGGGTGGCACTGAACGCAACCGGTATCCAAAAGGGTCCGGCCCGCTTCAATCAGATCCGCCGTCGCCGTGCCCATCGTCGCGTCAGATCTCATGGGTGCCGCCCGATCCGCAGCCTCGAAGTGGGCCGGCAGGTGCTTGACCTGCTCCGCGGGATAGACGGGCATTCGAATCCGCATGTGGGGTCGCACGGCGCCGTCGCCGCGCAATACGCGTGCCAACCAGTCGGTCCGCAGCTTGCGGCCAACATGCGTCAGCGGCGGCGGCAACCGCCCCTCGTCGCCAATATCCACATTGGCGTACGTCTCGAAGTAAGCGCGCCGATACCGGCCCACGCCTCCTAGTGCATTCCGCTCATGGCAGCCAAGACAGTTCAGCCGCAACAGGGTCAGCTCCACCTGCTCCGCAGCATCGGCATCGGCATCGGCGGGCCGAGCTGCCGGCGGTGATTCGTCCGGAGTCCCGTTGCCATCCGACGGCTGCAGGGCCGCGCCGATCGCCTCACGCTGGGTCTTGTCCAGGACAAAACGGGGGAGGCCGGGTCCGGCCGAGCCAACACACTGGACCGGAGCGGCCAAATCCAGCTCCGACAGCGGCTTGCCGCGTGGACCGTGGGGCACACGCGCGACGTCGTGGCAGTTGGAGCAACCGAACTTCACAAACAGCGTTTGCCCCTGCTCGACCAGGGTATTCGCCGCCTCATCCGCCACGATCGACGGCGGCCTGCCGGTCGCCGTTGCCGAAACTTCGTTCTCTGCATCGCGCCGCGGCTGCTGATCGCGGAGCAACCAGGCCGCGATGTCGGCGGCCTCCACCACTCCCAATTGAAAGTTGGGCATCCGGCCCGCGGGCCGGGTGCGGTGAGGATCAAGGAGGAAGTGGGTCAGTGACTTTGGCGAGTACTTTGACTTAAGGTCCCCCAGCGGCACCGAGTCGACTCGGCGGGCCGTCGCGGCCAACCCCATCTCCTGCAACTCCTCCTTACCGAGTTCCTCCAAGATCTTGTCCAACGGCGTCGGGCTGGTTTCGACCGTCTCATAGTCCTCGTCCGCAGCGTGGCAGGCGACGCAGCCGATGCGATGGTAGAGGCCTCTTCCCATCTCGATCCTGCCGAGATTCCAGAAGGCAACCGGAACCGGCGTGGCTCCGTTGCCCTTGAACGTGGGAAACGGTTGTTCCAGCGAACCGAGGTACGCCACCAACGCTTCGACCGCGGCCGTTTTCTCCACAGACGTCAGCCGGTGCAGTACGTCCGGCATCGTCGTACCCGGCTTGAGCTGGTGCGGTGCCCGCAGAAAATCCGTGATCCAGCCAGCGTTCAAACGATTGCCTGCCCCATCAAGACGCGGCCCCCGTTTGGGACGCAGAGCGGGATTCGAAGCAGGGTGACAGGCAGTACAACTAAGCTCGGCAAGCAACAAGTTGCCCGCCACGTCCGGAGCAACCTCGTCGTGTCGAGCCAACCGCTCGAAACCGGGGACAAACGGCGGTGGCACGTCTGCCGCGGAAAGACGGGCGCCGGCCAGCAGGGCCAACATCAGGCCGATTGAAGCGGCCCGCAATGTGGAGAGACGTCCGCGAATCAGCAAGTCAGGTTTCACAGCGGAGCTCCTCCGGCGGATCGAACGACAGCGGGCTGGCTTCAGCCCCGCCTATTGTAACCTGCCCCGGCGTGGAACGGTCCTTGTCGCCCCACTCCGGTGTTCGCGCCGTCTGCGGCGCTGCCGACAGGTCGCATGCAGCAGGCATACTTTTGCAATCCAAAAAGGATGCTGTCCATGATGCCACGCGGCCAGGCGTCGTGCCGACACGTATCGTCAACGACGATCCGCTCGGCCATCAACGAAACCGTGGGCCAACGGCTGATGAATGATCCAAGCTAGCCGACGGTGCGGTGGCGACGTGCTCGTAACCGTTGCGGGCTGCCGCTGCCAAACAGGACGTCGAATGCCTGGCCGAACGTCGTGGTCCGCGGTGCGGGCCCATCGGATTGCTCGGCAACCGGCGACGTTGTTGTCGTCGAACGGTCCCAGCGAGCTGCCGGAGCTGCCGGCAACTCGTCCCACGCAGCTTCCGGACACGGATCGGCACGGCCGGCCTGCTGCTGGGCAAGCATCCGCAGCAGGAGTACATCGGAAGCGCAATATCGAATCAACAGTTCACGTGCGGACGCATCCTGCGAGCTCCGCCAGGCAGCCCATAGCCGGACCGCCAACTCGCCATCGGCTCCTTCGAGGTCGGCGGGACGGTCAATGCCGACCGACCGGCTGATCTCTTTCAGTCCGCCGGTCAGCCCCCGGTGGTAACACGTCCAGCGCATATCCAGATGGGGACACGGCAGCTCGGGAACGTGAAACGTATCCAGAACGCGAGGAACGTCGAACGAGCCGCCGTTGAATGAAACCAACAACTGCACGTCGTCCAAGAGCCCGAGAAACGCATCGAGATTCTCGTGTTCGACAAAGGTATGCAGCCGGCCGCGATGCCAGCAACTGATGACGGTGATCGAGGAGGCCTGTTCGAGGCCGTCGGTCTCGATGTCGAAATACGATGCCTGATCGATGTAATGGCTCAAGATCCGCCACTTGTCGCACGACGTGAAACGATCGGTGAAATAGCGAATCTCGCCGGCCGCCAACGCAGCCAGGCAGCGGCGACATTCTTCGACGAGCGGGCCGCCCAGCGTCCCTGGCAGGCAATCGGGCCGTGCCAGCACATCACCCCAGGTCCGAATGCCACGCGCGTGCAGCCGGGCCAGGCGTTTGGGGCCGATTCCTGCGCAGTGAAGGAGTGCTTCGTCGATCAATGAACTCGCGCCCGATTCTTCTTGAGGATCTGGCCCGCTTTTCCCAATCGCTGCTTGAGCCGCTCCAACTCCGGGTCCGGCGGCGTCGGTGTGATCGGCGCGGAACGAGCAAGCTGGTGGTAGGTAATCTCCGGCATGACCACTTCGCCGGTCAGCAGCGTCGTCAGCAGACTTCGCGTGCAGGCGACGGAAGCGTCGGATTCGGTCAGCAACTGCTCCAGCTCTTCGTCGGCGACGCCGGGCGGCACCGCGGTGATGCAGGAGGGACAACCGGCGGTACAGGGACACTCGTTGACGATCGTCAGGCACAACCGCAACGCCTCGGTGAAGATCTCGAAGATCTTCTCTGCGTAGCCAACGCCGCCTTCGATGGTGTCGTATAGGTAGAGGGCACTTTCCCAACTGCCGTTGTCGAGTTCGGCAAGCGAGACATCCGTTTCGATGTTCTGAATATCCCCCAGGCAGAGACTGGGCGCGGTCCGCTTGAGGATGTAGCTGAGTCCGTGCAGGGCCGCGCCAATGTGCCGCTTATCGCGTTCCCCCATGGCATCCCGCCAGGCCTGTGGCGGATTCAGGCTGAAGCCGGTCGTGTCGTAGATGAACGGATCAAGGGTGATAGGGCCGTAGCCGATGTTCTCGAGCGTTCGTTCGCGGATCTTCTTGTACAGCTTCGGTTGCCGATTCACGTTGACGTAACCGAACTCCAACGCGGCGGTGTGAAGTTCGTAGCGGTCCAACGATTCGGTCAACGTAACGCGACTCTCCCAGACGGCCTCGGTGTAGTAGTCCACAGCGACCGGCTCAACGCGGCAGAGCTTCTTCTCCAGGTCCAAGTCCATCGACATGTATCGCTCACCCAGGTGCTGATAGATCGCATCTTTGTAGAGCGTCCCACGCGCGCCGATCGGATCCAGCTCGCCGATCACTTCAGTACCGCGGTAGATCTCGATGTTGTAATCGGTCATGCCGCGCAGATTGACACCCTTGGCGGGATAGTCGCGAAGCGTGTAGCGGTAGTTGCCATGGTAGGGCTGGAGCGTACCATCCTCTTTGAGCACGTCCAGCGCCGCCGGGTAGGCAGGTTGGCGAAATGCCCCTTCGGTCTCCCGCAGCGGATGTTCGTGGGCCGCACACGGCAAGTGCTGGAGCAGGATGTAGGGGTTATCCGCGTTCAGCCAGGCTTGCTCGATTGGTGCCGACTGAACGAATTCCGGGTGATTCACGAAGTATTGATCAATGGGCGTATCACGGGCCGCATAGACGATCAGGGCCTGCGAGCCACGTCGTCCGACACGCCCCGCCTGCTGCCAGAAGCTGGACATCGAGCCGGGGTGGCCGCTGAGAATGCACAAGTCCAGGTCGCCGATGTCAATGCCCAGTTCAAGGGCATTCGTGCTGATGATGGTGGTGACGCGGCCTTCGGCGAGATCCCGTTCGAGCTTCCGCCGTTCGTTGGGCAGCAGGCCGCCCCGATACGGCTGCACGCGGCGGCTCAGTTCGCCATGACCGTCCTTGACCGCACGGCAGAGGCGTTCGACTTGCTGACGCGACCGACAGAAACAGATGGTTCGCACTCCTTGGCGGGTCGCTTCGCGGATCAAGGGAATACTCACCGCGGCCGGGCCTTTGCGGTAGAGCGCATGTCCGTGGCTTTGGACAACGGGAGGATTCACCAGGTAGAGGTCGCGCTGCGGGCGGGGCGCACCATCGCGATCGATCACGTTGAAGGGGCGCTGAAACAGTTCCTCGACATGGTCTGCCGGATTACCGATCGTGGCCGATGAACAGACAAACGTGGGATGGCTGCCGTGCATCTCGCAAACCCGCAGCAAACGGCGCATCACGTTGGCGACATGCGAGCCGAACGCGCCACGGTACGTGTGCACCTCATCGATCACGATGTACCGCAGACGTGACAGGAACGTGCGCCAACGACGCTGGTGGTTCGGCAGGATCCCGGCGTGGAGCATATCCGGATTCGTGATCATGAAATCCGCCTGGGCCTGGATCCGAGCCCGCTCTTCACGGGGCGTGTCGCCATCAAACGTGCCCAGTCGCATGTCCGTTCCGGCCGCCTGGAGGAGTTTGCCCAGCGTTCCCTCTTGATCGCGCGACAGCGCCTTGGTGGGATATAACAAGAGCACTCCGAAAGGGGCTGACGCCTGCAGGTATTCGTGCAGGATCGGCAACAGAAAAGACAGTGTCTTGCCGCTTGCCGTTTTCGACACCAGGACCGTGTCCGCCGGCTGGCGAATCGATTCAAAGGCGTCCCCCTGGTGCGCATAGAGACGCTCGATGCCGTCGCTACGCAGGGCGGCGGCGAGCCGCGGGTCGAGTTCCCCGGGCAAGTCGACGAACTGTCCGCTGGAACTCTCCAGCACGGTATGCGAAGCGATCTGGTCGGAAAACCGTCGCTCCAAGAAATCCACAAAGGACTGCATCCCCATCCGTGGCTCCCTTCCCTGTCTGCTCGAACAAAGACCTGAACATCCGTATCGCAATAGGATATCGGCCGTAGCAAGAATTTCAAACAGGCAATTGCGCCGGCGAAGAGGCTCCCGGTGAGGGTCCCGTCATCCGATCCGGCGGACACGTTGGCCAGTGAGTGATTGAGGGAGTCGAGCGCCCGCGCGGCTGGGCGAGAACATGGGACGAGGGAGTCGATGATTGCGACCGTCGCAGACGGCGGCAGCCGGGAACTTCCGTCTGGCGACGATCGCTCCCGGCAAACCGGGGTCGTCGTGCTACGGCCACGCCGTGCAACGCGTTGGGCACGACGCCAGGCGGTTTGCGATCTTGCGGAATGTTGCGGCCGAGATCAGGGTCACGGTGGGCTCGACGACTGCGGCGCAGATCGACAAGCGATCAACGCGGCAACATTTTCTCACCTGGTCTTTGTGCGGGCAGCACCCGGGGGAATTTGAGACCTGCGGTCGGGGGTTTCGGCGGGGTCGGAGACCCGCGCCGAGCAGTATGCCGGAGACCCGCGCCGAGCAGTTGCACGGCGCACCGCGACCGGTAGTTGGTCAGGGACCCGCGCCTAGCAGTTCGGCGGAGACGTGTCGCCAGCCGTCGCGTACGTCGCTGTTAGTAGCCGATTGACGCCGGGTTCGGTGACAGAAAGTCGCGCGGAGCCCGCACGGAATAGTACGGGTAGCCGACAGTCGGCCCAGGCGGGCCGCCATTGGCGGGATTGTTGAGTTGGTTGACGGCCCCGTGGGGAAGGGGCGCGACGTAGTCCGGCGCGCCGCGCGACAGCAGGCCGCCGTTCCCGCCTCCGCCGGCCAGCACTCCGCCGTGGCTGTGGCCCCCCAAACCGGCGTGTCCGCCCCCACAGTCGCTGCAACCGTTTTGCGCAAGGTTGTGGTGGCAGCCCGTGGCGGCCAAAATCGCCACCGTGGTGAAGGAGAAAAGGGCCTTTCTCATGAGGTCTTCCTTTGCAAAATCCTGGGTCAAGAAACCGGGCGAGCTGACGGGCCGCTGTGTGCGGGTGCGGATCAACGTCGTCTGCTTGGTTATCGCTATCCCTCTTCATCGGCGGCAAAACCGGCAGAATTCAACAAATCGGCACAGATCGGAGTACCCCTGCGACACGTCCGCGGTTGGTAGACCACCGGATACCGACGTGCTAACCTGCTCTCATGACGGTTTCTCCCGACATCGTCGAACAGGTCCGGTCAACGTGTGAAACGGCCGCGGCTGCGAATCTGGCCACGCCGTCAAGAGCCGGCAATCTTGTCCGCCTGGACGTGGCGGCAGCGGACGATGTCATGGTCGTCGCCGATCTGCACGGCCATCGCGTCAACTTCGAGCGTCTGTTGCGGATCGCCGACCTCGACGGCCACCCCCGCCGCCATCTGATCATGCAGGAGGTCTGCCACGGGGGTCCTCTTTACCCGGATGATGCCGGGTGCATGTCCCACCTCCTGCTTGAAGACGTCATTCGGCTCAAGGCCCGCTATCCCGATCGCTTTCACTTCCTGATCAGCAACCATGAACTGGCCGAACTGACCAATTTCCCCATCACCAAAGCGAATCGGATGTTGAATGTCCTGTTTCGGTGCGGGATGCGGGCCATGTATGGCGAAGCGACCGAACGTGTCCGAGACGCTTACCTGGAATTCATCCGTAGCTGCCCGCTCGGCGTGCAGCTCGCCACTGGGGTCTTCATCTGCCACAGTTGCCCGGAGAACGTCGACCGGGGCGGATTCGACGTCGAGGTCTTCGAGCGGCAATTGCGGGAAGAAGACCTCACCCCCTCAGGATCCGTCTTTCAACTGGTCTGGGGACGAGATTTCCGCTCGGAAAACGCGGCCGCGTTCGCCCGACTGGTCGGAGCCGATGTGCTAATCCACGGCCACGAGCCCTGCTTGAACGGCTTTCGTGTCCCCAACGAACGACAGATTATCCTGGACTGCTGCGGACGACGGGCCTGTTACCTCATCCTGCCGCTCGACCGGCCCCTCACACAGGCTGAGATGATCGAGCAACTCGGACACCTCTCGTAAGCCGGACCGTGATGGAAAATTCCCGCCAGCAACCCAATGTGCCGCGACCCTGGCAGCCCAAGTTTGGGATGGCCGGTCTACTGATGATGATGTTCGTCTGCAGCGTGATGGCGGCCGGAGGCTATTACTTCGTGCAGTTTCTGCGCGGTGGGCGGGAAAGTCAGTTGGCCTTTATCCTGTTTACGCTGGCCTCACCGATGCTCCTGATGGTGCTCATCAGCATCCTGCTTGTCATCGCCAGAAATACCACCAGGAAAAAGTAGGTGAAGCCGGACCAACCGTCGGAGGTGACCGGGCTCGGTCGACCACCGCTCAGAGGCTCGGCATGCCAGTTGCTCCTAAGATCTGGTGGAACAGTTGGCTGCCACGTTCGCAACGCGGGGCCGGAGCAGAGAGGAGGCCTCCCTGCGGAGGTCGTCGGAACAGGAGAAGGCGGTTGAAAGCTCGTGACCAAGTGCTTACTCGGTCACGAGTTTCGGCTGCCCCGCGAAGCGGTCGCCCCGCTTCCTGAGGGGACCGTTCTGAGGCGGATTTGGGCCGATTGATCGAGGCGGGCCGCCGCAAAGCCCCTGGCGAACGGGTTGACGGCCGGCGTGGCTTGGTGGATTGTTTTGCCGCACACTGATCGATAATGCACCAGGCGTCGGTGCACCGGTGGCTAAGCGCCCGCAAGGAAAAGAGAGCCCGTAAGAAAAAGAGATCGTCCTCGGTGCGTCTGGAAGTCATCTCGCACACGGCGCGACGCTGGAAGCTGGTCGCGTCCCACCCGCTACGGCAGACCACCGGTCGTGGCTCGACGCCACCCACCGTAGGGATCGCCTGGCGGGCAGCCAGCCTGGCATGCAGGAATCCTGGCCAAGATTGACGCCCCTGCCGGGCCCTCGGTAGGATAAATATTCAGAATTTGTTGGGAATTCCCGGGTACTTTTCCAGCCCCTTTTCGATCTAAGACCGACGGAGGGGGGGTTCCGGTAGGGATCGGGCGCGGGTTCCAGCAACGAGATGGGGTAAAAAGTCGACCAGGACAGGTCGGCAGCAAGGATCACCGACGACCGCCGCGGTGCGGACGCTGCGGCTCGACCTCCGGGGGGGGTCGTCCTGCGACAGCCCAGTTGCAACAACAGAGACGCTCACGCCGGTAGACACGGACTGGCGCAAAACGACTGGCGCAAACTGACTGACTGGCAGGCAGTGAAGGCCCACGTACAAGCCGGAACGCAATCGATCAATCAAGGGAGACGTATCTATGGCACACCGCGTTGGATCAACTCGTTACCGTTTTGGGGTGATGGTTGGGCTCCTCACAGGTGTCATTGCCACTTTCGCCGCCGCAAGTCCGGCCGCACCTCGCGATCAGGACAAGGGCGATGCGGCCATTCCGCAGGTCGCTTTCATCAACCAGGAGATCCGCAATCAGTGGCAGGAATACCAGATCAATCCTTCTCCGCCGGCCAGCGCGGGTGAATGGTGCCGCCGGGTTTACCTGGACGTGCTGGGAAGGATCCCCAGCGTGGAAGAGTTGGAGGAGTTCACTTCCAGCCGTGACGGCGACAAGAAGGCGAAGTTGGTCAGCAAGCTCCTCTACGACGAGAAGTATACAGAAGAGTACGCTCGCAATTGGACCACTATCTGGACCAACATTTTGATTGGCCGCAGCGGCGGCAGCGAGCGGAATTCGCTGACCAGTCGTGAAGGGATGCAGAAGTACCTTCGCGACTCGTTTGCCCGCAACAAGCCGTATGACCGGATGGTTTACGAACTGGTCACCGCGAAGGGAAGCAATCGGCCCGGCACCGACAATTTCAACGGCGCGGTCAACTTCCTGGCGATGAAGGTCAATGAGGAGAATGCCACGCTGGCGACTGCGGCGACCGCCAAGATCTTCATGGGTCTGCAGGTGCAGTGCACCCAGTGTCACAACCACCCGTTCAACGAGTGGAAGCAGCAGAAATTCTGGGAGTTTAACGCCTTCTTTCGGCAATCGCGGGCGTTGCGCCGCTATGCCGAAGGGACGCGCGATGTGATTGGGGCGGAGTTGGTCAACCAGGACTTTTCCGGAGAAGGCAACGACGCGTCCGACGCGGAGATCTACTACGAACTACGAAACGGGCTGCTCAAGGTTGCCTACCCGGTGTTCGTTGACGGCACCAAGATCGAGCGTAGCGGCTATGTGCAGGAGGTCGATCGTCGCGACGAACTGGGCAAGCTGATGCTGCAGTCCGAATACATCGACAAGATGATCGTCAACCGCTACTGGGCTCATTTCCTGGGCTACGGCTTTACCAAGCCGATTGACGATATGGGCCCCCACAATCCGCCCACGCACCCCGCCCTGGTCGATTATCTGGGCGAGGAGATTCGTAAGAACAGCTACAACCTCAAAGAGCTGATCCGCTGGATCACGCTGAGCCAACCCTACTCGCTGTCCAGCAAGATCAACTCATCCAATGAGAAGGACGACCCGCTGCTCGGCGAGCTGCCCAAGTTCAGCCACTTCTACCTCCGCCAGATGCGGGCGGAAGAGCTCTACGAGTCCTTGATGGTGGCCACGAAGGCCGAGGAGACGGGGGGCGGCAGTTACGAGGATCAGGAGCGTGCGAAGGCGCAATGGTTGAGCCAGTTTGTGCTCGCCTTCGGCAACGACGAAGGCGACGAGACGACCACCTTTAACGGCACGATCCCGCAAGCCCTCATGATGTTCAACGGAGACATGGTGCGCCGGGCAACGGGCTCGGATCGGGGCAGCTTCCTCTGGGAAGTGGCTCATGACGCGAATATGCCGGCGAAGAAGAAGATCGAGTTTCTCTTCAAGTCCGGGTTGGCTCGCAAGCCGACCTCCGCCGAACTGGGTATCGCCCAGAAACTGATGATGGCCCGCTTGAACGACCAGGGCCCGAACAACAAGAAGCCGGACCTCACCAAGGCGGGCATCGCCGCATTGCAGGATGTCTGGTGGGCCGTTCTCAACAGCAACGAATTCATCATCAACCATTGATTTGCTTGCGTCTTGATCGCGGGCAACTGATCCAAACACGTCATTAACGGCCGCCGCGGCGGCGAACAACACTGGAGATCCAAAGATGGCAATTCCCCAAGGCATGAATCGACGTCACTTTATGTCGCACCTGGCGGGCGCTTCGGCGATGACGGTTCCCGCGTTGACCTTTGGCAATGCAATTCGTGCCAACGCGCAGGAACTGAAGCGCAACCGCAAGTCGGCCATCATGCTGTGGATGAGTGGCGGGCCATCGACGATGGACCTCTGGGACCTGAAACCGGGCGCCAACACGGGCGGGCCGTTCCGGCCGATTTCGACCAGCGGTGATGTGCAGATCAGCGAACACCTGCCGATGACCGCCAAGGTCATGGACAAGCTGGCGATCATTCGCTCGATGAGCACCCGCGAGGCGGACCACGGACGCGGACGGTACTACATGCACACCGGCTACGTCCCGAACCCCAATATCGAGCATCCCAGCTACGGTGCGGTGATTTCCCATGAGACGATCGATCAACGTCCGGAACTGGAGATTCCACCGTTCGTCTCGGTCGGCGGCGGCAGCGTCGGACCCGGGTTCCTGGGGATGGCTTGGGCCCCGTTCACGGTGAACAGCAACGGCCAGATCCGCAACATGAACATGGGCATGGACCAGCGACGCCTGATGCAGCGGATGGCGGCGTTGGACATGATCGAGTCCGGCTTCATCAAGCAGAACCGGGGCAGCGCGGCGGCCGACCATGAGAAGATCTTGAAGAAGACCTTGAACCTGATGACCAGCGAACAGATGCGCGGCTTCCGGGTCAATGAAGAACCGGCCGACGTGCTCGAACGCTACGGCGACAACAACTTCGGCAAGGGCTGCCTGATGGCCCGGCGGCTCGTCGAAACGGGCGTCCCGTTTATTGAAGTCGACCTAGGCGGCTGGGACATGCATCAGAACATCTTCACCACCCTGGCGGACCAGCGGTTGCCGGTCCTCGATCGTGCCATGAGCGCGTTGGTGGAAGATCTCGACCAGCGAGGTTTGCTGGAAGACACGGCCATCATGTGGATGGGCGAATTCAGCCGGACGCCGCGGATTAACGGTAATACCGGACGCGATCACTGGGCCCGGTCCTGGAGTGTCGTCGTCGGCGGCGCCGGGATGAACGGCGGAATCGCGGTCGGCAACACCAATTCCGATGGAACGAAGGTCGAAACCGAACCCTACACGTCGCAAGACGTGATGGCCAGCATCTGCAAAGCTTTGGGGATCTCGCTGGACACCACGTTCACCAGCAACAACGGACGTCCGATGAAAATCGCCAATTCCGGCAAAGTGATCAAAGAACTGTTCGCCTGATCGGCACCCGTCAGCGCGGCGAACGGCATGAAACGGACCGGGACTTCCCGGTTCGTTTTTTTGTAGGCAACCACTTCGGAGGGCCGATGGACGCCCGGCCGGCGCCGCAGAGAAGTTCCGCGACGCGAGCCCGAACCGGGTCGGATTGCCGCCTCCGCTCGGCGGCGACGCTCGTGGGGCAGGCCGGTTTCGACGTGTTGTTCGCCGCGGAACGTTACAATGAAGGAGGCGAAGTTGCCCCGAGCGAAAAGTTGCCCCGAGCGAACGGTTCGACCGCCGACCCGGGAGATGCGGAGTTGCGGATCGGCCGATTTTCGCCGCGGTACGTGAGTTCTTTCGAGTACTTTTCTCATCCCCTTGCGTTGTAGCGATAGGCATGGAATCGGCACCCGTTCCGGACACCACTGGCTTCGATCCTGTCCAACTCGTGACAGAACATCAGGCGGGTGTGTGGCGCTACTTGCGGGCACTTGGCTGCGACCCTGCCTTGGCGGAAGATTTAACGCAGGAGACCTTCCTGGCCGTATTTCAGCGCCCGTTTCACGATTACAACCGATCGGCGACCGCCTCCTACCTGCGGCGGACAGCCCACAACCTGTTCATCTCGATGCAGCGGCGGGCAGGCAAGGTGACCGCCGTGGAGGATGTGGAAACCTTGGACCGATCGTGGCACCAGTGGGCGGCGGAAGACAACGGCGAAGCAGCCTTGGCGGCCCTTCGCGAATGTCTGGGAGGCCTTTCCCAACGTGCACGGCGGGCCCTCCAGTTGAGATTTCGAGACCGAGAAACACGAGCCCGCATTGCGGCCGACCTGCAGATTACCGAACACGGCGCCAAGAACCTGATGCAGCGCGCCAAACAGCGACTGCGTTCCTGTATCGAAAGTAAGTTGCGATGAGCGACGAACGTGATCCGATCCTCGACGCCTGCCTGGAGGAAGTTCTGGGTGGTACAACGCCACCGGACCTGACGCCCCGGATCATGCAGGCCTGGTCGATGCTTCCGCCGGCGCTACCGCCGGATGGGCCGGCTGCGCCTCCCGTTCAGGGCAACGGGTCAAGCCGACCGCCCGGGGCCGGCCCGGAGCAGCACGAACTCGCTGCAGCGTCCGCCAGCCCGCATCCGGTACAGGTCGCAACGACGGCGAGGTCGGCCGCCAAGAGACGCGCTTCCTCGCGCCGAACACGACGCTGGTGGACCACCGCGGCCGCCATCGCCGGCCTGGCCCTGGCGGCGATCGGGATTCGGTTCGCGTGGCAAGCTGATGCCGGGCCCGGCATCGCGCCGCCGAACCAGCTCACGCAAGGCTCGACGACGCCGTCGGTGGATCAGCAGCAGCCGGCACCTTCCCCGTCCGTTCCGCCGTCCGGCAACGATCTTGTCGAACGTCTTGACGTGTCGGACCGGCCGACCCGCTCGCCGGAAGTGATCACGCCTGATTTTGCGCCGCGTCCTCCATTCGGTGGCGAACCTGTCCCAGGGCCGCTCGAGTCGCTTGTCGATACGCAGCCAGTCGGCCCGCCGCTGGAAGGCAAGGCCGTGGTCGCCGCCATTGACGCGGCGATCCGGAAAGGGTGGCAGGATCATGAGATCACGCCAGCCCCGGCTGCCGGTGATGAAGAATTCGCCGTCCGCTTGTACGAACGGCTCCTTGGGCGGCAGCCCACAGCGAAGGAACTCGAACCATTCCTCGTCTCGCGGAACAAGGACAAGCGGGCCAGCCTGGTCGACGAGCTACTCACACGGGAAGAGAACGTGATTGAGTTTGCGCGCCACTGGGCCGGTCTGTGGGCCGATGGCTTGCTTGGCCGCGAGAAAACCGTGGCGGCCAACCAGGCCAGTCGCGAGGGGTTGGAACAGTACCTCCGGCGAGCGATCCAACAGGCCAGGCCCTGGGATCAAGTCTCCGCCGATTTGATCACCGCAACGGGCGCCGGCCGGATCGGCGCGGAGCAGTACAACGGAGCGGCCAACTTCTTGCTCGCGCATTACGACCTCCAGGCTACCCGCGCGACGTCGCAGGTGGCACGCGCCTTTCTGGGTCAGCGAGTTCAGTGTGCCCAATGCCACGACCATCCGGACGATCCGGCCCTCGCCCAAGAGCGTTTTTGGGAGCTGAATACCTTCCTCCGGCAACTGGATGTGCGCCGCAGCGAAGGTCCCGGTGACGCGCCGCTTCTGACCAGCCGCGACTTTCTCGGTGATGGCGGTGGCGACGGAGCGAACGCGGAGGTCTTTTACGAAACCCCCAGCGGTGCGATCAAAGTCGCCTACCCCAACCTCCCGGGCGTGGACGGTCTTCCCCGCAGTGGCGTCCTGGATGAATTCGATCGCCGAGCCGGCCTGGCGCGATACATTACCAGTCGCCGGGATTTTCGTCGCGCGATCGTGAACCGTGCCTGGGCCGGCGTCTTTGGGTACGGCTTCTCGTCACCGATCGACGACTTGGGCCCCCACAATCCGCCTTCCCATCCCGAACTGCTGAACACGCTGGCCGATCAGTTTGCCGCGCATGACTACGATCTCCGCACGCTGGTCCGATGGATCGTGTCGAGCGAGTCGTTTCAGTTGGGCAGCGGTGCGGCGAATGCGCTGGCGGACGCTCCGGAACGAGGCGGCGCCGCCTGGTTCAGTCGAAATTATCCAGCAGCGACAGCGGGTCCTTCGGCGCGGGAATCCTTGCTGGCGATGGCGCAGGCGGTGTCCGAGGGCAAAACCGAACTGGGAATTGGCACCACCGCCAACGTCAAGCCAGCGTTTCCCGCGCCAGGCCGCTTGAGCCCCGGTGACAAAGTCAAGCCGCCGCTGACGATCGCCTCGCCCACGGCCGGCCAACCGGGGAATCTCATTCCGGCGCAGGTCCAGCGAATTCTGGCGGGAACGATGGACGCTGAACAGAAGCTAGACCATCTGTTCTTGATCTCTTTGCAGCGATCGCCGACCCGGCGCGAACGGGCCTTGGTCAGACAGATCGCAGGAAACACGGACATCCTCGATCGTGACGCCTTGCTGCGCGTCTGGTGGGCACTGGATCGCATCGACGTTTGGTAGGTTGCTCGGTGAATCCCACCATGCGTTCCGCGCAACGTGTCCCCGCTCGATCCGCGAAAGCCAACGCGCGCTGAGACGATCCGGGCAGCATCAAGTTGCTTGGCCCGGACCATTCATCAGCCGTTGGGCGTCAGCCCCGGTTGCGTCGAAAGCCGGGGAAACCGTGCGCGCGTTCCGGCTGATGGGCGCGCTGCTTTGGGCAAGCTTACCGCAAACAACGACGAAACCGCGACTTGCACCGCATGGTTGTTCGCTCATCGATAATCCGAGCAAGCCGTCAAATCTAGGCGAACAAACTCGCGCGAACCGGCGAGGCGTCTTCCCGCGTTGCCGCCTCGGCAAACCGGTCACCCTCGGCAACCGTTCACCGCCCAGGTGGCGATTTCGGGGCAAACGGGACCGGCTCGATGGCGGTCAGCGTCTCATCGTCGTCGCGGCCAAAGAACATCATGTGCTGCCAGGGGAGTTTGTTGAACTCCTTGACCAGCTTGAAGCCATTGGCAGGCATCTCCTTCATGATCTGCGCCTTGGTCATCTTGTGCAGCGGTTTGATGGGGACGGTCGGGTCCTCAGCCCGATATTCCAGCAACACAACCATCCCACCGGGGGCCAGCGAATTCCGCATGCCGGCCAGCATCTGGACCGGATGTGAGAATTCGTGGTAGACATCCACGCAGAGAATCAAATCGACTTTGCCGACTGGCAGACGGGGGTCGTGAAGCTTGCCCAAAATGGACGTGTAATTGGTCACGTCAAGCTTCGCGGCCCGCTGGGAAAGAAACTTGAGCATCTCCGGCTGGATGTCGACACATAGCACGTTTCCTTCCGGCCCGACCATTTTGGCGATCTGCAGCGCGTAGAAGCCATTGCCGCAGCCCATGTCGCAGACGGTCATCCCCGGCTTCACTCCCAGATTCGCCAGCATCAGCGAACAGCGTTCTTCATTTTCGCGATTGTCGCGAATCAGCCATTCGGCGCCGAAGTAATGCATCGTACGAGCAATCCGGCGGCCTTGATAAACCTGCAGCGGCGGGGGGACGTCATCGTTCGGGGAGTCCGCCTGGTTGCCGGCCTGGTCGCGGACCGGTGCCTGAGCCCGAACGTCAAGCGTGCTCGCCGCCCACCCGCCTGCCAGCAGCGCAACGATGGCGATGCGGACCACGATCTTCATCGGGTACCGAGAGAATTCGAGGTCGATCACGGAACGCTCCTTAGTTGACGGGGGATCCTGGATGACGATGCTACGTCATTGTCGACCGTACGGCAGCCGCATCTCGTCCGACACGCGGCGGTCGCCGGCCGGTTGCGTTATTATCTGCCGATCTCATGGTAAAGCAATGTGAGGACCGCTGCCTTCCGGGCATCGCCCGGCCGCGAAATGCCCAGCGTTGGCTCAGCCAGCCGGGGTCGGCGAAACGCTCGCTCGCAGGAATTGATCGACCAATGGGACAATTCGCTCGTGCGCATCTTCCACAACATAATGCCCGGCGTCCTCGAGCCGACACACCTCGGCGTGCGGAAAAACTTGTTCGAATCGTTGCAGACATTCGGGTGTGAAGCACCAATCGCGCATCCCCCAGATCAGCTGCACCGGGCGATCGCCGAGCGTCGGCAGACCGGACTCGATATCGGCCAGGGTTTGCCAGGTCGGATGGCGGCGAGTCATCGGGATGTCTCGCACAAAGCGGTCGATGGCAACCCGGTGGGCCCACGAATCGTACGGTGCCAGCAGTCCCTGGCATACGGCGGGCGTCATCCGCTCCGGCTTTTCAACCGCCATCCGCAGGGCGGCGCGGGCGAACAGGTTGAGGCCTCGCATGGCGAGCCGGCCTGCAATGGGAGTCCGGCAAACGCGAATCCGCAACGGGATAAAAGGGGGAGGAAATGCGCCCGTGTTGAACAACACGATCCGCCCCACTCGCTCCGGTTGCCTGAGTGCCGCGCCGAGTGCAATGGCACCGCCCCAGTCGTGGGCCAACAGGGTGATGTCCCGCAAGTCCAAGTGTTCGATGAGCGCTTCCAGGTTCGCCACGTGCTGGGCCAGCGTGTACGCATACTGCTGCGGCTTGTCGCTCAGTCCGCAACCGATATGGTCGACGGCAACGGTCCGAAAACGGTCGCGAAAAGCGGAAATCAAGTGGCGCCAGTAGAACGACCAGGTGGGATTCCCGTGCACCATCAACAACGGTGCACCCAGCCCCTCGTCGACGTAGTGGTACTGCTGACCGTCGCAGTCGAAGAAATGCGAGTCGAACGGGTAAAGGCTCTTCCAATCGGCGTCGGACGGCGTTCTCATCCCTGAAATATATCGGCTACGTCCGAGATTCGGTAGCCACCGCGGTGCCGGGCAACAGCCGATGAACGCTTCCGCCGACCGACCCGAAATCCTGCCTGCCGACTCGCGGCGGCAGGCGCGGTGCGGTTGGTACCGCGCTTCCGGGAACGCCGTGTGCCCGATCATCACGCACGGCGCGACCCGCCGGCGTGCTGCTCAATCGGCGTTGGCCGCTTCGACCTTCGCCTGCCAAAAATCCCGCGCCGTCCGGTGGAAGGACATAACCTCGTGTTGCTGCTGAGGGTCGTCCAACTTGACTTGCCTGGCCCGCTCGTAAACCCAATCCAGAAAGAACTGGGCCGCCGATCGGCTGATCATGGGTTGCTCGTCAATTTCCACGTAGTAGGGACCCGTGGATCCAAAGCGAAAGGTGTCGGGATTCTTGGCGATCGCTCGGACCAACATCCAACCACTCGATTGAAACACCACCTTGGGAAGTTTTCCACCGGCTTGGGCATAGTCCTGCAGGCGGACCTGGTGAATGACGCGTCCATTCTTGACGATCTCCAGGTAATCGACTTTGTCGCGCAAGGAGAGCTTAAGAGCAACGTCGAGCTCCACCGGACCTTGCTGGCCGCGAAACACATGGCCCGGAAGTTGGCCGTTGACCAGCGGTCGGAGCAGCGGACCGTTTGTCACCACGACACGCCCTGCCCTCAAACCCTCAAACCAACCGTTGTAGCTTAACGTCTCTCCACAATGAACGTAGACCCGGTTGTACCCCACAGGATTGGGCAAGACGCCGGACGCACTGCCGGCCGAGGGTGGAATTCGAATTCCGCAATTCAGCAAACGATAGTAGATGTCTTGCGTCCATTGGCCGTTGCCGTGGGCTCCGACGTATTGCGACCGGTCGCGTGCCTTGCCCCAGGCTTCGGTTTCCAGTACGCCGTCCCGTTGCATATGGTTGTGCGCAATCCCGATTGAATCGACGCCGCCCGTTGCCACCCAGGCCGGCATGTCCCACCAAAACGGCTTTTCGACATCCACGTGCGCGCCGGGCCGCTCTTTGGCCGCCTGCAGAAACGTAATCGGCGAAGGGTACTCCCGGCCGGAACCCTGCAGCGGCAGCGGTTCGTGAAGATTGAAGAAGAGCAACGCGCCGCCCGCTCGCTCGTCTTCACCTGCCATCAGATGCGTCAACAAGTCGCCGTCGAATCGCTTCATCAGCGAAGCGGGAGGGGTTCGAGTCGACCAAAGGTTGGTGTTGTTCCACCAGGTAATGACCGGTGCCACGTGGAGGTCTTCCGATCGCATCAGCAACTCGATGTCTTCAATGGGTCGATGGACGTGCAGGTCACCTGACCACCACCCCTCGTCGCTCAGGTCGACAAACCGGTGCATGTCGATCTGGTGGTGGTCTTCGGCACGCCGCTCGATAACAAAGTGCCCGCGGTGAACCTTGTACTCGGGCCCCCGCTCGACCTCAAACGTGTATCGATCGGGGCGCAGCTTGAGCTGGATTTCGCCGTCAATCGCAAAATGGTCCTTCCAGGCAACCACGCCGCGCGGAATGACCTCCCGGCCCCGCGAGTTCTTCAAGTGCATGCGCACCGCCACGGGTTCACCGGACGACGCATCGACCACCGAGACCTTCAACTTGCCTTCCCCGGCAGCTCGTGCTTGCCCCGCATCAAACACGGCCCACATGATCAGAGTCAGCAGGAATCCGGCAACAGACTTCGATTGCTTCACGACGGCGTTCCTTTTTCTCCGCTCATGGGTGGGCGTATCCGCTAGAGTCTAGCCTTTTCCGAGCCCGGCTGCCGTTGACGCCGACAGCGGTCGCTTGATGATGCACCCTCCTCAGCCCTAGAATGAGGTCAATTGCCGCACCGCGTTCGCTAATGGACGGTCGAACATCGCGGCCCGAACCGCCCCCCATTCCGGGTACACTCGAAGTTTGACGCCCGTTGGCTGCCCCCACCCCAAGAACACCCCTTGAGAGCTATCCAGAACAGCCCATGGCAGAGGACTACTACAAAATCCTGGAGGTCAGTCGTGACGCGTCGGCGGACGAGATTCAAAAGGCGTATCGCCGGCTGGCGCGGAAGTATCATCCTGACGTGAACCCCGATGACGCCACGGCGAAAAAGAAGTTCCAGGAGATTCAGAAGGCTTATGAGGTGCTGAACGACGCCGAAAAACGGGAGCTCTACAATCGATTCGGGGCCGATTTTGAAGCGATGGGTGCCGGCGGCCCTCGCGGCTCTGGTCCGGGCGGCGGGGCTACCTTCAACGAAGTCGATTTCGAGCAGTTGTTTGGAGGTGGCGGCGGTGCCGGAAATCCCTTCGCCGACATCTTCGGCCAGTTCGCCGGAGGCAGGACGGGCCCGCAGCGGCGACCTCAAGCTCGACCCCGACGCGGCAGCGATATCCAGCATGCCCTGACAGTCCCCTTCCAAACCGCCATCCAGGGCGGGGAAGCACGGCTCACCGTGAAACGGCCGTCGGGAAAGTCGGAGACGATCACCGTCAAGATTCCGGCGGGGATCGAATCGGGAAAGTCCATCCGTCTGCGCGGGCAGGGCAACGCCGGACAGACCGGCGGACCACCGGGCGACTTGCTGATCAAGATCAACACGACACCCCATCCCTACTACCAGCGGCGAGGCGACAACCTCGAGATCCAGCTCCCCATTACGTTGGCGGAAGCGACGTTCGGGGCCAAGATTGACGTTCCCACGCCGCAGGGCGAAATCACGCTGACCGTTCCGCCCGCCACCTCCAGCGGTAAACGACTCCGCATCAAGGGCCACGGCGTCAAGACAAAGAGCGGTAGCGGCGACCTGTATGTCGAAGTGCAGATTGTGCTGCCGAAAGAAATCGACGAGGCCACCAGGGAACTGGTGAAACAGATTGACGAAGCGCAGCCGCTGACGCCTCGCAAAGACATCACCTGGTAGTGCAGGATCGGTGCATGGGCTACTACGATCTCATTCTGTTTGCCGAGAACGGCAAGTCGGCGTTGCAACAGATGACCACGCAACAACGGCAGGTCGTTTTCTCTTCGCTGGCGATCGTCGTTCTCCTGGGCGTCATGATGATCTTGCTGATCAGCCTCACCGCGCGGACGATGAGGCGTTATGTGCGAGGCATCGCGAAGTCGTCCCCTGCCGAGAACCCGTTGGAGAAGGGCGACGACTGGGCAACAAAGCGGATGATCGAGTTGGAACCCGATGATCGGCTCGGCGAGCGCAACGGCAACTGAGCGAGAACGACCGTGGCCCAACCGCCCGATAACGACAACCATCGCGCCAGCCAGGCATTCCCAAAGTGGCGGCGAGTCCGCAAGCAGGCAGACTTCGATCGCGTGCATCGCCAGCAAGTCTACGCGGCGGACGATGTATTGGTCTTGCGCGGTTGCCCCAACGGGCAGCCGCATTCCCGCCTGGGGTTGTCCGTCTCCAGAAAAGTTGGCAACGCTGTCGTGCGAAATCGTTGGAAACGCCTTATCCGCGAGGCATTCCGCACCTTGCAGTCGCAGCTCCCCCCGGGCCTCGACCTGGTCGCTCGTCCAAGGAAAGGCGCCGTCGCCGAATTCTCCGCGATTCACGCGTCGCTGCCTAAACTGTGCCGCCGGATCGCCAGAAAGGCAGGCCAGGGGAAAGCGGGCAAGGGGCCATCATGAAGTTCGTATGGGCCTGCCTTGTGGAATTGCCCGGCTGGACGATGATCGGCTGCGTACGCTTGTATCAGATCTTCTTGAGTCCCCTGTTGGGGCGGAACTGCCGATTTACTCCCAGTTGCAGCAACTACTTCATCCAGGCCGTGCGCAAATACGGCCCGCTGCGCGGCGCCGCGAAAGGGGCCTGGAGAATCTGCCGCTGCCACCCTTTCAATCCCGGTGGGCACGACCCTCCCTGATTCCGTTTTGCCCAGGAGCGAACCACAAGTAACTTTCATCACGGCAACCGTATGGATGTGCGGCATGCTGCCGGTAACTCGTACCGGCATGATGCCCGACCGCGCAGCGGCACGAGCCCGGATTATTGATCAGCCGCCCAGCGTTAGCACCGCTTCCTTTGTCATTAGCCGCCCAGCGTTAGCCCCGGTTCCTTTGTCATTAGCCGTTGGGCGTTAGCCTGGGCTGTCAAAAAGTTGGGGTTGACGCGGTTTTTCGATGTCGTGATTTTATTCTTCTTCGGTATTCGATTTCCGCCCCTTGTTCTCCCCAGGTTGCGATAATGGTCAAAGCTAT
>JAUIGN010000016.1 GCA_030430075.1 bacterium
CTCCAAACCTGACCAAATCGCTAAGCAAACGCAGCGATGCTGAGTTGTTCTGGATTGTGAAGAACGGCATTCGCATGACAGGAATGCCGGCCCTTGGCCCGACGCATACCGATGATGACATCTGGAAAATCGTCAGCTTTGTTCGTAGCCTGCCGGAGCTTTCGGACGAGCAAAAAGGCCAACTCAGGGAAACGCTAGGATCAGGTCACGAACACGGCGATTCCGAGCACAAGTCTGAGTCTCAGCATCACCAAGACCATTCTAACGGCCATGCCCATTAACAGTCGCAACGCGTGTTTGGTCCGGCGGAACGGCAACCGGAGATTGCCTCACCCTCTCCTCAAATGGTCGAACCACTCGTCTTCGTAGTGGCAGGATTTCATGCGGCAGTTGTTTGCGTCCCGCAACTTTGCGTACACGATTGACTTCACGCAGCAGCATCAGCAATTGACGACGAACGGGAGCGTAGGGAGCGATCGGTAATTCATAAAATGCTTTCGCCAATCTGTCCGGCGAATCCCGCAACGCTCGCTCGGAAAACCACGCTCGCAGGTCAAGATACTGATCACGATCAATTTCAACGTGAGCGTGCCACCTGTCGTCATTGCTGCCGTCTTTGTTTCGCCCACCCGGTTTGTAACTGATGGAGTATCCCCCGTATCGAATGGGAACGCGGCGAATGTCACGAATCAGATTCGATTCTTCATCGAAGAAGCGATGTTCACCCTTCGTCGCCAGAATGACGAACGTTGATTCATGACGAATGTATTGCAGGTTTGATCGTCCAGCTTTCTTACGCCGGGCACGAGTCGATTCGCTGACGTTGATGCGGTACTTGTCGATGAGCTTCTCGTCGACATGCTCTGGACGCTTGCCGTCGGGAACTCGGCCCTTCACGTACAACCAGTAGCCGTGCCGCAAGTAGCAACAAGCAATCTGCTGAACGAATCCTTCCACCGATGTTGTCACAGCTCGATACTGCATTGAGCTTCCGTGCTCCAAAAAACTAGCAAGCAAAATGGTGGAACCTGTTTTGCGACCAAATTGGTGCGCACGGCACAGGTTCCCAAAGCCGCTGGAAATGAAAAACGCTGGCGGAATGCCTGCGGTGCTGCCACTCTGTAAAGACCAAGCAGGTCCGCTCACAGAGGGCAGAAACACCACAGCAGGGTTCCATGCTGGCGCGTCACTACATTCATGTATTGTGCCACGCCAATGCATACTACCCTTCACGCAAACAACCTCACAGCAGAACCATCAACGTGTAGACGCACGTCTGGTACCGCTGCTGAGTCATCGCCACAGAAGACCAGTGCTCCCGCACAAGTCTTGTGTGACCGCTTGCGTCCTTCCAAGAACTGCCGACTGAAATCTTTTCAGTCGACAGCACAGCATCATTGACAGAAAAACTGCCCGTCAGCCCTTTCGTCGTGGCAAAGTCATCGGCACCACCCGACAACGCCAACGAGACTGCACTGCCTTGCACAGCCATCGCTCAAGTCGCACAGCAGGCTCCCGCCTGAAGGCAACTCGACTTCTAATCAGGCCACACTCCCACTCTACGGCGTTTGAAACACTTGACTGACCATGCCAAGCACCGGTAACCACACCGGCTGCCATAGAGCTTCCTGCGTTAGCTATTCCCTTCACCTTGCAGCTCACGTCGCTATCCCGTGTGACCGGGAGGGGATTTGGCTGTATGTCCAGTTCGCCAGAACCGGCATAGTTTCGATTGCAGGTCGCAATTTGCATTGCCGCAATCATTTCTGAGGGCCGAACGTAGAAGCACCCTCTTACCCACCAGCCAAAGCCGTTCGCAATTCGGCTCCGTCTTCTGCAAAGTTCACCGGCAAGCCCTCGCGGGCCTTTCGTAGTTGAGCTATTCGCGGTCGCTGGATTTGCCAACGATCCCCGCAGTAAGTCGCCTGCGGTTCGGTCTGTCGCCAGACTCGAAACTCCCCACGCCGGACAGGTTGAACGAGGTCGGTGACCTCGGACCCCCTGTACAGGATTACGCATCGTTGATGTCAGAAATTCTTTCATCTCAAATACCTCACCTGTTTTGGAAAATAGCGGCCTTGAGAACGTCTCAAGGAATTTCCGCATCGCCCTCGTTTGTCCGGGGCGCGTGAGTCTTCAGTGAAGCACCCGCGTTGTTCCCCAAACGAGCTATCGGATCGAATCGTCGGATTACTCGGTCTACGCATTTACTGACGTACGAATGTCAGCAGTCGAGACCGGATTACTCGACGAAGCCTCCGTCGAACCGGACAAGCACCTCTCGATGCATCCGGCTCTACGGGCCAATCGCGTCGTTGGAGGTTAACCCAACGCCCTTAGCCTCAGTGGTGAGCTGAGGTTTACCGGGTGCGATTGCCTGTCAACGTCTGTCATGCGTGCCACCGCTTGCGAACTGAATTCGCAGTCCGCTCGCAGCAGCGCGTTTGACGTACAAAACAGCCGTGGAAGAGAGTCCGATTCTCGACCACGTTTGTCTCAATACCGTACAAGTCGGTAAAAGCAAGACTCGCCTAGAACTAGACGTGTTTTGTATCCCGACAGTTTTCGTGTTAGTTCTTGTCGCATGAACAGCAACTACCCGGATGAACGCATGGTGTTTGTCGACTTGGAAACGGCGGGACTTGATCCTTGGCGACCAATCATCCAGATCGCCGCGATTGCCGTTGATTGCAACTTGCGAGAACTGGAGCGTTTTGAGGCAAAGCTCAAATTCAACAGCAAATTCGCTGACGCAAAGTCACTTCGCAAGGCAAGCTATTCGCGGGACCTTTGGGAACAAGAAGCTCAGCCGTCAATTCAAGTGATGAAGCAATTCTCAGAATTACTGCGACGTCACGCGACTGTCGATCAGATTTCATCGAAAGGCGTGCCATTTTCCGTTGCTCAGCTTGTGGCACATAATGGAGCATTTGACGGAGCTTTCCTACGTGCGTGGTACGACCGCTTCGACGAGTTCCTTCCAGCGTCCCCACGAGTATTTTGCACGTTGCAACGAGCACTCTGGTTGTTTCAAGAAGACAAGTCACTAACGCCGCCACCGGACTTTGCGCTGCGGACACTGTGCCACTACTTCGGCGTATCTCTCAAGGCGAGTGAAGCCCATGAAGCATTGAACGATGTTCGAGCAACCGTCGATTTGTATCGAGCCATATCGGAACATCGCCAAAACATGCAGCAGCTATTGGTTGCCTGTGGATAACCTTGCAAGTTGCACATGCCTGCACGTGTCTGCTGCGTCACCAATTCAAAGCCGAATACGTGTCGCTTGCGTCACCTTAATTCCAAGATGCGTGTCGCTCGCGTCACCTTCACCGAGACGTTCGGACCAACAACTCCGTAGGATCGTTGAATATCTCGCAGCGATGGTCGCTGCGCCAAAGTACTGAGTACAAAGATCACTTGAAAGCAAATCGAATTGCTTTTGGAAGGGATTCATTCTTCAAGTGTCACTGCCCGAGATTCCACCGAGCACTTCCGTGACGATTTCGCCAACAGGAGTTGGTGAGGCAGCTTGCCCTTGCCGCTTTTCACGGTTCTCCGAATGCCTAAGTTCCTGCCACCAATCCGGCGGTGTGCGTTTCCCCTGAGCCGCCAGTTGCACGTTGTCCACAAAGTAGGCTTGTGGGCTTCTGCGAAAGAACTTCTTCCCCTTGCGTTCCATTGCGGCCAGAGTGATGTCCGCCCATTCCTGCACCAACACCGGGTCAAAGTCGCGAATGAATCGGCGGATGGACGGCTCTTCGAGACCAATCGCCGCCAAGGGTTCATACAGCGGCGATGAAGACAGATCCTTCGAGAGTCGAAATTCCGCTCTTGTCGCGAAATATGCACCTCGCTCGACGGTCACGGTATACCGGCCGCCACGCTTTCCCGTGATGAACTGGTTTGAAGGCTTGATGATTCCGGAATCCACCAGACGGGCCAGCGTTTTCTTGCATTTCTGCCGAAGCGTTTTGGTGGGCAGTGATTCACTAAACCCGAGGACATGCACTGCGAGGTGGCGCAACTCAAATCTGGCAACTGT
This sequence comes from bacterium, assembly GCA_030430075.1. Lineage (GTDB taxonomy): Bacteria > Planctomycetota > Planctomycetia > Pirellulales > Pirellulaceae > ARS98. The sequence continues at coordinate 4,046 of JAUIGN010000016.1, forward strand.
TAGCCGTTTCGAGAGCATCTTTTGCAGGAGCAGGAACAAGCGACGCGATGCACAGTCCAACGAACGATAGACATCCAAGTCGAACCGGAACTGTTGACTGCCTGCCATGCAGAACTCAAAGAAAATTGGGTCCCACGCGATTCTCCACGCCCGCGACGAACGAGTGTCAACTGGCAGGCTGTAGCTGAGGAATCCGAATCCAACGTTTCGATGTTCACCACGAACCGGATCGTAGAACGCATCATTGCTGTAGCTTACCGTTGCTAGCCGTTCCAGCGATTCGGCGAACTTCTGGTATTGCCGACCGCCTCGTTTGCTGTGCTGGTCGATACACCCGAGTTGCCGAAGACAGTAGTGTGGAGTAGCGAATAGTTCTGCCGTAGGTTTTCGCTGGCAGCAGGTGAGGGCCAACAGCCCCCACAGATAAAACTCATCACTGGCGGAAAGGCCAAGCGGGGCAGCCACACGGACTTGAGCCTTCCGCTGATGGCGATTGCGATCGGTGTAGAAATACTCATTGAAATGGACAAGATTGTCAGAAAGCGACGTTCTTGAATCGAGAGGGCACAGGGCGTGTTCAACGATCGACAGTTCGCCCATGCCGACTGGAACACTCTTGGTTTTCTTTCTTCGCTTCGGACTGCCCATACTTACTTTAAGTGAATTGAATTTGTCTCAAAGTAGGTGAGGGGAGTCAGCGGCGCAAGTAGAAATCGACTTCATATACGCTTATCAATGAGCAGCGGATTCGATGCGTGTACGCCGCGTCACTCAACAACGGCCATGCGGTTCGTTTCGCCGAAGAGAGAAATCTGAGTCGGTGAACACGAGCGAAAGGCAAGGGGGCAATTGCAAACCAACAACCTTCAACCCCATACACGCTTGATTGCTCTTAAATCTCAGGGGGTTACGCTGAATTGCAAATTGCATTCGCGTTGAAACGAAAACCGCCGAGGACTTATCGGTCGATTCGATTCCCAGATTGGTCATGCGAAAGTTCTTGACGGCCTTCAAAGAGTCGTGCCAGCATTCCGTTAGAGATTTCGGACACTTGCCCGGAATTGCAAATTGCAATTTTCACGGAGGAACATGGCAACGACGTTTTGCCTCATCAATCAGAAAGGCGGTTGCGGCAAAAGTTCGACCTGCTTTCATCTTGCGGGAGCGTTTGCCGAACTCGGTATGAATGTGCTGCTGCTGGATATGGACCCGCAAGGTTCACTCAGCCAAGGCTTTCTTGGTTCCGAATTCGTGGAGTCGCTGAACAGCAAGCAGACAATGGCCATGTTGTTTGATGAAGGCAGCTTCTTCGATTCCCGCGATGGCCTGCTTCACCCCACGCTATTCGACGGTATCACGATCTGTCCTGCGAACCAGACGCTTGCACCATTCAACGCTCCTGAACCGGAGAAGACCGGTATGTTGCAGTTCGCAATCCGGGAGTTTCTTGAGGAACAATCAGACTTCGATGTCGTGCTCATTGACTGTCCGCCAAACCTCTATCGCTGTAGCTGGACTTCGATGGTTGCCGCCGACTACGTGCTGATTCCAGTGCCGCCAGAAGACTTCGGCACACAGGGCCTTCGTGCCGTGCATCAATGTGTTCAGCAGGCACGACAACTGAATCCCAACCTTCGCCGATTGGGGCACCTGATAACTCGCTGCGACAATCGCTTGCTGGTTCATCGCATGTATGAGCAAAAGCTGCGAGAAATGTACCAAGAGATGGTCATGGAGACCGTGATCTCGGAAGCGTCGGCATTCAAGGTCGCTCTGACACGTCGACGTCCAGTGCAGTTTCATGAACCACACTCGAAGGCCGCAAAATTGACTCTTTCTCTGGCTCGTGAGATTCTTGACCGAATCAGTATGGATGAACGCAAACGTAGGGTCGCGTAGCACATGGCAAGCACAAGGAATGCACTCGAAGAAGTCAGTTTGAATGTCGATGAATCAATGGGCCAGCGTCGCAACGCACGCAAGACGCAACTGAGTCCGGTCTCATCAGCGAAAGATATTGGCCGAAGGCCGCTTCGCGATTACGGCAAGGTCGAGGTCAATCGCATCATCGCCGATCCGCACCAGCCAAGAAACGAATTTGACGAGGGTGAAATTGAACGCCTTGCCGGAAGCATTCGTGCCCACGGTCAACTCCACCCGATTCGTGTTCGCTGGGATGAGTCCATTGAAAAGTGGGTCATCGTCACGGGCGAACAACGCTGGCGTGCAACTGTTTCTGCGGGGCTCCCCGCCATTGACTGCTATTTCGTCGAAGGCGAAGTGAGCGAAAGTGAATTGCGAGAACAACAACTCGTGGAGAACCTCCTGCGTACAGACCTAAAGCCGATGGAAGAAGCGAGAGCAATCCAATCGCTGATGGAATTGAACGACTGGAATGGCAAGCAGGTGGCCCAAGCTCTTCGCGTGACTACGTCACGGATTAGTCGTTCGCTTGCTTTGCTTGATCTTCCTCCTGAGATTCAGCAGCAGGTCGATGCCGGCACTTTGCCGAAATCGTCGGCCTACGAAATCAGCAAACTCGATAATTCGGAGCAGCAAACCAAGGTAGCAACGCAGGCAGCTTCGGGTGAACTGTCGCACTCGCAAACCGTCAGACAGATCAAACAGCGACGCGGAAAGAAGTCGGCCAAACCGCGAAGCGGAATTCATCAGGTCTTCCAGTCCGAGCGTGGCCTCAAAGTGACCGTCACCGCTCCAACAAAAGTGAACTACCACGAAGTGGAGCTTGCACTCACCGAAGCACTGGAAGAAGTTCGGCACCGGATCAAGAACAATATCAAGATCATGTAGCTCCGCTTTCCCCGACTACTTCATGTGGCGAACCTTCAAGTGCGGAGCCAGCTTCGGACGGATTCTCCACTCAGGAACCCTCTTGTCCTCGTCGCGACTGTATCCCTCATAGTGGACGTTGTAGTAGAGCCCCGGCTTACCACCGTAACTCGGTACTGTCGCAAGAATGACAGCGTCATACCAAACTTCATCGCTGTCTGGTCTGAGAGCGGCTACGCGTGTTCCCGGCTTCTGCTTTTCCGTGTGGAGCATTGAGCCAACGATGGTGTCCGCACCCGGCGGATTGGTAACAATTTCCTCCACCAGTTCGCTCCCTGCGAAGTACTGTGTAACCTGATGAATCTTTTCGCGCTTAATGTGCTGCTTGAGCCGGTCGATCTTGAAAATGCTTACGCTCTCAACTGAGCAAGCGAGCAACCACCGCCCGTCAGGCGAAAATTTGACCAGCTTCAAAGTCGGGCGTCCCACGCCATCGTCATCTTTCCCTTTTCTCGGCCCCCTCGCTGCTTCCAGCGTCGCAATGCGATTGCCATTTGTTGTGTTCCACAGATGAATACAACTGTCGCTGCCAACCGAGGCAAGCACCTTTCCGTTGGGGCTAAACGCAACGCCTTCAATCCGCCATTGCACGGACCCGTTGTCCGCTGAAGATTTCCTGTTCAACCCTTCCTTGAACGCGTACGTCACTTTGCCCGTTGATGGACTCCACATCGCAATCGCACCGTAGCTTCTGTCAGAGCGGCCCCAGATTTCGGTCGTGCCGGGGCGAAACACTGAGTGGCAGAACCCACTCGGTGATATGGTGACCTTCCGGCCGGTCTTCAGATTCCAGTAGTAGCAGTCTGCAACGATGTGCTGTCGGTTGGCTCCGCTTTCGAGGCTCACGAGATCGATGACCTTGTCGATTGGATATTCACTCTGCAATTCACCCGACGCGGAAAAATGAGCCAGTGCCTTGCTTTGCCGAACAACGATGCTGCCGTTTGGTCCCCAGCAAAAACCGCTCTTTAGCTCATTCGCCCAAGACGCGTCCTTCAGCAATTCGACTTTGGAATCTTCGCCGGACTCTGCGTCCCACAGGAGTAAATGGGAATCGTCTAATGCTGCAATTGACTTCCCGTCTGGCGTGAATCGAATGACCTTGTGAGCACCTACCTCGATCCACTTCAGAAACCGCAGACTCTCCACGTCCCAAATCCCAATGCCTGAGCCTTCGGGAACATCCTTGCACACGACGGAATTCTCGTCATTGCCGTGTCGTTCCCAGACACTCTTGCGATTTGCCAACGACACCGCCAGCCGCTTCCCGTCCGGCGAAAAACAGACCGGCGAATAGGGCCGCTTGTAGTCCGCCCCGCCGCCAACGTTTCGCAATTCCAAGTGCCACAGCTCACGTTCTTTTACTTCATCCGCCCGGATCGTGCCCGCCACAACCGCACAGGCGGCAAACACGATCAAACCAACTCGGACTGGTAGTTCTCGCCGTATGCACATCAAATCAATCTCACAGTGAATACCGTTGGGGGGTGTCTGCGGCTTTCTATTCTGACCGTTTCAGTCGCGAATCACCACTCCCAATCAGTCGCACTCAACGCTAAGCGAAGTGGTTGGGCCTGTCTGTGGCATTTCCAATCGTGCCACAGCGGTCAAGGTCCGTTCGTCCCGCCGCTTTGCTCTGGTCCTCACTGCTGCTTTCGCTTCGCGAAAGGCTCCACCTTGACCTGCTGCGTCCGGTTCGGGGTGGCCGCCGACAGGCCGACTGAAAAACAGATTGCTGCAATGTCGGATGCAGCGAATGCAGAGGAACGAAACGATGAAGAAAGACGAAATCGCAAAACTGGTGTCTGCTGGGATCAACGAATTGAACGCAGCCTTAGCGGAAGGGCGTTCGGTGCGTCTGGAAGAAGTGCTGAAGTTGATGGCTCGGTTCAACAAATACAGCTTCAACAACTGCCTGCTGATTGCACAGCAGTTTCTTATGCAACGAAAGTGATGGGCTTCCACGGCTGGAAAGGAGTTGGAAGGAGCGTCAAGAAGGGTGAGAAAGGAATTGGCATCACAGCCCCGCTGGCGTTCCGAAAGAAGAACGCCGCCACCGATGAAAAAGAAATCCGTGGCTTCCGTGTCGTTCACGTCTTCGATATCAGTCAAACCGAAGGAGATGAGTTGCCGAGTCTGACACAACCGACTGGCAGTGCGGCACAGTGGATTGAACCGGTTGAACGCCTGATTGAGTTCAAGGGAATTGACTTGAAATATGGCCTGCTTGGTGGCGGTGCTTATGGCGCGTCGTCCATCAAGAAGATTACAGTCCTTTCCGGTCTGAAGCCGCCCATGCGACTGGAGGTTCTTATCCATGAACTCGCACACGAACTCCTGCACCCGGATCGAGAGACGAGAAAGCGGTTGAAGCATTCTGTGATGGAAACTGAAGCTCAGGCGGTTGCTCAAGTCGTGTGTCAGGCTCTCGGGATGGAGGCTATCGAACATTCCGCCGACTACATTCACCTGCACAACGGTGACAGCGAAGTCTTTGCGAATTCCATGACACGGATTCAGAAATGTGCATCCGGAATTCTCAGTGACTTGTTGGGCAACGAGCAACCGCCGGTTCGTCGAAGCGACTCTGAAAACAAAAAAGAATCGAAACGGCAACCAACTTTGGCTGCCTAGCCGCAACGTTCAGGCGACCGCGAAACGGAATGCGAGTTGACTCCGTCCCGTGGTCGCTTTTCTCTCAACTTTCCATCGACGTTACCCCAGCCCGCGTGCAACAGGCACTCCATCCGACTTTGCACGTACCTTCTTTCTGTATAAAAAAACGGGGTAAAGCGAATCGCCCTGCGGGCGATCTGGTCGTCGAGGCTCCTGCTCGGTTTCCGCAGACTTCATTCTGCGGAACACCTCGGCCGTCGCTTGGCTACGAACAATTCCCGACCGCGTTCGCGATCAGGACATTGCCCTTCGCCCACCCCGCCGACTCGCTTGTGCCTTTCCGTTTCACGGAAGAGTCACGCACTCATTGAAGCTGTCTGAGCCACTCGGTTGAAGCGACGTCCGCCCGTGACTGACACTTCCCAAGTGCTTTCTCGGCAGTTTCGGTCGACCGTCGTTTCAACGCTCCCGGCCCACCTCTTCAGCGCCTCTCAGTCTGGCTGGGGCCAGACTTTCGGCTTTGTTCCGCTGAACGCTCCACCGTTCCTGTACGGAACGTGACGCTCACCGCTGGGGCGGTTCGCTGCGGGCTTGAACGCCCGCCGTCTCGCTGGGACGCTCGACTCACGACCGAGCCTGCTGGGGCAGCCTGCGGTCGTCTTCCGCCTACGCTGGACGCTCCGGCGGTCAGCGGCTCACTATCGTTCGCCGCTCTCAGATTCGGGCCGCGCTACGGCCCGCTCCCCACCGGGAAAACCGGAACATACAGAGGAACATCGGATGACCCGCTGACATTCCATTCCTGATTCCATTGACTTCCTTTGTCACAAACGACTTAGGGTCGCTTGTGACTGGCAGGTGTTAGCTACAGGTGTTGGGCAACGCTTTGCGTTACACTTCGTTCTGTGAGTCACTATCCGTCATCGCTTCACATAGAGAGACTTTGCCCTGTGCAGAACCGTCCGATTCGATATCGAGGAACCGAGTACCCGGTCATCGAACGTTTTCGCATCGGGGATCGCACCTACCTTGCTGTGGCAAGAATTGGTACCTCGGGACGGAGTGCATTCCAAGTATTCGACGCCAGTGCAAAGCAGATGCGAGCATTGCACATCCTGCCGAATTCATCCGGCGGCTTCGACCGCGTTCGCACTTTGCAACGACTCACGCGAGGCGATAACGAGATTCTTCAGATTCTCGAATGCCATCGTGACGGCGATTCAATCTATGTGGTTCTGCCGTGGATTGATGGATTCAACCTGCGAACTGTTTTGAGCGGGATTCGCGACCGCAATCGACAGAGAATCGCGGCACCTGAAGCAGTGCGATTGATGAAAGGAGTCGCCCATGCTCTGCGGCATCTTCATCGCAACAAACAGATCATCCACGGCGACATCAAACCCGCCAATTTGATCCTCACGAAACGAACCAGTCTTGTGCTGATTGACTACGGCAACGCATGGACGATCGAGCGCACAACTCGGCGAGATGAGGGCGATGGTGTGAGTGGCGTGTATGCCGCACCGGAATTCTTACGGGGTGAATCGCTCGTCAATTTTAGGGCAGACTGCTTTTCAATCGGGGTCGTCCTGTATGAAATTCTGACGGACAGGATTCCATATGACGGTCACGGTGGCAAAGTTGGAATGCTACCTGACCCCGTTCAGTCGGGGTCAAGACTGGTTCCAGCCAGCGCAATCAGCCCGGAACGAGAGAAGCTCCCGAAGCGAATTTGGCGACCGATTGACGACTTATTGAGTCACTCGTTGGCTATCGACGCCGATAATCGTTTCGAGACATCGAGTCAATGGCTCGATGGCTGGAGTTCTGCGATGAAGGAAATTCGACAAACGACCAAGGCAGGAGGCACAGAAGGAATTGGCTCACGGATGATTGAGTGGATTCAGCGACTCCGCAAGTAGGTCATTCCAGCTTTCGCATCTTTCGGGTCCGCTCGTGCTTGGGCTTCCAGTGAAACCGATCACCGCAATCACAGTGAAAGACCTTTTTGCCATTGTGGAACAGCACCGGGTCGAGCGGTTCTCCGTAACGCATCGTTTTGTCTTCAAGAGCGACTGGTCTTGGATGGCCAAAGTGGCAGGAACTACAAGCATTCCCGGTGACGGGTTCCGGCGGCTGGCGATCACCGGCATCAGATTCAATGATTGCAGTTCGAGCACGCTCAAGTGCATTGTGAAACCGCTCTCGATTTTCACTGGTGTTTGGAACAGTCATTCCTTGATAGGTGTTACCGAACAGGATAACCGCGAACGGACTGTCAGCCCCTTCCGTCCTTTCGATGAGATGACAGTGGGCCATAACTCGCACGATGTGCTGCGGTAGTATTGGTCCTTCCGGTTTTCTGATGCGGTGAACCGGAATACTCAACGTGCCTTTGTCCAAAATTCGCCTTGGCTTTCCGCTGAGCCTCCACCGCTCATCATGTAGCGGGGCTTCAGGTCGACGAACTTCGTATCCAGCCAGCAATAACCCCCACCAGTCGACGGGTTGAAACGCATTCTTGCCCGGTACGGGATTGCATTCCGTCGCAAGCCGAGCCGCAAGTCGCCGTTCGCCGATCTCTCGCCAACGCCGAAAAGCTCGCCTAGCAAAAACGCCCCATCCGACGAGCAGTGCAATCAGCAGGAACGGATATAGGAAATGCCCCAGCATCAGCAGTGACAAGATGATGACAGCGACCAAGAGTCCAACCGGAAACGAAAACAGGACGTAAAGTGCATGTGGGTAGGCTTCTTCAATCGCCTCCTGTTCGTACCACGGAAGTAAGGCCAGAGAGGGCAGTTCTTCTTCCGGGTCTGAGAATCCGCCTTCGTGTGTCAATATTCCCGCTCGCGGACAGAAAGTGAACTCCGCAATCGTGGAAGCCGTTACTTCAGGGTCATCATCTGCTGCCTCCAGCAGCGGTCGTGGTTCACGTTCAATCTCTGTCGCGTAAGTTCTGCCTTCCGATTCATTCGAGGATTCTGTCTCAAACCGGGGCGATGCCTTCGGCTTTGTTTCACGCTCAGGAATCTGCGGAGCACTTGTCGTCGAACCTGTGTTTCCGGTCCGGCTTTCCATTTCCTCAACGTGTTTGCGAACCACTTCGAGAAATACTCGTGTAGCTTTCTCTAGTTCTTCGTCAGTTGGATCGCGGCGGCGAGTATGGTGGGAAACTCGGTTTCTCATCTCGACAGCGAAGTCGGCATTGTCGAACAATTGCCGGCCGAGGAACCGCCTTCGCATTCTCAACAGTGTACCGAGACCGTGTTTTTCCCTGTCTGTACGAAGGAAATGAGTCTTGATGATTCTCTCGACGAGCACCGCTGACTCAAGCAATCGCTTCTTGGGATCGAGCATTTCGCGAATGTAGTCGATCTCGCTGTAGTAATGCGCGATCGACTCCTGCCAGTCATCATGTTCCCCATCGTTCACGATCCAACACTCCATTCTTCGATCACTTGGATGATGTCGTCCATCGAATTTGGACGTTCGCTGCGAAAGACAGCAGCCGACTTGGCCAAGCAATCGCGGACCAGTGATGGGATTGCAACCTGTTCGAGTTGTGAATGCTCCTGCCCGATTTCAGGTAATGCACCGACCACCGCGTGAATCCCAATCCGTGCCCAACTGTAAATGTCAGCTCGCACATCCACATCATCGGCATCCGCTTCGCCCGCACGGTACGGATCGACGGGCCAGTCATCTGTTGAGACCGTCGGGCCATGATCAATCAATTTTGCCAGTTCAAACTCGGTGAGAATGGCCCGACTATCTGACTCCCGGATGATGATTGTCGTCGGGTTCAATTCGCGGCGAATGATTCCCTGTCGGTGAAGCCCATGTAGGCCAAAGGCAACGTCCAGCAACAGAGTTTTCGCCTCCGCCGCTGAGAACTGCTTTCGCCCCAGACGCCTCTGCAATGGTTCACCGTCGACCCATTCATCAATCACCCAATAAAACCTCTCAACCGGATCGTGAAATGCTGTCAGGTTGCGGGCAATGTTTGGGTGATCCTGAAGCGATTCGCAGACGTTTGGATGTCGCTTGATCCAAGTGCGGCACCGCTGCTCTTCGTCGGTCGTCATGTCTCGTAGATCAAATCGCTTCCCACGAGCCTGTCGATCGAGTTCCAGATGACGCAATCGACAAACCTGAAACCGCAATCCGTTGGACGCAACAATCCAGTCGGTCAGCACCTCGGAAACCAGATACTCGTGGACAGCCGCAGCGCCGCCGTTTGAAGCAGATGCCCCCATGAGCACGCCGAGCGTCGTTTCAAGGGCTTCGGCAATTTGAGTTGCAGTGGTTCGGTAAACGGGTTTTCCAGCCAGCAAATTGTTGACGGTGCCAATTGATACGCCAGCCAGTTCCTTCAACTGCTCAACACTCAGGCCGCGATGATCCATCGCAGCCGACAACTTGTCGACGTTGATCTCAACGGTTCTTCCGTGTTGCAGACGTTTCTTTGCCATTGTTGGGGGAATCGCGACTTGGTTCGTGATGCAGGCAACTTGTTCGCAGATTGCATCAGCTTGAATTTAGCGTGAACCGCAGGTCGCGAATAATTCTGTCACTCCGGGTTGATTGACGTTCCCGGACAGTTGTTCCTCACCCCTGACAGGATTCGCCATGCTCCAGAAAACGACGCAATGGATCACGGACCGACTTGTTGAACGAGCCTTGCCCAGCATCGGCAGCTTCATGGCTTCCGCTCTGCAACGCATGCTCATTCTCGGTCACGCAGAACATCATAACCAATTAGAAGAGCAAGCTCGACGTTATGAAGCTGCCGGCAAACCCCATTTGGCCAAGCTGATTCGAGACGAAGCTTCAGAAATGACGCTGAACGACCCGTTCAGCTCCGCTCCGGGAATCTGCGAACGCCTGACGGATGACAGCCAAAGCATTTCGGGACTGCCAATTGGACTACCGGACGCCACCACCGCGAAAAAGAAGCGGAGCAAGAAGAAGCCGGTTCAAACTGAAGATGCGGCAGACAACGGGGAACTGGCCGAATGAAGAAGCGGACTCAGTTCACCGATCGCGACGTCACTGTGCTCAGAGCACTCAGCCTGCAAGTCAGGCTTTTTGGTCAGCGTCAATTGGCCGACGCACTTTGGGCGGGCGACGTCGCCAATGCGAGGCGAAGACTCAATCGCTTCGTCGACATGGGCTTGCTTCAGCGCAACGTCGTGATGGCAAGGCCCCTGCCGGAGCTACTGAGTCCGGTTTTTGTCTGGCAGCCGGGCGACGAGAACCCGGATGCCAGCCAGATTGCATTTCAGTTGCAGAGTCGGTGGCGTTATCGAGCACTTCGTTCAACCGTCATCTTTCTGCCGACCGACATCACCGTGAATCACTTCGGTGGTCGCAACAAGGCGGTGATGTCGGCTCAGGTGTCCCACGACCTTGGCGTTTCCGAAGTCTGGCTGTGGTTCTGCTGCAACCACCCGAGCTACGCCAAAGCATGGCGTGGCGAGAACCTGATCACTGAGAACGAACCGGGGCAGTCAATGCCCGATGCCGTTCTCGTCGACTCAAACGACCAACCGGCAATGCTCATTGAATTCGGCGGCGACTACGAAGCCGACCGTATTGCCGCTTTCCACGACGACGCGGTCCTGCGAGGACTGCCTTATCAGATTTGGTAAACGCACCGATGCCTGAACAGACCTTCCGAACCCGAGACCTTGCGATCGTCGAACTCGTCCGACGCTATCGTCTCGCAACAAATCGCATCATTGCCTCGCAGCTTCTCCCCGGACGCTCGTTGAACGCCGTGGCGAAGGTGACCGCTCGGCTCTGCTCGAATCAAATCCTTCGCCGCTACGTCCTCGTTCCACCGGAAACCTACTTCCGTCTTGGTAGCCAAGCCGTTAATTCACTCGGCTTGTCAGCACGGTTCAGCGAACCGCTTGGGCCACAATCGCTACCGACCGACTACGCCACTCTGGTTTACGCCACCAGTGGCAGTGCTCGCCGTCGCCGACTCATCGCCGACGAAGTTGCCCAGTATATGCCTTGGCTTCCTCACGACTTGTCGCAGTCGCCTTACTGTGTGGACGCAAAGGGCCAACTGGAATTGGTTCGAGTAGACCTTGGTGGTTCGCCGCAGCATGTGGCCCGCAAAACAACGCAAGCGTCTCATGAACGCCTTGATGTTCCTCAGATTTCTGAGTTGGCTGCGGCCTCGCGATTCCAAGTCGTCGTTCTCACGACAAGCGAAGAGAAATCGAAAGCAATTTCTAAGGCTTTGGTTTCCTGCGGATGCACCAACGCGGTGCGAGTCCACATCGCCGTCATACCCCGTCTTTCCTTTCTGTTACTTCGAGCCAACTAATCAAGGGAGTCACCTTATGCCCAGAAGCGTTTATAGGCAGTCATCGGGCAACCCAATCCAACATCAACTGGTTCCAGCGGAGCCGTTGGAACTGGAATTCGCCTATTACCGTGGCGTCGACAATGACGATGCGGAATTCACAGTCAAAGTTCTGAAGGAACTGGTGTTCGCCAGCTTTGCGGCGTTGCTGTGCTGCTGGGTTCAGCTATTTGTCTTTGATGTGACGTTGTTCGTGATGCTTCTCGCCGGGTTATTCCTGTTTGTGGCGTGGCGACGTGTGAAATCACATCTTGTCGCCATCCGCGATGTTAGCGTTGCCATCATTTGTGTCGCGTGGATTTACCTTCTGTTCCCTGTGCCCGTCGCTATCGAGGTTTATGTGGCACTCACGGCAACCGCATTGGTCGCGAGAGAAGTCGTTCGCCACTTTTCGTTCGTGGCAACTGTCTCACCAACATCCGTCGACACAGCATGGGATACTCGTGAAGCACTCTGTTGGCAGACCCTTGTCAGTAGCCTGTTACTTGCGCCAATTGCTCTCAGCGTCCTGATTCCAAACCACATGCCTATCTTATTGTTGGTCTCAGCCGTTGGCTGGTTGATCATGGCGGTCGCATGCGGCAGTTCACCAGATAGTTTCATTCGTGGAGTCCGATCAGCGGTCAACAGTTGGTGTAGCTACAACCGAGATGATGAGCCACTGGCCGGTGTGCTGGTGAGTCCATCCGGCAACTGCCGCCGACGGCTGACGATGCTGGTGGTTGCAGTGTTGCTCAATGTGTTCGCATTCTTTCGCGTGACCAATCTGATTCAGGTTTCCGAAGTGTCCGTCAGTTTCGGAAACGTCCTCCAGTCCGGAAACCTGCTTGAACTGTTCTTTAGCATTGGCCTGTTGCTTCTGCTGTGTGCGGGGCTGGCTCTGATACCCGTTCTGCTTGTGTTGCTGACTATCGCCATTGTGGGCACTCCCGTGTTTGGTCGGCTCTCGATACCGAAGCCGAGTTTTGTGCCTGCAAGCGAGTGGAAAGAGATCACCGACCGAATCCGGTCATCACAGAACGACATCGAGCGAGAGAGTCTTTATCTCGGACGTGTGACTTTCGACCAGTCGCCGATGCTTGTTCCGTCGGAGGTGTTTCGCGAGCACGCACATTTCCTTGGCGACAGCGGTTCCGGGAAGACCGCTCGCGGACTGTCCCCGTTTATCGAACAGGTCATTGGTAGCGGCAACGCAAGCGTGATGGTACTCGACCTCAAAGGTGATTCCCCGGAGCTGCTTCAAACTCTCAAGCAGGGTGCGGAAACAGCCAAGGCACTAAACGGCATCGACGTACCGGTTCGCTACTTCACGCAGCGTGACGACCTCGCCACCTATGGCTTCAATCCGTTCAAACTTCCCTGCTGGAATCGTCTCAACGAATTGCAGAAAACCGACATTCTTTGCGGTGCGTTGGGACTGAACTACGGCAGCGACTATGGCGAAGGCTATTTCAGTTCCGCCAATGCCTCAGTGCTCTATGCGACGGTCAGCCACTTCCCCGAAATCAGCAACTTTGAACAGCTTCGAGACAAAATTGCATACGTCATTTCATCGCCCAAACGGCATGGACTCGATGAAAAATCGAAGGACGCGGGCAACCATGTCAAGATGTCCGTTACTCGGCTGGCATCTATTGCGGCACTGAACATCACCGACGATTGCACACCGAATCAAGCGGTTGCCGATCTCTGCATCGACCCGACTCGGCTGTTCCTGCATCCCGAAGCTCACTACTTCAGCTTGTCCGCGACACTTGGGCCGGGTTCCTCACCAGAAATCGGTCGTCTTGCCAGCTACATGCTGCTCACAGCCGCAACGCTCACCGAACGCAAGGTCCCGGTCTATCTGGTTGTCGACGAGTTTCAGCGAATGGCATCGCGAAATCTCGACTATCTGCTGCAACTTGCCCGCAGCATGGGTGTCGCAGTGATTCTTGCGAACCAATCCATGCAGGATTTGGTTCGTTACGACCTGACGTCAACATTGGAAACGAACTGCCGCTATCGACAGTGGTTCGCCATTTCGGGCTGGGACGATCAGGAACGGCTTTCAAAAGCGAGCGGTGAAACCGTCGATACGATGGACTCCATCACTGTTTCTCAATCTGTTAGTGACCGTGGCACGACCACCAGCACCAGTCGTTCACGCAACGACTTCATTGCTCCAAGGCTGACCAAGAATGACATCAAGCTGGTCAGTGACGACGACCGCAAGAGTGTTGTGTTGATCAATCGTGGGGCGGGCTACGCCCAGTACGGCGGAATGCCAGTCATCATTGAGAGTGACTTCCACATTTCCGCCGAGGAATACAGCGAACGCAAAGCCGCCCCGTGGCCATCAACTGATACCGGGACTTTTCTGGCGTCGGACTGGGAACGCCCGCAGCCGGAAGTTCCTCATCGCGGACGCAAACCGAACACTTCTCCGTCGATCTCAAACGAGACTATTACGGTTGGCCCCGAACCAAAGCCACAGCCGAAGCCCACTCCGCCACCGAACAAGCCGAAGAAGCGACGGAGAAAAAAGTCCAGAGGCCGGGCGAACCCGCAGGCGAAAGCAGGCACCAAGCCCATGAATTCTGATTCGGTTGGGATGTTCGACCGTTATCTGCAAGACCATCCGCTTGATCCTTCAGGCCCGGCAGCGGGAGCAGAAGGATGATTCAACGAACTTGGACAACACCGCTCTACGACTTGATGGAAACGCTCACATGCCGCGTGCGTCTTCTGTCGCTGGCTCACATTCACCGTGTCTGGGATGACCAGTTTGGCTCGTCTGGTGCGGTCATTGACGCAATCCAGCGGCTTGTCGATGCCGGTCTGATCGTCGGTGATGTGTGGAACCTTCCCGCATCGCCCATCGGCGACGAACCGCTGGCATCGTGGACTCCCCGACACGCAGCACCCGATTTCGTTCGCATCGCTGAAGTTGTTCGGGACAGATGGAACCAACCTCCAACGCCGACCCCAGTCATCGCGGCCACACACAAGGCTGCACGACTCTTTGGCTCGTCGGCTGGTGGCCTGCCACCAACGAATCACCGAAACCACGACCTGCTGTTGGCAGGCATCTATGTCCGCTATCGGACTATCGAACCAGAACTGGCGGACACATGGCTCGGCGAAGATGCTGTCGCAATCGCCGAACGCGGCGTCAAAAACCCCGATGCGTTTCTGTTTGACGACGAAGGAAACGTCACTCGGGTCATCGAGTCAGCAGGTCGCTATTCACTCGAACAAATCGAATCATTCCATCGGCACTGTCAGTCTGCCGAACTTCCCTACGAACTGTGGTAGTCATGCCAAATCTCAACACGCTCAACATGAAACCCCAGCGGCTCATTCTTGAGTTCATCGACCGATACACACTCGCAGTTGACCGCTGCTTACCAGTCACTGACCGGGAGCGGGCGATGCTCGCTGTTGATCTACTCCTGCGAACTGGCCGTATCAGCCAGTGGCACCACGCTTGCGGGCTGCGATATTGGACAGCGGCAAACCAGAAGCCGCTTTCGGATTCGTCACTGGCACGCGCTCTGAGCATCCTGACGTATTGTCACGGTTCGGAATCACGGTCACCAGTGACGCAAACGCAAATGGAAACCTACTTTCCAAAACTGTTTCGGCACGGACTCCCGGCGGGTCACTACGTCGATGCGACATCACAATCGACTCGGCTGGGGAATATACGCGTCGACACCGGGCAATCGAAGATCAACCGAATCGTCTCCCGAACTCAGCGAAGCATCGACAAATACGAGCGTCAGGATGGATTTCGCGAGCTAATTCATAACGGTGCTTTTGAACTCACGTGGATCGTTCCAACTCATTCCAAACAACGACGCTTGGCAGAGGCACTTCATCCGCTCGAAGGCAGCGGCGTCCACATGAACGTCGTCGCATTTACCGAACTGCTTAACATCGTCGCACACATTCCACAGCGAACATACGCAACACGCTAATCATTCCCCACGCGGGTTTGAAAAAGTCTCTCGGCCCGAGAGCAGAAAAAACAACGGGCAGGCATCTGACTCTGATTGCTTGGCAGGCACTGCAAGTGCTTGTCAATCAAGCGACGTCTGGAATGAACCAGCGTCGTTAACCGGAGGATTGTCATGAAAGTGACATTAACAGAATGCCTTAAAGGAATGGCAACCGAGATGCGTTGGGGTGTCTCGGACGCTGTTGATCATTCCGTGAGATTCACACGCTACCTGCTGTACGCCATTGAAGTGTTGGCGGGCCATGCGTGCAGAATTCTCGGATGGTTCTACAAGCGAGGTTTCTCGCAGGTAGACACTCAACTAAGCAGGCGAGGTACGCCAGTCGAACTACGTTCGGCACTTGGCTTCACCTTGGGGATTCCCGCACTTGCAGTACGAATCGCCTTGATAGGCGTGGTTGCTCTTTTGTGGGTCATCCATGCACCACGGGTCGTGTTCCATACGTGGGACACCATCGTGAAGGTTGAGCAGTACCCCAACAAAAAAAGAACGCCGAAGAAGAGTCGACCTTGGCAAAGACTCGACGACTTCGACGACGTTCGGGTTCGCGTCAGCGAACTAACGCAGTATCCGAATCAATGATGCGTCGGATTTAACAATTCGTGCCGGTGGAGACAGGAGGGCCTGCTCCATCGTTACATCAACAACGTGTGGATAACACACATGGAGGAAACATGGCAAATAACGCACCGATTAAGCGTTTCGCTGTAGGCAACGGTATTCGCGCTTCCGTTTGGAAGAACGAATCAAAGAACAATGGGTCGTGGCTCAGCGTCACGATCACCCGCACCTACCGTGATGGCGAAGAATACAAGGACACCACGTCGTTTCGACGTGACGACTTGCTGTTCGTCGCCAAGGCGTCGGAACTGGCGTTCTCATGGTGTCTCAGACAGGCCGAAAAGGCCAAGCGTGAGGCCAGCCAAGAGTAACGGAATATCAATCTGCCGGTGGGATGTTCCCACCGGCTTCACGGATGAAAACGCCATGGAAGATGTCAACCAAATAGCACTCTTTCCAATGGGAAGAATTGTGATGACCAAGGGTGTTCACTCGGCGATATCGGCAGACGAAATGCTGACCGCATTGCTGAGGCACGCTCAAGGTGACTGGGGTGATGTTTGTGATGAAGACGGAAAGACCAACGAAGAATCGCTCGCGCGAGGCTTTCGCTTGTTCTCGGTCTACCACGCTTCGGACAAAACGAAGTTCTGGATTATCACAGAAGCGGATCGCTCCTACACCACGATTCTTCTTCCTGAAGAGTACTGAGTCGCTAATCGGTTTTCGTCGTTCAGGGAACGACATGGGTTTTACCCACGGTAACGCCGGGCTGTTCGTGTCAGCCCGGCACTTTTCCACATTACCTCTCCCTGACAGGCAACTGTCAGGGAGGGGCGATTGAATAACGGGGAGTTCACGCCCCTCTGTCACACGTGAACTTCCCCTTCGGAGAAGAATTATGACACGACTTTATCAAAAACTATTGGTTCGGCTGCTGCCTGAAGATGTGCTTGAAGCAATCCACATTCTGTATGAAGAGCAGGTGGAACGCATGAAATGCAATCCGCCCGCCATCAATCGTCGCTACCCGCTGTATCCGCAAGAGCACGCGGTTGAGCTTATCGACGAATTGCTCGACGCCGCCCGCGATGCGGGTTGGCGTTCGGTGCAGGATCAATTGTCAGAGTGCTTCTCTGATGCACCAGATTACGACCAATAGCAAACCCGCGTGGAGAGAGTGACAGCTCTCCACGCATTTTCAATTCAACATTACCAATCGACAGCAACACGATGCCTGACAAATCAAGAAAGCCATACACGATGGTTGGAGCCGAACAGCTCACCGCATCGGTCTACAAGACCGGCGATGAACTGATTGGCTTCGGCTACCGCTTCAACATCACTCGCCTGAACAACCGCACTGGCCGAGTGAATCAGTGGTTCACGCCCGACGACCTTTGCGCGATGGTCAAGTTGGTTCGCGTCTTGTCAGCCGAACTGGCTCACGATGGCTGTATGGATGAGGCAAGTCGCAATCTGTTGTTTCGCCTCGCAACAACGCTTGATGACGCTATTGCCGAAGTGTCCACCACCAACAACGTAAATGGAGCCACCGACCGATGAGAACGAAACTCGTACATGAAATTCGACAGGGGCTTCTTGTAGTCCGCATACGTCGTGCAAAGTCAGACGGCACGATTCGCCACATGCTTTCCCTTCATCGCCTCTATAAGAACGGTGACTTGTGGCACGAATCAACTCGACTTGGCCGCGACGACATCCCGTTCGTTCGCTTCCTGCTCGATGAAGCACACACGTGGATGATCGAGCAGGAGGGTGGAGTCACACAAGACATGGAAGCCGCCGAATGAACGAACGGCTCCCAAGCATTGTCGAAAGCCTCAAAGAGCTTGTCTCTTCCGAGTCAAAGTTCGGCACGGTCTACGCTGATCCGCCTTGGTCCTACTCCAACAAGGCGGCTCGTGGTGCAGCCGACAATCACTACTCGACAATGGACCTTGAATCGATCTGCTCAGAACCCGTTAGCCAGTTGGTTGCAAATAACGCTCACCTGCACCTCTGGACGACGAATGCGTTTCTCCGTGAAGCATTCGATGTCATGGACGCATGGGGATTCCAATTCAAATCGTGTTTGGTCTGGATCAAGCCGCAACTCGGTATGGGCAACTACTGGCGTGTCTCACACGAATTTCTGTTGCTCGGTGTCAAAGGCAGCCTGCCGTTCGCCGACAGGACCTGCCGAAGCTGGTTACTGCATCGACGAACCCGCCATAGCCAAAAACCGTTTGCCGTGCGTGAACTCATCGAGCGAGTCAGTCCGGGGCCGTATCTCGAACTGTACGGTCGCGAAGAGCATCCCCGAACGCAGTGGACCGTCTACGGCAACCAAGTTGAACGCCGTTTGTTTTAGCCCTCTCCATCGAATCTGTCATTTGCCGATGCGAAACTCGAAAACCAATCGACGAAAGGAAGAGTGTGACCAGAGGTCGCGTTCCGACCTACCGGATTGGGTTTCGGATGAACTGCTGCAAAAGACCATTGAAATCTGGCAACCGTACTATCCGAACCAGTTGACCCGCGACGATGCCATAGCGATCATCAACAATGTCGGTGGTGTCATTGATTGTCTTCGTCGGGAGTAGTGAAAATGAAACGGTTCGTCGCCCTAGCTCGCGTCAGCAGTCGCGAACAGGAACGAGAGGGATTCTCACTCGAGGTACAGGAAGACGCACTCAGGCACTACGCGGAATTACAGGGTGGTGAAATTGTCCGGTTCTTTCGCATCGCTGAAACTGCATCCAAGAGCGATGAACGCAAGACCTTCAAAGAGCTTGTACGCTACGCCAAGAAGCACTGCTTGGAAATTGACGGTTTGCTGTTCTACAAGCTCGACCGAGCCGCGAGAAATCTCTACGACTACGTCGAGCTGGAACGACTGGAATCTGAATACAACGTCCCCTTCATATCGGTAGCTCAACCCACAGACAGCAACCCCGCCGGACGCATGATGCGCCGCACACTCGCTAACATGGCGAGTTTTTACACTGAGCAGCAGTCCGTTGATGTCCGAGAAGGTCTGGCCCGCCGTGTTCAGGAAGGTTGGTTTATTGGACTTGCTCCGTATGGCTACAAGAACGTCCGCAAAAACAGTCGCGGCATCGTGGAAGTCCACCGGCGAAACGGAAAGTCCGTGAAACGGATCTTTGAGCTATTCGCCTTCCATTCGCTGACGCTCGACCAACTCGCTGAAAAACTGCACGACGAGGGACTGATTTACCGTGATTCGACTCCGAAATTTCCCCGTAGTTCGCTGCACAACATTCTACGGGACCGAGCCTACATCGGAGAGATTGAGCACAAGGGCAACTGGTATCCCGGCAAGCATGAGCCACTGGTTGACCGGGCAACGTGGGACCGCGTACAGACCATTCTGGGCGGACACGTTTACCAATCCCATGAACTGACCTACGCAGGAGACCGCATCAAATGCGGGCATTGTGGACATCGAATCACGGGTGAAGTCAAAACGAAACAGACGAAGGCTGGTCCGAGGCGATACATCTACTATCGCTGCACTTACTACAACAAAGGCGAGCATCCACGTATCCGGGTCCGCGAGGCTGACTTCGACTCTCAAGTGATGGCGATCCTCACCAAGATGAAAATCGAAGACGAGGGCGTGCAGGAGTGGTTCCGCACTGTGCTTGCTTCCAAGACACGCGACACACAGTTGGATTCGCTCTCGCAGCGACATGAACTTCAGCGTCAGGAGACCCTGATCGTCGGCCAGCAGGACCGTTTGCTCAACATGCGATTGGCGGAAGAGATCGACGAATCCACGTTCGCAGCGAAGCAAACAGAACTACGTGATCGCCTCAGTAACATGAAGCTGCAACTCGACGTTCTCGACCGCTCTCACGACGAATATGCCGACTTGGCGAGCAGAATTTTTGAACTTTCGCAAAGCCTTACGGACAAATGGCTTACAGCCGATGTGATGGAAAAACGTCAGATCCTCGATATCGTGTTTTTGAACTGCGTGCTCGATGACGTAACTCTAGTCCCCACAATAAGAAAGCCCTTCGACGTACTCGCCGAAGGGCTGATTTCTAAGAATAGTCGGGGTGACAGGATTTGAACCTGCGACCTCTACGTCCCGAACGTAGCGCTCTAGCCAAGCTGAGCTACACCCCGCGTGCGAGAGTATCCTAACTTACAACATGCCGGTGAGCAAAGGGGGCCTTGGCAAACGGAGCTCAATTCGTCGATCTGCCCGCAGCCAAATCCAATGCCAGCAGACGCCCGGGAGCAACGGGGACGCAGGCAGTTCACTGCGGTCGCTGATTCTTAGTCACCGCCATGCTCCGCGAATTTGCCCATCTCATGCAGCCCGAGGAAGGCTTAACCTCTGTCGCCGGCGGGCTCAGCTTGGACCGGCATCGCTGGAGGTTGCTGTGGGCCGCCAATCCACCAGGTGGACCTCAACCGATCGGCGGCCGCGAAACTCATTGATGACGGGCCGATACGCGACGTCAATCGGGCCCGCCACCGCCGCTAACTCCGGTAGCCAGTCCCCCTTGCCAAACGCGACTGCACGAAGCCGCGCGCCGTATTGCTCGAGTTGCACTGCCAAGTGTCGCTCGCCGCTGCCCAGGAATCGAGGGGCCTCTGCCTGGCTGACGCCCGTTGCACACAGGACGGGTCGCGGATTGCCGGCGCCGAAAGGTGACAACTGCTCGATCTGCTCCACCGTCTGCTTCGTCAATTGACTAAAGGTCGCCTCGGCGTCAATAAAGACCTCCGCGATGCGATCTTCCGGAGCGATCGCTGTCGCGGCATACTGGCAAAATGCCGCTCGAAATTCATCAACTCGTGATTCCTCCACGCGAAGCCCGGCAGCCGCCGCATGGCCGCCGTGAGACACAAGGTACTCATCGCACTGCTTGAACGCCGCGTGGAGATCCAACCCGCAGGCACTCCGCCCCGATCCACTGCCCGGGTTGGCGCCCAACTTGTCCAGCGCGATCATCACCACCGGGCGATGGTATTTCTCCGCCAGCCGCCCGGCCACAATGCCAATCACACCAGCATGCCAGCCAGTGTCGGCCAAAACGAACGCTGGATTGCGATCGGGATCGAATCGTTCCTTGATTTGCTTGTTGGCTGCCAGGTACACGCTCCGCTCAAGCGTCCCGCGACGATCATTCAACTCCGCGAGAAACTCGGCCAAGTCCCGAGCACGCTCGGGCGAGTCCGTCGTCAGCAACTCGATGCCCAATTGCGCCTGCCCCAGGCGCCCCGCCGCATTCAGACGCGGGGCGAGACTGAAGGCAATATCTTCGCTGGAAAGGGTCGGCTTGTCCGCGAGTTTGGCAACGTCCAGCAACGCCTGCACGCCCAGAGGAGGCGCCTCACGCAAGCTCTTCAATCCATGGCGGACCAGGATGCGATTCTCATCCGCCAGCGGCACCACGTCCGCGACGGTGCCAATCGCCGCCAGCCCGATCGCCGTGAGCAGGAAACTCCGCATCCGGGGGCTGACCTTCGTCGAATCGCTCGCCCTGCGGCAGAGGGCCCAGGCCAGCTTGAATGCCACGCCGGCACCGCACAACCCGGTGAACGGATACGATGTGCCGGGCAGGGCAGGGTGCACCACCGCCGCGGCCTGCGGTAATGTGGGGCCGAACTGGTGGTGGTCCGTAATGATCAGTTCGAGCCCGCAACGGTCGGCCGTCTCTGCTTCGCCCACACTGGCAATCCCGCAGTCCACCGAGATCACCAACTGGGCCCCTTCGCTCGCCAACGTTTCCAGCGCCTCGTCATTGAGACCATACCCCTCTTCCAATCGATTCGGCACATAGCTGCGGACCCGCGCCCCCAGCAGACGGAGGCAACTTAAGAGAATCGCGGCGCCGGTCATGCCGTCGGCATCGTAATCGCCGTACACCACGATCTGCCGCTGCGCGCTGACCGCATCGTGAATCAAGGCTGCCGCCCGCTCAACTCCCGGTAAATCGTCGGGATCGCGTAGCCCGGTGAGCTTCGGTTCGAGGAACGTCCCGACGTCTGTAGCCTCGGTAATCCCCCGACTGACCAGCAGCTGAGCCACAATGGGCGAAATCCCCGCGCTTCGTTCCAACGCGAGAATTCGATCGGGATCATGTGCCTGGATACGCCAGCGTTTGCCCATGTCGTTGACGGTGCGGAAATTCGCCCCGATCGCGCCCCTTGGCGACCTTTGGCCCGCCGTGCAGCGGGCACTCAAGCCGCTGGCGACCACCCATCGCCAACGCTGCCGTGGCGGACCACTCCGGCCCTACTTCTTCTTCTCGGTGTGGACCGTATGCCTGCGCAGACGCGGACAGTACTTCTTGAGCTTGAGCTTCTCCTTACCCGGCTTGCGACGCACGAAGTAGTTGTAGTCGCCCGTTTCCTCGCAAACCAAGAACACCGTGTCCGCCTTCTTCTTGCCTTTTCCGCCAGACTTTTTCGCCATGATCGACCGAGTCCTCGTTGTTAGGGCATGATGCCGCCGGCAGACGGGCGAGCCCAGATGTGTACGTGCGGGGAGTTTGTCGCCAGGAACGTGTCAAGCCCCAAAAGACCGTTCGCTCGAGGCAGTTTGCCAACTTTCCTGAACGCAACTTTCCTGAACGCAACTTTCCTGAACGACCGGCGAGACCAGACCGAAGTTGTTGGTCCCCCGTTCCTTAAGTCGCGAATTGTAACCGAAATACGGCGTCTGAACAGGTCCAATCCGAGGTCCATTCGCGAAGCGGACTCTGAAGGGCAGGGGGGCGGTCCGGGCCAGCCGCTGCGGCAGCGCGACAAACCAGCCGGTCGACGTCCACCCACACGTCCAGGAACGACCCGGAACCGGCCGCTTGATATCGACGGAAAATTTTGTAGCCTAAGAGGTTAAGATCGCTTATCATGAGCGCAAGGGGAATTCTACTCGGATGGCCCCTCGAATCCCCTCCCGCGGTGGTTTGCGAAGCAAGCGAACTTCGCCGTGACACTGACGTTTCACCGGTCAGGGCGAGTCACCACGTGGGGAACTGCAGAACACACGAGACGGAGCACGAAGCATGGCGACTGGTTCCTCCCTTTCCAATCCCCACCACCATTCGGACCCGAATCAACAGTCACTGGTGGACCACGCACAGCAGGCTGCCGAGGCCGAAGCGGACGAGGAATACGAAGACGAAGAAGAGATTGGCAACGTTCTGAACAACCGGTTCATTCTCTTCAATGCCGTTCCCAGTTGGGCCGTCAGCATGGTGGTCCACATCCTGATCTTGCTCGCCCTGGCACTCATGTACTTCAATCCGTCGTCCGAAGCGGCGCCGACCGTTCTGAACGTCTCCCCGCCGGGTGAAGTGGAAGAAGTCAAAGACTTTGAGCTACTCGAAGACCTGGAGCCGATGGACGTGGAGACCATGACCTCCGAAGTCGTCATGCAGACCGAAGTTACCACGCCAACGGAGATGGAAGAACTGTCCGTCTCCACCGACATTGACGCGGCACCTCTGACGGTCGACCTGGTTGAATTCAGCACGCAGACCGCGCCTCGCAACGACCTGATGCAGGAGATTGGCTCGGTGACGGGCAAGGGGGTCGAGGGCCGCGGGGCTGCAGCCCGCAAGCAAATGGTCGCCGCCAACGGTGGTTCCGAGGGCAGCGAGCGTGCAGTTGCGCTTGCTCTCAAGTGGTTCGCAGAACACCAACGCCCGGACGGAAGTTGGAGTTTCGACCATCGCCAGGGCCAATGCAACGGCCGCTGCACGCATGCCGGGACGCTGAAAGACTGCTACACCGGCGCGACGGCAATGGCGCTCTTGCCCTTCCTGGGTTCCGGGCAGACACACAAGGAGGGGCAATACAAGAAGCAGGTCTTCGGCGGGCTTAGCTACCTGATTAAGGCGCAGAACAAGAAAAATGGCTCCTTGGTGCAGGGTGGCGGGAACATGTACTCCCACGGTCTGGCGGCGATCGCGCTTTGCGAAGCCTACGCCATGACGCAGGATCGGCAGCTCATGATGCCGGCCCAGGCATCGTTAGCCTACATTGCCTACGCCCAGGATCCGGTTGGCGGTGGGTGGCGATACCAACCAAAACAGGCCGGTGATACGTCGGTCGTCGGTTGGCAACTCATGGCGCTCAAGAGCGGCCACATGGCCTATCTGAAGGTGCCGCCCGCCTGCGTCGCCGGAACGAGCAAGTTTTTGGACAGCGTGCAGACCGAATATGGCGCGAAGTATGGTTATGCAACGCCTGGCGCGAAACCGTCCACCACCGCGGTCGGCCTCCTGTGCCGCATGTACCTGGGTTGGAAGAAAGATAATGAGGCCCTGGAAGCGGGTGCCAGGTACATCAGCGACATCGGCCCCAAACCGACGGACATGTACTACAACTACTACGCTACGCAGGTCATGCGTCACTTCGGCGGCGAGATGTGGGAGAAATGGAACAATGTGATGCGCGATCAACTGGTCGATTCGCAAAGCACCACCGGCCACATGACCGGAAGTTGGGACGTCGCCGGCGGCGGGCATGTGAACGATCGCGGCGGCCGGCTCTATTTCACTTCGTGCGCAACCATGATTCTGGAAGTCTACTACCGGCACATGCCGATCTACGGCAAGGCGGCAGCGGAAGAGGACTTCCCGCTGTAGGCCGAAGACTGCCGTGCATGATTGGAAGCGGCTGGCAATCGGGGGGATTGGAGACCTTCGGTCGGCCGTTTCGGCGGGGTCGGAGACCCGCGCCGAGCAGGTGTGACCGCGCCGAGCAGGGGTGACCGCGCCGGGTAGGGGTGACCGCGCCGGGTAGGTGTGACCGCGCTGGGTAGGTGTGGCATCGCTTGTCATCTGAGGAACGGTTCAACCACGACTTTTGCGCCGCAATGCCAGGGTCATGCCTGCCGGTCCCTCTCGCCATCACATGGTGGAAAGCGCTGATCTTGCGGCCTCCGCCAACCGGCCGACCTATACTTGCGCGTCACCGGATCGATCTGGAGTTGCTGCGCGCATGCTCATGCCGAATAACCCGCATAACACGACCACCTCTTCCGCCGCTGCCATCAATGCGTTCGATGGCGACTATGTTCAGGCGCCGCCCCGGCGCAGTCCGGAACCGCCGCCGTTGGCAGCGCCGCATCCGCTGGGCGCCGCCGTCACCCCTCCACCACCACGTCATCGCGCCTGGCTCGCGACCGATTCCGTGCAGGGCACATTGAGCTTCATGGTGAGCATGCTCGTCCACCTGACCGTCCTGGTTGCGTTGGGCCTGCTACTCTCACCGACCAAGGAGGAGCCGCATCGGATTGCTTTGGCGGCGAGCGTCCGCGACTCGTCCGAATTGGATCTGCTGCAGCCGTTGCTCTCCGCGCCGACCGATGACCAGCCCGACGCGTTACCCGACCTGGAGACGCCACAGGTCGCGCAATCCGTTGATGCGCCCGATATTCCGGCACCATTTGCGCGTGCCGCCATCCCCGCCGCACCGCGACCGCCGAGCCGGCTGGGAGGTAACGTGCCGATGACAACCTTATTGATGACCACCAGTGCGCCGGTGGGAGGTGGCTTCGAGGGCCGTTCGCAAGAGGCCCGCGCCAGGCTGGCGGCCAGCGGTGGCGGGACGCCGCAAAGCGAGGCGGCGGTCGAAGCTGCCCTGGCCTGGCTGGCTGCTCATCAACGGTTAGACGGCAGTTGGCGATTGTTGCACCAGTCCGGATCGTGCGACTGCCGCAACCAGGGCCACCGGGAAACCACAACCGGCGCCACCGGCCTCAGCTTGCTGGCATTCCTCGGTGCGGGCTACACGCACCAAGGCGGCCCGTACGAAACCGTTGTCGCCAAGGGCCTGCAATATCTGACGGGAAAGATGGCCGACACCCCGCATGGCGGTGATCTTCAAGAGGGTACGAATTTCGGTATGTACACGCACGGGATCGCAACCATTGCCCTGTGCGAAGCCTACGCAATGACCGGTGACCAGCAGCTCGCACCCTACGCGGAAAAGTGCGTGCAGTTCATTTGCAACGCACAACATGCCCGAGGCGGATGGCGGTACAACCCGGGGCAACCTGGCGACACGACGGTCAGCGGTTGGCAAGTCATGGCGCTCAAGAGCGGACGGTTGGCGCAAATCGATGTACCCGATCACGTGATCGACCGCGCGACTCGCTACCTGAACAGCGTCTCCACCTCGCAAGGCGCATTTTATGGGTACCAAACACCCAAGAAGGAGGCCGGACCAACCGCCGTCGCCCTCTTGCTGCGAATGTATCTGGGTTGGTCGCGCGACGACGAACGTCTCGAGCGGGGTGCGATGTACCTCGCCGCGACCGGCCCCTCCAAGACCGACGTCTACTTTAACTACTACGCGACACAGGTTCTCCATCACCTGCAAGGCAACGCCTGGCCACCGTGGAACGCCAAACTGCGTGACCACCTTGTCGAAAAGCAGGCCCAGCGCGGCCACGAGCGGGGAAGTTGGTTCTTTCCCGACTCGCACGGCACGATCGGCGGTCGACTCTACACGACCGCCATGTGTTGCATGATCCTGGAAGTCTACTATCGCCACATGCCCCTGTACGGCGACGACGCCGTGATCGACGACTTTTAGGGGACGAAACGCGACACCCGGATTCCAAGTGCTCGCGTTTGGCAGCTGCAATTTTCCCGGCGATCCTGGCGTCGATTGCGGATGGTCCGGCAATCCGTCACGCAAAGCAGGACCTACGGAAATACGTCATGCACAGGAAATACGTCATGCACAGCATGACCTACGGAAGAAGGAATCGGGGGAGAAGGCTTGTGTTGTCGTTGGCGCGAACGTTGCGCACCGATCACGCGGTGCCGCCGTTGTTTTCCGACCTTCCCTTCATCGACAAGTCATCGGGCCGCTGCTAAACTCGCGCCGTGGATGTTCTTCCCGTCATCGATCTCAAGGGAGGCCAGGTTGTCCGTGGCGTCGCCGGGCAGCGGGACCGGTATCGGCCCATTGAGAGCCCGTTGGTTGCGTCGTCCGCGCCCGGTCCTGTCGCCGCCACGTTGTCGCAACTGACGCACCATCGTCAACTGTATGTGGCGGACCTGGACGCCATCGGCGGCAGCTCTCCTGCATGGGCTGCCTACGAACAGATCATGGCCGCCAATGCCCGGCTCGTCCTTGATGCGGGAATCGACGGACCGGAGGCGGCTCGTGAATTGCTACAGTTCTCGGCCGGCAACTGGCAATCGACGTCGCTGGTCGTGGCATTGGAAACATGCGCCGGACCGGACGTCCTGCCGGCCATATTGGACTTGATCGGACCGGAAAGGGCCGTCTTCAGCTTGGATCTCAAACACGGTCGACCGCTGACCGCCACCGCGTCCTGGCGGGACCAGCGGGCCGAGGAAATCGCCCGCCGTGTCATCGAGATTGGATTCACACGGTTGCTGGTCCTCGACCTGGCCGCGGTCGGTGTCGCAGATGGCCCCAACGTGATCGAGCTCTGCCGGACGATTGCCGAGCGGCACCCGGATGTCGAGCTGCTGGCGGGCGGGGGGGTCCGCACCATCGAGGATCTGAAGCAGTTTCACCGTGCGGGCTGCTCCGGCGTACTCGTCGCGTCGGCCCTACACGACGGTCGGCTGACGGCAGCCGACCTGGAGGCGGTTCGCCGGCTGACGCCGTAACCGGGACGGGACCAAGCCGCTCGTCCGGCACACAGCGAATGTGCCAAGTAACCGCACTTTGAGGCGAGCCGCCCTGTCGACAACCGCATATGGTAGCGGCACTTCGGGTCGGATCGACTTGATTCAATGGATTCCTCGCGGCTACAATAGAAGCAGCACACCTAACTTTGGCAGAGCTTGCCAACCATTCGCTCGCTGGACGCGACGCTTGCTGTTTTGCATACCGATCAGCGGCAAAACGAGTGCTTTCATGTGCACATCGTGAAGCTCCCCATTACCCCACCCGCCAAATTCAGTTCCATGCTCAAGCAAACGTACACCATGGCGTTCCTGCTATCGCTGCTGACATCGTCTGCGATGGCCGAGGAGCTGGTCAGTTTTGAACTGGAGGTTCAGCCGATCCTTGCAGCGCGAGGTTGCAGTGCCGGTGCCTGTCACGGCAAAGCCCGCGGCCAGAACGGCTTCCAGCTCTCGCTGCTCGGCTTTGACCCCGAGTTCGACTTTGCCTCGTTGACTCAGCATGCGCGGGGACGTCGTGTCTTCCCCGCCGCTCCAGAACGCAGTCTGCTGTTGATGAAGGCAACCGGCCAGGCGCCGCACGGGGGCGGCGAGCGATTTGCCGTTGGCAGCGAAGAGTACAAAACGATTCTGGCCTGGATCAACCAGGGCGCCCGCCGCAAGCTCGAAGGTGAACCTACGTTGACGCGTGTCGAGGCCTCGCCACCCGAAAAACTCCTCAAGCCTGGCGCCGAACAACCGCTGGTGGTCACGGCGCACTACTCGGATGGGACGTCCCGCGACGTCACGGCAATGGCCATGTACCAGTCTAATGAGAGTGCCGTGGTGAGCGTCGACGAGCATGGCGTGATGAAAGCCGGTCCGATCCCCGGTGAAGCGGCGATCATGGTCCGCTTCATGAACGTGATCGCCACGTCGCGAGTGGCTATTCCCTTGGAGGGGCAAGTCCCCGACGAACTGTACGAGGCGCTGCCTCGGCAGAACTTCATTGACGAATTGGTCTGGAACAAGTTGCAGTCGCTGGGCATTACGCCGTCCCCGCCGATCGACGACGCGAAGTTCATGCGGCGGGTCTACGTGGACATCATCGGCACGCTGCCGACCAGCGAGGAGGCGCGGGAGTTCCTGGCGGACAAACGGCCTGAGAAACGAGCGGCGCTCGTGGACCGGCTGTTGGAGCGACCGGAATATGCCGAGTACTGGGCCACGAAATGGGCCGACTTGCTCCGGCCAAATCCGTATCGGGTCGGCATCAAGGCGGTGCTCAACTACGACCAGTGGATTCGTGACAGCTTCCGTAAGAATAAACCGTACGATCAATTTGTACGAGAGTTGCTGACGGCGCAGGGGAGCACCTGGCATAACGGTGCCGCGACGCTGTACCGCGATCGTCGCTCGCCAGACGAAGTGACGACGCTGGCCACTCAGCTCTTCCTCGGCATTCGGCTCGAATGCGCCAAATGCCATCATCATCCATTCGAGAAGTGGGGGCAGGAAGACTTCTTTAGTTTCGCGGCTTACTTCGCTCGTGTCGGCCGCAAGGGAACCGGGCTCTCCCCGCCCATTTCCGGCGGAGAAGAGATCATCCTGACCGCCAAGAGCGGCCAGGTCAAACACCCGCTGACCGGCGAAGTGCTGCCGCCACGTCCGTTGTTTGAATTGCCGCCCGACACACCCGGCAACCGGCCTGAGGGAGCCGGCGGTGCGGCGGACGGCGAGAGCGCGGATAACGGCCCCGATTCGGCTGCTGACGATCCTCGCCAAGCGTTGGCCGACTGGGTCACGTCGCCAGGGAACGACTATTTCGTGCAGGTGATGGCCAACCGGATTTGGGCCGACTTGATGGGTCGCGGTATTGTGGAGCCGGTCGACGATCTGCG
The DNA here is from genome assembly GCA_030430075.1 of bacterium. GTDB lineage: Bacteria > Planctomycetota > Planctomycetia > Pirellulales > Pirellulaceae > ARS98. The sequence continues at coordinate 34,005 of JAUIGN010000016.1, forward strand.
TGCCACCAACCCACCATCCAACGGTCCGCTGCTGGAAGCGCTGGCGGACGATTTTCGTCGACACGACTTTAACATCAAGGAGCTGATTCGAACCATCACGGCGTCGTACGTGTACGGACTGAGTTCGACGCCCACCGAGCGCAACGTGGCCGATACTCGCAACTATTCCCGCAATTACCGGCAGCGATTGCGGGCCGAAGTGCTGCTCGATTCGCTTTCCCAGATCACCGGCGTGCCCGACTCGTTTTCGGCACTTGCGCCGGGTGCCAGGGCCAAGGAGATCTGGACAACCCGTGTGACGTCGTTGTTCCTCGATACCTTTGGTCGTCCCGACCCCAACCAGGACCCACCCTGCGAGCGGTCCGGCGATCCGACGGTGACCCAGACGTTGCACTTGATGAACGCTCCGGCCCTGCACAGCAAAGTGATCAGTGACCAGGGCCTCGCCGCGCGGCTGGCCAAGAGCGACCAGCCGGTCAATGAGATGATCGACGAGTTGTACTTGGCGATTTACGCCCGCTATCCGGACGCCAACGAGCGAGAGACGTGTCGTCAGGTTTTCGCCTCGGCGGGAGACGCCAATCGCCAATCCTGCGAGGACCTGATGTGGGCGTTGATAAACACGCCTGAGTTTATGTTCAAAGACTAACCGGGCGTCCACCGGCTGGTCGTAACGCAACCGGCAAGACCATCGGGGCGAATGGATGCAAAATAGTTCAACCAGTGAAAGGACCAATCATGGCGCAGCGGAAAAACTGTAACGGCGTTTCGCGACGTGACTGCTTGCAGTTGGGCTTGGGGGGCATCCTGGGAAGTTATTTTGGATCGGGATTGGATGGTGCCTTGCGCGCGACGGCCGCCGAACGACAGTCGATTCGCCCGCAGGCGAATGCCTGCATCCTGATCTGGATGGACGGTGGGCCGACCCACTACGAAACGTTCGACCCCAAACCGGAAGCTCCGCTGGAGATCCGCGGCGAGTTCGAGACGATCGCCACGAAGACGCCGGGGGTGAGATTCTCGAAGCACATGCAGCGGCTGGCCTCGATCTCGGATCGGTTGGCAATCGTACGTTCGATTCGGCACAACCAAGGCAACCACGGGGCGGGAAACCACTACATGATGACCGGAGCGCCGCCCCGCATTCCGGTCGGCTGTGGTGCGTTTGTCAGCTTTCACCCGAGCATGGGTTCCGTGGTCGCCCATCAGCGGACCGCACCGGCCGGCCTCCCTGCTTATTTCTCGATGCCGCGGATGTCGCGGAGCGGCGGTCCCAATTTCCTGGGTGCCAAGTACGCCCCGTTCGTAGTCTCGGACAACCCGAACTCGTCAAGCTTTCGTGTCCGGGACGTCGCCTTGCCGCAGGGCCTGACGGACGACCGCTTTCTTCATCGGCGCGACCTGCGCAGCCAGGTCGACAAGTTGGCGAGAATCCGGGATATGTCCGCCGGCGATCCCGTGCTGGCCGTCGATGAGTTTTACGATCAGGGCTACGAGTTGATCACCTCGGAGGATGCACAACGGGCCTTCGACATTCATAGCGAACCGGAAGCCACTCGTGAAACCTACGGCCGGCACGGATTTGGCCAACGGGCGTTGTTGGCCCGCCGGTTAGTCGAGGCCGGTGTCCCCTTTGTGACGCTTTACGAGGGCGGCTGGGACCATCATCGAACCATCTTCAGTGCGCTCAATTCCAAGCTGCCCCCGTTTGAAAGTTCGATCGCCGCGCTGATCGAAGACCTCGACCGCCGCGGCATGCTCGAGACGACCCTGGTCATCGCACTCGGCGAATTCGGACGAACCCCCAAGGTCAACTCGCGGGGAGGTCGGGATCACTGGTCCAATGCCATGTCCGTGATGCTGGCCGGCGGCGGCACGCCGGGAGGCTGCGTGATCGGAGCGACGGATCGCAACGGGTACGCGGCCATCGGTGACGTGGCATCCCCGGAGAATTTCGTTTCGACCGTCTACCGCAAGCTGGGGATCGACCCCAGCACGATCGCCTACACACCCGAAGGCCGCCCAACGCACCTGGTCAGCGACCCGACGCCGATCCAGGAACTGATGGGGTAAAACCGGTCAGCCCGCCAACCGATCGCTTCCGGCCGCGGCGTGCGTCCCTCGCTGTGAAAATCCGCGAAACGACCACAGCCGCCGCCCGGTATTCGTTGACCGAATGGCCCTTGGACCGATGTCAGCAAATCGACCCTCTGTCCCAGTTTCCTCCCCACCCTTCCTGGCCCAGCCTTCGCGGGCCTCACGTCGATCGACCCAACCATGAACATCGCCTCTTTAACGCTGCAACGCCGTGTTCGACCCTCTTGGCTGATCCTCGTCGGCGTGCTGATCGTTTCTCCGCCTGCCGGCGCGGCCCCCCCCACCTTGAAACACTTTTTTCCTCCCGGTGGTCAGCGCGGCACATCGGTCGAGGTGACCGCGTCTGGCTCGTTTGAGACGTGGCCAGTGCAGTATTGGGTCGATCGACCCGGCATCACGGCAACGTCTGAGAAAGACAAGGGCAAGCTGAAAGTTCAGATCGCGGACGATGCAGAGCCCGGCACCTATTGGATGCGCATGTACCAGGCCGATGGGGCCTCGTCTTTGTGTCCGTTTGTGGTGGGAACGGTGGCGGAAGTCAACGAGGTCGAGCCGAACGGTGGGCTGAAAGAAGGCCAGGCAATCGAGGGTCCGACCGTCGTCAACGGTCGCTTGGGAAAGAGCGGCGATGTCGACGCGTTTCGTTTGGACCTCAAGGCGGGGCAGACGCTGGTCGCCGCCCTGGATGCCAACCACGCGTTGGGCTCGCCGATGGACGCAGTGATGCAGCTCTGCAACGCCGCTGGGTTCACGATCGAGCAGAATGATGACGCCCGCGGTACCGATCCGATGATCGTCTGGAATGTGCCCGCCGACGGCACGTACTATGTGCGATTGTTTGCATTCCCCGCGACGCCCAACAGCACGATCGGTTTTTCCGGTAGCAACGACTATGTCTATCGGCTGACGTTGACAACGCAAGCCTATGTCGACCATGCCCTGCCGCTGGCGGCTCGCCACGACCAGGAGCAGGAGTTGACGCTCTTCGGCTGGAATCTGGCGGACGGGAAGCAGTCCGTGACCATTCAGGGGCCAAGTACCCGACGACCGGCGACCCTGTTTGCCTCGGATGCGGCGAATACCGTATCGATTCCTGTCGTTAATGAGAGCTGCACGGTGGCCGCGGCGGAAGCGAGTGTCAAGCAGCCGCAGCCGGTCCAGCTGCCGACGGTGATTTCGGGCCGCGTCGAGGCGGAGGGCGATGAAGATGCGTTCCGGTTCGCGGCCAAGAAAGGCGACAAGCTGCTGTTCCGAGCCGAATCCGACGCGCTGGGCTTTCTGTTGGATCCGCTGCTGACGCTTGTCGACAGCACAGGCAAGGTGATTGGTGAAGTGGACGACACCTCACGTCAACGCGACTGTGAACTTGCGGTCACGATACCGGCCGACGGTGATTACGATCTGCGGATTCGCGACCTGCATCGGCACGGCGGCTTGCGGTATGTCTATCGAATTACGGCGCAGTTGTCGCAACCAGATTTTCAACTCGGCCTCAGCCAGGAGACGTTCGTGCTTACGCCCGGCAAGCCGCTCGATGTCGAAGTCACGGTCACTCGGCTGCGAGGATTTCAGGAGCAGGTCCAGGTCGCAGCCCTGGAACTGCCGGCCGGCGTGCAGGCCGAACCCGTGACGTCGGAGGCCAAAGGGGACTCGTCCAAGAAAGTGAAACTTCAGCTCACCGCCAAGGAAGGCCCGGTCGCCGGCACGTTTCGCATCCAGGGGACGGCGGTTGAGACGGACGGCATGGACCGCTTCGCCACGTTTTCGCCAACTAATTCATCGACCCAAATCGATCAACCTTGGCTGACCGTCCTGGCTTCGTCCAAGTAGTGCCCGCAGAGTGCGGCGCTCTAGCAGAGTTTCACGAACCGGATTCACTTGCCGGACCGGGCCGCTTTTCCCAACGCGGTCACGGCGTCGTCATTCTCAGGACGGCGCATTGATTTCACGAAAAGAGGCTTTCTTTGCGGATTTCCTGGAGCCATAATCGTGGGACGTTTCATGTCGACCGCAACCTTCAGGGCTCGCTATGTTTCTGCGTTACTTACTCGTTGACTCGTTGGGGCAATTCCGCCTGGTAGACTCGTCACCCGTCGAAGATGTTTGGGCCGGACGTCGGACGGCCGACGCACTCGGCTATCCGATCGGCAACGAACTGCGGTTGGTGACCGTGGTCTGCAACGACGAAGACCTCCAGCCCCGCAAGTGTTTCTTTCTCCGCGCAAAGCTCGAAGACGGCCAGATCACGGACGAGTCACGGTTTGACGCTTACGATTCGATGACCGAACATGCGCGCGGGACCTACGATATTCTGGCCGACGACCATCAGTTGGATGGGTGGCCGGAGGACTGGCACCGGCAGTTGGCAGTCGCCCTGGACGTCCCTGTGGCCGAGTTGCGTAGAATCGGCATCGGCGGCCCGTTGCTGATGGCCGATCTGTGGGGTTTCTCGATCGATCGGATTCTGCAGTACTTCGAAGAGGCCGACCAAGGGTAGGTTTGCATTGCTGGCCGCTACGCGGAACAGCGCCAACTGGCTCGGTTGTTGATGAGCGAACAACCATGCGGGACAAGTCGCCGTTTCGCAATCGATTGTGGTGAACGTGCCCACGGCACAGCGGTTGTCCGTCGGAACGGGTTGCCGTGCGGTTTGCTCGGGTATCAACGGAACCGGGCCTCTCACCGATTCCGTCAAATTGGATTCCGCACTTCTGGATTCCGCACTTCTCTAGGTCATGCTTTGCATGACATTCCGGAATCCCCCAGCTTCCCGGCCGCAAATCCATTCAATCGGATTTCCCAGGTCATTGTTTTCCAATGATGATGGCAGGTAATCCGCAAATGACTGGTAGGATCGTCAGCCCCTTGTCAGGCGACGCGGTGCGGATGCAATCACAGGACACGAATTGAACGGTATTGGAACGAACACCTAACGGCTGTAAAGCGAGCCAGGCTGACAACCTTGGCAGGAAGACTCGGATGGTTGGTCGAATTCAAATAGTTGAGTCGGCCACGCCGCGAGGGAACGACGGAAGGGCATCCGCAATTCGGCGGGCGGGGTGTGTTGGGGGCTTGGGGAACGCCGGTTCCTGGCCACGCCTGATATGGGCGGGATTGGAGACCTTCGGTCGGCGGTTTCGGCGGGGTCGGAGACCCGCGCCGAGCAGGTGCTGACGGCCGCGCCGGGCAGGGGGGGACTGAGCGGGTCTTAGAGGCTGGGATCGTTTGCGGTGATTGGGGCGGCGACCTGGCCCGTCATCAGTGTGGCGGCACTGCGGCACTGCCACCACGGGTAACCGCGTTCGGCTTCCTGCAGGTCCGGAGCACGGCCCGGTTGTCCCGGCAGAATGGTCTGCGGATCGATAGCGCCCTCCGGGAACTCATTCGAATTCAGTTCGAAGTCGCGTTCCGTCAGATAGAACATGCGTCGGGTGTAGGCCTTGGTCTGCGGATCAAAATGCGCGTCCGACGTCAGCTTGGAATAGCCGAGGATTGTTACGTTGGCTGACGACAGCAGCGGACCGCGGCGGCTTTTCGCGTTGCGGATGGTGGCGACCCGAACAAAGTCGAGCGTGTCGAGGGGGCGCAGCCAGACAATGCTTTTCTCGAAGGCCAGCGGGTTATCTGGCTGCCACTGATCGAGCAGGTGGTCGTCGAGAATCCGTACGATCTCTTCACCGCCATCCGGCCGAGGAACGCGTCGTGTGTTGATCATGGTCTTGTCTGCGCTGTGAGGCAACGGGCAGGGGTAGGTCCGAGTGGTTTATCGAGTCGCCGACTCAAACGTCTTCTATGCTATGCAACACTACGACGCTCCCTTGTCGTCGCAAGTTCCCTAGATTTTTTTGACTCAGTTCCTGTTGACAGGTTTCGGCCCCTGCTGGGAACTATCTGGAATCTTTTCTCGTCAAGAGATCTCTCCAGGCTCAACCATCCCTCCGTAACCCGTTTTGGCAAAAACGGTTACATCGCGCCACCGGCTGCCTCGCGCAATGTTGACCCCAAAAAACCGGATAGCTATAATTTGCGGCCGTGCTAAGGATGGCACACCGCCGGTTCGCAACGAGCCGGCAGGAAGGACCTCACTGCTACGGTCCATTTCAGCTCGGTTCGCCGCTAAAATGGCGATGATGACGAACTGAGCCAGGACGCAGGCGGTGGGTTCACATGGAAGTGCACTCCGGCCGTGGCCTTGCCGTTCCCCCCCTGCAGGCCTCACGCCCAAGGAGTCGAAGGTGTCCTTCGCGTCTGACGATGCCAAAGAACAGGTCCGCCGGTCGGTCGATGTTGTCGATCTGGTCGGGAGCTACCTGCCTCTCCAACGCCAGGGCAGCGGATTTGTCACCACGTGTCCGTGGCATGACGACGCACGACCGAGCCTGCAGGTGAATCCGGCTCGCCAAACCTGGAAGTGCTGGGTTTGTGATATCGGCGGCGACATCTTCAGTTTTATTATGCAGTTGGAGGGCCTGAATTTTCGCGAGGCCCTGGAGATGCTTGCCGAGCGGGCGGGTGTTCCTCTGGATCGCGGCCCCAGCCAGCCGAAGACGAAACCGGGCGACCCGAACGACAAACAGACGCTGTTTAATGCCACGACCTGGGCCATGCAGCAGTTTCGCGAGTGCCTGCTGCATTCGGCGGAGGCGGCTCCCGCCAGGGACTATCTCGCTCGACGAAATTTCACCCCCGAGTCATGTGCTCAGTTCCAGGTCGGATTTTCGCCGGATGCCTGGCAGTGGCTCGTCGATCGCGCCGCGTCGACCCAATTTTCGCCGGCGGTCTTGAAGGCCGCTGGGGTGCTGGGCACGAGCGCCAAGAGCGGCCGCTATTACGACTTTTTTAAGGGGCGCGTGATCTTCCCCATCCGCGATACGCAGCGGCGTACGATCGGGTTTGGCGGTCGAGTCCTCCCCGAGTTGGCTCAGCCCAACACGGGCAAATACGTCAACTCGCGCGAGACCCGCCTGTTCTCCAAGAGCGACAACGTTTACGGCCTGGACGTGGCGCGGGATGGGATTCGTCAACAGAAAGAAGTCGTCGTTGTCGAAGGCTACACGGACGTCATCATGGCCCACCAGCACGGCCTGGCAAACGTCGTCGCCGTGTTAGGGACCGCCTTGGGGCCTCGCCATATCCGGCTCCTTAAACGCTACGCAGATACGATTACGTTGGTCCTGGACGGCGACGACGCAGGCCAGCGGCGTACCAACGAAGTGCTCGAGATGTTCGTCGCCAGCGAAGTCGATCTGCGCATCCTGACGCTTCCGGCCGGAGCAGACCCCTGCGATTTTCTCCTCCAGGAAGGGCCGGACGCCATGCGCTCGCGGCTTGAGAATGCTGCGGACGCATTTGAGCACGCGATTGAGACGCACACGCGCGGCATCGACCTGTTGCGTGACACCCACCGGGCCAACCAATCGCTGGAGACGCTGCTGAAGATTGTCGCCCAGGCGCCCCGGCTGACGGCCAACTCGTCGTCGGCCAAGGTCGTCCGCGAGCGGCAGGTGCTGGCGAGGCTGGCCCGCCAGTTTCAAGTCAACGAAGAGACGCTGCGAACCCGCGTGGCAGAATTGCGTCAGCGTGGCCAGTTGCGGCGCAGGACCGACGGTCCGGAGGAAGGACCGCGGCGGTCGCAAAAGATCGACCGCTCGCAGCTCAACCCGGCCGAAGTCGAACTGCTCGAGATCATCGCCGTTCATCCCGAGCTCTGCGATACCGCCTTCGAGGCCGTCTCCCCGGAGTCGATTACCAGCGCTCCGATCAAAGATATTTATGCCCGCTACCACGACGTGTCGGCAGCGGGAGAAGCCGTTGATTTTCCCAGAATCCTCAGCGACCTCGAGGACCCACAGCTAAAAAACTTGTTCGTGGAAATCGACGAACGAGCAACCTCAAAGGAGGAAGCAGCCCAGGAGGACGCGGCAACTCGGCTCCGCCGATTGCTGGACGGTATTCGGGATCGTCAACAAGAGTCGAGCCGTCGCGAATTGGTCGCCGGCCTGGAGAAACGTCAATTCAAGGACGACGAGGAGTTAGACGTCCTACAGCAGCTTGTCGCAGAAGAACGAAGGCGGCAAGGTATTCCCGCACCCACGGATGGGTAGCTGCCTTGCAGCCCGGTGTCCCCTTTTAGCGCAGGAAGTCGCGGGAGGATTTGACACGTGGATCAGTACGAAAACGAACTCAAGCAGTTGATCGAGAAAGGCCAAGCCCAAGGCTATCTCACCTATGACGAAATCAATTCGTATCTTCCGGACGAGGACGTAAGCCCGGAGAAGCTCGACAACCTGCTGGTTGCCCTGGAGGAAGAGGGAGTCGAGCTGGTGACGGACGCTCCCAATGACGGCTTCGAGGGCCCCAAGCTGCTGCCCGCAGCGGACGCGACCGAATCGGCAGAGGAAAAGGCGGCCAGCGAAGAAGGGCCGTCGCTGCTGCCTGCCGAGGTCCTGCCAAAACTGAGTGACGATCCGATTCGGATGTACCTGAGTCAGATGGCGGAGATCCCCCTGCTGACTCGCGAGGAAGAGATCGCTCTGGCGAAGAAGATCGAAGTCACTCGGAAACGCTTTCGCCGCACGCTGCTGAGTTGCGACTACGCCATGCGGGCAACCGTCGAGACACTGACGAAGGTCTATCAGGGCGAGCTGCCCTTTGATCGCACGATCAAAGTTTCGCTGACGGAACAGTTGACCAAGGAGCAGATCCTGGCTCGCATGCCGCACAATCTGCGAACGCTGGGTCACCTGTTGGAACAGAACAAGGCCGACTTTCAGATCCTGATTCGCAAGTCGACAACGCGTCCGGAACGTCTGGCCATTCGCGAGCGTTTCCTCCGCCGGCGGCGCAAGTGCCTGCAGTTGGTGGAGGAGTTGAGCCTCCGTTCACGCCGGGTGCACCCCTTGATGAAGCAGATCGCGGCGATCTCGGACCGCATGCACCAGACGCGGGAACGCCTGGCAAAACTCAAGGACGATCCGATGTTTCGTGACGAGTGTGCCAATCTGCGCCGTGAACTGCGGAACATGATGGTGCAGACACAGGAGAGCCCCCGCGGCTTGAAGCGACGGGCCGAAGCGGTCGAAAAGCAATACATGGAGTACGAACTGGCCAAGCGGCAGCTCTCCAGCGGAAATCTCCGGCTGGTCGTCTCGATTGCCAAGAAGTACCGCAATCGGGGGTTGAGCTTCCTGGACTTGATCCAGGAAGGGAACACCGGGCTGATGCGAGCGGTCGACAAGTACGAGTATCGCCGCGGCTTCAAATTCTCGACGTACGCCACCTGGTGGATCCGCCAGGCCATCACGCGGGCCATCGCCGACCAGGCACGAACCATCCGGCTTCCGGTGCATATGATTGACGTACTGTCCAAGTTGCGCAATATTCAGAAGAAGCTGCAACAGGAGATTCGTCGCGAACCGACCATGGAAGAGGTTTCTCGCCGCAGCGGCGTCGAACTGGAAGAGGTGAAACGGGTCCTCGACATCGGTCGTCACCCGGTCAGCCTGGATCGACCCGTCGGCGACGGAGACGATTGCAGTTTTGGCGAATTCATCGAGGATTCGCACTGCGACAACCCCATCAAGAACGCCAACAATGGCATCCTCCGCGAGAAAATCGAGACGCTGCTCCGCACGCTCACGTTCCGCGAACGGGAAATCGTCCGCCTGCGGTACGGGCTGGGTGACGGATACACGTACACCCTCGAAGAGGTTGGGCGTATTTTCAAAGTCACCCGCGAACGGGTCCGCCAGATCGAAGCCAAGGCGATTCGCAAGCTTCAGCATCCTGTCCGGTCGGACCATCTGGCCGGCTTCATGCCCAGCGGCGATGAACTTGGTGCCGGCGAAGCCCCCTGTCCCATGGAGCAGAAGGCCGCAGGCTAACGCGACACAGACGCCTCGCGGTTCGCGCCTCAATGGAGGCGCCAACCCTGGCCAACTCACCAAGCCGCTGGCATGCATGTCAGCGGCTTTTTTCGTTTCCACAATCCCACCGCGGCCCGCCACGAATCGTTCCCCGAGGACTCGCTCGCGGCCGACCCACAGCCGGGCGGCGAACGCGCCGACATCCGATACGTCCCCGCTGCTCCCTTCCAAAACATCCGCGCACCGTGCGCGACTGTCACAACGCAAGAATCAAACCAACCTGGAGTACTCAACCTGATGACCGTAACCGCGGAAGCACTGCGCGAACTGCACCGAATCCACCGCCAACTTGCCGACCTCCGCTCGCGGCTCGAACGAGGACCACGACAGATCAAGGCCGGTGAAGCCAGTGTTCGCAAACTGGAGGCGGAAGTCCAGCAGGCCAAAGAGGCACTCCAACGGGCACGTGTCACGGCGGATGAGAAACAGTTGCTGCTCAAGAGCCGGGAAGACCGTATCGAGGACCTCCGTGGTAAGTTGAACAGCGCCAACAGCAACGTCGAATTCCAAGCCTTCAAGGACCAGATCGCCGCGGACGAACAAGCCAATCTCGTCATGCAGGACGAAGTATTCGAGGCGCTGGAAAAAATCGACGAACTGAATTCCGCCTTGCAGGCCACCAACGAATCGCTGGCGACGGTTCAAGACGAGACTGCCAAGATCCGCAGCCGGGTCGAAGGCGAGCAGGATATGCTGAATTCCGAGTTGCAGCGCGTCCAAGCGGAACTCGTCGAGGCGGAAAAGAACCTCCCGGCCGACATCAAGGCAGATTATGAGCGGATGGCCAAGGCACGCGGAGAAGACGCACTGGCGAAAGTCGAAGGCGACGTTTGCGGAGGTTGCTACCAGACGTTGACGACCCAGATGATGAACCTGCTGTATCTCTCTCGAGCTGTCTTTTGCCCCAGTTGCGGGGCCATGATGTACCTCGCCGAAGGAAGGGGTAGAGACGAGTAACACGGCAGAGCCCGGGGGACACCGGCCCCGCGCCGCGGCCCCGTCTCAGGAAAGCGCACGCGTTGCAGTGCGCACGGTCCGCCGGTGACCGGCCAGCCTATTCCACCATTGGCCGGCCCACCATTGACCGGCCTGTCACCTGCCAGCCCCGGGCCGGTGACTACAGTCGCGGCGGTTTCCACGCCGGAATCCCCGTCGATTCGACTTGCTTCTCATACAGCACATGAAACGGCCGGGTTGGCGACATGGGCGCATCCTCGTTGACCATCAGGGGTCGAGTCGCCTTCCACCAGGCATCGTAGGCGGATCGCATTGCGGAGACCACATCGGGGTGGTCCTTGATGACATTGGTCGTTTGACCGGGATCCTCCTGCATGTCGTACAGGGCAATGCCGTCGACGAAGCGAAATCTCTGGTTCCGCACGGCGCACCCTTGCCATTGAAAATCATCCGGGTTGGCGCCCGTTTTCCAGCGTCCCTTGTGGGTGTACAGGTATCGATCCTCCCACTCGGTGTCGGGGGCTTCGATCAGCGGCAACAGGCTGCGACCTTCCACCTGGCCTGCAGGTTCGTCGGCGCCCGCCAGCCCGACGAGCGTAGGAAAGAGGTCGATGTGAGCGGCGATGCGGTCGATCTCTTGCCCGGCTTTGATGCGACCGTCCCAGCGGACGAAGAAAGGCACTCGCACACCTCCCTCATCCGCGCTGCCTTTGAGCCCTTTCATCCCGGCGTTGTACGGCAGCAATGGCCGGTTGTCGGCCGTCCTCCCCAGCGGCCTGCCCAAGCGTCCGGAACCAGCCCCGGTCATCCCGTTGTCTGACATGAAGATCACGACGGTGTTATCGAAAAGCTGCCACTCGTCAAGCTTCTCCAGCAAGCGGCCCATGTTCTCGTCAATGTTCTCGATCATGCCGTAAAAGCCGGCCTGGGCCTTGCCGAACCCCAAATCCGTAAATCGCCCGGTATTCTTCGGGGGCGCAATGAACGGTCCGTGTGGTGCATTGGTGGCAATGTAGGCGAAGAACGGCGCCTCGGATTGCCGCGCCTGCTTGATCCAGCCGAGCGCCGCCGAGAAGAACACATCCGTGCAGAATCCACGCGTCTTGACGAACGACCCATTGTGCCGGATCACGGGATCGAAGTACTTATTTCCGGGCGCATCGGCACAACTGCAATCGTAGGCCTGTCCGATGCCGCCGGCACCATGAATAAACGTCTCGTCAAAGCCGCGCCGATGCGGCTGGTATGCCTCTTCATCCCCCAGGTGCCACTTGCCGAACATGGCGGTTGCGTAACCGGCTGACTTGAGAACCTGGGGCAGCGTCACCGCATCCAGGGTCATCCGCTCGCGTTCCAAGATCGTATGCGTCACACCGTTTCGCATGGGGTGGCGACCGGTCATTAGCGCAGAGCGGGTCGGCGCACAGGTCGGGCTCACCAGAAACCGCGTGAACCGCATGCTGGTCCGATAGAGTTCATCCAGGTGGGGCGTGCGAATCCAAGGATGCCCGTGCTCGCCGACCGGACCGTACCCCTGGTCGTCGGTCATGACGACAATGATATTGGGCTTCGTACCGGCCAGCGACGCCCGCCCGTCGTCCGCTCGAACCAGCGCATGGCCACTTGCGAGTAGTACGACTAGGGACCAGAAAGAGGCGCGTGCCAGGGCGCTCAGCTTCGTACGATTCATAGCATCAACCTGCTGGGTGTGGGGAGGGCCATCGGCGCGCGGCGCCGCGTTGAGAATCAGGGTTGTGAGTCGTCCCATTGTAGCCGGGCAGCAACCGCCTGTCGTCCACCGAGCGGCGACCTGCGCGGCACGCATGGTTGCCTCGGCGCGTATGTCATGACGTGAATAACGCGCTGCCGGCCGCCGCACCTCAAGAGGCATCATTCGGCATCGACGACGCGCGTCCGTGACTTCCATGGTTATGGCGGCGTCACAATCAACGGAGCGACGACGCGGGAACGGTGCGACGCGGAATGATGCACGCGGTTCTTGGCAACCACCGCGTCGCCGGGCGGTTCAATTGTCAGCGGGCGCCCTGTATTGGGGTTCGGCTCGTAAAACGGTGCCCCGGTGCTGGCCACAGTGACTCGGATGCGATGGCCACGATTGAAGATCTGGCTGAGCCATCCAACCTGAAATGCGACTTGATAGATCCGCTCCGGCTCCATCATCACTTCCTTGTCGAAGCCCTCGCGGTACCGCGCCCGGCGCACGTAGTCGATCAAGAGGATAGAACGCCCATCCGGATAAACATCACTGACCCGCACGATGAAATCCGTGTCTTTCGCAGAGGACGAAACGTAAAGTTCGGCCTCGACCTTCCCCGTCCACTCGACCGGCTCCTCCAGCGGCTCGGTCGTAAACGTGCGAACCTCCGCTTGCTGCTCGAAGGCCCGTGCGTCGCGAGCTCCCGGAAAGGAGCGTCCGGGCAGCGACGCGGGCTGGTTGGGATCCGAGCGAAACGCCGTCCAATCACCTGGGGAAAACTCCGTCGCCAGTTTGCCGCCTGCCTGAAGATAGTACGACGTCGGCTCACTGGCGATCGGCCAGTCCGCCGCATGGCGCCACACATTGCCCGGAGCATCCGGTTCGTCGACGGCGCCCATAACATAGTAGCGCACAGCCGGCTCCGGGTCCTTCTTGCCGGACCTGTTCTTCAGGTGGCGATCGAACCAGTTGGCCATGTGCGTCAGCATGTCGAAGGCCGCGTTTTCCGGGTAAGTCAGTTCACCGGTGCGCCGTCCCTTGTTGAATCGACCGTGGAGCCAGGGACCGATCAAGAGTTGTTGCTGCCCTCGAGACGCCGGTCCGCCCCGGTGCTGTCGACCGATATAGCTCTCCACCGACCCCTGGCACATGAAGTCGTACCAGCTCCCAACGGTGAAGCAGGGAACATTCATTTTGTCGAAATGCAACGAACAGTCCTCGTCGGCCCAGTAGGCATCGTACGTAGGATGGTCGAACCACTCTCGCAACAAGCGTCCGTTGTCGGCCGGATCGCGACAGACGTCCGCCATCCGTTTGAAACGTTCGGGGCGCGTCGTTCCACCGATGCGATAACCTTCGTGAAACAAACTCAGCCCGGTATCGATCATGTACTGGCAAACAAGATGAGGCGGTCGGGTAACAGCCAGGAAGTTCTGTGCAAAGCCGGCCTGCGAACTCCCGAAGGTGCCGACCTGCCCTGTACACCAATCCTGCTTCGCCAGCCACTCGACCGTATCATAGCCATCCTGCTGCTCGCCCCAGCCAAGGGCCCGGTACCCCACGTATCGCCCCTCGGACTTCTGGGTGCCGCGAAAATTCTGCAAGGCGACCACATAACCGTGGGACGCAAGCCTGGCAAATTCCTGCCGGGTCCGTGGCGATCGGGCGTTGGCGTATCGCTGCTCGAGCAACGCCGGCCATCGCCGTTCGGAAGCGTCGTCCGTGACAGGAGGAAAGTAGAGGTACACCGACAAGCGGACACCGTCGCGCATCGGCACCATCACGTGCTGCTCCGTAACACCGCCCAGATCAACGTCGTCCGCCGAGGCCGGCAGGCAGGAGAAGGCAGCGGTCATGGCCACGAGGCCGGCCAGCAAGCGCCGTGCGGACATGGTTTCCTGTCGCCCGACCAGGGTGACGGACGGGCAACGGACGTTCTTCATTCGATTCACGAGAAGCTCGGCTTTCCCGGCCGCGTCGCCCCATCCGTGTCGCGCGGAGGCCCGCTCTGGCGGCCGATTCTGGTGTGGCGGAACGATCCCCGCTGCGGGATCCACGTGCCCATGTTCGCAGGCCGACGCGCGCAGGGCAAGCGAAGCGGGTGCCGGTCCGGATCAATCAACGGCCGATTGGGCGTGCAGGCCGTTATCGTCCGGGGTTCGTCCGGGAAGCGGAGAGCAGGGCGGACGGGAACCACTGCCTGACGACGTTGGCTACCGAACGGAGGTCGTGCCGTGCAGGAGGCGATCCGGCTCCCGCGCAGAGTGCGAACCAACCTCACGGTGCCATGGCATGCGCTCAATACCGAGCCTATGGGATCAGTAGCCGTATTTCTCGAAATACGGAGCCCAGCGCTGGCGAATCCGCGCCATCAGTTCATCGTCAAGCTGGTGCTTGTTGGGCTTGTAGTCGCGCAGGGTTGCGACATGCGCCTCGATCGCCGGCCTCGCCACTTCGAAATCGCCGAGCTGCAGCTTGTTGTAGACGGATTCGACGACGCTGACCGGATTCTGGGCAAGTTCTTCGTAGCGCACGTCGCATATATTCTCCGGGTCCACCGACTCGCGACCCCGTTCAAACCCTTCGTACATTCGCGTGAAGGTCGAGAAAACGTACTCTTCGAGCCCATCGAACTTGGGAAGCTGGAAGCCCTGCGTTTCGTCCATCGCATGCCACAAGCGCATCGCCGACGAATACAGGGCATAGGGATCTCTTACCAGGTGGATGAATTTTGCCCCAGGGAACATCTGGGCCAGCAGGCCGATCCGGCCGGTGTGGGGCGGCGACTTGAGAACGAGCCGCTTCTGTTTCTTGAAGGTCAGCGTCTTCAGGAACAGCGTCATCGCTTCCTTGAACGCGTGCAGGTCCTTGTCGTCGATCCCGTTCATGTCCAGGGTCGCCTGGTACGGTGCGGGGTCATTGGGGAACGCCATTCTCATGTAAGGCGTGGGTGCTCCCATCGAAATGAGGGCAAACTCGTCTTCCTGAGGCCGATCGAAACCGGCCGGCATGTTGTCCTGCGGCCGCTTCGACGGCAAGAGAAACCAGAGCAATCGTGGCGTGACGGCGCCGGTGAGCAGAAAGTGGTCGGGCGCGAAACACTCGTACGTCGTCGAAAAGCTAAGTCGCTCATCACGAATCATCAGCTCGTGCAACATCGTCGTGCCGCTCCGCCAATGTCCGAGAATGAAGATCGGCGGCTCGACCAACTCGGTATTCTCGATCTTCTTTCGATAGAGGAGGGATTGGAGCGCCCCCATCACGGAGTTGCCGCATGTCACGGGCACCAGGATTGCGGCCATCGGGATTCGCAGCGGATGCACGTGGCAACCGTGGTGAAGCATCAGCTTGAAGTAGGCACCGGCCCGCATACCGTGCCAAAAGCGGGGGCTCCACAACGGGTAGGCGTTCATCTTCCCGGTGACGCCACTTCGGTTCGCGGCGTTGGATTTCTCTTTGCTCATGGCCGCCTGGTTTGACGATGCGCGTCGGATTCATGAAACGGCCGGGTCGGCACCGATCCCTGCGAACCGGGCTACCCGAACAACTAACATCGGCCGCTGCCCGCCCCCGGCACCTCCATGGTTCACGAAAAGGCCGAATCTAGCAATCGTAGCAATTAAACGGCTCCCCTTTTCTGCAGAATAGCCAGTGCCGGGGAGAGGCCCATAAACAATGTTTTATACTCTAGATATGCCCGTCATTTGGCCGCCCATTGCGCGGCCGGCGTCACCACTTGAAAAGCTGGCCGTCGAATCATGCGGATTTTCTTAACTGGAGCAACCGGATTCCTCGGTGGATACGTCGCCGAATCCTGTGTCGAGCAGGGTTTTCAGGTGCGCGCCCTGGTGCAGCCCGGATGGGATACATCGGCTCTGGAGGCACTCGGAGTCGAGATCCGCCATGGCGATCTGTGCAACAAGCCGTCACTTCAGGATGGTCTGGAAGGTTGTGACCTGATCCTGCACACGGCCGCGAAGGTCGGCGACTGGGGTGAATGGGACGAATTCTATCAGGCCAATGTGCTGGGGGCGCAGAACCTCTACGACGCGGCCGTTACCGTTGGCGTACCACGTGCCGTCCACGTCAGTTCGACGGCCGTCTACGGTAAAGACTTGATTCTCCAAGGGGCCGTCGACGAAACCATGGGGCCGCTCGAATTGGACGACATGCCAACCTGGTATTCGTATGGACGCAGCAAGCTGCTGGGCGAATCGTTGGCCATGGAATACCACAACCGGGGCCAACTGCAGGTATCCGTCATTCGCCCCGGATGGGTCTACGGACCTCGCGACCATGCCCGGTTAGGCAAGCTGCTGACCATGCTCAAACGGGGCCAAGCGAAGCTGATTGGTGACGGAACGAATGAAGTCATGCTAACCTATGTGACCAATGTGGCCGATGCCGTCCTGCTGGCCGGAACGCACGAGGCCGCTCCGGGTGAAGCATTCAACGTCAGCAATGATGGTTGCATTAGCCAGCGTGAGTACTTCAACGCGTTGTCCGAAGAGGTGGGCGCCAAGCCGGTTCGCAAGATGATCCCGTTCAAGAACGCCTATTGCATCGCTTCTGCTCTCGAGTCAGGCTACCGGCTGCTGCGGATCAAGCGTTCACCCCTGATTACCCGCCAGTCGGTTTCTCTGGTCGGTCTGTCACATCGCTTTCGGACAGAGAAGATTGCCGGTGCGCTGGGATGGCAACCGCAAGTCAAGTTCGACACGGCCATTGAGCGGATCGGTGACTGGTGGCGTGCATTCGAGAAGCAAAAATAGGACGAGCGTTGCTCGTTCGTCGATCCACTTGAAGGGAGTCATGTTGGACGATTCACCTACGCCGAATACGCCAGAGGCGGACGCCAGCGTGTTCGCCGGCCGCAGGCTGAGCCCCTTTGAGAACGTCTTTTGGCGGCTCGCCCAAGCCGGTTCGCTGAATGTGACAACGCTTGCCGGTATCCAGGGACCGCTGGATGAGGCCGGCCTGGCGGCGGCGACAAATCGTCTGCAGGCTCGCCACCCGCTGTTGCGCGTCCGGATCGTCAACCCTGGAACGGCTCCCCAGTTTACAACGGCGAACGTGCCCCGCCTGCCGCTATCCGTTCGCGATGCGGACGCCGACGACGTGCCCTCGGTCGTCGCCGGCGAACTGAATGCGCCGATTGACGCCGAGCGGGGCCCGCTGGCTCGCTGCACGTGGATTCGGCATTCTCCCCAGTCGCACCACCTGGCAATCACCTTTCATCATGCCATCGGCGACGGGATGTCCGGCGTCCTGATGATGCGCGATCTCCTACGGGCAACCTCCGGCCAAACCAGGGATGAAAGTCCGTTGCTGCAGTCGGAGGTCCCGATCGACCATCGGCTTCCTGCCGCCGCACGCGGGCTGCGCGGTACCTGGAATCAAGCCAAACTCGTTGCGCGAATGATGGCGGACGACCTCCGTTGGGGCCCGCCGGCCCGTCCTGCCGCGGATCGTCCCGCTCCGCTCGACGAGCGTCGCACGCATCTCATCTGCCGGGTTCTGGACGCCGAACTGCTCGGGCAACTGGCAGCCGTTGCCCGCACGCACCAGACGACCGTGCACGGCGCGCTGTCCGCGGCATCGATCCTGGCCGTGGTCCACGATCGCTCGACAACCGACGCCATCAGCGTTAAACATCGCACGCCGGTCAACATGCGCGACTACATCGAACCGCGCGTCGGCGACGATGTGGGTATGTTCGCATCGATGGCCTTTTATCGCGGTCGAGTGCATGCCGAAGACGCATTCTGGGGCCTGGCCCGCAACGTTCGAACCAGCATCAAGTCGCAGGTGGCTCAGAACGTGCCGGCCGTCTTGATCGGCATGCTGCCCGGCCTCTACCGGGTATTGCGTGGAGACCGGCTGGAGCCGCGCGAGCTGGGCCGCCATTGGCAGCGGCGGACTCCAACGACGACTGGACTTACCAACCTCGGCCGCATCGACCTGCCCAGCGACTACCATCCGCTGACGCTCCGCTCGCTGCAGTTTGCCGTCGCACCCGGCGCACTGGGTGACTGCGCATGCACCGCGACGACGTTCGAGGGCGTGCTCAGATGGAATTTTCTTTACGCCTGGCCGCTGTTTTCGGCCGAGCGGGCGGAAGCGATCACCTCGGACGCAATGGAGCGGCTCGAGCGGGCAATTCGCAGGTAGGTACGGTTCGCCGATGGTTCGCGCATTTCAGCGGCGGGTCGTGCAGGCGGTTGTGGGTGGTGCGTTGTGGGTGGCTGGAAGCAAGGAATTGTCATGCAGAGCATGACCTACGGTAGGGCTGGAAGAGAAAGTGCTGGAAGAAATGCACCCGCAATCGTAGGGCATGCTGTGCATGCCGAAAACGCGGCAGGAAGATCGCGAGACGCCGCGCGGAATGCCGACCCGAAGCGAAGCAAGAAGCGTCATGCAGAGCATGACCTGCGGTACGACGTACGTACGGAATCTCGCCGCCTGTGCGTCAGGTTCCGCTTCGATCTCTGGGTGCCATGCGGCGGATGACCCAATCCGGCATGACCTGGCCCAACCGCGTCATGACGGTTAGCTGCCAAGGAAAATTGTAGACTTTGCGTTTCCGAGTCAGCGCCCGGATCATTCGTCGGGCTGCGACTTCCGGTTCCATCATCCAGGGTTTGGGAAAGTCTTTTCCCTCGGTCATCGCCGTGCGGATGAATCCGGGACAGAGCGTGGTCACGTCGATTCCCTGCTCGCTCAGTTCGACGCGCAGCCCTTCCATGAACTTGTTGATCGCCGCCTTGCTCGCCCCATACCCGGCAAATCCGGGCAGCCCTCGATAGGCGCGGAGGCTGGAGACGGCGACAAGATATCCGTCACCCCGTTCCATCATCTCCGGCAAGACGGATTCAATCGCATAGATCAGTCCAAACCAGTTGACCCGCATCAGTCGCTCGAATGTATCCGTGGCGAACGGCGCAAGCGAATCCGGGTCACCGACCCCGGCGTTGGCGATCAGCATATCCACCTGCCCCAGCCGGTCCCGCAGCTGTTCGATTGCACCGCTGACCTGCCCCCGGTCGCTGACATCCGCCAGGGCAAAATGGGCCTCGCCGCCTGCCACCTTGATCCGCTCGGTCAACTCACGCAATCGATCTTCCCGGCGGGAAACCAACCCCAGCCTGCCGCCTTGGGCCGCCAACTGCGTGGCGAGTTCCGCGCCGAGTCCGCCGGCCGCACCGGTGACGATAATCGCCTTCTGGTCAAACGAATAGGTCACCGATCGGTATCTCCGGGATGAGCAATCAAGATCGCCGCGGCCACCAGCGCGGCAAGCGGGGTACGCCTTCGGCCGGGTCCGGTTTGCGGCTCGCCGGCACGATCGTGACAGCGGGGGACAGCGTCGGCGGCCCAACGCCCGGTTCACGTTCAATACCAATCCACCACGATGCAGCCGGTCGGTACGGCAACGCAGGACTTCCTCGTAGCAAAGCAAGCAACCTGCCACGGCAATCGGCGGGCGACCTCAGCCCAGGACTTTGTTTTCACAGCCGACCATTCCGACCGGGGTCGGAACATCGATCGCAACCGCCGCATCGTGAGACAGTGGTTCGCTCGCCCCATCCTCCCCCGATTCGCCACTTGATTCAGCCTGCATCTCGATATTTCGCTGAATCTCGTTGCCGAAGTTCTTGGCCAGTCCCTCCCGGCTGCAAAACACGAATTGCAGTGCCAGCAGGTAGTACGAACGTGTCTTGACGAGATCGTCGTACGCTTCGGGGGCAATCTTCCGCAGTTGCGGCAACCGGCTCCAAGGGATTCCGGCAATATCATGATGCTCGGTATGAAGCCCAAAATTGAACGTCAGCCGGTTGTACCATCCGTAGTAGGAGGCGGACGGCTGATAGTTGCTATGCCCGTGAAAGTGCGAGTTGCTCAAGATCATGCCGAACATGGTCGGATGAAGAAAGCCCGTCATGAAGACCTGGCTAAACAACAGGTAGACGGCCGACTTCCAGTCTCCGACGAGCACAATGGCGACGGTGACCGAGAGGCTCAGCAGCGGGTAGACGACGGCCCATCCCTTAATGCCATAGCGTTCGTAGCCACTGACAAGATGTGCATCGGCAAGGATGGCGACCGCCCGATTGCTGGGTTCAAGCTTGCGGCGAAAGGGCAGCTCGCAAAGATAGACCAACAGCCCCAGGCAGGACCGGGCTGCCTGGGTGGTCAGCATCACCAGGGAATACGGCTGAAAGAGGGGCGTCGAAAACCAAGAGAACAGCGTGTGAATCCACCCCTTGGTAAAGACCAGCACCCGCTGCTTGGTGAGCAGCAGGACGCTCCTGCGGCGCTTGATAAAATCCTTCTTGGCACCCAAGTCATTGTGATGAACATGGTGCTCGACCCACCACGTATGGTGCCCGGACATGAACATCGGAATCGTCGTCAGCGTGAACAGCCAGCGATTCCATATCGTCTTCTTGAAGACCAGGTTGTGGTTCGCTTCGTGGGCCAACATGAACAAGTTGATGTTGATCCAGGAACCGAACACGTAGGCGACCAGCAGCCCCCACCAGATGGAAACCTGGGATACGGCGATCGCCAGCACGATTTGCATCGTCGCGAAGAGGAGGCACCAGAGGGCCGTCGAGGGCGTGTTTCCGAACAGCTCCTTGATCTCAGGGTGGGCCTTGATCATCCTCTTGGCCCGTTCACGATGCCAGACGGCGTCCGGCTTGTCCGAGTCGCTCACACGATCCGAAATGTCGATCTCGAAACCCGGAAAAACGGGCGAGGCGGTCCCCAACATCCGTGGGTGAAACTTCAATTGAAATCCGCCAGCGGGTTCATCGGTCTGGTGAGCGGACGTCATCAATTCTCTTTCCACGAATGTCCTGAGATGCTGGCGCCCTCCTTGCCAGCTTAACACTTTGCCAGCTCAACACTGGGGCGAACTGCGGCTCGCACCCCCATCCTGACGTCGTGACAATTGATCGGCTATTGTCTAGGCTGAGCGGCCCGATGTCAATGTCCAGAATCGCGCGCCTGACCGCGCGCCTGACCGCGCGCGCCGCGCCTTGACGGTGGATACCGAGGGCAGCCGCGCCATGCCGGGCAGCGCTGCGCCGTGATAGCGCGGAGGGACGGTTTTCCTCGTCACGTCGAGGGCCCGCGCGACGGGGCGGGCCCATCACCAGGTGAGTTTTTCGAATGGCATATGCGGACGTCGAGTACCTGCTCTCCGTGGGGCTCCTGACCACGGCAATGTTCGGGATGGGTGCCACCCTGACGCCGCTGGACTTCATCAAGGTCGCTCGCGTCCCGCAAGCCATGATCTTGATGTTCCTGGTGCAGGTGGTGATCTCTCCGCTGGTCGCACTGGGTCTCGCCCGCCTGCTCCACCTGCCACCCGGCATCACCGTCGGGCTGCTCTTGATCGCCGCCCTCCCCGGGGGCCTGTTTTCGAATATCATCACCTACATGGGGAATGGTAATGTTGCCCTCTCGGTTTCCGCGACTGCAGTCGCCTCACTCACCTGCCTGATCACCACGTCGATCGTCCTGCGCGTGGTCGGCCGAACCGATCTTCCCGACACCTTCCGGATGCCGACACAGTCCATCCTGATCGAGATCCTGGCCTGTATGATTCTCCCGTTACTGGCCGGCATGGTCGTGCGGCGGTTCGCCGTCGATCGCCATGCAACAATCGCCAGGAATGTCATCCGAGTCAGTATGGTGATTTTGGTGATCTTCATTGTTGCCGCCATCGGCAGCGGCCATATCCGAGCAGCTCAGTTCGGTTGGCGGCCTCCCCTGGCATTGCTCCTGTTTTCGCTCGCCTGCCTTTGGCTGTGCATCGGCATTGGGAGTATACTGCGGTTGTCCATCAACGATCGATTCACGATCGGGATGGAGTGTGTCGTCCGCAACGTGCAGTTAGGGGTGTTGCTCAAAGCGACCCTGTTTCCGCCCGACACGTCAGATCAGATCGGTGACGGAGTTCTTTACGCACTGCTGTTTTACGGCGGCCTCTGCATGGTCGTCGCCGCGGGCGAAGCATACTGCAAGCGAAAGCAAGTCGGACTCGTCTACGGCGCAGCCCGGCGAGCGGGCACGAAGGATGCGCAGACAACGGAAGAGAGCCAGTAACGGCCCCGTCGCGGACCCCACCGGCAAACAGAATCACCGGCGACAACCTTGTGGCTCCCGGTTTGGCAATCGCGGTAACTCGACTCGGATTCCATTTCTCCCAACCCCTCCGCTTCCGGGCAAACGCCATGCACGAGCTGAACTCCTTGCTGCCACTGTCACTCGCCCTGACGCTGCTGGCGACCGCCGATCCGGCGGCGGCTGCCCGTCCGGCGGACCAGCCGAATGTGGTGGTGATTCTGACGGACGACCAGGGCTGGGGCGACCTCAGCCTGAACGGCAACCGGAACCTGCATACACCGAACATCGATCAACTCGCTGAGCAAGGGGCGCAGTTCGAACGATTTTTCGTCTGCCCGGTTTGTTCGCCGACTCGCGCCGAGTTCCTCACCGGGCGCTACCATCCGCGGAGCGGCGTTTACAGCACGTCGGCGGGCGGCGAGCGGATGGATCTCGACGAGCGGACGATTGGCGACACGTTTGCCGCAGCCGGCTATGCCACGGCGGCCTTCGGCAAATGGCACAACGGCATGCAGTACCCCTACCATCCGAATGGACGCGGGTTTGCGGAATTCTACGGGTTTTGTTCCGGCCACTGGGGCGATTACGTCAGTCCCCCGCTGGACCACAACGGCAAGATCGTGCGCGGCAGCGGTTTCGTCATTGACGATTTCACGAATCGTGCACTGGCGTTCATGGAGGCCCATCGGGACGATCCGTTTTTCGTCTATCTGCCTTTCAATACACCGCACTCGCCGATGCAGGTCCCGGAGCGGTGGTGGAAACGATTTGAGCACAAGACCTTGACGATGCACAACCGCGATCCGGACCGCGAGAACCTGCCCCATATTCGTGCGGCCTTGGCCATGTGTGAGAATATCGATTGGAACGTCGGACGCATTGTCGCGAAGCTCGACGAGCTTGATCTGGCCGACGACACGATCGTCATCTATTTCTGCGACAACGGGCCCAACGGCGTTCGCTGGAACGGCGACATGAAAGGCCGCAAAGGCTCGACGGATGAAGGAGGGGTCCGTTCACCGCTGCTCGCCCGTTGGCCCGGCAACATCCCTGCCGGGCGGAAGGTGCAGCCCATCTCGGCGGCAATCGACCTCTTGCCGACACTGGCCGACCTGGCCGGCATCCCGGTCGTGAGCACCAAGCCGCTGGATGGCGTCAGCCTCAAACGGTTACTGTTGGAGACTGGACAGGATTGGCCGGATCGGCAAATCTTCTCGCATTGGCGCGGCCGCGTCAGCGTTCGTACGCAACAGCATCGGCTGGATCATCAGGGCAAGCTGTTTGACATGGCCCGGGACCCCGGCCAACGCCGGGACATCGCGGCGGCCCACCCCGAGGTCGTGGCCAGACTTCGCACTGCGGTCAACGCTTGGAAGACCGAACTCTTGCCGGAACTGAAGGAGGACAAGCGGCCGTTTCCGCTGGGTCACACGAGGTACCGCTACACGCAGGTGCCCGCTCGCGACGGGACAGCCCACGGCAACATCAAGCGGTCCAATCGGTTTCCCAACTGCTCATACTTCACCAATTGGACGAGCACCGACGACACGATCACGTGGCCGGTGGAAGTTGCCGCCGACGGGCTGTACGACGTCGAGCTGCACTACGCGTGTCCCGCCGCCGACGTGGGCTCCGAGATCGAACTTCGTATTGGATCAAGTTCGTTGCGGGGCACGATTTCGAAGCCGCATGATGTGCCGCCGCGGGGTGGCGAGCATGATCGCGTCCCGCGGGCCGAGTCCTACGTCAAGGACTTCACCACCTTGCCGCTAGGTGCGATCCGGCTCCAGGCCGGCCAGCAAGGCATGACCCTGAAAGCACTCTCCATGCCGGGCAAGCAAGTGATGGAATTTCGGCTGCTGCTATTCACACGCCGCGTCGAGTAGCCGAATTCCCTGACCGCCGGGACACCTGCCGCGGGCGCAAGACGCCGCACCGCTCCACCCATCAAACCGTTGACAGCCGCCATGCGCCGCGCCGAAGAACTCCCGAACGCGAGCCCGGAAGAGGTCGGGATGTCGGCGGCGCGGCTGCAGCGGATCGATGCCGCCGTCGAAAGCCTGCTGGCCAAGGACAAGCTGGCCGGGGCCGTCGTTGCCGTGGCCCGGCGGGGCCGAATCGTGCACTTCGAGGCGTATGGCTACCAGGATCGTGAAGCGCGTGTGCCGATGAGGAAAGACACCATCTTCCGTGTCTATTCCATGACCAAGGCGATTACTTCGGTCGCCGCGCTGAGCCTTTGCGAAACCGGGCAGCTCGAATTGGATGCGCCGGTCGCTCGGTATGTTCCCGAGCTCGGCGAGATGCAGGTCTGGCGCGAGGCAGGCAATGTCGACCCCAGGCGCCCGATGACGGTCCGCGACCTGCTGCGGCACACCGCCGGTCTCTGCTACGGCATTCCGGGCGACCCGCCGACGGACCGCCGCTACCGAACTTTGGATGACGTCTACCGGCAGGCGGACCTGCTGAATCCGGATCAGACACTCGCCGACATGTGCCACAAACTGGCTCGTCTTCCGCTCCTCGATCATCCGGGCCAGGCATGGACATACAGCATTGCCACCGACGTCTTGGGACACATCATTGCCAAAGTCACGCAGACGCCCCTGGATGTCTTTCTCCGGCAACGCGTTTTCGCGCCCTTGGAGATGCGGGATACCGGGTTTTCGGTTCCAGCCGACGCGGGCCGGCGGCTCGCCGCCATCTACTACGCCGACACAGGCGGCTTAAGACGTATCAAGCAGCATGCATTGAACGGCGCCTTCTTGCAGCAGCCGCAGCTTTGCTCGGGAGGTGGCGGACTGGTGTCTACCGCTGGGGACTACCTGCGGTTCCTGGCCATGATTACGTCGGGCGGCCGGTTGCACGGTCGCCGCGTCCTCACCTCCGAATCCATTGCGCTGATGACAACGAACCAATTGCCGGAGCGGGTCGACTCGATCCGCATGCCCGACGGCAAACGTGATGGGCTGGGATTCGGGCTGGGATTCTCCGTCCGTGTGCAGCCTGCCGAAGGCGATCCGGCGAGTCGCTGTGGCGAGTTCGGTTGGGGTGGCGCCGCCAGCACCCACTACTGGGTCTCTCCAGCAGACGAATTGGCCGTCGTGACGCTTGAACAGGTCGTTCCCTACTCGCCTGCCACAGAGCTGGCGTTGAAGGGGCTCGTCTACGACGCCATTCTCGAATAGCGCGCCTTAACGCCTCTCGAACTCCGATTGAACGGCATTGCGGCTAAGGAAGTCGCGAAGTGCAAAATCTCATGCAAAGCATGACCTGCGGAATGCGGAATCGGGAATTCATGCCCGGCAGTCCATCGCCCGCCGACGGGCGCGCCGATTTTGAGCGGAGGTTTGCCGGCTGCGGCTGCCAACGAGTGAATCGCACCGCTGTCCAGGTCACCTTCAGGCGAAAAATCCGTTTCCGGGGGAACTTTCTCTTCGCGTGGCTGTATAACCAGGAAGACGGCGGAACCAGCAGCCCAGCGACGGGGAATCAGATCACGTGGAAGTCGAAGATCGTGAATTGATTGATCGGGTCCTCGCCGGCCAAACGGAAGAATTCCGGGTGTTGGTCAATCGGTATCAGCAGCCTGTCTTTCGGTTCGTTCACGGGCTGCTCAATCATCACGAGGACGCTTGCGATGTCGTGCAAGACGTCTTCCTGGCCGCATTCACCAAACTGTCGACCTATTCACAAGCACGCGGCACCTTCTCGACATGGCTGTATACGATCGCTCGCAACCGGAGTCTTAATGAACTCAAAAAGAAGGGGCCGACGCCGTATGACGCATTGGCTATGTTTCCGGACAGCGCGACGATCGATGAATTCAGTCGACGCGAATTCGCACAAGAACTGGACCGAGCCCTGGCGGAATTGCCGATGGAACAACGGGCCGCCTTTATGTTGGTCGAGATCGAGCAGCTCTCGTATGCTGAGGCCGCGAACATCGAGTCAACTTCCCTGGGAACGATCAAGTCTCGCATCCACCGCGCCAAGCGACGCCTGCGGACGCTGCTGGCCCCGCTCGTGAAGGAGGTGAGATGACGGACGAACTCTATCGGGAATGGCTGGAAGCGAGGCGGCGGATCAGCCCCCCGGAAACCTTGGCAGACCAGATCATGCAGGCGGCCGAGCGGCAAGGGGCCGAGCTCCCTGTCGATTGGCGGCGCCGGCTTGTTTGCCGAATGGAAAACTCACCCGCCGCCAGATGGGCGTTTTGTGGTAGTGCGCTGGCCGTAGGCTGCCTGCCGTTTTTGTTTCTGGCCCATTTTGCCAAGCTGGTTTCTTTTTAGGTGACTGGCGGGCCAGGCCGCATGGCGTTGTGCACCGCACGTTGTCCACCGCATAACCTGGGGCATGGCGAACGGACGCCGGTCGCACTTCATCGGTAGCTACATCCAGCAGCTATTTGGCGACTCGATACTGAGGAGGTCACTCGATGGCCGATGAGACGTTGGCACGGCGCGTCCCTTGGATCGCGCTGGCGCTATCTTTTTTTTCTGCCGGTGTTGGGCACATCTACTGCGGGCGAATGTCCAAGGGGCTGGTGCTTTACTTTGCCTGGATTCTCGTGCCGCTGGGGATGATCGCGGCGGCCGTGCTTCCCCGCTCGAGTTGGACTCTGACGATGTTCATTCTTCTGCCCGCGCTGACGGTCGTGGGAATCTACGTTTACGCAGCCTTTGATGCCTGGCAAATCGCCTCCCGCGACCGATCCGGGATCGCCCTGCGTGACTATAACCGGGTCTCCGTCTACGTGCTGCTTATTGCAATTCACATGGTCTACCCGATGGGCCTCATGGCGGGCGTGCGTGGACTCGTCTATGAGGCTTTTGTGATTCCCACGGCAAGCATGAGCCCGACGATTCAGCGCGGCGATCGGATTCTCGTGCGGAAGTTGTTGGCCCGGCCCTACCGCCCCCGTCGCGGCGAATTGGTCGTCTTTCGCAATCCGGAACCGAAGGGCGCCGAAGTCTTTGTGAAGCGAGTGGTTGCCGTCGCTGGTGACCGTGTGGAGCTACGCGACGATCAAGTGTGGATCAACGGCGAGCAACTCGAACGATCCCCGGTTCCCACGGAGTTGCGCCAACATCTGGGTCGTCAGCCCGCCGGAAACGTCTGGCAGGAAATCAACGACGGCGGACGCTACCTGGTGGCGTACGAGACCGACGACGAACGACCCGCGCATGCTGAAGCTGTCGCAACCACGGTACCAGAACATCATGTGTACATGCTCGGCGACAATCGCAACCTTTCCAAAGACAGCCGGCACTTCGGGCCGATCCATTTGCGGGACATCATCGGCAACGTCGACTACAACTACTGGCCGGCCGGAACCTGGTCCCGATTCGGCATGCTGCAGCCCCCGCTTCCTTAGGCCCCTCTCTTCTGGCCCCGCCCGCCAACTGTCAAGCAGATTGAACGGCAACTCACGCGACGCCTCGACGGCCGCTCGCCTCAGGGCAGCGCAATCGCGTTCAAGCCAGGAAAACGCGATCACGCGGCCAGCCCGCCTGGCCGAGACGTGACGACCGGCACTCGACCAGGTCGGGCACTTACGCGCCGAACGGGACACGCCGGCCGAGCGACAATCGGTTCACAATTTCTTGCGACTTTCTTTTTCCGGCCCTGCACGAAAACCAGTCCGCACGGTACTACCACTGATGAGCCGCGACTCACGGGGAACCGCAACTCCCCACGCAACGTGAAGACTTCTTGTTTGAAACCCACTGAAGGACTCGAGGCAAATCATGACCATTCAACGACTTGGATTTCTGGCTGTCGCCATCTTCGCGATTCTCAGCGGGCCCCACCTGGCGGTCGCGCAGAGTACCGATGCCCCCGACACACCGGATCCCGAACGCATTGCCCGACGGTGTGCCGAAGCGGTCAACCGAATCGCCGACCGGTGCGTCGCGGCCAACGGCGAAACGGCCCGCAGGTGTATCCGCCACATCAATGAACTGCTGGAGGCGGGTGACGTCGAGGGAGCCCGCCGCGCCGCCCACCGTTGCCTGAACGTAATCGAAGAACGGTCGGATGACTGCGTCGCCGAAATTCACCAGCGGTGCAGGGAATGCATCCGTGTCCTCGTCCGGTTGGGCGAACCCGAGTTAGCTCGACGCCTGCACCACATCTGCGAAGAAGCTGTTGAGCGGGTTCGCCATTCCCAACGGCGGGCCAGCAACGCAATTCGCTCGCAGTTCGACGACGTGTGACACTGACCGTTCATTGCGGAGCCGGTTTGTGCGTCGTTCCCCCTCCCTTGTCACTTGCTGGCCAGGGAGGGGGACTCCGCATGCGCGGGCCCGCCGGAGCCCAACTTCCCGAACAATGCGAGCGATTCCCAGATTGTGAACCCTGGAAGATCGCTGTACGCTGGAACGATTCAATACGCACCCTCAGGCGAATGTGGACTCGTAAGACAACCGAATACGTCCTGGACGACGACCTTTGACTGGCGGCTTTGCCGGAAGTGCGGTGCATGCGCGAGGGAAACCGGGTCGTGACACGGCCCTTGCCAGTGCGGCGGGAGAGGTCCTTGCAGCCGACACGTACCAAACGCAACTTCCGCAATGATGGAGGCGGGTTAGAGGACGTCCCACGGGCCACAAACGCGACGCTCAGCAAACGACGAGAACCGGATACGACCCGCACCATAATTCCCCGACCTGGCGGGAAAGCGACGTGCGGTCAGAGCAAGGGTGGCGGATTTGGTACACCACGACGAGGAACGGCATTTGATCGCAGCGCTGCTGGCCCGCGATCGGAATGCCTGGTCTGAATTCGTGCAGCGATTTCAGGGGCTGGTCTACGCGCGGGTTGCGCGGACCGCCATGGAATTCAATCGCCGTCTGGACCGGTCGGAGATCGAAGATGTGTGTGCCGAGATCTTCGCCTCGCTGGTCGAGAATGATTGTGCGAGCTTGCGTCGCTTCGAGGGCCGCAGCAGCCTGACCACGTGGCTCGCCGTGATTTCCCGTCGACGATGCCTAAAATGGATGCAGCGAAGAATCGAACGGCAAGCGCATGGCAATCAGAGGTTGGAAGAACTCCCCTCACCAGACCTCGAAGCCGGCGGATCGGAAGACATCCTGGCGGCGGTCGTGCAAACGGAAGATCGCGATCGCCTGCGGGAGATGCTGCAGCAACTGAGCGACGGGGACCGGTCGGTTCTGCAACGATTCTTCTTCGACGGCTATAGCTATGCGGATATCAGCCGCGAGTTGGGAATCTCGATCAATACGGTGGGCCCCAAACTACGTCGTGCACAACTGCGTTTAAGAAAACTGATGGAGGCGGATGGATCGCCGTCCGTCGAGAAGAACTGAACTGGGGCTGTTTTCAAGATGACTCCGAAGTCGAGCTGCGGGCGAGAGCGAGCTGGGTCGCACCATGCGTGAACCGCGAGGGTCGTTAATCTACTTGATGCGATTTCTGGAGGGACACCTGTCCGCTTCCGAGACCGCCGCTGCGCGCCGCCGGCTCGAAAGTCCGGAATGGCAATCGGCCTGGCAACGGCTGCAACTGGCCGCCGTCGACACCGACCTGCCGTTCACGCCGGTTGAATCAAACAGCTTGCCGGCGGAAACCATGGCCGCCTTTCTGGAAGGCACCTTGGAACCCAAGGAATCCGCTCGAGTCGAACGGGATTGCTGGAATGCTCCTCAGCTCCTGCGCGAATTCGTGAGCACTTATCGCTTTTTGCATTGCGAGCCTGCCTCCGCCGGGCCGCTCGCCGACCAGCCATCCGCAGCGGTAACCCAACGCCTGCAGGCCCTGTTCCCGGACCGTGATTCGGAACCACCCACGGCAACTGGCGAGAACGGCCAGGGGACGGCCACGATGACGAGCCCGGTCGCAGCGGCTCCGGATTCCGCAGACCGACTACGACCTGCGGCTGGCCCCACCCCGGCGGACCTGCCTGTCGTTACACCGGTCAAGCGTGTTCGCCGAGGACGACGGCGGCGGACACGGAAGTGGGTCGTTTACGCGGCAACCGTCCTGATCGGCCTGGGCCTGGGCATCAGCGCGATGATGATCCTGAGCCGGATCCGCGCCGGGGGCGATGGCCTGCCTGACGAGGTTGCGACTCCCGTCGACGGCGACCGCTTTCAACCGCCGCCGGTCGTCCCGCGCCCATCTCCACCGCCGCCCGGCCCTGCGGGCGACTTGCCGGCCTCCGACGCGATGGAGTCCGGTTCGCCAGAGCCGCGATTGCCGGTCGAGCCGTTCGATCTGGTCGATGACGACACGCCCTCGCGTCCGGCCCCACGACCTGATCGGCGGCCCGCACCAAGGCGTCCTGTGCGCCGTCCTCCGACCGTGGCGACCGACAGCCCGCCGGAATCGACCGATGGCACGCTGGTCATGGACTGGGAAAAAATTGAAGGCTTGCTGGTCGCCCGCCATGAGGCCCGCCAGCCCTGGCACGGTCCCCTTGCCGACACGCATCGCGGGGCGGCCGCCAGCTACGCAACGCTACCCGGAAGCTGGGCCATGGCCAAAACGAACCATGGCCGAATCGTTCTGGCAGCCGATACGGAAGTTCATGTCGACGGCCGTTCCGACGCGATCGAAGTCGACGTGACCCGTGGCCAGTTCGCGGTTTCCGAACTGCCCCCGGATCAACAGGTCGATTTGCGGGTCGGCGCGTCGAGCTGGATCATCCAGCCGATGGAGGCGGATACGGCCATTGGCTGCACGGTGTTTGCCCGCCAATCGCCGCTTGCCGGACAGTCGTCGTCGAGCGGCCGGGCTGGGACCGCCCGTGAATCCCAATTGATCGTGCGCCGCGGCCGGGTCTTCGTGGCCGGTGTCGAGGTTGCTGCCGGTCGTCAGGTTGTGTTAGCCGATGGCGGGCTCGGCCAATCAACGCCCATCGAGTCGAACACCGGCTGGTTTACGCGTCCGGAAGCCGGCTCGAAAGTGCCCGCCGCAATGCGCCAAGAATTGCTCATCAGCCGGGATGTGAGGGCGGACCTGAATCGCATTTGGCGAACCGACGACCACCCCGCTCGGCTGATCGCCGCCCAATGGTCCCTGGCCATCGACACGGACCAGACGCTGGGCCAGGCCCTGGCCGCACGTGATGCCAAGGTTCGCCTGCTGGCCCTCAATTGGCTCGTCTCCTGCCACCCCAACGATCCCCGCGTGCTTCTGGCGCTCCGCGCGCTCGCACGGCAAACGGGTGATCCCCAGATGGTGCGAAATGTTCTGAGCTGGCTGCGATCCGCCCGCACCGGCACTCGCTTGACCCGCGCCGACGCCGATCGGATGGTTGCCGGCCTGCGCAGCGACCATCTGGCGATCCGCCAGACGGCGGCATTCTTTCTGCAGAAGGCATTCGGCCCGCTGGTCACATTCGACCCGGCCTCGGGTCCGCTTGCGCGCCAGCGCGCATCAAGAGAGTGGACTGCGGTACTCAACCGCCTCGAGCGGGCCAATCGGCTCGGTTCACCCTGATTGCCGCCGCCTCGGTTGTCGGTCATGCTGGGCATCACATCACACGGGTCGACAGGCGCCGGGCCGAGTGGAGGCGGGCTGCCGAGGCACCGCCGGCCGCAACGCGCGCGAACCTCGATTTGACATATTGCTGTACACAACGTGAGGCGCTGGCTCATGGCGACAGTTCGAGAATGGCTGGATTCCCACAGCCTCGAATCAATTCAGGTGGAACCGGGCTTCGCCAGTCAACCTTGGGCACCCAACGAGCACGATCGGCAAGCCGCCTGGCTGCTCTACACAGAGATGCGGACGCGGGTCGTGACCCAACCCCTGCATTTTCGCTCGGGCGATGAAGCGGCCGCGTTGGACAGCATCTACCAGCTCTTCGGTATAAGCCGCCAGGCGATGATGACCGGGGCTCAGGAGGACCAGAATTGTCGTTTGTTTGCCAACCTGACCACGGTCGTTCTGAACCAGGTCGTGCGTCCGTTTACGGCGAAGTGGCACAAGCGGAACACGACCGGCCGGATGAGCTACGAGGATGACTGTCACGAGTTTCGACTCGAATTGAACCGCCTTCAGGAGACGCTGCGACCGTTCCAATCCGCGCTTGGCGCGATGGCGGAGGGCGCAGACTTCGTGAAGGGAACGGAGTCTGGCATGGTGGTGGCCGCTCAACGTGCCGATGACAGGCAGGGCGGCTCGGAGACGGAGAAGACGACGTGCGCCTGGGAATCGGCAGAACAGGCGGTGGTCGCCGAGGTGAAGGCTGACCAGGCCTCCAAGTGGCCGACCACTTCCTGGGATCGACGGGCGCGTGCCTTAGACGCCATCGAGATCGAGCTGCCGGGGCGAACCGCTTTCAGCGACGCGGTGCCGGTCGCGGTCCAACAGGACATTCGTGAGGCGGAGCGAGAAGAGATCACGCGGCGGCGGGTGGCCGTGAATGCGAATCGGGACGATGCGAATCTGGATAGGCACGAACCACGCCGCAAGCATCTGCAAGTCCCATCGGAAACGCAGCCGGAACTCACCGACCTGACGGGGCTGGCGATCTCCGGCGGCGGAATCCGCTCGGCCACGTTCTCCCTGGGCGCAATCCAACGCCTGGCGGAGCAGGGGGTGCTGAGCGAATTCGACTACCTGTCGACCGTCTCCGGCGGCGGGTACACAGGGTCGTTTCTCAGTTCCTACCTGAACACCCCGAACCCGGAAGTCGGCGTGGAGCGAGGAAACTTTCCTTTCCGAACGGGCCGGCCAATCGAGTCGGCGGCAATGCAGAGTATTCGGAATCACGGTAAGTACCTCGTCTTCGGCGGCCTGCGGAAACTGCAGATGTTCGGGCTGGCGATCCTCGGCGTGGTGACCAACCTGGTTGTCTTGTCCAGCCTGGTGGTTGCTGCCGTCCTGGCCACGAAATGGCTGATCGGTGACCAGCTGATGGCCGTCTGCACCGATGGGGCGGGCCCGCGTTTGCTGACCGGCCCCTTTGTGGCCCTTTGGTGGACCACGTTGGCAGCGGCCGTCGGTCTCTCCGGGTTGTTGTCGATGGTCTACACCGTCGGCAGTTGGATGCCGAACAGTCGCCGGTTCGATCGCTTCACGCGTCTTTATGAAGGCGCTTCGTTGCTCGCCTTCGTCGTCTTCCTCGCCACGACCGCCTTCAACGCCTTACCGTTTCTGGCGTACGGGTTTCACCAGATCTATCCCGATCTTGACGAGAAGCAGATTGGAGCCGTCGATTGGGTCGTGCTGGGAGCCGGGCTGACGTCCTTCCTGTCGCCCCTGCTGGGCCTGATTCAAAAACTGGGAAAATGGGTGCTGCCGGTTTTCATGCTGCTGCTCGGCCTCTCCGGCCCAGTGATCCTGTTTGGTGCCTATTTCGTTCTCCTGGAACGGTTCGTCATCCAGCCATCGCCCGACCAATCGTCCTGGTACTGGTTGGGCGGGATGCTGGGCTTTCCGCTGGCCTATGGACTCTTCCTGCTCAACATCAACTTCAATTCGCCCCATCGCTTTTACCGGAATCGTCTCAGCGATGCGTTTTTGCTCAAACCTCCGCCCGAATTCTCCACAGATGCGGGTCAACCCCAGGACCATGTGCAGACCAACGACCGGCAGATGCTGTCTCGTCTGCGCGAGCACCGCAAGGAAGTGCCATATCATTTGATCAATGCGACGCTTAATACGCCCGCGTCCGCGGACCCGGCTCTGCGCGGCCGGAAGTCGGACTTCTTTCTCTTCAGCCAACGGTACTGCGGCAGTGCGCTCAGCGGCTATCACCCGACACGCTCGATCGAGCGGCTGGATGGCCATGTGAACCTGGGGACCGCAATGTCGATTTCCGCGGCCGCCGTCGCCCCGCAAATGGGAACGATGCCTTTCGGCAGTGCCGCGTTCCTGCTCACCCTGCTGAACATCCGGCTCGGATACTGGCTGCGCAATCCGGGTCGAATCGTCGTTTGGGACCTGGTAACCCGCTGGCTGCACGTTCCCAGCGTCCTGTACCTGTACCGCGAAATGTTCAGCCGCGTCGACGAGAAAACGCCGTTCATCAACCTCTCCGACGGCGGCCACCTGGAGAATCTGGGGATGTACGAGCTGCTGCGTCGCCGCTGCAAGTTCATTGTCGCCATCGAAGGTGAGGCCGATCCACAGATGCGGTGTGGCAGCCTGATGAAGCTGATTCGGAAGGCCAGCATCGACCTGGGCGTCACGGTCAACTTTGAAATCGACGACTTCCAACTCCAGGACAACGGCATGGCCCGTTCCTGTTTTCAGGTCGGCGTCATCGACTACGGGCCGCGTCCCCAGGGGGCGGCGCCCGATTCTGACACGGCAGAGGCGCAGCCAGCGAAGAACCACGACATGGGCATCCTGATCTATCTGAAGAACGCCATGATCGGCAACGAAAGCGTTGCGCTGAAAGACTACCGATTGAACAATCCGCCGTTTCCGCACCAATCGACGGCGGACCAGTTTTTCGATGAGGACCAGTTCGAGTCATTCCGCGCGCTCGGCTATCACGTTGCCGGCGAGGCGATGCGAGCCGAGCTGTTCGGGGGAAAAACACCCGACCCGCTCGATTTGCAGCAATGGGCAGACGTGCTCGTCAGGAACATCTTCAGCGACTGAGGTTGAGCGACAAAAGAAGGGCGATCGGGAAGGCGTTACGCGGGGCGAACTCGCGGCCGACGCTGCGAACCCCGCATCCCACAGGCTCATCCGGCCCCATGGTCCGCCCCCGCCGGCCGGCCTGCTGGCGGCGCCGTCATCCGCCTTCCCAGCCCACTCGTCGAGGCGTGTCGTACTTGTTACGATTTCCGGCTATGACCGTCTCACCGATGATGCAGCAGTTTCACGACGCCAAGGAAGTCGCCGGCGACGCCATGTTGCTGTTTCGCATGGGGGACTTCTACGAGCTCTTTCACGACGATGCGAAGACGGCCGCCCGTGTCCTTGGCCTGACGCTGACCAGCCGGGACAAGGGGGACAACCCCATCCCCATGGCCGGTTTTCCTCACCACCAACTGGATGGCTATCTGGGCAAGCTGATCAAGGCAGGATTTCGTGCTGCGGTCTGTGAGCAGATGGAGGATCCCAAGCAGGCCAAAGGGCTCGTCAAACGGGAAATTGTCCGCGTCGTCAGCCCCGGGACATTGACCGACGACGCACTGCTCGACCCGCGTGAAAGCAACTATCTGGCGGCGGTCGTGGCAGGCGGCAAGGGGCGGGCGAACGAAGTTGGGGTCGCCTGGGCCGAGCTTTCCACGGGCCGTTTTCAGGCCGCCGTCTTTGCCGCCGATCGGCTCGCCGACGAGTTGGCGCGCATCAGTCCGTCCGAGTGCCTCATCAATGAAGACGACGACCCGCTTCCCGACGAGCTCCGCGCGGCGCTGATGTGCACTCGGCGACCGGCCTGGTCGTTCGCCCTGGAGGCTGCCGCCCAGGCGCTTGCCAAACATTTTGGCGCGACGTCGCTGGAAGGATTCGGCTTCAGCGATGCGGACGCCACGGCAATTCGGGCCGCCGGCGCGGTCCTCGAGTACCTTTGTGAGACACAGCGGGCCTCGCTGGACCATATCGATCGACTGATTCCCTATCGCCGCGGCACCGCCTTGGAGATCGACGAATCGACGCGGCGGAGCCTGGAGATCACGCGGACGATGCGCGAAGGGCAGCGGGAGGGTTCGCTGTTGTCGGTTATCGACCGCACCGTGACCGCGATGGGCTCCCGGCTGCTGGCCGATTGGATCGCCAGCCCGCTGACCGACTTAGCGGCCATCACCGCGCGACAGGATGCCGTTGCCGAACTACGGGCGGAAACCGGCTTGCGCGAAACGCTGACTTCCCAACTGAAAGGGATCTACGACCTGGCTCGCCTCCTGGCGCGCGTCACCACCGGGCGAGCTTCGCCGCGCGATCTGAGTTTCATTGGGCGCACGCTGGCCGGGCTCCCGGGACTCAAGACAAACTTGACGACACGGGAGGCCGAACTGCTGCAGACGCTCGACGAGCAAATCGACCTCTGCCCGGAACTGCGGGCCACGCTGGACGCCGGCCTGGTCGACGACTGCCCCCTGAGTGCTCGAGACGGCGGCGTGATTCGCCCCGGCTACCACGAAGAGCTCGATACACTGCGCGAGCTGGCCGCGGGCGGAAAACAGTGGATCGCTCAGTACCAGGCCCGGATTGCGGAAGAGACGGGGCTGCCAAACTTGAAGATCGGCTTTAACAAGGTCTTCGGCTATTACCTCGAGCTGAGCAACGCGCACCGCGATAAGGCACCCGACTACTTCATTCGGAAGCAGACGCTGAAGAACGCCGAACGGTACATTACGCCGGAACTAAAAGAGTACGAAGAGAAGGTGATTGCGGCCGACGACCAGGCCCGCGATCTCGAATACGCGCTGTTTGTCGACCTGCGTGAACAGGCTCATGCCGCCAGCAGCCGCTTGCGGAGCACGGCCGAAGCGATTGCCCAGCTAGATGTGCTGGTCGCGCTGGCCGAACTGGCGCAGGAGCGCGGCTATTGCCGGCCGGCAGTGGTCGACGACCCGATCCTGCAAATCGTTGACGGTCGCCATCCGGTCCTGGATATCATCGAGCCGCAGGGGACGTTTGTCCCGAACGACACGACGGCCAGCCCGGATGAAGGCATGATCATGCTCATCACCGGACCGAACATGGCGGGCAAGAGCACCTACATTCGGCAGGTCGCCCTGCTCACGTTGATGGCCCAGCTCGGCAGCTTCATTCCCGCCAGGACCGCCACGATCGGCATCGCCGACCGCATTTTTGCTCGGGTCGGCGCCAGTGATGAATTGACGCGGGGGCAAAGTACGTTCATGGTCGAAATGACCGAAACGGCGCGCATCCTGAATACGGCGACTCCCCACAGCCTGGTCATCCTGGACGAAATTGGCCGTGGAACGAGCACCTACGACGGGGTCTCACTGGCCTGGGCCATCGTCGAGCATATTCACGATCAGATCGGCTGCCGCACGCTGTTCGCAACCCACTACCACGAGTTGACCGACCTGCAGAATACCCTGGGGGGAATTCGCAACTTGAACGTGGCGGTCAAGGAATGGGACGACAATGTCGTGTTCCTGCACAAGATCGTGCCCGGGGCCGCCGACAAGAGCTACGGCATTCACGTCGCCCGCCTGGCGGGCGTCCCCAAGTCGGTCAACGAACGCGCCAAACAGATCCTCAATCAACTCGAGTCGGATCACCTCGACGAAGCGGGCAAGCCGAAGATCTCCAAGCGCGGTAAGAGCCGGCCCCGCGGGGACGTGCAACTGACGCTCTTCGCCCCCTACGACCACCCG
The DNA here is from genome assembly GCA_030430075.1 of bacterium. Classification (GTDB taxonomy): domain Bacteria; phylum Planctomycetota; class Planctomycetia; order Pirellulales; family Pirellulaceae; genus ARS98. The sequence goes on from JAUIGN010000016.1 coordinate 72,119, forward strand.
CTGCTGGAGACGATCAAGGCAACGGACGTGAACGCGCTAACCCCCTTGGCCGCCCTCCAACAGATCCAGCAATGGCAGGCAGAGCTGAGTGACGAAAAGACGCCGCAACCTCGATAGACGGGTGACGTGCGACGGGGCACGGCGTTGCGCGCGCCTGGTTGGATTGCGTTGCCTGACGGTGGATGGGGTTACAATCCCCCCTTCAGCGACACGTGCTTTGGCGTTGTCTGTGGGCAGACGCGGGCTGACGGCGCCGGGAGTGACCGCGCGTGGCAAATCGCCCGCTCTCCAGTTAGCATAGCCCAAGCCGCCGCAGTGGGCGGGACCGGATCGCACCAGCCCGCGACCTGGAGAACGGAACGATGCTGTCCCGGTCGCTGAATTCACGAGCTTGAGATCACAACGAGGTTGCCGTGGCGGACGTCCAAGGTGTTGCCAAGAAAATTATTTCCAACGTCGAGCATGCCATCGTCGGCAAGCGTCAGCAGTTAATCATGGCGCTCGTCGCCTGGTTCTGCGAAGGCCATCTACTTCTGGAAGACGTGCCCGGCGTGGCCAAGACGATGCTTGCCAGGGCACTCGCCCGCAGCGTCGGCTGCACCTTCAAACGAGTTCAGTGCACGCCCGACCTGCTTCCGTCGGATGTGACCGGCGCGTCGATTTTCAACCAGAAGACGACCGAGTTTGAATTCCGCCCGGGCCCGATCTTCGCGCAGATCGTACTTGCCGACGAAATCAACCGGACGACGCCCAGAACCCAGGCCTCGTTGTTGGAAGCGATGGCGGAGGCGCGGGTAACCGTGGACGGCGTGACCCACGATCTGGCTCCCCCCTTCCTGGTCATCGCGACCCAGAATCCGGTCGACCACGAGGGCACGTTCCCCTTGCCGGAAGCGCAGCTCGACCGGTTCCTGATGAAGTTCAGTTTGGGCTACCCGAACTTTGAGGATGAACTCACGATGTTGGAGATGCTGCGACATTCGCATCCGCTCAACCAGCTCGAACCAGTCATTCAGGCAGAAGAGTTGATCGCCTGCCAGAAGGCGGTCCGCGAGGTGCACGTCGACATCAAGGTGCGGCAATACTTGATGCAGATCGTGCACCTCACCCGCTTGCATGAAGACCTGGCACTGGGCGGAAGCCCGCGGGCTTCGATTGCACTCTTCCGCACGGCCCAGGCGATGGCGGCCATCCGCGGCCGTAACTACGTCCAGCCGGATGACGTCAAACGCATCGCGCCGCCGGTTCTGACGCATCGCTTGATCTTGCGGCCCGAGAGCCGCCTTCGCAAAGTGACCGCCGAACAGATCGTCCAGGAGACCATCGATGAGATCGCGGTTCCCACGCTGGAATGATCGTGGGCAGCTCGGACCTGGCGGGCAGCTTCGCCGGCGAACACCACGTCCGCATTTCATCGAGTCGCAACAGGCAACACGCTCATGAACTGGCTCGTCGGCGCGATCCTGATCCTCATCTTATCCCTGATCTTTGATTTGGGACTGCTTTCCTACGCAATGTACGCCATGCTGGGCGTCTTGCTGACCAGCCGCTACTTGACGCGAACCTGGGCGGAAAGCCTGCGTGCCGAGCGTCAGTGCAACCGCCTGACTGCGGACGTCGGCGACACGGTCGCTGTTGCCGTCAAGATCGCCAACCGGGGAGCGTTGCCGATTCCCTGGTGCCTCGTCGAAGACCTTCTGCCGCGGCGGGCCTTGATCCATGACCCGCCCAATCTCAAAGTCCAGGGACGCCGCGTGCAGCTCGCGATGCTGCCCGGCGGGGGCGAGCGGCAGTTGCTCTACAAGATGCAGTGCAACCGCCGGGGCTACTATCAGTTGGGACCGTTGGTGTTGGAGACGGGCGATCTATTCGGTCTGCACCGCCGCTACCGTGTGGCGACCAAGCCGCATTTCCTGTTGGTCTACCCGCTGGTCATGCCCCTGGAAGGCTACGACGTAAGTTCCAAGCGTCCCATCGGCGAAGTCACGATGACGCACCGCCTGTATGAAGATCCAACTCGCATCGCGGGAGTCCGGCGTTACGAGGCAGGGGACCCGTTGAGCCGCGTGCATTGGAAAGCCACCGCCAGAACGGGCGAATTGCATAGCAAGGTGTTCGAACCGTCGACAATCGCGGGTGCCACCATCTTGCTGGAGTTTCACCGCGGCTCGCACCCCCGCCGGCACGAACCGATGCGCAGCGAACTGGCGATCACCGCGGCGGCGTCGATCGCCAATGCCGTCTACGAAATGGGACAGCAGATCGGCCTGGTGACCAATGCCCGCGACGCCGCCGACCGCATCCGCCAGGAAGGCTGGGCCGCCGACATCCGCACGCGGGACGCCGCCCGCGCCTCGGCCAGCATGCTCGATGACAGCGACCGGCTCCAGCCGGTCGTGGTCCCGACGCAGCGTGGTGACGAACAACTGCGTCGCATCCTGGAGTCGCTGGCGCGGGCCGAATTGACCGATGGGCTGACGCTGGCCCAACTGATCGGCGAGACGCAGAACCTGCTTCCCCGGGACGCGTCCGTAATCGCCATCCTGCCCGGGGTGAGCGAGGAGCAGGCCATTGCGCTGGCCAACCTGCGCCGCAGCGGTTACGCCGTGACGGCGGTTTTGAATATGCACGACGAGAATGAATTTGCGGACGCCTCGGGGCCGCTGCTGGCCGCCGGCATCGGTACACAGCAACTCAGAGACGAAGCCTCGGTCGTCTCGGTCTGTCGCAAGTTTGTGCTAAGATGAACGCAGCGCACCGCCTGCGGTGCCCTGTTTGGTTCGCTTCTCCCTGCCCTGAAACCCTCCGCCATGGCTCGTCGTCCACGCCCTTCATTGGCCGACTACGCGGTGATCGGCATCAGCCCGGCGCTGATCATGTTTCTGATCGGCAGCCTGGTCTTCTTTTTGATCACCGTCTTCTACCGGGGCCAATACGACATTCGCCTCAGCTTCATCATGGCGATGTTCATCATGGCGGCGGTCAGCATCGCACGGATTTCCATCGAGCAAGGGCGCGAGTACGCGGCCCTCTTTGCACTTCCACTGGCCGGGGTGACAATCTTCGCCATGTTTCGGCTGGTCGAGTTCTCCGGACCCTTCGCGCGGCTCAGCAGTGTCCTCAACGTCGGCCTGATTGCAATGATCTGGTTCCTGGCCGACAAGTTGACCTGGGACTGTACGGTCATCGACGAAAACGAAGACCAATCGGGCCAGGGGTTGCTGCAGACCGCGGGCATGCACGAAGGCGATGCCGCTCAACAAAGTGAAGCGGCATCGGACGATCCGGCGGCACCCCAACCACCGGTCGAATCCACCGGACTGTGGCAGAAGTTTGTCGAACATCGCAGGCGACCGCACGCGCCCGGCATTTGGGTCATCTACTTTTCGCTCGCCGCCCTCCCGATCTTCGGTGTTGGCCAATTGTTCCTCCACGACATGGCCAGCCGCCGATACGCGTTCAAACTGCTGGTCGTGTATGTCGCCGCCGCCCTCGGTCTGCTGCTGACGACCAGCTTTCTGGGCCTCCGCCGCTATCTCCGCCAACGCCGCCTGGAAATGCCGCTCGAGATGGCCAGCAGTTGGCTGGGAGTGGGCGCCGTAATGATCGTCGCCCTGCTGGTCGTCTGCATGCTGATGCCGCGGCGCAACGCCGAGTACTCCGTTAGTGACATCTCGTTTCTTAACTCGCCTATCGACTTGCCGGTCTCGGAATGGGCGATCGGCAATGATGGCGAAGAACAGGACGGGGCAGATCGCACCGTGCAGCGAGACGACGGTCAACGGCAAGTCGAGGGCCAGCAGGGCGAGGGTGGACAGAATGAGTCCCCGCAGGCTCAAGGCCGTGATTCGTCCCAGTCGTCCCAAGGTGATTCCGGCAACAGCGACTCGTCGCGCGATCCTGCGGGCAACCGCCCCAGCCAGGGAGGCAACTCCGACGGTCAGCAGCGACCGAATGGATCAGAGCCGCAGGCAGACCAGGCGCAAGACGGGCAAGAGAATCGACCGCAGGACGGCGGCGAGCAGGGCAAGAAGAACGGCGGGCCCGAGCGTCAGGATCCCAATCGGCCAACGGATCCGGCCGACGACAATCAGAGTTCGTCAGGGACGAATCATGAGCGACAGCCCGATGGGGCCGAACAGCAATCCGATCAATCGACGCGGTCCAATGCCGGCGATCGTCCGCAGCGTGCCGAGCCCCGTCCGGATGCCTCCACGCCGAGTTCCCAATCGAAGTCGAGCGGCGCCAACCTCCTCAGCAAGCTCACCCCGACGCTCGGCGGGATCCTCAAATTCCTCTACTGGATCATCGCCATCGCCGTTGTCGGCTACCTCGTTTGGAAGCACTGGGAACGGGTGCGGGACGCGATTCAAGATTTTCTCAAGGCGCTTCGCGACTTCTGGGAACGGCTCTTTGGCGGCCGGTCGCACGACGAGGAGACCGAGGCCTTGACGGGCGCGGAGGCGATTCCCACCGGGCCTCCGTTCGCAGACTTTGCGGACCCCTTCACGTCGGGCCGCGCCGACACAATGTCGATGAAAGAACTGGTTGGCTACACGTTCCAAGCATTTGAAGCCTGGGGCCGGGAACATGGCTGCGGGCGAGAATCCGAACAGACGCCTGTCGAGTTTGCCAGAATTGCCGCCCATCAGCATGGCGGGCTCAGCAAGGAAGCACTCCGCATCGCCGAGCTTTACAACTGGACGGCCTTTGGCAAGACCGAAGTCCCGGCGGCAAATCGGCAGTACCTGCAGAGGTTCTGGGCCGAGCTGACCGGCCGTGCCGCGGTCTGAGTCGCGGCGGCCGTCACATGGTGGCCACCGTCTGAATCCGGGCGGCATCTTCACGCGGGCGGGCCGCTTCGACACGCGTCCCTGCTGCGGTATCAATCCTGACCCGCGGGGAGTCCGGCACTTCCTTGGCGTAGCGGAGGGTCAAGGCCGCCGCGAATTCCAACGCGTCATCGGTCGGTGGCCCGACGAGCATCGCATGCGGGCCGTAGTAATTCTCGGGCCAGAGGATGGCTGTGCTCCGTGCGTCCGCGCCTTCGTGTAAGCCGATCAGGCGGTGGTTCTCTTCGAGGTCGCGCCCCAGAATGACCTTGGTCAGTTCGTTGTAGCGAAAATGGCGCCCGAGCTTGAGCAACTCGAAATCCCACCGTTGAGCGACGGTCGGCATCTCGATCAGATCGAACACCTTCCGTGAAAACCGCGGCTCGGTCAACGCGCAGCCGGTCGACGGGGTGGGAATATTCTGAAAACCGAATTTCCTGGCCAGCTTGATGAGCCCCTTGCGGCTGCGGCCTTCAAACGCGTAAAGCTGTTCGCGATCAACCCATCCTTCACGTTCCGGCAGCGTCATGGGCAGCAGCTTGGCAGACAACGGTCGCAGCAGCAGGTCTTCCAGATCGGAGTGGTAGGAAATGACGTTCAGATCCTTGCGCTTCTGACTCATCGGTCGTTGACCGACCACTTCGCCGCTGACAATGAAGTCCGCGCCAACTTGCTGCATGAAGGCCTTCGCCCGCTCGAACATGTAGATGCGGCAATCGACACAGGGATTCGCCCCCTTGCCGTAACCAAACGCAGGTTTGCGCACCAGGTCCAGATAGTCGTCTTCCTGGCCGACCACCGTCATTCGCACACCCAGGTCGCGGGCTGTCTGGGCGGACTGATCCTGGCAGCAGGTAAAGATGGTCTTGAAGTTGAGCGCTTCAACTTCAATGCCCTGCTCCTGCATGATGCGAATCACCAACATGCTGTCGAGGCCGCCGGACAAGAGGGCCACACAACGTCTCTGCTTACTCATTGCTCCCTTTGATTCCCTGAAGAACTCGGGCCATCATGATGCAAACACGCGTCTATTCGACGTACGGAATCGGCTTGTCGGTCAATTCCGCCAACGCGTTGTGCGCTGCGTGCTGTTCGGCTTCCTTCTTGTTTCGGCCCCAGGCCGCGTGATACTGTCGCCCCATGATCTGGGCGGCAACTTTGAACGACTTGGCGTGATCCGGTCCCTGCTCGGCCGTGAGGAGGTACGTCGGCGTCGTCCCGAACTCGCGCTGCGCGAACTGTTGGAGGTTCGACTTGTAATTGCCCCCCAGCTCCCCCGCCTCGACGCGATCGACTTCCGGGGCCAGGTAGCGGTAGATAAAGGAACGCGCCGCCTCGCTTCCGCCATCCAGATAGATCGCAGCCGCCAGCGACTCGAAGACGTCCGCCATCAGCGAATCCGGTACTTCGGCACTGCTGGCCATCCCCTTGCCGACAATCAAGCATTCTTCCAGCTTCATCTTCTTGCTGAAGCGGGCGCACGAACTGCGGCTGACAACCACCGACTTGATCCGGGTCAGGTCGCCTTCCAGGAATTGGGGAAACCTCCTGAACAGATATTCGCAGACCACGGCCCCCAGGATCGCGTCGCCCAGGAACTCCAGCCGCTCGTTCGATGCCAGGCGGCTGTCGGAACTCGAGGCGTGTGTCAGAGCGCCTTGCAGTAAGCTGCGATCTCCAAATGTGTAACCGATGCGTTTCTCGCACAGGTCCAGCTTCGAAAGCTCATCGTCGGGAAGGTCCGCAAGCGGGGCGGATCCAACGGACTCCGTCATGAGTCGACTCGTTTTTCGCAATTGCGTGAACGGGCCTGGACGGAGATTCGGTTGCCCACTGCTGAACCGTGACCAACCGAATCGACGCACATACCCAGAATTTTATTGATCCATGCGCAGCGAATGGACCAGGACGACCAACGGGAGTCCGCAGATTTCTCGGCCGCGTGTTGCTTGCCGAAGACTCATGTGCCGCGCAGCCGTCAATAACACACGACGTAACCCTATCACTCACCTGACGTTTTGTCAACGGAGCCCGTCTTCAGCACGCTCGCGGAGAAGTGCGGCGAGCCTTCAGGCGGCCAATCCTGCGTCGCCGTTCGCTGCGTCACCAACTTCCCGATCAACTGCCGGTCACGTTGATCCCCCAGAATCGGATTGGCGTCTGAGAGGACCTGACTATAATCCGGCTACAGGGAGAACTTGCAACAACACCAGGCCGGCCATCGGAGACCGGCTGCCGGACTGGACAACAACGCGAAGGATTGATGATGAAGACACCCGATTGGAATTGGATCGGCCGCGTGACTCGGCTCGGAAAGCCTGCCCTAGCACTGCTTGTCTTCTGCACGCCGCTGGCCGCGGACGACGACATGCCAACAGCCATTAACCATGCGAAATCCCTTTCGCGTGCCTTCCGATCGGCGGCCCGAACCGTGACGCCGTCGGTGGTGACAATCATCGCCAAGCAGAAGATCCGTGGCCGGAACGGCGGCCAGGCCGGACTGCGGGACCTGTTGAACGACCCCGAGCTGCGTCGTCTCTTCCCCGATGGCCAGATCCCCCAGTTGCCGCAAGGTGACGAGGACGGCGAGTCACCCGACTTTCCCGGCTTCAACTCGCATGTCGGTTCCGGTGTTGTCATCGACACGACGGGCATCGTGATGACGAACAACCATGTGGTCGCCGGCGCGGACGAGGTCATCGTGCGTCTCCAGGACGGGTCGGAGATCACGGCCTCGGAAATCCGCCGTGATCCGCTCAGCGATGTGGCGATCGTACGGTTCTCGCCCGAGACGGACCTGACCGCCGCCGCGATTGGTGACTCCGCCGGCCTGGAAATCGGCGACTGGGTGATTGCGATCGGCAGCCCATTCGAGCTCGAAGCAACCGTCAGCGCCGGGATCATCAGTGCCAAGGGGCGCGGCATCAGTCGTATCCCTCGTGGTCGACTGATCCAAACCGATGCGGCCATCAACCCGGGAAACTCGGGTGGCCCGCTGGTCGGCCTGGACGGCAAGATTGTCGGCATCAACACGGCGATCGCCACGAATAACGGCGGCTACCAGGGAGTCGGTTTCGCGATTCCGGTCAATCAGGCCAAATGGATCAGCGACGAATTGCTGGCACACGGACGGGTCCGTCGAGCGTGGTTGGGGATCAGAATCGGCGAATTGAACGCCGATGCCGCGCGACGGCTCAAACTGAGGGCCCGCTCCGGCGTACGTGTCGTCGATGTGATCCGGGAAGGTCCGGCGGACAAGTCGGGCATCCAGAACGATGACGTGATCATCAAGTTTGGGGAAGTCGCCGTTCGGTCGCCTGGGGATCTGCAAGCGGCAGTCGAGCAACAGCCGATCGGTTCCGCGCGGAAGATGATTGTCGTTCGTGATGGAGACGACGTGACGCTCGACGTCACCCTGGCGGCGTTGCCCGAACCACCGGCGCGACGTCCGGCAGAAGACGAATGATCGGGCGCTGATCGGCGGAGTTCGGAATCGCGTTGCTTGTCGTCGCAGCAACCGCGTTCAAGCGGGCGACATGCGAGCTGAGGGCGCACGGCCCCCCCGCAGCGCGCTGCCGGGGGCATCGTCCGGCCGCGCCGCATCGGTTAGAATCCTGGCTGCGGCTGTCGCGTGGCGCAACCTGTTGCTGGTTCCTCACCCTCGCAGGCTGGTCCCTCCGCGCACGCGACGTTTTTCAACTTGCGACTTCGGGCCCGCTTGCCGGACATTCCGATCGCACTGTCTGTTGGCGTCTTCCTCTTCGGTGGTGGCATGATTAATACGCTCTACCTGCCCGAACTCCGCGAGATGCTGAACGAGAATGACGGTGCCGAGTTGCGGGAATTCTGCACAGCGATCCACCCAGCCAGGACGGCTGAGTTCATGGAGGGTCTGACGGCCGGCGAGTCGTGGCAAGTGATGCGACACGCACCGCCCTGGCTCCGCGGTCAGATCTTCGCTTTCCTGGACGAAGAAAAACAGTTGGAGATTCTGGAGTCGCAGGATCGCTCAGAGATTGCGGACCTGGTTGGAGACCTGGCGGCGGATGACCGCGTCGACCTGTTGGATGATATTGACGAAGAAATCGTCGAAGAACTCCTGCCGCTGATGCCGACGGAGGAACGTCGCGAGTTCCTCCGTCTCCGCTCGTATCCGGAAGGGTCTGCCGGCGCGGTCATGACGACGGAAGCCGCCAAGCTGGATGAAAACTTGACTGTCGAGGCTGCCCTGCAGGAACTCAGCCGGCAGGCGATGGAACTCGAGACGATCTATTACCTGTTCATCGTCGACGACACCGACCATCTCCGCGGGCTCGTTTCCGCACGTCAACTTGTTTCCGCGATTGCCAAACCGGACGTCAAACTATCCGATCTGATGGAAACCGACCTGGTCACGGCGGACGTTATGGAAGACCAGGAAGACGTGGCCCGCAAGGTGGCCAAGTACGACCTCTTGGCGATTCCCGTCGTCGATCACGAGCACCGGATGCTGGGGATCATCACGCACGATGACGTCATCGACGTGATGCGCGAGGAAGCTCGCGAGGATGCTCACCGGATCGCAGCCGTCGAACCGTTCGAGGCCAGCTATTCGAAGACCCCGTTGCTGCTTCTCAGTTGGAAGCGGGGAATTTGGCTCACCGTGCTCTTCCTGTTTGCCCTGCTCACAGCCGCCGCCTTGCGTCACTATGACGAGCAGTTGGCACGCTGGGGATGGTTGGCCTGGTTTCTGCCGCTGGTCATCTCGAGCGGAGGAAATACAGGAAGCCAAACGGCCACGCTGATCATTACCGCCATGGCACTCGGCGACGTCAAACCCTCCGATTGGTTGCGGGTCGTCTTCAAGGAATTGGGAACCGGACTCGTCCTGGGCGGATTCCTGGCAACCATTGGCTTCGCCGCGGCGGCAATGATGGCGACCAGCGTCCGCGACGCGATGGTCATCCCGTTCACACTGCTGCTGGTGGTCCTCTGCGGCACTTTTTCGGGCGCCGTGCTGCCACTGGTTTTTCGGCGACTCGGCCTCGACCCGGCCTTGATGAGCAGTCCCTTCGTGGCCGGGATCATTGATATCGTGGGGATCGTCATCTACATCAACGTCGCGATGGTGGTCTTGTCTCGTGTCTGAGCCGAGCGTTTCCTGCAGTGCACGGCAGACGTCGGGCCCGCTCTGCGATCCAGCCTGAAACGGGCTCCACCAAACAACCTGACCGAGCGAGGAGACGAACATCCATGCAGGCGATTATCATTGGAGCCGGTCGCGGCAGCCGGCTCATGCCCACCACGGCGGACGCGCCCAAGTGCTTCGCGGAAGTCGGCGGGCGAAGAATCCTCGATTGGACCGTGCAAGCCTTTCGCGATCACGGCATCGACCGAATCACGTTTATTGGCGGGTACCGCATCGACTCCGTACGGAGAGACTACCCCCAATTCGCCTTTCGCCATAATGTCGAATGGGAACGCAACAACATTCTGGCGTCACTGTTGTACGCCGAAGACGTGATGGAGGAACCGTTTGTTTGCTGCTATTCGGACATTCTCTTCACCAGCAACATCGTCGGCGAGATCCTCCGCTGTGACGCCGACATCGCCCTGGCGTGTGATACCGACTGGCTGACGCGGTACGAACACCGTACCGAACACCCATCCGACGATGCGGAGAAAGTCACGGCGGCCAACGGGCAAGTCACACGGATCCACCGCCAGATTCCGGAAGACGAGGCCTATGGTGAGTACATCGGCCTGGCAAAATTTTCAGCGAGCGGAGCCGCTGCCCTGAGACGGTGTTACCATGATCGCCGAGCCACATTCGCCGGAAAACCGTACCGTGAAGCCAGGGTCTTCGAAAAAGCCTATCTGATCCACTTGCTCCAGGACATGCTGGAAGACGGACAGCCCATGGGACATGCGGATACCCCTGGCGGCTATATTGAAGTCGATACCCAACAAGATTTCGACTATGCCCGCGAGCATTGGGTCGCTCGCCACCTCGGGCGATGATCACAGCAACGGAATGGCTCAGAGGATCGGAACGATGGCAACCAGTCAGCTTTTCCCCGCGTCAATTATCGGGTCCCTGCCGCGTCCGGCATTTGTCAAAGATCTGATCTCGGAAGATCATCAGTTCTCTACGGACGACGATGAACGGTGGATGGCGGCCGCAATTCGCTCGGTCGTCGCACTGCAGGAAGCAGCCGGTCTGGATGTGGTGTCCGACGGAGAATGGCGGCGGAAGTCGTATATCGGCGTGATTGCCGAATTGGCGCATGGATTCGAATTGAGTCGTAACCCGGTTGACGGCCGGCCCTGGACGATCGTCAAGGACCGGCTGAGCCCGAAGCAGCCCGGATTCATCGCCCGCGAAGTCGCCTTCCTGAAGAAGTTGACCAATCGCGATATCAAGGCCACGCTGCCCGCCCCGGCGCTGCTCGGCGAACGTATGTGGGATGCCGATGCATCATCTCACGCCTACCCGACCCGCGAAGCATTCGTCCAAGATTGCGTTCCGATTTTGCGCCGTGAAATCGAACTGCTCCGCGATGAAGGTGTCGCCATCATTCAAGTCGATGACCCCCACCTGTGCCTCTTTGTGTCCGATCAGGTACGAGCCGGCTACGCCAATCCCGACCAGGCGGCCGATTTCGCTGTCGACATGGACAACGACCTGGTTCGCGGGTTCGACGACGTCCGGCTGGCGGTCCACCTCTGTCGCCGCGCCGGCGCCCGCGCCCGCGGTGAGGCCGATCACCAGGGCAGCTATGCACCGATCATGGGGCAACTCCGGAAGCTGGCCGTGGGCCATCTCACCATGGAGTTCACCTCGCCGGGGTCCGGAGAGATGTCTGTACTCCGCGAGCTACCGGAGAACATTGAGATCGGTCTCGGCTGCGTCAGCACCTTCCCGGGTGAAATCGATTCCGTCGATACCATCGTCGCGCGCGTCGAACAGGCCCTGCAATACGTGGCCCCCGAACGGATCACGCTCAACCCCGAATGCGGATTCGCGCCCGGGTCGGGTGCGGTCGTCAGCATTGACGAGGTCTACACAAAATTGCAGAACGAAGTCGCCGCAGCCCGGCGGCTTCGCGAAAAGTACTCCTGAGGCGCTTTCGTGCAACCACGTCGTCAACCGGGCTGCCGCCAGACGGTCGAAGGTCGGCTTCACCGTCTGGCGGCGGCGGCATCCCGCCTGCTCAGCGACCAACGGCCCCGTGGTCTCACCCCCCAACGGTTGCGGAATGATGGGAGCCTGCGCCGCTGGGCTGTTCACTCAGAAACCGCCGGGTAAGGCACGCTGCCGGCAGGGCAGGGGACGCCGGCCCAGTCGTCAAGGGTGCCAGTGCCTGGAGCGGTGCACGTCGAAGTGACCTGGCTGGAAGTCGAGGTGGTTACCGTGCCAGTAGTAACTCGGCGGGTGCCAATCCAGGTGGGGCGCCGCCGGGTAGCATTGGCCATGATATCCGGCGTGGCCGTAGAGTTGCACGCGCGGGGGATAAACGCCGTGGTGGCCGTAGCCATGCCCCACATGTCGGCGGTGATGGGCCGAATGGAGATAGTTGTGGTTCGGCACAAAATAGTGCCCGCCGCGATGAACTCCGCCGCGAACCCCAAACCCACCAATCTGGACACGGACTTGCGCTTGCGCCTCCGCCGCGCTGGCCACCAGCACGACGCCCGCTGCGATGATCGGAAACGCCAGTAATCGACTCGTACGGAACATGTTGATATCCCTCCAACCCTGGATCGATAGATATCTGACTTGCCACCCAAGTCAGCGATCCAAATGGGTTGCAAACCGGTTGCCAGGACCTCCGTTGCTGCCAATATTTCTTGGCGGAGCAACGAGTTACGACAGGCGACCATGCTCGACAAGAGGCCCGATAGACGTTGTAATTTTTACAATCACAACGAGTTACGATCACCGTGCCGGGCCGCTCGGGCAGCATCGGCAGGCGGACCGAACTCCGGCGCGGAGCGCCGACTTCTGGCACCTGGTTTCGTGCGACGGCGAAGAAATCGTCTACAGATCGACGGCAGGCGCCATCACCTTGACAACACGCCTGGCTGGCCGGAGGGCCGTCAGCGGAGCCCGGCCAACGAATACCCTGAGCTCGTTTCGCCTCTTGGCTCGTGACAAAAATACGCCGGAGCGATGACGGGGGCGCTGACCACGTTTCCCCCCAGGACCGATGGGCTGCCGGCTTCGTTCGGCCACGCGCAGCTTGCAGCACTCCGCAGCACGGCACGGCGTCTCACGCTGGATATTTCCACGGGGCACGGTATTCGCGGCGAAGCAGCGCATTCGCCGCGTCGTCATCGACGATTTGCTCGCGATCGCCGTCCCAGCGCACGCTCCGCCCCAACTTGTAGGAGAGCATGCCCAGCAGACTCATGTTGGTCGAGAGATGGCCTGACTCGATATCGCATACCGGCTTTTTGCCCATCTGAATGCTGTCGATGAAGTCGGCCCACAGGAGCTTGAGGTTATGACCATCCGGTTCCTGAAGCTGTGAGTCCTGATGAACCACCTTCTCTCTGGCATTGGCCGGATAGAAGGTCCACCCATCACGCCACCCCATGTGGAAGGTGCCCTTGGTGCCGTAGAAGTAGCAGCCGATCGCGTGCTTCTCCGCATGATTGCGCGCGAACTTGCGATGTTCCCAGGTCGCCGTGAAAGATTCAAACTGGTAGGTCGCGACCTGATGATCGGGTGCATCGGTCGTCTGCTCTTTCTCATTCAGAACGACGGGCCCCGCGATCGGACGCCCGCCCGTGGAATAGACCGTGCGGGGGAACTTCTCGTCCGTCCACCACAGCACCTGGTCCAGCCAATGCACGCCCCAATCCCCCAAGGTTCCGTTGGCAAAGTCGAGGAAATGTCGGAATCCGCCGGGGTGGATCTTGTTGTTAAAGGGACGTAGCGGCGCCGGCCCGCAGTACATCTCCCAATCCAACCCTTCCGGTGGCCGGCTGTTGGCGGTTGGAGACTCGTGCCCGCCGCCTCCCAGCACGAACATCCGGACCATCCCGATCTCGCCGGCGTGCCCCGCCTTCAAGAACTTCATGCCGGAAACATGATGCGGTCCAATCCGTCGATGCAAGCCGACCTGAACTGTTGAACCGGCGTCACGGGCCGCGTTGAGCGTGGCGCGGCTCTCTGCAATCGTATGGCCGGTCGGCTTTTCCAGGAAGACGTGGGCGCCCGCTTCCACGGCGGCAATCGCGTTCAGCGCATGCCAATGATCGGGCGTCGCCACGATCGCGATGTCAATCTCTTCTTTTTCCAACAATTCCCTCACGTCCTGATAGCCGCGAGGCAACGTCCCCGACAAATCATTGACCTCTTCGGCCGCCAACTCGAGCGTATCCCGATCCACGTCCGCCAGGGCAACGGGCCGGCAATTGCCGGCCGCCAGCGCCTCCCGCAAGATGTTCATTCCCCACCAGCCTGCCCCGATCAGGGCCGTTCGGTAGACCTTCGCTTTGGACATCGCGTGGACCGCTGGAGCTCCGGCAAGAGTCAGCCCGGTTGCGGTGGCAGCTTTGACAAAGTCGCGACGATTCGGGTGCATCATGGTGTTTCCTGGAAATAAAGAGTGGATGGCTCACGGGTTGGCAACCAGCTTCGCGCAGCGGCGATGGCAACCTGGCGATCGGGAACCTCAGGTTTCTTGCCGCACGTCGACACTGACCACTTCGCCGTCATCGCTGCGACAGATGACTCGACCGTTCGCCAGCGTCGGCATAGTCCAACACCGGCCTTTCAGCACTTTGGCGCGAGCAATCTCTTTGAACGACTTGGGAGAAGCCGCAGCGACCACCAGTTCGCCTTCTTCGGACAGGATAATCAAACGCTGCCCCGCCGCAATCAATGCGCCCGAACCCAGCCCTTCGAACGACCAGGTGACCTCGCCTGTTGCCAATTCCAGGCACTTGAGAGTTCGGGCCGCGCCGGTGTCGCCATCGATACCGTAGACGTAGCCGTCAAGCAGCACGGACGAACTGAACTGGTTCTGCATCGCCTTGTGCGACCAGACGACGCCCGGCACGGCGCCCTGCAAATCGAGCAATGCACAACCCCGATTGTAACCCGACGAGATGAACAGCCGATTGCCGCTCAGCAGCGGATCGGCCGCATTGGCGCCGAATCGTGTCAACCAGCGGTGCTGCCAGAGCACGTCACCGGTCATCACATTCACCGCGGAATAGAACTTGGCGGACGCCAGGTACATGATCGCCTTCTTATCGTCGACCTGGAGTACGGGAGTTGTATAGCCGGCCTGGCCGTCGCCGGATTTCCAAATCAGCTCACCAGTCACCTTGTTGAGTGCCATCCCGGCATCGCCCACGTTGAGCAGCAACCGGTCGCCGAAGACGACCGGCGAGCCGCCGAATCCCCAGCCCGGCAGCCGCGCGCCCGATAACTCCCGCAGATTGGCCGCCCAGATCACTTCACCCGTTGCCGCCTGGAGGCAGAACAATTGGCCCTCTCGACCGAGCGAATAGACGTGACCGTCGTCGACCGTCGGTGTGGCCGTCGGGCCGCCCTCGAAGAAACGCGCATCCAGCGGACTGTCATACGTATGCCGCCAAACTTCCCGGCCGGACTCCGAGTCCAGGCAAACCACGGAGTCGACGTTGTCCGTGTTGCCCATCGTATAGAGACGTCCGCGACTCACCGTCACCGCCGACAGGCCGGTCCCGACGGACGTCCGCCACATCACCGGCGGTCCGCCGGCCGGCCAATCGGACGTCCATTCCGTCTCTGGGCTGATACCGTCGGCCGTCGGCCCCCGCCAACGAAACCAGTCCGCGCCGCGGACGGGCATCACGCCCCACCAGACCCAGGCCACCACCAGCGCCAGCCACCAGCAAGAGCGGTCGCCTCGTTTTGTGCAATCTCCGTTAATTGGACGCATCCCCTTCCTGCTTGCCGAAACAGATGACACGGGCGTCGGTAGTCGAGACGTAGAGATGGTTTCTAGCGGCTGCCATCCCGTCCCAGGATGGCAGCCAGTCGACCTGGTATTCACTTAGCGTGCGCCCGTCCTGTGCGGAAACCGCCTGCAAGACGCCTCCTTGGCGGCCATCCAAAGCCGCGTCCTGATCAGCCAGGGTCTGCGCGATGCGCGGATCACGGCTCATCACGCGCGAAAACGTCTTCTCCTCGTCAATCACATCCGGCGGCCCCGCCACGAACAGGATCTCGTCCGCTTTCACCATCGCTCGGACCAGCAACGGGATGTCCTGATCCCAACGATGTTTGACGAACGACCCGGCGTTGGCATTGCCGGCGTTCGAACGGCGAAATGCAAATCGGAATCCGCGACCGAATTTTCCCTTGGCAGACTTCGCACCGGCCGGTTCGCCCGCGTTCTTGTTGCCTGAGACATCGTCGGCCGTTCCGCCCTCGAAGGTGCAGGCCAGGACCAGCCGCGGATCGTCCGTGGGCGACTTTTCGCGGCTCGACGCCCGCAACGCCGCTGCTTCGGCATCCAAGGCGTCATGGTAAACGCGGACTTCGTCGATCATCCCGGTGAAGCCGAACGGACTCCGGTAGTCCCCGACCGCGCTCCCGTCGTCCGCCCCCACCTCCATCGGCTGGGCCGGGTCGGAACCCAACAGGCCGCTCGCTTTGCCCTCAGCCGCCAAGTTGCCGTTGATATACAGCTTCATCGTCAAGTCTTCGTGCAAAACACCGACCACATGGGTCCAACGGCCAATCGTGTCAACTTTGGCGGCGGCCACGGACAGTTTCTGGCTGGCACGAATCAGGAACCGCGGCTTGCCACCACGGAGAACGAGTGCGTAGCCGTCGGTCGGGCCGCCCCGCGCGAGGATCACGCCGTCGGGGCGTTCGGCCGAATACCAGGCCTCGACCGTCAACGGTTTGCCGAGCGGATTCTGGCTTGGCGTCTTGGCGAAACGAACCATGTTGGCGCCTGACGCCCGCCGGTTCCCACCCTTGACCAGTTGGTCGTCGACAGAACTACGCGCCTGGGGCGGTGGTTCCTTGCTGGTTGCAAACAACTGATGCTCGATCGTTGTCGTCCACTTCAGGTACTGGGGCTTACGTCCAAATCCGTAGACATCCTGGTCATCAAAGACGAGCAACCGGCCGGAGGGCGCGTATTTGCCGGCTTGATAATATCCGGCGTGTCCCCCGGCAAAACTGCGGCCATAGACCCAATAGGAGCGGTGGAACCACGTGTCATCCAGGAACCCCATCGGGGCGAACAGGTGCGCCGTCTCGCCGCGTTGCACCGACGCCTGCCCGGCAAAGTCACCCGAGTTCGGACCGAGTTCCAGTCGGTTTCCCTCCAGGTCGATTTGCTGGGAACGAAGGTAGACGTACACACTGTCAGTGGACAGGATGTCCGGCAGGGCGACCGGCATCTGCAGGACCTTGATATGGTCTTGCAGGTCCTCGCCGGTGTGCGGATCACGATCATCCATCGTGCCTTCCGAAATCTTCCGCCCGGATTCGGCGTCCAGCCGGAAGAATCGCATCCCGCCGTCAAGAAAACTTGACCTGCCGGCCACGAAGTAGACAACGCCGCCCTCGACCAAGACCGTGCCATGCACCGGCCATACCGATTCGAGCTGCTCGAAGGCCATCAACCGTTCATCACGCGGGGCGGCTCGGAACCGCCATACAAGCTCGCCGTCCGAAACGCGGACACAATAGACCCAACCGTCGGCCGATCCGAACAGGGCCGTGCCCCGAAACAGCGTAGGGGGCGAATCGACGCGCCCGCCGGTGGTGTAACTCCAGACCTTTTCACCGCTGGCTGCATCCAAGGCATGCACGGTGTGCGCATCGACTTCTGCAACGAATAACTTTCCATGGCCCACAACCACGCTGCTCAGTTTTCCGGCGAAACGCGTCTCCCAGCGAGATTCGAGCGACGCCGGCACGTGCGTTGACGAAATGCCCGACCGCTTGGCGTCGCGCCGATACGTGGGCCAGTCCTCCTGCGGATCCGGTTCGTCAGCAACCGCCGCAGCGACCATCCCAAACGCTGGCCCCCGTTCCAAACGCGTTTCCTCGTCCACCTCGCTCGGTACGCGCCGATTGGCACTCGCCGGCGCCAATGCGTTCAGCCCGAACAACTTTGCTTCCGGGTAGCAAGCACAATTGTGCGGCGGGGCGTAGACCAGTCCATTGCACGGCATAATGCCATACAGGCACCCGCCGCGCACCCAGTGGTGGATATCCCAATCCTGCTTCTGGTGGTCAACAAATTCGATCCCCGTTCGCGACGGCAGCAGGTACTTGTCGGTGGCCTTGGCGATGTAACAGCGGTGATGAAACCAGTAGGTATCGACATTGGGTGGAAATTCATTGACGACCTTCCCGGTCAGCAAGTCGCGCCCCGTGAAGACTCCCGAATCGCGGCCGCTCGTCGTCGGCGCCGACCAGACCAACCCGTTGGCGACCAGCAGGTCCTCCGGCGACTGGTAACCGCCCCGTGCGTGGGGCGCCTCCCACAGTTGCTTTCCGCTGGCGGAGTCGAGGGCATGCATTAATCGGTCTCCTCCGGCAAAGAGGACCACGCCGTCGTGAACAACCAGCTTGGGGCCAAAGTTCAACGTCACTGCTTCGCGCCGTTGGGATGGACCGGATTCCCAGACCGGGCGGCCGCTGAGACGGTCGAGGCAGACGACTTTTTCGTCGTCGTGGTAGTAGACGTGGTCGCCATCCGACGCCAGCGTCAGCGGCGCGACTTTGCTCTTCCGCGACCAGCGGCGCTCACCGCTGACCGGATCCATGGCAACGATCTCTCGCGGCTGCTCGTTCCAATGAAATTCACGTCCTTCGCGAACCCGCTTTTGGTCCCCGGTATTGAAAGCAGGCGTGAACTCGCCCGTCTCGAGCTCGCCGTGGTTGACCAGGGCCAACACCGTGCCGTCGCTGACAATAAACTCTTCGGTGGGACGCGTCGCCTCCAGCCGTTGCAGTACTTTCCCCGTGGCCGCATCCAACACGGAGACCGGCTGCTTCAAGCCGAGCGTCACGTAAACCCGATCGTCAACCGCAACCAGCCGCCGGGCCAGCGCCGTCGGCCCGCTCTTCAGCGGCCACAAATGGCTGTGCCATTCGTCGATCGGTTGCTTCCACAGCAGGGTGCCGTTGAAGGCGTCCCGTGCAATCAACATCCAGCGGGGCGGCATCTGAATCGAAATTCGCGAGCCTTCGTCCATGATGTAGAAAATGCGCCCGCCGGTCGAAACCAGCGCACTCATGCTGGCCATTCGATCATGGTGCCGCGACCAGCGAGGGCTGCCAATCCACTGCAAATGCCGAGGAGGTCCCACGACGTCGTCATGGGCCACGGCATTTCCGCCTGCGTCGTGCAGAAAATGCGTCCATTCATCGAGCCCGTCAGGTGGCGGCTGCACCGTCTTGGTCCAGCGTCCGTCCTGCTTGATGTACGCGACACCGCCGGGCACCAACACACGGTGGACTTCCGACATCGGTAAGTCGCCCAGGTCGGCGGAAACGAATAAATTGACCAGGCGATCAATGTAAGGCAGTCGATTCCCGGTCAGCCGATCCATGGAAATCGGACCATAGTCGCCTCGCGACCGGACGGCGTCACGAGCCCTGGCAACCATGGCCGCGTCCCGGTCCAAGCCCTGCACCTGGTAGCGATCGTTGACCCGCAACGCAGCCGTCAGCCGGCCGTCACCGCACGGATAGTGAACGACAAACCCGCCTTCGACGCCCGCCGCGGCGACAATCTCATCCGCGGTCTGGGCAATGCCTGGCCTGGCGGCCAATGCCACCAAGCCGAGTAAGACCGCGGCCCATGTCGCGGTGCGAATTGTGTCTGCAAGAATTCCGCCTGGCTTGTCTGTCATGAGTGGGTATTCCTGGGGCATCGCTGAGGAATCAGAAGCACGCCGCATTCCGTCCGGAGGCCACATCCGCAACCTTGTCCGGGTACCGAAAACGCGAGCATTCTAGCAGTTCCGAGACCTGGCGCCCAAAGGTTGCGTTTACTTGCAGGTTTCGCGCGGTCGCCGCCATCGCTCGACGGTGAACACCGGCCCCACCGTCCGGCGACGCAGGCAGCAACGAAATGCGTGAGAAGTCAAACCAGGAGGGCGAAAAAGTGAGCAGCGAGCGTCGTCCTCGAGCCGGATCGGGGGCGCTCGGTCGGATTGCGGGAATCGACAGTCCAGGATACAAGGAACGGTTCGCATCCGCCTCGCTCACCACCCCAGTCTCCCAGTCTCCCAGTCTCCCGGAATCCCAGACACCATGCGCGAACTCGAACTTGCCAAGGAGGCCGCGACCGCCGGCGGCGCGGTCTTGACCCGCTACTTTGACGGCGACCAACTCAAGGGCACGCAAAAAAGTGCGGAGAAGAGCTACGACCTGGTTTCTCAGGCCGATGTCGAATCGGAAGAGACGATTGTGCGAATGATTCGCACGGCCTTTCCGGAGCATGAGATTCTGGCCGAGGAAGGGCAGCGGGGCGCGGCCGACGCCGACCACCTGTGGGTTGTCGACCCGCTGGACGGCACGACGAATTTCTTGCATCAGATTCCTCACTACGCGGTCTCCATCGCCTACTATCGCCGCGGCCAACCGCGCTGCGGCGTGGTGTACAACCCGTCGCGGAACGAGTGGTATGAAGCCGTGCACGGGGAGGGGGCCCGCTTCCAAGGCCGGCCGATTCAGGTCGCGCCCAACCAACGGCTCGACGAGTCGCTTGTGGGGCTCGGCTTCTACTACGACCGCGGCGCGATGATGCAAGCGACGCTCGCTGCCATGCGCGACCTGTTTGAGCGCCAGGTGCGGGGCATTCGACGGTTTGGCACCGCTTCCCTGGACCTGGCCCAGGTGGCGACCGGTGCCTTTGGTGCCTACTTTGAATACGAGCTGTCACCATGGGACTTTGCCGCCGGTCGCCTGATCGTCGACGAGGCGGGCGGTCGCGTGACCGATTGTCGAGGTGATGCCGTCCCGCTGAGAAAGAGCAGTCTACTTGCTTCCAACGGTCATCTGCATGCCCCGGTCCTGGAGATCGTCCGCCGCCACCTGCTGCCGGCCACCGACGATCCGCCGGCCACCGGCTGAGCTGGTAGGCGAGCAGGATTGCAGGCAGGGCAATCGTCACGCTGGGCGTGACCGAACACTGGTCGCACGCGCGGTGCGGCCACCCAACCGGCGTGAAGCCCGGCCGGTCAGCAGAACTCCGAATGTTTGAAGCGGCGAAGGACGGTCGTGTAAACTGGGCACCGTCCGGAAACCAGCCGATCCTGCGGAGGAGTACTCACATGAGCGGAGAACTGCGAGCCATCTCATCGTCGGAAACCATCAAGTTCGGCAACGGCACGAAGTTGAGCATGCGCGGTGCCAAGGGCCAGGCCACGCACTGGGTACATCGCCGGGGCGCATTTCGACTGCCTGCCGAAGAAGACACGGATCCGCGGCTCGACGCCGCCTTCGAGGCCGTCGGGATCGTCCCCCAGGAGACGATTCACCTTGCGGCCCAGGCCACTCGCTCTGCCGAGCAAGACGAGGTGGTCCTGCAACCGGCACCCGTCAAGGGAAAAATGAAGACGGTTCAGATTGTGATGTATGCCGACGAAGCAGGCGGCGTGTCGTGGCATTTTCCGGACGGTTTCTTCGACAAACGCCCGGTTGCCACGCCCGCTGACAAACCCGTGTTTCGTTCGGCACAGAAACCGGTCTTTACCATCCCCACGCGGACGGCGGCGGCGCAGTCCGCCGGACCGCCCCGCCTCCGTGGCATGGTGACCAAAATCGGTCGCAAGGTATTCAAGGTGTTGGTGATTCCCATCGCGTCGGCGATCCTCAAGAATCCCGTGAAGTGGCTGGGAGACAAGATCGAGTCACGGTACAAGCAGGACCTCATTCGGGCGGTCACTCCGGACAACTACCAACAACGCGTTTCAACGCCGTTTCGGAGTTGGAATAAGCTGCGGGGTAAGCGCAGCCTGCTGATCATTCACGGAATCTTCAGTTCAACCGAAGGCGTCCTGTCGCTTTTGCCGCGCGCCCAAATGCTCGACCTCTACCAACGGTACGACGGCCGGGTCATCTCCTACGATCACTTGACAGTCACCAAGGACCCGGAACAGAACGCCCGCTTCTTTCTGGAACAACTCGCTGCGCAACGTGGCCGGTTCAGTTTCGACATCTTGACCCACAGCCGCGGAGGAATCGTCACGCGGACCTTGACCGAGCGCGGGCATGAGTTGGCCAACGGTCACAATTGCGAGTTCCCCAACGCCTACATGGTCGCCGTCCCCAACCAGGGTTCGCCCCTCGGCGACCCCGACCACATGCTGGACATGGTCGACACGTTCACGAATGTCCTGACCTCCTTTCCCGACGGCTGGCTCACGTACTCGATCGAAGTCGTCCTTGGTGTCATCAAGCTCATCGGCTACACCGGCCAGATTGCCCTCCCCGGAATCGCCTCAATGGGTACCAAGGGCTACATCCCGGATGTCTTGAACGCAAACCGCGAGGCGTGCGAGACGGCGTACGCCGCGGCAGCGTCCAATTATCATCCCGATCCCCGCGGCCAGAACGGCTTCGCGCGCGGACACTTCGTCAACGCCGTCATGGACCGCGTCTTCACCAGAGAGGGACAGCGGATCAAGAACGACCTGGTGGTGCCCTGCGACGAGGTCTACACGAGGAACGGGCACTCCTCCTTCCCGGTTCGCAACCCGTTGGTATTTCGCAAGGATCGCCACGTCTGGCACAACGGTTTCTTCTTGCAGGACGAGCTCTTGGACGACATTCGCTCCCACTTTGGGATTGCCGATCGTGGCTCGCAAGGGCAGGGCGGCGCGGCCTCGCCACCGTCAGACGCCGGCCCGGCATCGCCAAAGTCATCCAGGAAGATTGGACTGCGAAAGTTCAGGAAGACCGGCCGGGTGCCGCAATCGGGTGCGGATGACACCTCGCTACAGCCCACCCGGCGTTCCAAGAAGGCGAGCCGCGTGAAGAAGACGCCCACTTCACGGGGGCCCCGCCGCTCCACCGCGGCCACGGAATCTGCAGCTCCCAGCACCACGGTCTATCGCGATCCACAGATCGACTTTCACGAACGGGTGCGCGTGGGGAAAAAGGAGAACCTCACCGTGCGGCTCAACGATGTCGACGCGGCCGAGTTTCTGCCGGACGAGATGATGGAACTGCTCATCAAGGAGGGCGAAGAGCAGATTACGCTCACCGTGATCCCCAACGCCCCCGGCTTTGAAATTGACCGCCACAGCGAAGATCTGGTCATCAAGCGGCAACGGAACCCGCGAACGGAGATGACCCGGTTTCAACTCACGGCCCTCGATTGCGGCCCCGAGCCGGTGACGCGTGAGATTTGCATGGACTTCTGGCACGGCAACCAGTGTGTCGGTGCCGCCACCCACCAGACGGTCGTTGTGCCCAGGGGATACCGCGGCCCGGTCGACGGCCATGGGGGCGGGCAGGTGCATCCCCTCAAGATCACGGACGAAATGCGGACCAGCCCGGACCTGGTCGTATACGTTCACAGCATCAACACCAGCGGGCAGCCTCCGTTCCTGGTGCAGATGCGGAGCACGCTGCCCGAACGACCGTACGAGGCCAAGACGGTCGGCACGCTTGATATCCAGGGTGACGACCTGGCCGAATATTTGAATTCCATTTACAGCGATCAGTTCGACAACTTTCCGCAAGAGGAATTCTACGAGACCAAACAGGAGTACCAGGCGGCATTCGAGCAATGGCAGCAGGACCTGATGGAACATCTGCGGGCCGTGGGCGAAGAGCTGTGGGACTTGCTGCCCAAACAGTTCCATCACGAGTACTTCGCCCTCATGGAACTCAAACAGCGGCCGCGGTCGGTCCTCGTCCACTCCGACGAGATGATCCTCCCATGGGAGCTGATGATTCCCCATCGCAACGAGGGCAAGGCGACCAACCTCCCGCCGCTCGGCTGTATCCATGTCCTGGGCAGATGGAAGCCCGGCCTCACGACCAAGCCCGTTCCGCAGCAGCTCGCCGTTGAGAACTTTTGTGCGATCAACCCCAAGTACGACGGCGACAATGCGCTTCCCTGGTCGCAGGACGAGCTTAAGAAGCTGGCCAAGCTGCTGCCGCACATCGTAAAGGTCTCTCCCGCCGACAAGAAGACCCTTCGCAAAAAGGTCCTTGACCGCGATGACATTCAGCTCGTCCACTTTAGCGGCCACGGCGACTACACTCCCAATAATGCCAACCTGAATCACCTGATTCTGGCCGGCGGCGACAAGCTGACCGCCCTGGTGATGGGGCGTTCCAAGTGCGTGAAGGAGGGCAATCCGGTCGTCTACATGAACGCCTGCAGCGTCGGTCGCGGAGGGATGGCGATCGGCCGGATGGGAGGATTCTCGGCCAGGCTCTTGAGCAACGGATGCAGCGGCGTGATCGCCCCTTACTGGCCGGTGGTCGACCGGCCGGCCATGGAATTCGCGCTGGCGCTGTATCAGCAACTCAAGACCGGAACGTCGATCGGCGAGGCGCTGCGCGAGCTGCGGGCGGCCCACCAGGACGACCCCACCTATCAGGCGTTCTCCTATTTCGGCGATCCCTGGGCCCGGCTGGAGTTCGCATAGGGACGAGGGAAAGAAAGAGTCGCCGGAACCAGCCCGGCCCTGGACGGTCCATCGGCGGACGAGGAAGTGTCATGCACAGCATGACCTACGGAATCGCGGGTGTTACCGAACCAGGCGCGCACGCCACCACGGTTGGTACGCACCGGCGCGGCAACGCTATTTTTTTCGGCGACGGCGGCCCAGCCGCTGGCCGGCCGGCTGCAGGCCGGCGACACATTCGGTGACGTGCAGCCGAGGGCTGGCGAACACCGAATACAACAGCCCCAACGGGTTGCGGTGCTCCTCCAGCATCTTCCACTTGGCCTGGTGCATCGCATTTCCCAGGTCCAATCCGTCGCGCAGAAAGTGCAGGTAAAAGGATTCGGCGAATTCCGCCGCAAAGGTGTCCGGCAGATTGGCTTCCGTGCCGATGAAGCCAAGGTTGTGGAACATCGGTTCGCGGTCGCCGATAAACAGGCTGGGAAACGAGCTGGAAGCCATCGGTAGGACGAGCGAGCTCTCGCAGGCATTCATGAAGACCAGCGGCCCGGGGTTCTGGCGCGGTCCGCCCGACAGGAACAACGTGGCGAACGCGCCCTTCAGTTCGAGAATGGACGCCTGGCACTGATTGTCCCGGGACATGCGCAGCGCGGAGTAGAACGACAGGACATCACTGATCTCACAATGGCAGGCGAAATGCTGAATCTGATCCTGGACGTTCTTTCCACGTGTCTGTGAGTCGGCCGCGTGCCACAACAGCCTGGCCAGTTCGGCTGCGAATTTCTTCCCTGCCAGCCCTGAAGGCGGCCAGGGCCCCTTCACGGTGAGGACGTTGCCGTTGGCTTCGAAAAAGGCCGACTCCTTCCGCGCGCCGGCCAGGGTCGAGTCGCAGAAGAAACGAATTCTCGGTCGGCTCGCCTCCATAATCTCGGGGTGCGGTCCGGGCGCATCGGGCACCTCGCGTTGAACGACACAGCAAAACCCGGCAAACCGGTTTGCCAGTTGTTCAAGCGACACGTCGTCGCCTGCCACGAGGTTCTGCAACGGGAACACCTCAACCGGCAGAAAGTCGTCAAGGCTCGAATCGACCACGATCAGCGGCGGGCTGCGATTGGGCCCTGGGCGGCAGGCTTTCCTCAGCACATCGCCGATGACCGCCAGGCCGGCAAGTCCGAACACCTGCGCCGCGGTGCCGCTAAGCTGCTGCTGCAACAGACGCAGCGCGTCGGCAGCCTGTTGTTGCGTCGGTTGCAGAGGGACGGCACGGCGGAACGCTTCGATCACCGACAGCAGATGTTGCCGCACCTCGTCCACTCGGAATTTTTGCGTTACCTTGCGCTCGTCGAACAGGTTGGTAATCGCCAGCGCGTTGACATTCGTCGCCTCTCCGTCCGGACGCACTTCGATACGCAAGACGGGCAACTTCTGCACGCCGATCCCTCCCGGTTCGCTAGTCGAGCAACCCTCGGTCTCTTGAGGCGAACAACTTCTCTGCCGCCTCGCGGACCTTCCGGCTGCGTTCCTCGCGCAGCATCGCTTCGAGCTGCTGTAAATCATCTTGTCCCAAGTCGACATCCATCAACGCGCGGACCGCCGCGGCGCGGACCGTCGCCGCCTCGTCCTCGCTAATTACCTGGATCAAGAGTTCCACGGCATGATGAGGTGCAACCTTGCCAATCTCACGCACCTGCGCGACGCGCTCGGTTGCCTTACCTTGGACGGGAGCAATCGCGGCCCGTTGACTTCGCGCCGCAACCTTCCGTCCTCTGCCGCTCTTCCCGGCCACTCGGATCACCTGCGAAACCGTCTGCGCGCGTCGGGTCCGCTGATAGACCTGGACAAAAACCGGATAGATTCCCGACTCGCGGCCGGTGTGAAACGGAAAGCGGAGAACGGGCGATTCCTTGCCCACCTCGAACGTGACCTCTTTGCGAATCGCCTGGAACCGCAGGTCAATGCTGTCGACCGAGACGTCGAAGGTGACTTCGTCGCGTTTCACGCCGTCGCAGATATCGATCGGCTCGAATCGTCCAGCGTCGGGCATGACGTCGACGAACTGCACCTCCAGCATCCCCCCGGTGTTCGCCCGCAAACCACGTTCGCCGTCCCCATCCCCCTGGACCTTCACAGTGACAAAGCCGTCGTAGTTGACGATCGGCGGACCCTTGAAGGCATCGACCAGGTCGCCAACCTGCTCGGCCAGGTGGGATTCCTCGTCGCCCCTTACCTGCCGCCGCGTCAGCGGCAGGCGGCAGAAGGTCTCCACCAGGTCTGCGGTCGAGGCGTGCCTCGGACTGTCCAAACTGCGAAACTCGCGGCAGACATCGTCGCCGATGTGTTCGCCCAACCGGCGCCAGACTTCCGCCTCCTCAGGTTCAGGCGGCTCACCCCACCGCACATAGGGAAACCCCGGATGCCGTTCCCGGTAGCTGGTAAGCGAGGGAGGTTCATCGCCGTCGATCGAGGCTCGCAGCAAGACGATCAATCCTTCTGTCGGGCCCAGCTCATCCTTGTCGCCGGCATACCGGACGCGGCACAGCAGGTAGTGTCGCACGACGTCGCCCGTAGCTTCGTCCCCCGCGTCCCATTCGGCTTTGGCCGGCCGGAGCGGCTCCAGCGAAATATCGGAGATTCCTTCGTCGATTTTCGAGTCGACACCGAGCAACTCGATTCCCAGGTCATTGCGGGCCATCCGCAGCGATGCCGCCAGGTCATCAAACCGCGCGTGTGGATCGTGCGTCGCATCGGCCACCACGATCAGCCGACACCGCCGTTGCAGTAATTCGTAAAGCCCCAGATTGTCGCTGTTGCCTGCATCCGAAACGTAATGGTAAGACGTCGGGTGAAATGTCTTCTGGGACGAGCTGGCCGACCGCCAACGGGCAGTCTGGCCAAACAAGATCACCAGCGGCGTGGGAAGCCATGTCGCACCCCGATATCCGGGCCCAGGCAACCAGACACCGCTGCGGAAATTGAAGACCACCGCGAGAATTCGAATCAACACATGCCTGGCCCGACTGAACTCGACAAACACCCCCGATACTGCCAACGCTCGTGCGAACGTCATCCCCTCCAGGGAACGCGTCGGGACGTACCCAATCGCATCGCTGCCAGAGAATCTCGGCGAGAAAAAATAGGATTCTCTGGTCGCGTCGGCCGTTCCGCATGCGATCGGATAGGGCAGCCCGTTCTCCGCGCAGCGAATCTCCTCCAGCGACGGAGACTCGCCGTCCATGAACGTCTCGTTGACCCAGCGTTCGTTCACGCCCAGCAATGAGACCGCGTTCAGGTTGATGATCAGACCTGTCAGAATGCAGACAAACGCGAACCGTGCAAAGTAAGCCGCGCGGGCCGCTTGGTCCGCTTCAATGACCAGTTCGCGCCGAATCGTGCCCCGAGGCAACAAGACGCCCGGGTAGGCTTCCTCGACGAGCCGTCGATTGAGATCCTTGACGCGGGACAGGGGCCAAGTCTCCAGGTCGGTCGTCGCCGCCAGTTGGAGCCGTTCACGGAGGGAATCGTCGTCGGTCGCCCTTGCCGAGGGCAGCAATTGCAACTGCTGACGCAACGCTAACTGGGCCGCCAACACGTTCCGGTCGCTGAGCGTTTGAACTTCAAATGCCTTACAGACCGCCGCTTGCTTGGCGGACAACGCGCGCTGCTTGGCGGCCAGGCTTTGGACGACTTCCGTCAAGGAAGCACCCGGCATCAATTGAATTCTTTCGGCGACCGTCTCGGCGCCAGCCAACTCCTGATGCAGCTCCAGCAACTCGCGAACATCCTGGCGCAGCGACTCCGAAATACTGGCATGAATCGTCGACTTCAGTTCACGCTGTGCGCGTGTGAGCGGATCGACCGGCCATGGTAGGGGCGACAGCCCGTTGTCTGCATTGTTGTCCGCCAGGTCATCGGTCGGCAGATCACGCTCAACATTCGGAGCAGGCGGATCGTCTTGTTGCCGGCCGTTGTCGAGGTTGCCGCCGGTTTGCAACAGCGTCGCAAAGTTCACCCAATCCGCGATGTCGGCCGGCAGAACAGGACGATCCGCCTGGCCCGCGAAACCGGAGACGTTTTCGCGGGCAAACGTCGTTATTAAGAACAGGGGCAATCCCCACAACAGGCAATTGCTGGCGATGTGAAAGATCAATCGCTCGCTCGCACTGCGGGGCCGAATGCCCGAACGCATGAGTGACCTTGGCCGCAACAAGGGCAACAGCCCCAGCGTTACCAGGCCGCCAAGCAACAACCACGCCAGGTTGCCAAATCGCAACTGTGCGCTGCCGAGCACGACAGCAATTCCGATCGCAAACGTGCACAACCCGAGACGAAACGAAGCTCTCGATACCTGCCCGGGTGAGATGCGGATCCGCTGACGATAATAGATGACGATCCAGCTCGTCGCCCAGACGGCAACCACGAACATGAAAGGCAGAAACGGCATCAGCAGGTCGTCGTTGGGAATATTCAACGCTTGCCGCACGGCCGGCAGATCAAGGCACCGCCAGATATAGGCAACCAGGATGCACAGCGAGGCGAGTCCCGACCCCAGGAACGTGTTGAGCAGCAGCGTTCCCGCGAGATACTGGCTGGCCTTGCTGAACTGCGTCTCACTGCTTAAGTGGACGAATTCATTAACCCAGCGCCGCTGCTTCTCGGGCCGCAACCGATCCAAAGGCAACGCCGGGTCGTCGGTCGAATTCGTGGAATCACCGGGATTCTCCGACGAATGACGACGATTCCGATAGAGGCTCGCCGCGAACAGGCCGCCGCCTTGCGCGGTGACCAGGTAATCCAAATGCCGGAACAGGCCTTCTCGCCGAAACGACTGCAGGACCCCCAGAGAAAACAAGGCCGAACGGATGCCGCCCCCGGACAGGCAGATGCCGACCCTCGCATCATCCGGCTCAAGATTCTGACGTCGACGCCGACTGCGGATCTCGTCGTCCTCGGCCTGTAACACGTCGGCAAACGTACTCGGTGGCTCGGCCATGCTCACGAAACGTGGTTGAATCCTGGAACTGATCAAGTTCAGGATAATTGGGTCGCTTGCCATTGTCAGCAGAATTCCATCGACAGCTCGGCCGGCCGTGCCGATCAACGTTGCCGGCGGCCAACCCCTGCCGCCAGGCGCCGGAGGTTCCTTGGCGGTGCCTGCTCAAGCTGGCGGCCAACTTGCAGTTCCGTATGGAACCGGCAAGAATAACGCCCTACAAGGTGTGCCCACCGTCTCGCCCGCCCGCCGCGCCGCTGCCCAAGGAGCTGCCCATGTGCCGTTGTTATCGCGCATTTGTCTTTGTCGCCCTCTCTCTTGCGTTCCTGCCGAGCAACCACATCGCCGCCGACGACCACCCACCGCTCGCCGGCACTCAGCCGCTCACCGCCACCGGCGACATCGCCTCGCAGATGGTTGACGGCGTCGACCGCTTCCTGCTTCGCAAGCTGGAGGAGTCCGTGGCGAAGCGGGCCGACCACTGGAATCGCGACATGACGTCGCCCGCGGCGTACATGGAATCGATCGAGCCAAACCGTCAACGCCTGGCGCATATCCTGGGAGTTCGAGACGATCGCATCGCCTTTGCCGGTCCCCAGCTTCTCGCCAGCACGGAACAGCCGGCCCTGATCGGACAAGGGCGTGGCTTTAGGATCTTCGCCATTCGCTGGCCGTCAATCGGTCAACTGCATGGCGAGGGGCTGCTCCTGGTGCCGGAGACGGGCAAAGTAATCGCCGATATCGTGGCCGTCCCCGATGCGGACCAATCTCCCGAACAACTGGTCGGGCTCGCGCCGGGAATTCCGGCAGCATCGCAGTACCCGCGCCGGCTGGCGGAATCCGGCTGCCGTGTCATCGTACCGACGGTGATCAATCGAGAGATGCAACGCCGCGCTCCGCCGGGGCAGAATGGTCGAGCGAATCTGACGCATCGCGAGTACATTTACCGGGCGGCCTTCGAGCTGGGCCGCCACGTGATTGGCTACGAACTGCAAAAGACTTTGGCCTGCGTTGACTGGTTTGCCGGACAAGCCGGGGATCAGCCCGCGACGATCGGCGTCGTCGGCTATGGCGAAGGAGGCATGTTGGCACTCTACGCCGGCGCGCTCGACCAACGCATCGACGGCGTCTGCGTCAGCGGCTACTTCGGCTCGCGGCAATCTTGCTGGAACGAGCCGCTCGACCGCAATGTGTTTGGACTGCTGGAACAGTTCGGCGACGCGGAAGTCGGCAGCATGCTGGCGTCCCGAGTGCTGGTTGTCGACAGTACGGCAGGCCCTGAGATCTCGCTCCCCAGCCAAGGCGGCGGTCCCGCCGATATGAAGTGGCACACCACGGCGGCGATCCGCAGCGAGCGTCAACGATTGTTCGACATGGTGGAAGGCCTCACGCTCGAGTCCGGGGCACCGGCCGCCGGCAAGTTCGCGATCAATGTCGACGCGGCGGCCGCCTTCTGCGATGCAAGGATCCTGCAGACCTTTTTCGAGTTGCTCGGGTTGCCGCCCGAGGCGATTTCGAACGCCGACCATCCGGTTGAGGCGCGGGCTCCCGCCCCGGATCCGGCAGCTCGAATGACCCGCCAAGTCGCCGAAATGGACGACCACAATCAGCAACTCCTGCATGAGAGCCCGTTTGTCCGACGCGAGTTCTTACAAGAACTCGACTTGTCCTCCCTGGAGGCGTATACGGAATCGGTCGAAGCGTATCGCGACATCTTTCGACATGAGGTGATCGGCCATTTCGATCAGCCCCTCATGCCGGCCGAGCCGCGCAGCCGCCGGATCTTCGACGAAAAGGCTTGGGCTGGCTACGAGGTGATGTTGAATGTCTTTCCCGACGTGTTCGCTTACGGCATTTTGTGCTTGCCCAAGGGCCTGAAGCCGAACGAGAAGCGGCCCGTCGTCGTCTGCCAGCATGGGCTGGAAGGGAGGCCACTCGATGTCGTCACTGGCAACCACCGTGCCTACCACGACTTCGCGGCGAAGCTGGCCCAACGCGGCTTCATCACCTTCGCACCGCAGAACATTTACATCTTCCGCGACCGATTCCGCACGCTGCAGCGGAAAGCCAACCCGCTCAAGAAGACCCTGTTTTCCATCATGGTGCCGCAACACCAGCAGATCGTGAACTGGCTGAAATCGCACCCGAACGTCGACCCGGACCGCATCGCGTTCTACGGCCTTTCCTACGGCGGGAAGAGTGCCATGCGGATTCCCCCGTTGGTGACCGACTACTGCCTCTCCATCTGTTCGGCCGACTTCAACGAATGGGTGCTGAAGAACGCCAGTACCCGTGAAAACTTCAGCTACATCTGGACGGGCGAATACGAAATCTTCGAGTGGGATCTCGGCAGCACGTTCAATTACTTCGAAATGGCCGCCTTGATTTGTCCCCGGCCATTCATGGTCGAGCGTGGGCATTTCGACGGCGTTGGCGAGGACCAATGGGTGGCTCACGAATTCGCCAAGGTCCGCCACCTCTACCAGGCCCGGCTGGGGATCGGCGACCGGGCGGAAATCGAATGGTTTGTCGGGCCGCATACGATCAACGGCAAAGGGACATTCAATTTTCTGCATCAGCACCTGGACTGGCCGCAACCCTGAGGGCGGTTGCCCCACGTCGCCGCCCCCAGAACTCCAAACCCAATGATTCGGGCATACCGTAGGTTATGCTCTACATGACGATTCCTCGTTCGCCAAGCATATACCGCCGTCCGCCCGCCTGGTTTCGGCATGCACAGCATGCCCTACAAGCTTGCGCCCCAAGGTCACCGAGAACTCGGCACGGGC
Source organism: bacterium (assembly GCA_030430075.1). Taxonomy (GTDB): domain Bacteria; phylum Planctomycetota; class Planctomycetia; order Pirellulales; family Pirellulaceae; genus ARS98. The sequence goes on from JAUIGN010000016.1 coordinate 104,332, forward strand.
GTGCTACCAGCTGCCGATCTTCCATTCGCTCAGCCGGGGCTGGAGCCGCCCAGCGAAATCGTGCGACGGATTTCGTCGGTCTTGAACCCCAGCGCCATTGGCCGAACCACGCCGGGCAGGACCACCACGTCGTAGAGCTCACGAACGATGCCCTCGATCGCCAGCCAATGCACCATATCTCCGGTCCTGAGGTCGATCACCGCCAACCCGCACCGCGGCTCCGCGTCACGTTGCGCCAAGTTTTCATCCAGCTCGAGCCCCGTGAATGTCTTGTTCTCCCGAGCCTGTGACATGCCCACGACCGCGAAATCACCGCTAAAGGCGAGCCCCCGCAGGTAGCCCGGGCAGAATGTCACCGGTTCGAACGTCCCCCGCTCGCGATCGATCCGGCCGAGGAATCCGCGTCCCGAGTTCAACACCCATAGCTGGCCGCGATGGATGCGCGGTGAGTGGGGCATGGAGAGCCCTTCGGCCACAACATCGTCGGTCCGCACATCGATCACGGTCCCCCCGTCACGGCGGCGGTCGCGCCAGCCGTCCGCGACGTCCGATCGACTAACGGCCGTGACGTAGGCCGGCCGCCCGCTCTCCATCGCCAACCCGTTCAGGTGACAGCGATCTTCGGCCGCCAACTTGCTGATCCAAGGTGGTCGCCAGAGGGGGACAAAGCTGTGCGTATCGCTGAGCGTCGCCAGGCATCCAAACAGGGTGTTGACGAAGATGACACGACCGTCGTGATCGAGGGCCACATCGTGCGCGTCGATGTCTCCCGTGGTATTGCCCAGTTGGGGAACATACAGCCGGTCATACCCACTGGCGGTCTGCCCGGCTTCGAGGACGTTCTCGAAACGCCACATTTGAAAGAGGGAGCTCATCCACAACGTCTGCCCATTGGACCAGAGCCCCATGCAACGATTAAACGTCCGCTCGAAGATCGACAGCCGCCCGTCGGGTTGCACGCCGATCAGGAACAACTTGCCGGTTTGATAGGTCGTAAACGCCAGGCTGCATTGCTGCTCGACGAGCCAGTTGGAGAACTGCCGCGATGCATTCAATTCCAAGCGAGGTGGTTCCGGTGTGGGTGCAGTTTGCTCGGCCATGGCTTCGCTTTCCCGCTCGCAGGAGCTTATTCGCCGACTTGTTCGCTGACCGCCTGGTAGGGCAATCCGAAGTACTCGTGAATGTATGCCTTTCGATCTCCTTCGTGGCGAACGAAGTTGACCAGTGCCAGGAGTTTCTCCTGGTCACGCCGCAACTTGGCCTCCAACCGTTCCTCGTCCGTCAGGGCTGCCGGCAAGTCGCTGACCAGCGTCAAGTCGCCTGTCTTTTCATCGAGTTCAGTGACGCCGTAGCGGTCCAGCATCGCGAGCACCGTATCCATCCGATGATCGTGGCGTTGCTTGAAGTGCAGCTTGTCGCGGAGCCAATCGGTGCCGAACGCGTTCACTTTCTCAATCTCCGTCGCCAGGATGTGGTACACGCGATGATAGAACTCGGAGGACGGGTTGCTCCATCCGATAAACTCCATCTGCGTCGCCAGGTCTCCCTGTTCGTAGAGCAGCAAGCAGTGGCTCGGCGCGCCATCCCGACCGGCCCGACCGATCTCCTGGTAGTAGGATTCCATCGAACCCGGCATGTCGGCGTGCAAAACCAGGCGGATATCCTCTTTATCGATTCCCATCCCAAACGCGTTCGTGGCCAGGACCAGCGGTTCTTCGCCCTGCATGAACTGTTCTTGAATCGCGCGACGCCGCTCACGCTGGAGATCGCCATGGTAGTTGACGTGCGGCACGCCTTCGTTCTCCAGGCGTTCGCTGAACTCGAGCAACGTGCGAATCAGAGTGAAGTAAATGATCCCGCTACCGGTCCCCAACCGCTCTGGCTGGACTTCGCGCAGGATATGCTGCATTTTGTCGTCGATGTCCCATACTTCGGCGACGTCCAGATGCAGGTTCGGCCGTTCGATGCCCTCGTGAAACAGTTCGACCTCGTCCGGAACCAAGCCAAGCTGCTTGACAATGTCCCGTTGCACATCCGGTGTCGCGGTGGCGGTCAGGGCGATCGTCGGGGGATTGTTCATCGCCTGCCGAATTTCAGCCAGCCGCGTGTAGTCCGGGCGAAAGTCATGGCCCCACTCGCTGATGCAATGGGCTTCGTCGACGGCGAGCAGGCGAATCCGCCGCTGCTCCAGGACTTGCAGGAACTCTGCCTTCCGAAACCTTTCGGGGGTCACGTACAGCAGCCGATGTCGACCGGAGGCGACTTCGCGATACCGCTGTTCTCGTTCGTTGCGGCGCAGCGAAGAATTGATATACACCGCCTCGACGTCGCGCCGGCGCAGGGCATCCACCTGGTCTTTCATCAGCGCGATCAGCGGCGAAATCACAACCGTCAGCGGAGCACCAGCCTGCTCTACGGGCGGCTCGCCAGGCCAGTCACACAGCGCGGGCACCTGGTAGCAAAGCGACTTTCCCATGCCGGTCGGCATAATCACCAGCGCATGCCGGCCGCGAATGATGTGGTCGATGACAGCCCGCTGCGAGGCCCGAAACGCATTGTGTCCAAACACACGTTGGAGGATGTCGACGGATTGCATGTGGTAGGTATAACCGCAGAGGTGGCGTCGTTACAATGACACCACGCGGGTTTCAGCCGGACCGGTGATCGGTGATCGTTTCTCTCCGAAAATCCTTTGACTTTTGTTGACCGAGCGGTTTAGCCATGAACAAGTCACGGACGAAAATTGTTGCGACCGTGGGGCCCGCGTGTGGCTCCGCCGAAATGTTGGCGAGGCTCATTGCGGCGGGGGCCGACGTGTTTCGGATCAATACGGCCCACGGAACGCGCGAGGAGCATCAAACGACGATGGACGCCGTCCGCGAAGCCAGTCGGGCCGTCGAGCGGCCGGTCGGCGTGCTGGTCGACCTGGCCGGCCCCAAGATCCGTCTGGGGACGCTGGCCGAAGACCCGACCCAATGCGGCTTGGACGAGGAATTCCGGTTTGTCCGCGGCGACGCTTCCGACCACCCGCGCGAGCTGACCTGCACGTACGAGAAACTGATCGACGAACTCGACGCCGGTGACCGCGTGATGCTGGCCGACGGGACGGTCAGCATGGAGGTCGTGCGGATCGAATCCGACGCGGCCATCTGCCGCGTCACCGGGGCCGGAATCCTGCGCAGCCGACAGGGAATCAACTTGCCGGGAATTGGACTGACCACCCCCGCAATGACGGACACCGACCTGGAAAACGCTGCCTGGGCTTCGGAAGCCGGCGCGGACTTCATCAGCCTCAGCTTCGTGCGCAGCCCGGCCGAGGTCACGCAGCTTAAGAAACTGGTCCGCTCGCACGGATCGACGGCCATGATCGTGGCCAAGATCGAAAAATCCGAGGCGATGGCGCAGCTCGAATCGATCGTCCTGGCGGCCGACGCAATCATGGTCGCAAGGGGCGACCTGGGTGTCGAAATCGCACTGGCCGAAACCCCGATGGCCCAGAAACGCATCGTTTCGACCTGCCAACGGTACGCCAAACCGGTCATCGTCGCCACGCAGATGCTAGACAGCATGCAACGGAGCCCGCGCCCGACGCGAGCCGAAGTGAGTGACGTGGCCAACGCCATCCTGGACGGAGCCGACGCCTGCATGCTTTCCGGCGAAACGGCGATTGGCGACTTTCCGCGTGAAACGGTCGAGATGATGAATTGCGTCATGCTGGCGACGGAGCAGGGGATGGCGGTGCCGGAAAACGACCTGCAGCCCGCCTCGTTTTCGCGGTCACCCAGCTCTGAGCTGACGGAGGTCCATCCGATCACCGCGGCGACGGTGCACGGCGCAATGGAAATCGCTACCCAGCTCAAGGCGGCCATGCTGGTGATTACCAGCCGCAGCGGCGCGACCGCTCGAGTGCAGGCCAAGTTTCGCCAACTAACCCCTGTCGTCGGCATCAGCGATTCGGACGCCACGCTCCGCCGGATGAGCCTGTTCTGGGGGATTACGCCCCTGCCAGGCGCCCCAACCGAAGGCGGGCCCGCCCTGCGAGAATACATCGAAGCGTGGGGCAAACAGAACCGAAGGCTGGCGAGCGGCGATCGTGTTGTCTACCTCATGGGAAGCTCCGTGGTGAAGAGCGCCCACAACGTGCTGGTCGTGCAGGAAGTCGAGTAACCACAGACCGCCGCCGCGCTGTCCTTCCGCAGTCCTTCCGTAGGTCATGCTGTGCATGACGGTTCCTCGTTTCCCCTCGTTTCCCCTCGTTTCCCCTCGTTTCCCGTCCGGCACACCGCCGCCTGCGGAATCATTCGATCGACGCGTTCCGCCATGCAACCGTCATGCAACCAACGCGTTGCGGCATGCACAGCATGCCCTCCGTTCTGGCCCACCCGCCATGCGCTATCTCTACCCCGTCATTCGACAGACGAACAACGACACGGTACGTTTCGGCCGACCGCGTCATTACGTCGGCGACCGGCAATCCAACACAACCTTGCCAAATTGGGGTGCGTCGCGCATCCGTTCGACCGCCTCCCCCCCCTCCGCCAAGGGAACCACCTGATCGATGGTCGGCTTGATTTGCTGGAGGCCGACGAAGGCGAGCATCTCCTGGAAATCTTCAGGGGACCCCATCGTTGTGCCCACCAACCGAAGTTGCTTCCAGAAGACTTTGAAGAGGTCGAGCTTGGCTGGCGGTCCGGTCGTGGCCCCATAGCTGACGATCCGCCCGCCGGGGGCTGCCAGACCGACCATTGCGTCGTATCCTTCCCCACCGGCACTGTCAATCACGAGGTCGACGGCGCCTGCCTTGGCGCGAAGCTGGCCAGGCCAGTCCTTGTCTGTGTAGTTGAATCCGGCGGTGGCGCCGAGCTCCTTGGCGCGTTGAAGTTTTTGTTTGGAAGACGACGTGACGTAGACCGTTGCGCCTGCCGCGACCGCCATTTGCACGGCAAGCGTCGCGACGCCGCCACCCACACCGCTCACCAGCACCCGATCCCCGCGCCCCAACTGCCCCTGGGTGAACAATGCGCGATACGCCGTCACGCCGCCCAATGGCAAGGCAGCCGCTTCGTGCCAATTCAGGTGCTCCGGTTTGGCGTGCACGACCTCGGCGGGGACCACGACGTGGGTGGCAAACGTTCCATCATCCGGCATTCCCAGAATTCGAAAATCGCTCGACTGGGCCGCGCGGTTCGGCCCCCAGGCGATTCCCGGGTTAATCACCACCTCCTGTCCGACCAAGGACGGGTCACCTCCCGGCCCCACGGCTTGTACCACCCCCGCCCCATCGGAACCCAGCACCACCGGCATCTTGACGCCCGGATACATCCCTTGCGTAATCCAAAAGTCACGTCGATTCAGCGCAGCGGCGTGGACTGCAACCAGGACGGCGCCCTCTCCCGGCTCGAGGTTCCCGCGTTCGACCAGCCCAAGGGGCTTGTTGACTTCTTCCAAAACAAGCGCGTGCATTGAATTCGGCTCCCGAGTATGCCGGCTGAAGGACGGTCCGATCTGTTGTTATGTCATGTTCGGACGGCGGATGCGAGCAGTTGGCAGGGAAGAAGAATTTTTTCCCGAATTCCGCGCGCGCCGCCGCGGTCTGCGTCGTTTACCACCTTAGCCCCAAGGCCGTTCGGTTCGAATCCGGTGAAAGCATCCTTGCTGTGTCCGCGGACAAAGTACGGAATTTCATGCAAAGCATGACCTACGGAATTAAGGAATCCGACGGAATTAAGGAATCCGAAATCATGGAATTACGTCATGCGGCAGCAGCGAGCACACGGGCTCCCCTCTCCCCCAGCTTGCCTGGGGGAGAGGGGCCGGGGGTGAGGGGGCCGAGCCTCCATGCCGCATTGCGTCATGCAGATTATCAACTGGCCCCCAACGCCGTTCAATTCGAATCCGGTGAAAGCATCCTCAACGTGTCGACTGACCAAGCGCTAACGATTCAGTGCAAGTCGCTGAGTGACAATCGTTTGCCGTGAACTTCCCTGCAACGCCTCGGATCTCAGCCGGAACACGTCGGCGTCCGGTTCGTTCGGCGATCAACGGAACCGCGGGCTAACGGCTGATAACTGAATTCACCCTGGAAATACCGACGATTTGCAGTCAATCCTGCGGCGGAGCACAAGCTGGTGAATGTAGGTAATCACAGCGAATCAATTGCCATGGACGACCTGGTCGCCCTGAATGAGGAGATGGCTGCCCTGGTGCGGGCCGGCGTTCCGCTGGATGCCGGGTTGGCCGATCTGGGCCGGGACTTGCCAGGCAACCTGGGGCGGCTGGCGGACCAGATTGGCGAACGGCTGGCGCAAGGCGAAAGCCTGCCGCAGGTTCTGCAGGACGATCGGCGTTCATTGCCGTTGGTTTGGCGAGCGGTCGTGGAATCGGGCCTCCGCGCGGGGGACTTGCCCGCGGCACTCGAGTCGATGGCGGTGACCGGCCGCCATATTGCCGATCTACGCCGCGCTGTCATCCTGTCACTCATCTATCCCATCATTGTGGTCTTGGCGGCATACGGTTGCTTCGTCTTCATGACGGTGTACCAGGCCCCGGTCTTATCTGCTGCGTTTCACGACTTGGCGGGACGCGACGAACGGTTCCTCGGCTTGTTGGTCTGGTTGGGCGCGCATGCGGATTGGTGGGCCGCTTTGGTGCCACTGATTGGGATGCTCTGCCTGGCAGCCTGGTGGATTCGTTCCTCGCGAGCACACACGATCTCCAATTCGCGGCTCATGCGCTGGCCGGCCAGCCTGGACCTCCTCCGCAACTGCCGCCTGGCGACCTTTGCCGAGATCCTGGCGTTAATGGTCAACCGGCAAGTCCCCTTTCATGAAGGACTCGAACTGGCCAGCCAGGCCTGCGGGGATCGCCGGCTCCGCGAGGCAGGCGCGACCGTCGCTTCCCGATTGCGACGAGGCGAGCCTCTTTCCACGTCGGACGCCGATCTGGTCGCCTTCCCACCGCTACTCGGCTGGCTGATCGCCTACGGTGGCCAAACGGAAGTGCTTCACAAGATGCTCAGGGAGATGGCGGAACGCTACCGAAATCAGGCCCGTCGAGCGGCCAACTGGACGGTCATTTACCTGCCGATGATCATCACCGTTGCGGTGGGAGGAACCGTCACCTTGCTGCAAGCCTTCGCACTATTTATCCCAATGACACAACTCTTCCTCGATATCGCCAGGCAATTCCCTTGATCTTGAAGTCTCGATCCAGATCGCCAGCGACCATGCCAACCAGGCGGCGCAGACACTCCATTCGCCGTGCCGTGCATGACATCCCTTCATTCCAATGGTCCGTAGGTCATGCGGTGCATGACGGTCCTTCCTTTCCCGTCCGGCACCCACGGCCGAGCCACGTCATTCACCCAACGTGCAGGGTCGCGGGGGACAGACAACACACGCGTGAACCAACGGCAACGATGTCGCGAAACTCGATGCTTCAGAAACCAGGGGCCTCCGCCCGGCATGCGGCGGCAGGTCATCCATTGCAGTCTCACCTTGCCGAGAATCGACTTCAATGAGCTTATTCGACTACCAAGCAACCGGCTCGGATGGCAACCGGGTCTCCGGGCGAATTGAAGCCGCCAACAGCGACACGGCACGCCGGCGACTTGCCGAACAAGGACTGACCGTCACCGAACTGTCGCTGGTCGCGGAAGTCTCCGAGCCGGCGGCGATTCACCCGTTGTCTGCCGACGAATCAGAACAGTTTGCCAGCCATGTGGCCCAATTCGGCGGCACCGGCCTGCCCCTGGAAGCGGGACTGCGGGCCGCGGCTGCGGAGGTGGACAATCCGCGCATCGCCAGGGCGTTGCAATATCTGGCCGGCCAACTCGCACAAGGCATGCCGCTGCAAGCGGCCGTGGTCGCGCCGGACTGCCCGCTTCCGGAACACGTCGGCGGGCTGATCGCCACCGCCAGCCGGACGGGGCGGCTGGGCGCTGCGCTCGCCGAATTGCTGGATCACCAGCACGAGGCGCGGACCCTGTATCGCGAAGTCATTCGCGGATTCAGTTACCCGCTGTTTGTTGTCAGTGTCGCCAGCACGGTCATCTTGATCATCATGTTCGGCGTCTCGGGTGTCTTCCAGGAAATGTTCACCGACTTCGACCTTCAACTCCCCCTGCCAACGCAATTGCTGTTCTGGTGGCGGGACGTTGGCTTGTGGCTCCTCGTGGTGGCGGTCGCCGGGACCGTTGCCGTCGCTTTGCTCGTCCGCAAAATCGTCGGTCCGGCAGCCTGGCTCCGTTGTCTGGCCACGATGCCAGTGGCAGGGCGCGTTTCCTTCTGGTCGGGCCTCGCCGAGTGGACTGGTCTGATGGGCGTCTTGATTCACCAGGATGTCCCCATGCCGGAGGCACTGCGGCTTTCTGCTGGAGGCGTTCGCAATGCTTACGTCGGCAGCATCGCGTCAGCGCTGGCAGCCGAGGCCGAACGGGGCAGTTCCTTCTCCGAAGCCATGGCCAACAACGGCCACGTGCCGGCTTCGCTGGTTCCGGTTGTGCGATGGGGAGAGCGAACCGGCTCGCTTGCCGAAGCCCTCGCGGCGATCCGGGAATTGCTCTCCCGCCGCGTTCGCGTTCGGGCGCTGGTCATTCGAGCGGTCATGCCGCCCGTCATTTTCATCCTTATCATTTGCCAGGTCGGCGCCATGTTGATGGCCCTCTTCATGCCGCTGTTTTCGCTGATTCAAGGACTCTCGTAGCCATGTACACCACGTTCCAATTCACGGCCCTGGCGATGGGACCGATCTTGATGCTGGCCGTTGGCTGGGTCCTGATCTGGATCGGCGCAACCCGTACGCCGAACCAGAACGAGGTGCTCACCAGGCTCCTCAAGGCGCTGGGCGGCGCCTTCGCAGCCGGAGGCATCTGTTTAGGAATCATCGTCAACGCGCACGTGCTGAGCCTGTTTCTGATCGCAGCCGCGATCGTGATCACATTGGGGGCGATCGCGAAGTACTACGTTGCCGAACGTCAGTCCCTGATCTGGGTGCTGACGGTAGCCGCCGAACGGAACATCCCGCTCGAAAGCGCCGCCCGAGCTTTCGCGGACGAACGCAACGACCTCATCGGGCGGCGGGCGAGCCTCCTGGCGGACTATCTCGAAGCCGGCGTCCCACTCGCCCTTGCGCTCACCCGCTCCGGGTGCAGCGTCACCCCAGCGGTTCAACTGGCGGCTGACCTGGGACATTACACCGGCACGCTCGGCGTAGGCTTGCGTCGCGCTTCCAACGACCTCGACGACGCTGAAGTCACGCTGCGGGCGATGATCGAAAAGCTCTTCTACCTGCTGTTCCTGATTGTCTTTGGACTGATTGTCGTCACCTTCATGATGCTGAAGATTATCCCGGTGCTCGCGAAAATGTTCGAGGAATTCGAGCTCGAGCTGCCGTATGCAACCACGCAACTGATCCGCGTCTCGGATGCACTCGCCGCCTTCTGGGTCTTTCCATTGCTCGGGTGTTGTCTGCTGTTCGCCGTGGTTACGCTGCTCTGCTACGTCGGTTTTTCGCCACGGCAGTTGCCGCTGATCGGTCGCCTCTGGTGGTCATCCGACTGTGCGCTGGTCCAGCAATGGCTGGCCGTCGCCGTTCGCCAGAACCTGCCCCTCGGAGAGATGGTTCGCATGCTGGCCGCTCATTTCCCGCAGGCCAGGATCCGTCGGCGGCTCGAACGGGCCTCAATGTCGATCGATCGCGGCGCGGACTGGCGCGACAGCCTGCAAGCCTCGGGGATCCTCCGGCGCCGTGAGTCAGGACTCTTCAAATCGGCCGAGCGTGTCGGCAATCTCGCTTGGGCACTCGACGAGATGGCGCAAAGCGGACTGCGTCGAGCGGCCCATCGGATTCGCGCCTGGACCAACATTCTATTTCCCGCCGTACTGCTCGGCTTCGGCGCCGTCGTGCTTTTCATCTGCCTCGGCAGTTTTCTCCCGCTGGTAAATCTGATCAATGGCTTGACCTGAACCATGCTGAACCGTCCAACCACAACACCACGCCGCGGCGCCATCGTTCATGAAGCATCCGTCGCCGTCATTCTGGCCGGTGCGATCATCGCCTGCGTCGCTCAGTTGCTGACATTCTCGGCACAGCAGACACGCGCGCGTACCCAGCGACTGACTGCGGTGCGGGAAGCGGCCAACCTGATGGAACAACTGATGGCCCGGTCCTGGGACGACCTCACCGCTGACCACATCGCCGAAACCCGTCTCTCCGAGAACTGCCACTCTGCCCTGCCCGGATCGAACCTGGACGTCGTACTGACTGACGACGAAGGCGCCAAGCGCGTCCATCTGACAATCACTTGGCAGCATGCGTCCGGGAACCGTGAAGCGCCCGTGCAACTGGTTGCCTGGAAGTACCCAAGAGGAAAGGTCGAGCAATGAATCGTCGCAAACCGGGGTTCACGCTGGTCGAAATGCTCGTCGCCATGACGCTGCTCGTCAGCCTGATGACGGTCGTCGCATTGGCGTTGGGCAGTCTGGCTAGAGCGGATCGGCGCGCCAGAATCGAGATCGATCACGGCCGCGCCATGCAGCAACTGTTCACCCAGATGCGGGCCGATGCCCACCAGGCAACCGCGTTTGCGATAACGTCCCCAACAACGCCGGCACCGCCGGCCGCCGATGGCGAAGCGCCGGATCAACCCGAAAGCCCCACCGCCTCGCTTCGCCTGACGTATGATGCCGGCGTCACCATCGACTATCGAGCGGTGGGTGACGGCATCCGGCGCGTGGTCACCCGGGGGAGCACCGTCCGTCATCACGAGGTCTACTCGTGCGGCCCGCTGAGCCGCGTCATGTGGACCGTCGACGAAATGCACGAATTGCCGCTGCTCACTCTGCAGCTTGAACGAACGACCGGCGTCGGCCGCCAGGCCGTGCCACTTGTCGTGCAAGCCGCCCTGCTGAACACATCACCCCAACTCGCCGAATGAGATGATCCTACCAAAGCAACAACGCGTACCGACACCGGCGGCGTGCCCGCGCGGCATGATCCTACCGATCATTCTGATCGGGCTGTTGATCGTCTCCCTGATTGCCGCGGCCATGGTACAGACCGTTCTTCTGCAGCGGCGCACGGCGCGCCAGGCGGAACAGCAGTTGCAGGCCGGTTGGCTGGCTGATTCCGGCCTCCTCCGTGCCCGGCAGCGGCTCGCCACCAACGCCGACTACACGGGAGAAACCTGGGAGCTCTCTCCCGGCGAAGCGCAGGCGGGCATCGCCGCCACGGTCGTGATCACCGTAGAACCGGCCGACGATGCCAGGCGCATCATGGTCGATGCAACGTACCCGTCGCAGGCGGTACGCCGCACGCGAGAACACCGCGAACTACTCGTAACACCCATCCGCCCCGGAGGCACCCCATGAAGCGCCAAGATCGAAACGGATTCACCCTCGTTGAATTACTCGTCGTCATCGCGATCATCGGCATCCTGATCGCCCTCTTGCTGCCCGCCGTGCAAGCGGCACGCGAGGCCGCGCGCCGCGTTACCTGCACCAACAACCTGACGCAACTGATCCTGGCAGTGCAAAGCTATGAAGGGGCGTACGGCGTCTACCCGGCCGGAACCGTTGCCGAGGATGGCCCCGTGCTCAACGTGGCAGCCGGCAAACATCATAACTGGCTGATTCGGATCCTGCCGTACCTGGAAGAGACCAACACTTACAATCACGTCGACTTCAACGTGGACGTCTATCACGAGAATAACGCTCCGGTCGCGAGGATCCATATCCCGTCCGCGCAGTGCGCCTCGGACCCGGGCGTCCCGGCCGAAATCAACTACAGCAGCTATGCCGGCTTGCATCACGACCTGGAAGCGCCCATCGATGTCGACGACCATGGCGTGTTCTTCCTCAATAGTGAGATCACTTACGAAGACATCAGCGACGGCAGCTCGCAAACGATCTTCATCGGAGAAAAGATCACCGAGAACAGTGATTTTGGTTGGATGTCCGGGACCCGCGCGACGCTTCGAAATACCGGAACACCCATCAATGGCACCGTGAATCTCAACGACCGTTTTCGTACCGATGTGCAGGAACAAATCAGCCCGACCAAGGTCGGCGGCTTTGGCAGCTATCATCCCGGCGGGACCAACTTCGCCTTCGGAGACGGCCACGTCGAGTTTCTCTCAGAAAACATCGACATCCATACCTACCAGCAACTTGGGCATCGATCCGACGGAAAACTGCTGTCGCGTGATTTCTAGTTTCGAACACCCGCCACACTGCCGGCGTCAATTACTGGCGGCAATGCCCCGTGGAGCGGGGGGCAGCCGGAGTGCCCCCAGGCTCGGCAACTCGGCTTTGAATCGACCGTCGCCAGGCAATGCATACCAATTTGTCCCTCACTCCAAACATTTCGTTCCGAGGTCACGCGCTGCATGACTTCATGCCATCCCAGGCAATCGGTCCCACTCACTTCAATCCCAGTCACAACGGCCTCCCAACATCGAAGCCCATCACCCCCGGCGACCGGCACCAGCCAACCTGCGACCTTACCGCGGCAGAGTGGAACCGACTCTTGAACCGCCCAGCCGCTCGCCAGGCCCCGCCGCGGCAGGTCACCCTTATCCAGTACCAAGCGCAGAGTTCGATCGCCAACATGCCACGCCTCGCCGGCTACGGATAGCTGCGGGCGACTCGAAATCCGATAAACCGTCCATCTCTCGTCGGCACGGCCCGGTCGCGGGCGGCACTTCGCAAGCGATGTGCACCGTCTTGGAAGGAGCCACCCCGGTGCACCCGTGGCAGGTCGTCGCGCACGATGAGCGAGATCGGCGCCCCGGGCTCGACGTTCGAGCGTCGGTAGGGATCCTGGCACCATTCGGCGACGTTCCCGTACGTGTCAAACAGCCCGAAGTCGTTCGGCTTGCGGCTGCCGCAAAGATCGGGAACGTGCGAAGCGTTGCCGGCGAAAACCGCGTACTCTGGCAAGAAAGTCACATCCTTGCCCAGATGGCGCACCGTGGTGCTGTTGGCGCGGCAGGCATATTCCCATTCCGCTTCGGTCGGGAGTCGGTAACCGCGCAACTCATTCATGTTCGGCGCCAGGCTCATTCCTTCGGCATAGTCGCCATCCGCATTGGGAAGGTAGCACCACTGTGAGCGAGGAATATTTTCTTGCCGGCTGAGCCAGTTGCAGTAAGCGACTGCTTCGTACCAGGTGGCCGGATGCGGCGCGGAAGCCGCCAGCCCCTGCGCGGCCGCCCGTTGGTCGAAGCGCTGCTGATCCTGGAGAAGAAACCGGACAAACTGGGCCACCGTCGTCTCCTGGCTGGAGATGGAAAAACTACGAGGAATCGACTGCGGGTGCCAGGCTTCGTCGTCCGTCGCCGCCCCCGAGCCAGGCTTCGTCCCCATCATGAACTGGGTCGGCCCGGGAATGACCAACATCGTATGCCCGGCTCGTGTCATGTACCATTGGCGCCCCGCTTGAATGGCCCCCGTGCGCAGCTCGTTCTGCACCTTATTCACATCCGCCTGTCGCTCGAAGCGCCGCAGCGCCCATTCTGCCGCGGAATGCACTCCCGGGTCCGGTGCGTCGCGGTAGATGCGTACGAGTTCGCCGACCATCTCGGGCGACGGATCGAGGCGCGGCCGGTTGGCATTCAATCGCTGCTCATCCGATCCCGCCAACGTACCCGTCACCAGTAGCATCGCCCGCCGCACTGACACATCCGGCTCGCCGGCAATCTGCTCAACCACATCTTCGACGTTCACGGCCAGTGGTGTGAGCCGGTGAATCACGCCCGTTCTCAGGGTGGGGTCGGGATCGTGTCGAGCGAGAGACCAGATTGCTTCGTGCTGCCCCAACGCCATCCAAACGCTGGCCGTGGCAGCCTGAAAATGGGACATCGCCCGATTGGCGACGTTTGTAATCTGGGCACTTGCCAGCAGGCCGACCAACACAGCAGTCAGCGCAGTTCCCACGACCATGCCGTGGTGCCGTGCTGCGGCCCGCATCATGCGGCGTTGGGGCGCCGACCATTCCGAACGTCGTGTCGCGGCCCGCATGGCCAGCCATTCCCACAGCGAGGGAAGTTGGCGTCGCTCGCGCCGCGCGTTCCACATCGACGCCCGCTCGCCCAACGCCAGCTCGATGCGCCCTCGCCGCGTCGATTTCTGTCGCTCGGTCAACCACTCCCGCAACGACGGGACCAGGTAGTCGTGCGTCAACTGATAGTCACGCCGGCCCGGATTGGCCCGTGACGGATCGGACTCCTCATCAATCGTCTCCGTCGGTGTAAGCAGACGAGTCTCACTGTCAAGGATCCGCATCAGTTCTTTGAAGGCCGCCGGATTGCCGCCATACCCGGAGAGGTCGAGCAATTCCGGATACGAGCGTGTGTGCCCCTTGATCGGCGAACCTTCCGCGGGCATCAGCGCGGCCAGCACCGCACGGGCCGCTTTTTCGTGCAGCCGATGTTGCGGGTTGGCGGTGCGGGCGGAGAAAGTCTCCTGCAGGAACGTCACGCCGACGCCGCGGGCGCCACCCACGGCGCGCAGCGTCTCCGGAATCCAATCCCGCCATTTGATCATCTCTGCAAACAAGGCCAGGCGCACCGGGATCACTCGCCCGTCGTCTGCAAGCGCTTCTATCGCCTGATCCAGAAACGCATTCTGCCCGGCGGTCAGATGTGCCGTGTTCCGCGGCAACCGGCCGAACGCTCTGCCAAATTCGAGCAACACGCGTCGCGCGTGTAGAGGATCGAACAGATCAACCAAGGCGGTGTTCTTGCCCTGCGCCAAGTCGACCTCCAGGTCGCTCAGGAAGCGGCTCAAGGCCAACCAGAAGTCGTCCCGCACCAGCAGCAGGCATTGCAACCTCCCGCCGTCGCATTGGCGCAACGACTGGGCCAGTTCCAGGCGGCGCCGTTCGTCCTTGCCGTGCAACCATTGCTCGAACTGATCGATAACAATCAGGACTTTGTGGCGAGCGGGTACGCGGTGCCCGCGTCGAATGGCCGCGCAGCAGGCGGCCAGCCCGGCGTTCGCGGGCAAGCCGCCCACATGCTTGTCCAACTGCCGCCGCAGATGCTCTTCGGTTTCATCCGCCGACGCATCCAGATAGATCGGGTGAACGTGGGCCGACAAGCGGGGCAGCAGCCCGGCCCGGACAAACGACGACTTGCCGCAGCCGGACGGCCCGTACAGCAGGCCGACAGGGAAGGTCTCGTCCCCATCGGTCTCCTCGATCCGGTTCCGCCACTGCCGGATGCTCTCCGGCCAGCCAAACCGGTCGCGCGGGCCAGGCAACAGGTCGAGGAAAAAATCGGCGTCGTTCGCGTCGAATGCCCGCAACCCCTTGGGCACAACGCCGGTGGATGCAGACGCGTCGTTCACATCGCCTGGAAGCACTCGGCTGCCAGCTTCAACCGCTCCACGAGCTGACCCCGACTGCGGCGTTGCATCCGGTTCAAATCGCCCTCGCAGCCAGCCCCGCAGATCTTCGGCAAACTCTCGGCTGGTCTGGTAACGATCGATCGCCCGCTTGGCCAAGGCTTTCAGGCAAATCCGTGACAGTTCGGTCGGGACGAGGCGATCGACGTCGTGGGGTGGCGTCACCTCCCGCCGGCAAATCTCGTCCACCAGCGCGTCGCGGCCGGTCGCCGTGAACGGGCGGCATCCGGTCAACAACTCATACAGCACGACGCCCAAACCAAAAATGTCGGAACGCCCGTCAACACGGTGCGACTCGCCGCGTGCCTGCTCGGGGCTCATATAGGCAGGCGTGCCCGCCACAACCGAGAACTCAGGCTGGTCGTCATCCTTGAGGGCCAGTCCAAAGTCGGCCAGGTAGGGCACCCGGGATGCATTCAGCAAAATGTTGCCCGGCTTCACGTCACGGTGAACCAGACCTAGCCTGTGCGCGTAGTCCAGGGCGTCCGCGATCGCCGCCGTAATGCCCACCGCGTCTGAGAACGACGGCCGCGACTTCGCGATCCACTCGGCCAGCGTCGCCCCCGGGATCAGCTTGGAAACGACATACCCCTCTCCGGCAGCAGTGCGGCCCACGTCATAGACCGGAACGATGTTCGGATGATCGAGCCTCGCAATGACGCGTGCCTCGGTCATGAAGTCGTCCAGCGCGTCGGGGGCCGAAATCCGCTTGCGATGCGGGATCTTGATCGCCACATCGCGGCCGAGCGCTTCGTCACTCGCCAGGTAAACTTGGCCAAATCCCCCCTGTCCCAGCAACCGCTTCACCCGGTAACGATTGATCCGCCACGTCTCTCCCGTACCGGCCGGTGCGCTATCCGAGGAACCGTCGACAGGCGGCGGTGTCGAACCGCGAAGCTGGGCTTCGTCAAAGAGCCGCAGTCGAGAACTGGTCGACGCGTCCGCCCGATCGCGCTCCCAGTCCGCTTCCAGGCGTTCCAACGCGCGCTGGCTACCGGCCAGATCGGCCGTTTCCAGGGCCGACCAGATCTTCCGCAGCTTGGCCA
The DNA here is from genome assembly GCA_030430075.1 of bacterium. GTDB lineage: Bacteria > Planctomycetota > Planctomycetia > Pirellulales > Pirellulaceae > ARS98. The sequence continues at coordinate 120,782 of JAUIGN010000016.1, forward strand.
ATTCCTCCCGGATTTCTGGCAACAAGTCGGGATGGGCGGCAAACACCGCGTCGTCTTGGACGAAGTCGCCCATCTCGCGGCGCCGAGTCACATCGACCAGGACGCGGTGAATTCGACCGCGACGGTCCGCATGTTTCAGGTTGCTCGACGAAGACGTTGACATTGATTCCATTCAGCCGTGGGTGGAGCGGGATGGCGGGCCGGTGTCACTGCCCGAACGCGCCGAACAGCCGAGGCCCACCACCCGGCCGACGCCGGCCCGCCGCACCGATCGGTCATTTGCTGAAGAACAACGACGAGCCCCCCATGATGGCGCGAAGCTCTTTACGGGCCCGATAGCATAAGCCGCGAACTGCTTCTTTCGAGCGTCCCATCGCGTCTGCGATTTCTTGAAGCGACTCTTCCAGCAGGTAGTAACGTTGGACCACTTCACGGTGCTCCGGCGCAAGGTTGGCAATCGCGGACCGCATTCGCAAGATACATTCTCGCCGAGCAACTCGACCCACCGGCGGAGTGATGTCGCCTGCCAAACGGTCCACCATCTGGGCCATCGAATCGTCGTCGGCGGGAATCGCTGCGCCACCCTCGGCGCGTGCCGATCGGCGTTCGCGGCGGTGCCGCTTTCGAGCGTCCAGGACGAGGTTGGTCGCGATCGTCTTCAACCAGGCGCGAAATGAGCGGGGTTCGCCTTCGAATGTTGCGATGCCCCCCGCCGCCCGCACGAAGGTCTGCTGCAAAACGTCGTCGGCCGAAACATGCCCCAGCGGCCCGCTGGCCAGCTTAGCAGCAATGTGGCGCCGCAATGTATCGTGGTTTTCGAACAGCAGCTGAGCCAGCGCGGCTCGATCTCCGAGCACCGCTTGCCGAATCAATTCAGCCTCAGAATCACTGGAAAACATGCGAGATTTGCACGTCCATGGAGAAGGGTTTACGCCCTGTATCGTATCCTCCCACCGGCGAAATCGCAATTACCAGAGAGGCGGGTGTTTCACGCCTGAACGTCCTTTACCCAGCGCACCGAGAACCGCGCCCACTCGCCAAACCTGCCAGCGAATGCCGGTTCGCCCGGCCGCCACTCCGGGCCGCTGCCCGAACACGCGAATCACGAAATCCAATTCGCCGTCTGACCGAACGCCATGGTCCGTTTCTGCGGGTCATATACGAGTCCGGTAATCCCAGTCACGTCCCGGCCGCCGACCTGCCCCGTGAAGGTGATCGCGGAGCTCGTCGAGGTGGCATCCATATGGATATTCATCGTCACACCCGGATAGCCGGGGAAGGTGCAGACGACGGTCTCCGAATTGAGGCCGCAGAGGATGCTGTTTCCGGCGGGAATCAGCGTGTTCTCGACCTTGATGTTGCCAATGTTCCAGCCGGAACCGGCAGGATAAATGGACGCCGCCGGTACCGTGATGTTCAGCGACCCGGTGTGCGGCGTAGCCGGTGCGTTCGGTTGTGCCGTGAACGCGCCGTCGTAGGGCAGGACGGTCAGCGTAACCGAATCCCCCGTCTGCACATTGAAGCCGGCTTCATCCTTGAAATAGTCGTCGTAGGGAAAACCGTAGTTCTTGCCGTCGATCGAATACGCATGCACCATCTGCGAATAGGCATTGAACGCGGCCCCGGCAGGATAGTAGTTCCACGGGGTCGCACAGTTTGGAAGCCCGGCGGCGATACTTCCCCAGTGCTCTGGATTGCCGAGCACTCCGCGGCAGATGGCTGCTGAGATAATGGCCCCAAAGTTGTTTTGAGCGGCCGAACCGTTCTGCTCGATGGTGCCCGCCAACGCGGATTGCGTGGTGATGCCGGCGATGGTCACCGCCGAGAACGGACCACCCTGGAACGAATAGTCGCAGCTCAGGTTCGCATTGACCGGTGACTGGCTCATATCCGTGGTGGTTCGGAAGTTCTTATAGACGTAGTTGCCGTAGTTGACGACGGTATCACTGGCCACCAGCGTAGGCAGACCGGTTGTGATCTGCGCGTCCAGAATCTTGCCACTGTCATCGAGGTAGCCGGGCGAGAAAAAGCGCAACGTGTCGTCGTTGACCGAGTTGGGATTCGGCGAAGTGTTGTAGGGATCCCCGAGTCCGCACAACAGCTTCCAGAGTCCTTGCGCGGTCACCCCGTCTTTGTAGCCGACCGTGACATCATCCTTCGTCAACTGCATTGGCAGTCCGACAAAGTCGACGGCCGTAATGTCCCAGATCGCCCAGGCATCACCCCCCTGAGCACTGGCCGCCAGACCGCCCTCGAATTTGTCGTAGAGGAAATCGAGTTGCAACAGGGAAGGGGCCGCGAGTGTCCCTTTAGCGATCGACTGGGTGCGGTACGCCGGATCAGCGACGTAAAATCGAAACCCGACATTACCACCGCTGGTGGTATACGTCGGCATGACGATGACCAGTGTCGCGTCCTTGGGAAGATCCACCAGGAACGTGCCGGCATTCTGTTCGGTAAACGGCGACGGCGCAGCTTCCCACGACCAGGAGTTGCTGCCGCTCTGACAAAGCCACTGGCCGCCATTGCCGTCCTGATTGATACCTTGCTGGGCAGCGTAGACAAGATCCTTGCCGGAATGGTTCTTAATGGTCAGCGTGACAGTTTGCAGTGGCGTCGACATGGTTTTCTTCCCCCGGATTTTTTGCTCCTACTCACCCCGGCCGGTGGACGCATCCCACGACGAAGCCGGATGGTGGATGGTGGCAGAGTTGCCCGGCGACTTCAAGCATCTTCTCGGGGGGGGGGGCGGAGGCGCTTGCCAAGTCAGAGAGTGCGCCGGGCCGACCCGACTGGCCGGACGGCCGCCACTCGGACCAACCAGCACATGGCGGCTTGCCTGAGTACAGGACTGGTGCCGAACACAATCCGAATTATGAGGATCGAACTCCGAATTATGAGGACCGAACGAAGAGGACCGAATTATGAGGAACCGGGCCTCGGTAGCCCGCTTTTCGCCAAGCAAAGGATTGCTAGAATGGGGAGCTTGCGAGGTGGCCGGTGCGAGGCAAGCCATCCGGAGCGTTGCCGCTAACCCGGTCCGAGGCGTGCGTCGCCCAGCCCGAACCATGGCCGCAAACGGGTACCCGTTCACTGAGGGCCAACCACCACTTACCACAAGCAGCCGCTTCAAGCGGGCACGGATTGACCCCGCGAATGGAAGTCGCGCGTAGCCGCGTCAACAAGTAGCAACCAACATCCTGGCGGAGTAGCTCAGCTGGTTAGAGCAGCGGAATCATAATCCGCGTGTCGGGGGTTCGAGTCCCTCCTCCGCTACTTGCGTCAGCCAGCGTCACTGGCTGACTCTCAACGCCAAACCCTTGTTCCGGCAAGGGTTTATTCTTTTTGGCGTCCGCTTCTTTATCGATCTCTGCCGACTCTGCCTGTGACTCCGGGTGACAGTTTGCGTCATCCAACGCCGGAAGTTTGGCAAACATGTGTGCAAACTTTTCTGTTCCCTCAGCACTGGCTGACTCGTCCAGCTTCAGTGACGGGGGAGCCGGCAGGCCACTGATTGCCGTCGCACGATCGGCCATCTCCAGATGAGTGTAGGTGTTCATCGTCAGGTCGACATTGCTGTGACGGGCGAGCGACTGGGCCATCTTGGGGCCAATGCCCGCTTTGCTGAGATTGGAGATGAAAATGTGCCGGTTGGCGTGAAAGTCGGCATACATTCCCTCCTGGTCCTGGTAGCAGAGATAATCGGAGTCTTCCCGTCGCTTGCGTTCCTCTGGATCGTCCTTAGCTTCGTCAATCCAGATGGCCCGAGCAGCTTCGAGGTCGAGCCGCATCATTTTCGCCGTACGTCTCATCCCTCCGCCAGGCCTTCTTAGATTGAAGAGCGGCTCATCGGGGCCAAGATCGGTCTTCGTAGTTAGCCACTTTTGCAACTGCGAAACCAACTCCGGATGGAGTGGAATGGCTTCTTTCTTTCGTCTCTTGCTGTAGGCAGCCGGAACGTTGATCGTAGCGGGCTGACCATGAAAGTTGAGGGAACGCTTATTGATGGACGCCAACTCACGACATCTGTAGCCGGTCCAAATCGCCAAGATATAGAGCATGGCTCGGTCCACTCCAGAAACACACTGTATGGCCGGTCCGGAGTGAGCTGCGTCGATGAGTCTTGGAATCGCGTCTGATGAGAGAGCCCGACGCTGTCTCCGATTCTCGGTGTTGGTGTTGAGCGGGCGGAGTTCAGCCAATGGATTTTCACCACTTCGTTTTCCGATCCACTTCACGAAGTGTTTGACGGCCGCCAAGTAATAGTTGCTTGTCTTGATGCGAAACTTTTTGGCTGCACGCTGTTCGGCTAACCATGTAATGACGCGGTCAGGATCGATGTCAGACCATCGATGAAACCCGCAACCGGAAAGAAGCCGCTTGATCCGATTGTGAGTCTGATCGACATGCTGTTTGGTCTCCTCTTTGGCCAACAGGTAGGCTTTGAACTCCGACAAATGTTCGAGTAAAGGGCGGCTGTAAAAGTCATCCTGCGGATCGATCAAGCCTGCTTTGCGTCGTTCGACTTGTCTCTCCCTTTCGGCGAGGAGTTGAACTGTTGCCTCCTTGTCGGTGCAGCCAGGTTCCTTTTTCCACTTTCCATGTTCGTCCTTGTATCGGATGTACCACTTGGCCGAAGGTCGGCTGTACCTCGTGCCGCATTCTGTCACCGGACAATGTACGATGCGTCCGCCGATCTTTATGCGGACGTACTGTTTCCCTTGCCGCGTGACAATGTTGGCATCCTTCGGGAGTTCCTTTGTCGTTATCACTTTGTCAACGCTTGACATGGCTCGTATCTGTGCTTGAGGGCTAGTTGTGGCTACTTCTTTCGTGTCGCATTTCTGGAAGGACAGCCGGCGTCAACCCAAGCCACGATATCCTCCCGTCTCCACCGACGGCTCCCTCTTAGACGCACGGGCTCAGGGATTTCACCAGTAGCCAGCATCCGTTCAATAGTTCGAATAGAAGCTCTCAACATCTGTGCGACTTCAGCAATTGATACCAGGAGCGGCTGGCTCAACTGTCCGTCGGTCAGTTCCGTCGTTTTCTCTTTCTGCATTTGAGAATCCTATTTCTAATACCCGTGTAGCCCGCCGGAGGTCTTTAACTCGCACGACGGCTTGCTGCCGCGTCTTGAAAACTTACCAATTTCCGGCGAGTGGCGATATTTACGCCATGTGCAAAATTGGAGAACGGAAAGTGCATGTGCGATACTCACTCGTCACGGTAGTAACCTGCAGGGCACTTCTTGATCAGGCCGAGCCTGATTAGCTGTGGCAGGTATCGACGGGCCGTGAAAACTTCACAGCAAGCCAAGTCGGCGATATCGTCACCACGTCTAGGTGTATCGTCGACGACCTCGTAAATCCGTCGTTGCGTCGGTGTTAGGCCTAGGAGACGTTTTCTGAGGGAAGTGGCGTTCGTTTGAGAAGTCGGTAGTTCCAACTCCAAATCGTGAACTGCCCCGTACTCGTCGTCCCAGACTGTGACCGCTTCGATGACGGCTCGCCTCTTGATTTCCACGTACTCTTCCGAATCCAAAAACCAGACTTCTCCGTAGAGCTGGCCAACGGGATTCAGAACCAGCATCCATGCTTGGAGAGCTGTCTCTGTGACGATCACTCCCGGCAGGTATGACAGTGATGGCGGGAGAACAAAGCGACGTCTTGTACGTAGTGGTTTCAGGAATTCCCTGAGGGCCTCGTAGGCTTTGTCAAAACGTTCACTTGCTGTGTCGCCCAAACAGTCGGGCGGAAGTCGACCACCGTGACCGTTCTCACGAACGTCGAGTACCGCTTCTTCCACACACTGCAGGAACTCAGCAAGAGCGGCAGCGTAGGGCGACGAGACGATCGAAGCGTCTGAAGTTGTTGTCGCCGCCGAGACTTTTTTGCGTGTGCCCGATAGCGACTGCTTGCCGGAGTCAGACGAATCACGTTTGCCGTGATTCTGGCTTTGGAGAAGTTGGCGGCGGGACTTTGGTTGGTTGATTTGGCGTTTGGCCACGACAGAAACTCCTTGTGCCGATTGCACGTTGAAGGTTTCTGCCAGGCCGTGGACAGCCGTCATCCACGATCATGGCTCCCGCCGTAGCGGGCTGTGACTCGCCGGTTTGCCTACCGTTGCTGTATTTCGGGTTTGCTCCAGGAATCAACAACTTTTGTTGCGACTCCCTGCGACAGATCAGACGGCCACACTTTCTGAATTGATTGTCGACCTGAGTCTACGATCGTCTTTCAACAGGTCAAGGGCTGAATGGTCTCGCTGAGCATTACCGCAGCGGTACGGTGAGAGGAATTACCGCCTCAGATCTGCCGTCGAGAGGATAGGCGAACATTGACTTACGTCGACGCTGGTTCCGCGAGATCTAACCTGTGCCCACAGTAAGCCACCACATTCGACGAGCGTGTTTCGACGTCTACGTAAGTGCTCGTCGTTCCAGGCTGACTCTCCCAACCGATCACGGTAGAATGGCGGCCGGAAACTTTTTCCAGATTTTTCCGAAAATCTTGGAGGTTGACTTCCCAGGCCGACTATGGGTACTCAACCAATCGAGGACTTCCCGCTGTTCTCACCAATTCATTAAACGGTGAAGGTCTCGCCGTCTGCAATTAGCCGAACATTGTCAAGATGCTTGCCGAAGTCTTGCGGCTGAAACGTATGAACAGGAACAACAAGCCTCGGTGCGATGCCCTTTACAAATGGAATGATGTCGCTGGACAGAATGTGGCCTGAAGTGTGGACCTTAATCAACTCTCCTGCTGCCTCTTCGATCTTTGATTTCGTCTGTTGCCAATCCGACTTCTCCAAGTAGCCTGACCATCGCGAGTACAAGCAGGTCGTTGCGTCAGGAAACTTCCCGTCGAAGTCGGAGTCGAGCATCGAAGGCCGGAAGATCATCAGGTACTTTGACGGGTTGGATTTAATCTCCTTCAGACTAATTCGGCTGGTCTCGAATCGATCGGCTAAGTCCTGTAGCCCACGTCGATCGACAGACTCGGTGAATGCTTTGGGGTAGTACACTCTGACCAAGCCATCCTTCTCGGCGACTGGGATCGGGATCTCGCTGGCGATCAGGTGAAGGACGAAGGCCGTGTAAACGTCGGCAACGAAGACTCGGTACGTTTTCTTTGCTGCTCGGATAAACGTGACCAGCCGGTCAACATCCTGGGGAGAGAAAGATGCCAGCACAAGCCCTGGGGCTTTGCTGACATGCTCTACGATCCGCCGCTCTAACTCGTATTCGTCGATGGTGTTGCCATCGGGCAAGCCGAAGTGGGTCCCCTCCATCAACATCACATCCACCTGACGACCGGACATCAATTCGATCAAGCGTTTCATCATCCCCGGCTTTCTGCCGTGGGTTCTTACGTCCCCCGTGTACAAGACGGACTTGCCGTCAGCTTCGATCAAATATGCCATGCAACCAAACGTTGAATGGTCCACATTTAGTCCCGTTCCGACTAAGCCCCCGATCTCGAATGTTTGCCCCGGCTTCACTTCTCGAAACCGATCTCTTGGGAGGTTGATCTGCCCGGCGAAGATCCCACCGGCCAGCATCATCTTGCTGGTTCCTCGTGACGCGTAGACCGGGATATGTGGCTTTGAATGAGCAAGAAGACCTGTGTGGTCTAGATGGGAATGTGACAACAGAATCGCATCGGGTGACGGTGACCCATCAAAGAGCCCCGGAACTCGCGGCAAGATTCCCTTGGTCAACAACTCGTCCTTGGTCATCCGACGGAGTTGAAAGGAGTCGAGTGGTTCACGGTCTTCGTCGAACAGTGGAAGCCCGATGTCGAGGACAACTCGGCTGTCGTTTGTGCTGATCTCGATGCACGTCCCGCCGACTTCTTTGGTTCCCCGATAGACCGTTACTTGCATCAATCAAACCTCAGTTCGGCTTCGATAACCCCGACCCTTGTCAGGAACTCTGCTTTGCCTGTCCAGGGAATCACGAATCCGTCGGGCTTTGTGGGGCCGGTTCCAGTTTCTTTCAACTCCCGTGACCGAGCATGAAAGAGCGGTAGGAATGTGCTGGGCAGGATACCATGTTCAACCAACCATTGCGTTGCTGGTCCCGTCTTGCTGTCAAGCGTTTCGTGGTAGCGATGGTCCACGAAACATCGTTCGGTGTCTGTCAGGATTCCCATGGGCCGGTCTTCGTGATTCAAAAAAGAAAGGCTCCCGGAGATAGCCATCGTTTCTAAGGCGTAACGTCGGCCGTGACCACTTACGTCCGGCATCAGCGTTGACAGAATCAGCCGCAGACACCGGCTGGATTGTACCGACCGCCTCCCCATCGCGGGGCTTGCGTCTCTCCGGGAGCCGCTGTGTATCCTGGCACAACGCTCTGACTGACATGGGTCAGACCTGGAGAGGCTTTGCAAATTGCTGTCACCCCGGATTTGACTTTCAGTCACTTGTCTTCCAGGACGACCAAGACGTCGTTGTCCTCGCCCAAGAAACGAGGGCTGTATTCCAGCCTCTGAAGCTCAAGGGTGTTTAGAAGTGATTGATGGAGGGATTTTGTGGTCACATGCCGGAATCTGTAAACCATCCTCGCTCCGCAGGCGGCCCCCGATGCGAAGACCAGTAAGGCAGAAATGAGTAAGCTTACTCCGTCGATCAACATGGCTTTGCCCTCCGATTCAGTTCAAAAGAGATGGAAGGCTAGAACCTCTCTCCGATAGCCCAGTCATTCATCTCGTCGATCCGGGTAAGGTTGTACTCGATGACCTTGGTCAGCGGCGTTCCTGCCTGGGACTTAAACTCAACGTCGACCACAACACGAAATGCTGGGCCGGCATCGTCGATCGTGTCGGGATACTTCACGAGAACTTCGGTGGGAACTCGTGGCTCTGTTGAAGCGACGGTGCGGATGCTGTAGCTGATGGGCAGATCGTACAGCTTGGACCGAGCCTCAAACGTGGATGCCTTTGAATCTGATCCCGACATCCACTTATCAAGTTCGCTCCTGATCGCTGCTCTAGCTGACGACTCGGTTGGTCCGGATGACTTTCCGCAGCCAGGTAGGACAGTAAGAACGAACAGACAGACCCAAAGCATTCTTCGCGTAGTCATTAAGTCCTCCGGTGTGGATCATGGATTTGGCTTGACACCGTTGCCTCAACAGAGAGACAGCGGTTCGCTTCCAAGTCTTGATACCCGAAGGATCTGAACAGGGCGGGTCAGAGGGGATTATCTGAATTGATCCGAACAGCCTCTTGCAATCGGTTCACGTAGAGTTCCTGCAATTCTTTTGGCTTCTGTACCAGAACCTTTCCAGACCATGAGAGAATCCAGTACAGAATCTCGTCGAGACCATCGACCTTGAGACTCAACGTGACACTGCCGTCCTTTTGCTTCTTCACCTTTTGCGTGTGATACCACGTCGTTTCCTGAACGACGGTTGCCGCAGCAGGCAAGAATCGGAGTTCGATGTCGAAAGTCTGATCGCCCCGAAATACGGCCCAGGCATTGCCGAAGTAGCTGCGTAAGTCGAAGTCTTCAGGAATCTCTGCGGCTTTGCTTAGCTCCCGCAGTGTCTTGAATCGGGCTACACGAAAAGTCTTCGGAGAGTCCTCGCCATCAATCCGGCCGATGATGTACCACGCCTGCTTGATCAAACACAGCCGATACGGATGCATCACGATTCTTACCGGCTTCGGTTCGTAGGGACTCTCGTAGTTGCCCGTAAGTTGCCGTTGGTGAAGCAGGGCAGCTTGCGTTGTCTTGATTGCTTCAAGGTGCTTGCTGTGGTCGGCCAACTTCAGATCAAAAGCATGGATCAGTCGGGCTGCATCGGCGAAAAGTTGCTGGACTTCGATGGCGGAATTCGCCGCCAGCTTTCGCGTCGTTGGTGTGGCACCTTGACCGACATCCAGTCCTGGAGCGGCTGATATCACCGTAGCCATCGCTTGGCCCAAAGCTTCATCTTCTGTCAGCGTTAGCGTTGGAAATCGGTAATCAGGTCGGACGCGGTAACACTGCCCGCCGTCATCGAAGTACCACGGGACGCCAGCAAACTCCAAGACCTCTAGATCACGATAGACGGTCCTCTCCGAAACTTCGAGTTCTTCCGCAATAGCCTTCGCGTTCCATCGACCTCGTGACTGAATCAGGTTCAGGACGCCAAGGACTCTGGCAATCCTCTGGCTTTGACGGATGCGGCGATCACGGTCGGGCCTCCTTGGCACCGGTGTTGTCCGTCCAGGTGGAATTGATTTCGAGGTTGTTTTCTTCTTCGCCATAATCATGGACGCCAGTCATTACTGCTTCGATCTGAAGCTGACACAGCAGCCTCATTCCCTGCATCGCAGTATGACAAGTGGCTCTGACGAGGGCGAGCCAGTCGTAAGATCAGGCGGCGTTCTCGAAGATCCACGTATGAGCCATGTCAACGACCTTGGCCAGCAAGGGCAGGTCATCCCTACCGAAACTTTCAGTCTGCTTCCATTCATCTCGGTCCTTGTACAACCGAGACACGGTGACGTTATGGCGAGTTCCAACGCTCGTCTCATTTTCCCAGATGGCTGCCTTCACGGCTCCAAGGCGGACTTCATGGACTGGTTGCAGCTTCGATTTCGACATCTTCACGCTCCTCATCATTGAACACAGTGACGTATACTTCGCTTACCCTCGGCAACGGAACTACTCATCGCCGTCCGTTTGCTGATTTCAACTGGTCCAACTTGAACGGCAGGTAATCCGTGATCTGGTCGATAAGCTGTCGCTCCGGCCGCGTGACCCAACGTCGCTGTGAGTTCAATACATCCGTGACGCAGCGGTAGCTGAGTTCGCCGATAAACGGGCCTCTTGGTAGTCGGCTCAGCCGGTCTCCGTGTGGAATGGAAGCCTTCATTCGATCGGGATCGCGATACTCTTGCACCAGCCGATTTCCGAGGCTGGGAGTCAGCAAGATCAGCACGAAGTCCCTTGGCGGAATCTCGAACAGCCGAGCCTCGTCGTACCAGCCACACTGATAAAGTCCCACGCGAGCATTCCGGATCAACTGGTCAGAAGGGAATCCGTTGTTGCCGGAATTGTTTTCAGTCGTCGTCGCCAGCGAGGCCCTATACTTCGCTTCGATGTAGACGGTCGTTGCTGGGTTCTCCCAAGTGATTACGGCATCGACTTCGCTGGCCCCTTCGTCCCAGGGAACCAGGCTTCGCGGAAATGGCGGTTGCTTCTGCCAAAGTTCGATGCGGAGTTTACGAAACACCTGGCGTCGAAATCGGGCCGTACCCAATGCACGATTTAAGAAGTCAGGTAGCCACCAGCGAGGATTGATTGCCCGTAACGATCCAAACAGTTGACCAGTGATGACATCCTCACTTGTGGGACGAATCATCAACGGGCATCGAAGCTTTCCTTCCTTGGCTGGTTGGCAAAGTGTGCCACCTTTCCCGCTGAGTTCGGTCAGCATCATCCAACTCCACTCAATTCGGCGAATTCAGATTCGTTTTCTCGAATGCGTTCTCGAATTCTCCGTTCCGGTTTCCATTCGCGGCACTGCTGACGGAAGGAACACGTTGAACAGTTCATGGGGGATTCGACCGGGTAAAAGATACCGGCTTTCACAGCCCGTTCGACGTTCTCCACAACGTCTCCCAGTCGTCCAATGTCTTCTTCGGTGCGAGCTGTCTTGATCCGTTGAAGTTTCGGAGTTTTGGTTTTCACCAAGACGGCGAACTCCACGGATGCCCATTCATCAAGATTCTCCCAGACCGCGTTCACGTAACACGTCGCCTGAAGAGATGTGTCGACCTCGAACTCACCGTAGGCTCGACCCGACGTCTTGAATTCGTTCACCTTCAGGCCGTCGGATTCACGGGTGATTAAATCTGCTACTGCCGCCAGCGGAGTTTCCAGGTATTCGCCGGAGCTGTTTCTGAGCGGAGCTAATATCCCTTGCTCGACTGCAACGATGGCATCCGGTGGCGGCTCTTCAAGATAAAGCTCGAGAAGTGCAATTCCTTGCGAGATAAGGTCGTCCCGATTTTCGTTAGCCTTGTAGTCGATTGTCCCCTCGGATTCGCGATAATCCCAGGTTTCGAGAAATGCCCGATGAAGAGCGTCCCTCTTGAATCCGACTCCATTCTTCAAGCTCAGGTGGTAAACAGCCAAGGCATTGTGTGTCGCCGATCCGAACACCAGTCCGCTCCCGACTGAAGTCCTTGGCAGTTTCAATACTCGCTCGAAATAGAAGTGCAGCGGGCAGCGGAGGTATTGGTTGACCGAGCTATAGCTCCAGTGTGGACGCGATGTCTTCATGGTATTGATCCCTCACTCCCAGGTAGCCTTGGCGGTGATCATGACCTTTCGGCAGACGTATCGGCAGACAAGTCGATCCCATTCATCCGGTAGAACTCGTGTCAACGTCTGAGGGACAAAACCTCCTCGATCCATCCAATCGAGAAGTGCTTCAGCCCGGAGTTCGGCTTCTTCAAGATTCCGTTCCGAGATCGCATCCAGCATCTCGTTCCAGGCTGCTTGCGGGTCCATTCGATTTCCTCGTGTCTATCGGCGGGCACGCGACCCGTAATCGGCGGTGAAGGAGTCTAGAACGATGCCAGCTTCCTGCTTGGTCAGGTCGTATAGGCCGATTTCACGGCCGAGAATCTCAGCGATTCGGCCTTCGATTTGAGGCTTGGTCAGTCCCTGTCGCTTAGCAATGGACAGCAAGAACTGGATTTGCTTGTTGGTGGCCTGCGTTCCGGTATCTTGTTGTCGGCCGTTAGCGTTACCGTTGCCGTTGCTGTTCCGACCGTTTCCGTTTCGATAGCCATTCCCTGCCTGGTGGCTTCGAGCATCTGCAGCAGGTTGAGAATTGACGTGGGGAGGTTCCTGATCGCGACCAGCGATAGCCGAGTCACCTTCGTAGCGGTCGATCTGTTGAGCCAAACTCTCTTCGGCAACGTCGTAGAGTTCTTTGATCTTCTCAACGACGGCTTCGGGGTCATCAAGGCTGACACACACCTCACCTTCGAGATTCACGCTGAAGCCCGTGCTGTTGTAATCCTTCGACAGCTTCCGGCTCATTCCGACGTTGACTCGCAACATGATTCAACTTCCTTTCGTTTGAGTTGAAGTTCCCGATAATCGAAATACCCCGCTAACCAAATTGTCGCGGTGAGCGGGGTAGAGGGACGTAGACGGTTGGCTTAAACGGCCATATCGAGAGCGAGCTTCCACGCCTCGGACTTCAACCTGGCTCCCGATCCGAACCATGCAGAGTCCAAACGTCGGGCAGCTTTTTCGTCGGGAGTTCGGCCTCGGGTTGAACGGTGGTGATCAACGAATTCGGTTACCGCGTTGAAGGCAGCCCAAGTTGAATGGCGGATTTCGGGAATGTCTTGACCAATGCCATCCTCGAACAGCCTCTGAAGTTCCTCGCGAACATTCTGAGCACGACGGTTCTTTCCGTCTTCGCGGTCCGGGTAGAGAGACGCAAAGTACCGGCTCAGTTGTTCCTGGCTGGGATAGTGACCAGCCAAGTGATTGATTCTGGCATCGAGGTCATCATAGAACCGTTTGGCGAAGCCAAGAATTTCCTGAGCCTCTCCAACTTTGGCTGACAGGTCGCCCTTGTGGATAATCGAGACTCCCTGTCCGCGACTTCGGCGTTCTGCCATACCCAGGGTGTTGGCACACACAACGCGGATCGGCGTGAAGTAGACCCGTAGGGCAGCACTGCCGTCGTGAGCGTTGCTGAGCAACAGGAACTGGTCGGTCACGTCGTCCGAATTCTTCACCCTAATCTGTCCCGGAAGTTGGGCGAGCATCCAAACACGTTCGCCTTGTCCCAGGGCACCGGCTGTGTGGTAGCGAAGTTTTTCATCGGCTACGACAGAATCGAGAAAGCCGAAACACTGGTAGTTCTGCACCGGGACGTAGCTGTTGCCAACGACGCCGAGTACCTGGTTCGTGTCAGATCTGACGACTGCCTTGCGTTGGGGAACGGGCAAGCCCTCAGCCGTTGATAGAGACTGAAGTTCGACCCGATAATCCAGTCCTCCAGCTTCAATGGCTTCCGCCGCCGTAGCTGGCTCATTGAGTTGCGTTCCAAGTCCATGCCAAGGTGGGACTTTTCCGGCATACATCATGGCCGTCCGGCCATTGGTCGTTGCAAGATCGTGTGACATCCAGTGCTCCGTTTGAAAGATCGCGAACCGCTCTTACAACTGTCTACCCGTCTAACGGAGTTTCGACTTCGGAAGGCTCCCAGATTCCGCCAATGGCGTCCTGACTCCAAAGGCCGATAATTTCCTGTGGAGAAAATAATGCTTGACAACGAGGTCGAAATTTGCGATATTCGCAAACGCAGTGCTGCCAGTGCGGCAATTATCCGTGAATGGTTCACGGAGGCTGTACTTGAGTTCTGCATCGAAATTCCGGTGCACGGTGCAAGATCGGGATCGACGAGATTCCTTCAGTTTCCACATACCTGGGTCGAACAAGAAAACGACAGAAATTCCCCGGCAGCTACCTACTTCAAACCGAATCGCTTCAAAGTGTCGCAGCAAATGTCCTAGGGTATCGAGTTGACTGCTCAACGAAAGTTGAGAACCCTCATCCCAAGCCTTGTTGCGAAAAGCGAAGGCAGTCAGACCGATTTCTTCTTGAATTCGTCCATGTCGGGGTGGACACGGAGTATTGTGGGACTTGGAGTTCTTATTTCACCGATTGTGATTGGAAGACCGTCTCGGCCAACAGAAGGATCACACTATGTCAGTGAACTTCTGGTTCGTGCCCATTGTGTGTTTCGCTGCTTGTGTTTGGTCTTGTGAGGACGCCCCATTTCCGAGGCATCAGAGCTTGGCCAGACACTGCAACGATCCAGGGCAATATAGTGGTCGGTTGCACGACAGTGTTTCGACTATGCCATCAGCCAATCAGTTTGATTTTGATTGGCCGAGAGCACTGTCGATCTGTCGTGGTCCTACCGACGGTGCTCCGATGGCTCGCCATCAGAAGGAGCAATCGTCATGGAAAGTAACGGCGTATTACTTCGTCGCATCGACGAGGCAATTGCGAGTTTGAATGGAATACTGGCAGGGTTAGAACCGGATCAAGTTGGACGTGTAGAAATCCAAAGGCGGCTTGGCCATTTGGTAAATGCTAGAAGGCATTTGCTGGGAGGAGCCGCTGAGGATGTGATCATGAAGCACGTGCGACTGTCGTTTGGCTTCGATTCCGCCTGATTTCAACCCTCAAGGCTGTAGTCATCTTCATTTTGGGAAGTAAGGGTTCATGGTTGAAGACGTAGGCAACTCAGAAGAGCTATCACTTCAAGGATCGCTTGGAGAAGTTCTGCGAAAACACCGCAAAGCCTGTGGTTTGAATCAACAGGATGTGGCTGACGTTCTTGAGAGAAGCGTCTCTACGGTTTCTAAGATGGAGTCAGGGATTCACGCAGTTGACATGGATACGCTTGGCAAGGTTGCTCGCTTGTTCAAGACTACTGCTGTCCGACTTGTTTGGGAATCAGAACAAGTGCGACTTCGAGCAAATCCGGTTACGGAGAAGCTGATCCCGATTCTTGACAAGTTGCTCGCTGGGTTGGAGCAAGACGGATTGAGTCCTTAGGTCACGTAGTGCGATGAGGTGGGGTGGGGCTGCCCCCCCACCTCATCGCTTTTAGCCCAGTCCAATCAAGTGATGCCTCGATCTATCTCACGAACGTCTGTGAGCTGACATCGTCGATCATCAGCAGTTACGGCACTCCGTCCTTAAGGTCAAACTTCGGCCCTTGGATCGCCAACTCCAATCTTCTTCGCTCATAGTCTGGCATCGCACGCTCCAGTAGCCGCCAGAAATCTTGAGAGTGGTTGTCGAACCTTAGGTGACAGAGTTCATGGGCGACGACATACTCGACCAGCCGCTTCGGGGCCATGATGATTCGCCAATTGAACAGCAGCCGGCCACTGGTCCCTCCGCTTCCCCACCTTCGTCGCATGTCCCTGATCTGAATGGACTGGTAGGTCATCCCAAGATTGCTGGCAAAGCGGCGACAAGTCGCCTGAATATGTTCAAACGCCCGTTCGCTGTACCAGGCCACGAGAGCCTCTTTGACTTCAGTTCCGCGTTCAGGATCGTCGGCCGGAAGCGTGGGTTTTACCAGGAACTGTCCGCGATAAAGCTGGACTTCAGCATCAACTCGGTTTCGCTGGGCTCGCAGTACCTTTAGTTGGTGCTGCCGTCCCAGGTAATAAAACGCCTCGCCACTTACGAACTGCTTGGGATGGCGGTTGACTTGTCGGCGGAAATACTCCTGCTGGCGAAGAATCCAATCCACCTTGTCTTCAACTGCCTTCGCGATCTTCGATTTCCGAGTTCCCTTGGGAGCAACAACAGAGACGGCTCCATTTGGATGTACTGTGACCGCGATCGTCTCCCGGTGCGGCGATCTCGTGATCCCATAGCTCAGTGTTGTCGTCCCGTACTCGACGGCATCCTGCTGTCGTTTCATTTTGAGAGCCGTACCCTTGCCAGGTCCATGATGGCGGTGGTCAGCTCGTCAATCTTGTCTGCAGTGCAATCTGCCAGACGGAGTTGCCGTTTGACCTTTCTCCGCATTTCACGTTGAGTATCTTCCTTGTTGGTCCAGTCGATGACTGCTTCGTGTTTCAATGTGTCATAGATCGCGGATGCTAGGTCCGTTGATTTTTGGCTTGGGACTTCACCATCTCGATTGTCTTCGCCCAGGAGGTGTGTCAGCAGGCCGTAGACGGCATACGATCCTTCATCAAGTCCCAGGGATTCGGCAGATTGTTTCTGCCCTTTAACCAGATCTTCTCGGACTGACGAAAGCAACTGAAACTCTTTAACATCATCGATCCGTTTGCACTTCCAATCCTCGATGATCCGGTCCAATCGTTCCTGCAGCGACTCATAAAAGACCGGGTCTTCGTGCATTCTGATGGTGATCGTCCGGCTGACCGCATGCTCCATTCGGCTAGCTTTTGCTCTAGGGGATTCAAGTTTTTCGATCTCCTCGCTAAACCTTTCATCCAAAACGCTGACGGGTTCCAGCAACACGGTGACTTCTTCCGCCCGAACGTGTTGATTGATCAACTCTCGAACCTTCTCGCTACAGTCCGGTAGGGCTGTGTCTTCTCCCTCCGCATAGTGTGTCAACATCTCTCGCCGTACTCGCCGGAGCCAAACAAAGTCCCCCAAGAATGCGAGTCCTCTCTCGTCAGGGAGGAGTTGCTCTAAGGCTTTGTAGAATTCACGATATCTTGCAAGGAACACAGCCCGGATGTCTTCCTTGTCCAGTGCCAGAATCCAAGGTTCGATGTCGTCACGAGTTAAACCGTCCTTGAAGATCGCAAAGACTTCTGCCTTCCGCTGGCGAAGCGTCTCGAACGCTGCGTCATCGCTCCGTTTGTGAAGGACTTCATCAACTTGAAGATCTTCTGAGAAGACTTCGAGGGCTTTATCCAAGAAGCCGGCAACTCCCCAGTAGTCGACAATAAGCCCCCATGTTTTGTCTTGCTCTGGCATGGGCCGATTAACACGGGCAATGGCCTGGAGTAGGTTGTGTTCCTTCAGGGGCTTGTCGAGATACAAGACACGTTCGATAGGAGCATCAAAGCCCGTTAGGTACTTGTCCACGACAATAATCATCGCCAGTTTGTCGACTCCATCCTCCTTGAAGCTGTCGATGATGGTTTCTTCATCGGCGAATTGTTCTCGGAGATCGTTGAGGTCGCTCCCCTTTTCTTCTGTCCCGGAAATCAGAACGGCGACTCTCTCTGGAAAATACTTGCTCAGTTCTCGGTAGTAGGCTGCGGCGGCGGCCTGTGAGCACGTTGCGACCTGAGCCTTGAAACCGTCCGGCTCAAAATTCTTCCGATAGTGGTCTGCGATGTCGTAGGCAATCTTGGCGATACGGTCTTTCGCCAGAGCCAGCTTCCGCTCGGTGACTTCCTGCTTCTTGAGTCGATCACGTTGATCGGGAGTCAGTTCCGAAAACTGAGCATCGAAGATGGGATCAATCTTCTTGCCCCACACCGCCAACTCAGGCATGCGAGCTTCATAAAGGATAGGAACAGTCGCCCCATCCTCCACCGACTTTGGCATGGTGTACTTGTGGATGTAGGGGCCGAAAACCATCGTCGTTCGTGGGATCGGCGTCCCCGTGAATCCGAACAGACAGGCATTGGGTAAGCCTCGCCTCATGTGAGCGTGAAATCTGCCGTACTCGCTTCGGTGAGCTTCATCAATCAACACGAAGAGGTTCTCGGCTCTCGACAGGACGGGATGCTGGCTTCCCTTTTGAATGTCGACTTCATCCCGAAACTTCTGCACGGTCGTCATCACGGTCTGACCTTGCGGCCCAGTCAACAATTTTCTCAGGTGACGGACACGTGATGCTCTAATCGGATTCTCAAATCCACAGTTGAGGAACGTCTCGGTGATTTGACGGTCGAGGTCTCGCCGGTCGGTAACGATTAACAGGGTTGGATTTTCAAGTTCCTTATGCCTTCGGAGCTTCAGGCATAGCCAGAGCATCGTCAGGCTCTTGCCGCTCCCTTGCGTGTGCCAGACGATGCCACCTCGATCGCTTCGTGCCTCTCCTCTGTCCGGATCAATAACACGCCTGATGGCCCGGTTCACTGCCTCGAACTGTTGGTACCGAGCGGTCTTTTTGATGATCTTGCCTCCCTGCCTGTCGAATACGACGAAGTTTCTTAGCAGGTCCAGCAAGTTTCCCGGACTCAACATTCCCGCCAGAAGCAGATCTTGTTTCGTTGGCGTTCGGCCCAACCTCTCATGCAGGTCTGCCTGATCCAACGGGTACGCTGTCTTCCACTGGGCATACCGGCTCAACGGAGTAAGCACTGATCCATACTGGGCGTCGTGTTTCTTCAGAGCTACACACAGCAGGACGGTGTGAAAAAGCCGAACTACACCGTTCTCAGGACCTTGATAAGCGTGCAGGTCGTTGACGGCTTTGGAGATGCCGTGGGAGTCACCTGGCTCCTTGCACTCCGCGGCCACGATCGGAATGCCGTTGATAAAGACGACAAGGTCCAGACGCCGAGTATGTTTCGGGCCTTTGACCGAGAACTCGTCCACCACCAGGAACTCGTTATTCTCCGGATGCTCGAAGTCGATAAATCGGACACTGCGGCCAACCGGCTTACCGCTCTCGAACTCGTCGACCGTGACCCACCGGCTGAGCACGTTATGACAGACTTCGTTCGCTTCAATCAGGCCCTTCGCCAGTGGTTGCCGCAGCCCATCGATCGCCTGCCTCACTCCGTTGTCACTCAGGCCAGGATTGATTTCCTTTAGCTTGCGGATCAGCCGATCCGTCAGAAGTACCTCCGCTTCCGATGTTCGTTCATCGTCCAGGTCTTCACCGGGGCGGTAGATGTAGCCGAAGTGATCCCGCAGCAGCTCAAAGGCTGGCTTTTGGACCTCGTTGAATTCTGGGCCTTGCCGCATTACCATTATTTCAAACCTCTGTTCACCGGCCTTCTATACATCACCGGCGATGTCAAGTAGGTCCTCGTATCGTTGTGCGATGGCCTTACTTCGATTCAGTGCGGACTTAACTTGTCTGTCTTTTCGCAGCCCCTTGAGTATCGACAGCTCTCGATCCTGAGAGCGTTTGGCGATCCTCTTAATGATCGGTGCCGCGGCGTCGCTGTTGAATACTTCGCGTTGATACCCGTAACGGGTCATTCCCCCCGGCTCGCCGACATAGCACAGGACCAGCCAGCGAAGAATATCCGTGGCGACTTCTTCAGAGTCGCAGTATTCCAACGCCCCAATGTCCTCAAGCTCGGAGAGGATGTCCGCGTGCTGGTCGAACTTTCGCCATTGGTGACCGACGTCCCGGAGTCTCTTGTGAAGGTTGGTGAAGTAGTCATTCCTACCACTACGTTTCAAGTATGGCGCCGTACCTGCCGCATGAGCAACTTTCATGATGACCGTGCTGATTACGCCACGCCCCACCTTCTTTTGGAGGTGCTTCGCGACTTCGATTTTGACGGCATCTCGCGTTGCATCTCGTAGGTGTTTGATCATCTCAACCGCGTTGCATCGGACAACGTCCGGTTTGTCGGGGTCAAGAGCCGTTGATACTAAGAACAGCGTGATCTCTTTTTGTCGCGGTTCTGGTGCTTGCTGGTAGTCATCAAGAAACTGTTCTTCCGGGAACTGCGGCTTTGGTTGCTCGACGACATCCTTGATGTCTGTCACTTTGAGCAATTCAACAGGGTCACGGCTTAGTACGACTTCGATGCAGGTCTTGAAGATGTAAATGCAGTCTTCCAACTCGGCTTCGTACTCATCGTCCTCGTGTTCAAGATCCCTCCTGATCTCATAGCAACGCTTCAGACGCCTCCATTCAGCACGAGTCAGAAGCCCCATCCGATAGGCGAGGTCGATGACTCGATCATTTGAGTAGTTCTCAACGTCCTCATGCTTCCCAACTGGCGGCAACTTGTGAAGTTCAGCCGCTTGTTGTGCGATGTCCAGGCCAGCGAGAACTATCTTCTCTCTCAGGTCGTGGAGAGATGCGTTCAGAAGGCGTTGGCAGGCACTGCTTGGGTCAACTGGGAGAAGCCGCTCCACTCGTTCGATCAACGACTTCGCTTTCCATTGCGGCCGGATGATGTCGAGGAGTCCTGATACAGCCCTTGACGGAACTGCCGTATGATCGGTGGTGATCAGTTCCGTCTTGTGTGTTTCTTTGGACATTATGAGGTGCGTCGGGTTTTTAGGACAGTCCGACTGCTTATTTCCGTTGGGCCCGAGGGGCGGGAACAGCGGCCCCCGAGGCCCTTCCCAGGCCTCGG
>JAUIGN010000017.1 GCA_030430075.1 bacterium
AAGTTCGCCACGGCACGCCCGAACCTGATCCTCGAGGAATTCCACGACCGCTGCGGGGAAGCCACGTCTTGATGCATGGCTCAACTACTTCGAACATCCACACTTACGCCACAACGCAACCGGCTCCTGGCATCGACCCGTCGCTTGCGTGCCTTCAATTGGCGTCGTATCTTGGCGTTCACTCGAAAACCTCCGTGCGGCGTGAAGCAGGAATGTTGACACCCTACATACGTCGCAAAAAAGCCGGGGGTTTTCGAGTTTTTTAAAATTCTCGCCGCGAGGTGGAGTTAGACCCTCGCTTGATCAAGGACTAGCACGGCCACTTCGCCTGCTGATTACTCGATCGCCGCCAACCCGGTCATCATCCCGGTCGGTGCATCGACCGGGGTCATTCTCCTGCCCGTGGTCGATGACACGCTGGCGGGTGAAGGAATCGAATCGGTGATCCTGGAGATCACTGGGGTTGTCAATGCCCTGCCCGGAAGCACCTTGGTGCATACGACCAAAATCGTCGACAACGATCTTGGGACGCATGTCCAGGACGTGGATCTGCATTCGCATTGGGACCTGGGCGACATCGTTACTTCGGACCCGGCCAACAACGAAGGGACGATCGTCTACGAAGCGTTGGATCTGGGAATCCGGGGCAACGGGGCTGCCATTGGCCGGCCTACCGGTCCGGTGCCGATCACCCCGGATGCCGGGGAGACTTCTGAGACTTTCCAGGATAAAGGCAACCTGGTCGGCGCTTTGACAGTGCACGACCGATTTGACTTCCGCGAAGGCTCCCGCATCTTCGGGACCATCGATGGGCGGCTCGGCGAAGACAGCATCGA
Organism: bacterium; assembly: GCA_030430075.1. GTDB lineage: Bacteria > Planctomycetota > Planctomycetia > Pirellulales > Pirellulaceae > ARS98. Next base: position 837 of record JAUIGN010000017.1, read on the forward strand.
CTATCGTGACGTGACGACGGACGTGCAGGTCAATCTCACGGCGGGAACGGCCACCAACGTCTTTGGCGGCCTGGTCCCCGGCACGGGCGGCCCGACAGATGGTAGTAGCATCGAACATGCCTTCGGCGGCAACGGCACCGATGTCATCATCGGCGACGCGGATGACAATATCCTGGGCGACGGCCACGGTTCCGATCGGCTCGACGGCGGACCGGGCAACGACATTCTTCGCGTTGAGCCGGGCGCCAGCGAGGATGGCAGCGGCGACAGCCTGGATGTTCTCAACGACATCAACGGTCACGACACGGTCGACTTCCGCTTCGCCGATTCGAACGTCATCATCGACATGGATCTGCTGGACACCCCGATGGACGTCTTCCCCAACGTCCCGGGCGACCAGATCGTCGCGCTGGCAAGGCTGCCCGAACATGTGCCGATCAGCCCCAGCATGTTCGAGAATGCGGTGGGCAGCCAGTACAACGACATTTTCTACTTCGATCCGCTGCCGGTCGGCGGCGACTCCCCGGAGAACGGACCGCCCGTGATCCGCAACGTGGATGGCAACGACCCATTCGTCGGCGGTCCGGACGACGGCGTCGCGCCGGACCCAGGCGAGCCGCTCATTCCGGGCGACACGCTCTACTTCGACGCCCAAGGCAATCACGTCTTCGATGCCGGATATTCGATCACGGCTGCCGGGCTGAGCACGGTCACCTACCAGAGCATTGAGACTCTGATCCCCACCAATCAGAAGCCCCGAATTATCGACAACGGCGACGCCACGTTCCTCGAATCACCGCACACGGCGGTTAGCAACATCAGCCCGTTCCTACATTGGAACCCATCCGCTACCGACGGTTTCGGGGACGACTATCTCTGGCACTACGAGCAGGAAACCGGTCCGAACAGTACGATCTGGACGTTCGAAGGTGTGCAGCCGGGCCGCTATCGCGTGGCGGTCACCTGGCCTTCGGCCCCGGCCCATCCGCTCATCCAGACGATCGCCACCGACGCGCCATTCACGGTCTTCGATGACGATTTCAAGCTGGCCACCGTCGACATCAACCAGACGATTGCCCCAGACGATTTTCGCGACGCCGGCGTGGTGTGGGAACAGCTCGGCTTTTTCGATGTCACCAGCCATTCCCTGGTGGTCGAACTGAATGCCGACGCCAACGGCCAGGTGATGGCCGATGCGGTGCGGATCGAGCGGATCACGGCCGGCCCCGAAATCAGTCTGCACCAGGCAGACACGGCGCTGGCCGATGGTGTCAGCACGATCAACATGACTACCTCGATCGGCAAGCCGACCAGCAAGACGTTTGTGATTACCAACGACGGCGACGCGCCCTTGGAGATCTACGACATTGATTTACCGCTGCCCGGCGAGGTCAGCCCGACCGTGAGCGCGCCAGGTCTGACGTTGTCGTTGCCGGCCGGCCCTCCCAGCTTCGCCAGTCCGGTCACGTTGCCGCCTGGCGGCAGCTACAGCTTTAGCGTTGTGTTGAATGCCGCCATCGACCCGTTTGCCGATGACCCGTTCCGGGACGGCTTCGGTGGCTTTCCCGCCGAGCTGCGGATCTTCACCAATGACATCGATGAGACGTATCCCACGATGATCGGCGCAGGCGTCAACCCCAGTCCGGACAACGATCCGTTGACGGAGTTTGATCCCTTTACGGTCCAGGTGCGCGGGGAAGTCGAGCGTCATACGATCGTGGACAACGGTGACGCCGGATTCACGCTGGTAGGCGGTGACTGGTTGGGGACGAACAGTGACGGCTACCAGGGAGACAGCCGCTCAACACCCGGTGACGGGGACGGCGACCGGGCGATCTGGACGTTCACCAACCTCCCCAGTGGAACGTACCGCGTATCGGCCAACTATCCGGCGGACCCAAGCGACACGAGTTCCACGGCGGCACCCTACGTCGTCTCGAACCAAAGCGGTCCCTTGGGGACGGTGACCATTGACCAGTCGCAGACGCCCCTGGAACTGGGCGGTTTCGTCGCTCAGGGTGCCGGTTGGGTGGATCTCAACGGACCCTACCTGCTGAGCGGATGCAGTCCGACCAGCGGCTGCACCTTGACGGTCGAACTGAACGATTCGGCCGGCGACCCCGCAACCATCGTTCATGCCGATGCTGTCCGCATTGAACGATTGTTCGAGGACAAGGCGGACATTTCTTTTTCGACCGACCTCCCGGACATGGTCGTGGACGTCGGCGGCGTCAACGTTGCCGATGAAGGGGGGCTCATCGACTTTGGCAGCGCCTGGCCGGCGGCACCCGTGACCAAGACGCTGACGATTCGCAACGACGGCGGCGCGGACCTGGTGGTTCGCGAGCCGCTGTCGATTCCCGCCGGCTTTACGCTGGTTGATTTCGCCCAGCCGCCTGGAACGAGCCCGCTGATTCCAACCGGCGAACGTGAGTTCGTGCTGGCCCCCGGCGAGGCGATGAGCATGCGGCTCCGGCTGGATACCGGCTATCCCGGGTTCCTGACCGGAGAAGTTTCCATCCCGACCGGCACCACGGCCGACCCGCCGCTTCACGCCGATCCGGATGAGACGCCGTTCAACTTCCGAGTTCAGGGCACCATGAAGGCCTGGTCGCTGATCGACAATCAGCATGCCAGCGGCTTCGCCCACACCGGTTTTGCGCTGTCCAGCGCAAGTGCCCTTGCCAGCGATCAAGGTTTCAATCGGGCGGTGCACTACGAAGACGCTGCCCACCCGTCGACCAATCCGGTCGAGACAGCCGACTGGACGTTTACCGGCCTCACGGAAGGGGCGAGCTACCTCGTGTCGGCCACCTGGTCTCCCTACCCGAACCGAGCGACAAACGCCCCTTACACGATCACCGGTGTCACGGGAGGACCGACCACCGTGACGATCAGCCAGCGGCGGACCCCGGACGACCTGGCCGCCAACGGGACACAATTCGAACACCTGGGCGTATTTACCGTCACGGGCGGCAACTCGCTGAACGTGACGCTCAGTAACCAGGCCAACGGTCAGGTGATCGCCGATGCGGTTCGGATTCAGCAGGTCGTGGACCCGGAGATTGTGGTCAATGGTGGAGGACTGGTCGATCGCCAGGGGACCATTGATTTTGGTACGGCGACCGTGGACCCTGGAACGACACGGGACCAATCGTTCACGATCGGCAACAGCGGCTCGCGCCCACTGACCGTCGGGATACCGATTTTCCCCGTTGGATTCCAGTTGATCGGTGATGATCTTCCGGCGGAGATTCCGCCCGGTGAATCCAGGACGATCACGGTCGGACTGGACCGCAGTGTGGCAGGGGCCTACCGGGGAACGTTGATCATCCCCAATGATGAACTCGACGAGAATCCGTTTGAAATCATTCTTGACGGTGATATCGTCGCCGTTCCAGCCGGACTCCACGATGGGATTATCAACAATGAGGACGGCGCGCCGGCGTTCACCCAGTCTGGATTTCTGACCTACGGCGGCCAAGGGCGACTGGGCACGGTCGCCGGTAGTGTGGGACCGACCAGCGCCGATACGGCCACCTTCTCCTTCGCCGGCCTGGCCCCCGGACTTTATCGGGTCTCGACCACTTGGACGGCATATCACCTGCGCGCGACCGACGCGCCCTACCGCATCTATGACGGCTCGGCGGCCGGAGACCTGCTCAGCACGGTGACCGTCAATCAACGGGTGGCTCCCGGTGACTTCACCGTTCAGGGATCGGATTGGGAAGACTTGGATATCATTCGCATCAGCGGCAGCCAGTTGACCGTTGTGCTGGCAGAAGGCAGCGACGGCGACGTCGTGGCAGACGCGGTGCGGATTGAACGCCTGACCGGTCAGCCGGAGATCCAGGTCGAGGCGTCGTCCGGTCTGCCGATTGCCGACGGCGGCAGTTTCGATTTCGGCTCCGTACTGCCTGCGGAGACCAGGGAAGAGACGTTTACCCTGCACAACTTGGGTGAAACCGCGCTGACGCTGGGAACGCTCCGCTTGCCGGCGCACTTCGAACTGACGACCGCTCCCGATACGATCGTCGCGCCGGGTGGGTCGACCAGCTTCTCCGTCGAGTTTCAGCCGCCTCGCATCGACACGTTTTCCGGTGAACTTCGCCTGTCCAACGACGACAGCAATGAGAACCCGTTCCACTTCAGCCTGATCGGCGACGTAACTCGGCCGTCCTTTATCGTCGACAACGACAATCCCGGCTACTCAGAAAGCGGCCCGTTGATCGACTGGAACAATCAGGGCTTCGCCGATCCTTCCGATGGGATCTTCGATGTGGACGAAGCCGTGCCGGGCGGTGTTGCTCAGTCTGCGACGTGGACCTTCACGCTCGACCCGGACACAACCTACCGTGTGGCGGCAACCTGGACGGCGGCGGCGACCCGGGGCAGTGACGCTCCCTATACGATCGATGGAGACGTGGCTGGGCCACCGATCACGATTGACGTAGATCAACGTGTGGCTCCCGATGACTTTTCGGCTGATGGCGGAACCTGGGAGAACCTGACGATCGTTCGTACGGAGAGCGGGGCGACACCGCGCACGCTGACCGTGACGCTGACCGACGTGGCCAACGGCCCGGTGGTCGCCGACGCGATTCGGATCGAGGCGTTGCCGGATCACGGTCCGGAGATCCTGGTCACCGGCCCGCCGTACGTTGCCGATGCCGGGAGTTTCGACTTCGGTACGTCGCGGGTGGGCACGCAGCGGTCCCAGACCTTTACGGTCTACAACATGGGAACGTCCGGGCTGACCCTGGATAACGCCTCGTTGGCGGCGTCGGTGGCGGCGATTCCCGGCTATTCCCTGGTGTCCGGTTTCACACCGGCAGCGACGGCCGCCGCACCCCTGGCGCCCGGCGACTCGGCGACGTTTGTCGTCTCTCTGGACGCCGCCTCGACGGGGACCTTCGGAGGGACCATCAGCTTTGACACGAATGATGCCGACGAATCGCCGTTTGACTTCACGATCAGCGGGACGGTCAACCCGGACATCACAATCGTGGACAACACGCCCAACACCAGTCCCTGGCCGGCGAACCCGGCCGGAACCGCGTTTACGACGTCGGGCGCCATGAACCTCTGGGCCCAAGGCTTCCAGAACGACATTTACGAATCGGCGGCCGGCGGCGTCGTCGAGTCGGCCACGTACTCCTTCCCGGTCGAGCCCGGGGGCGTCTACCAGGTTGCCGGTACCTGGACGGCCTACGGCAATCGGGCCACCGACGCGCCGTATTTCATTAGCGGCGTCACCAATCCGGCAACCGTTCGCGTTAACCAGCGATTGGCGCCGAATGACTTTCAGGACGGCGGCGGCAGTTGGGAAGAACTTGGCATTTTTACAGCCAGCAGCTCGACGATCACCGTGCAGTTGTCAGGCAGTTCGACCGGTTCGGTCATCATCGATGCCGTCCGCATCGAGCGATTGACCGATCCGGAAATCGACGTGCTCGCGGGCACGACCCAGGTCGTCTCCGGTACGAGCACCTTCAACTACGGCAGCCGCTTCGCGGGCTCGACCGGACCGGCCGTCAACCAGACATTTACCGTCAGCAACATCGGAGTCGCGGATCTGATCCTGCAGCCGATTACCGTCAGCGGAGACTTTTCGTTAAACACGGCGACGCACCCGAACTTTACTTCCGGTCAAGTTCTGGCGCCCGGTGCCAGCGTCGAGTTCGAAGTTGCACTCGATGCTGCGTCTGCGGGCAGCAAAACGGGCAACGTCTCGTTCGGCAACAACGATTCGAATGAGAGCCCCTTCAGCTTCAATCTGGCCGCCGACGTCGCCAACTCCCTGATCATTGATGACGGAGATCCGGCACCTGCCTACAGTGACACGGGGAACATGCCGACGTGGGTCCAGGGTTTTCAGAACGATGTCCGCGAAGCGACCTCGGATTCCCCCGAGCACGCGGCGACCTATGTCTTTTCCGGATTGCCGCCGGGAACCTACCGCGTTTCTGCCACTTGGACGCCGTACACGAATCGGGCGACCAATGCTCCCTACACCGTGAATGGAACCTTGATCCCAGTCAACCAACAGCTGCCGCCCAACAACCCGGCGGCAACGGGCCTGGGGACCTTTGTGTCGGCTTCGGGCGCGACCTTCGCCGATCTTACCGTCACGGCATCGCCGCAGGGAGCGGCCGGTACGATCACAGTCGACCTGACCCATGCCGGAGCCAATGGCAATGTCATCATTGATGCGATTCGCATCGAGCGGCTGTCGGCACTCCATGCCGCGTCTCCGTTGCCGGTGATGCGGCCTGGCGATGACGGCGGCGCGATTCGCCCGTTGACGACGGAGCAGGTCGACATTCACTTGGCAGCCGCCGTTGATTACTGGACAGGCGTTGATGCGGACGCTGCCGGGAAGTTGTCGGACGTGCAGGTGATTGTCCGTCCGCTGCCCCCGTCGATCCTGGGGCTCGGTTCGTTGACAACTCCCACGATCTGGCTTGATGACGACGCAGCTCGCCTGGGCTGGTCGTTCGGCGCCTTACACCAACCCGCGACCGGCGAGCCGCAGGGAATTGACCTGCTGACGGTTGTGACGCATGAGCTGGGGCACGTGCTGGGCCGGCCCGACCTGGATCCGGGATTGCACCCCCACGAGATCATGGCTGGGTCGTTGGCGGTCGGGCAACGACGCGGCCCCGGACTTCCCCGGGCGGCGCAATTCGCGGCGACCGATTTGTCGCTGGCGGGGTACCGGGGCGTGGTCGACCAGGTCTTCGGCCGCGATCCGCGCCGCGCCTTCTGGCTGGACGAGCCGATCCGGATACGGCGAGAGACGCTCGGCGGGCTCGGCCTGGCGGACCGCCACGAGCCGCTGCAGGTTGGCGTCGGCGGGCAGCCCTTCGCGATGCGGTCGAGTGATGCGACGCGTCGGTATCAGCGGACTGCCCCGCGGTTCGATCGCGAGTCGGACGAATCGCGGGATGCATACTTCGCCGGCCTGGGAGAACCGCTGGCGGACCAGAGGGATGCCCAAGATCTGCTCGACGAGTAAGGCGGTCCGTCGCGGTCGCCCGGGTTGCGGCTGATCAGCGCTGTGCAGCGTGTGCGCACGCCACAAACTAAGAATCTAGCCGTGCCGAATTCGACCGGAGATATAGAGATCTCCGTCCAGGTGCCGGATCGCGACGTCGTCGAGGTTGCGGGCTGCCGCCATCGGTTCCAGGCCGCGGCCTCCGATCGGGCTGGGGGCATCCGATCCACCGATCAACTTGGGGGCGACAAACGCATGAACCTCGTCGATCAACTGATCGTCGAATGCCGAGCCCAGGAGCCGGCTGCCTCCCTCGATCAGCACGTTGGTGAAGTCGCGCCGGCCAAGCTCGTCGAGCAGGCAGGGCAGGGAGATCGATCGGCCGGCCGGGTCGAGCGGGAGGAGCTCGCACCCTGCCTCCCGCAAGCGTTGGCAATTCGCCGGATCGGCATTCGGATTGACTGCCACCAGGACCGGCGCCTGGCGAGCCGTGCGGGCCAGTTGGGAATCGCTGGCCAGCGTGGCCTGTGAATCGAGCACAATGCGTGTGGCGATGCGGGGGCCCGGCGGCCGGGCTGTCAGCAGCGGGTCGTCGGCAGCCGCCGTACCTCGTCCCACAATGATGGCATCCATGCGACCGCGGAGGTCATGCACAATGGCCCGCGACTCGGCATTGGAAATCCACTGGCTGCTGCCGGTGCGGCTGGCCAGTTTTCCGTCGAGCGTCATGGCCCACTTGGCGATGACCCAGGGGCGACCTGTGCGTACTCGTTTGAGATAGGGTCCGTTCAGCGACTCAGCTTCCTCGGCCAGCGGGCCCAGGACCACGTCCACGCCCGCGGCCCGCAATTTCCCCAACCCGCCGCCGTCGACTTTCGGGAACGGGTCGCGCATGGCGACGACGACGCGCCGCAGGCCCGCTTGCAGAATGGCGTCAACGCAGGGTGGGGTCTTGCCATGGTGGCAACACGGTTCCAGGGTCACGTACATGGTACCGCCGCGGGCCGCTTCCGCTGCCTCGGCGAGTGCGCCGACCTCCGCATGTGGTCCGCCAAATCGCTGGTGCCAGCCACGGCCCACGACCCTGCCGCCGGCGACGATCAGGCAACCGACCATCGGATTCGGTTCGACCGTCCCCTCACCTCGCGCAGCCAGCGCGAGTGCCTCGTTCATCAACGCATGATCCCGTGCGGACGCGTCGTCGATCATGGGCCAGCCTGTCAATCCATCCCGGGAACCCACAGTTTGGATTTCTGTGGCTCGTCACCGCTGGCGGGTGGGGGACCGTCGGGCGTCCACAGGCCACTCCCTTCGCCAGCCTGTTGCGGCGCGGCGGCAGGCGGAGCGGAAGCTCCCGGCGCCGCGTCGGGCGCTGCCGCCGCTCCGGCCGCGAACTTGCCGTCCTCGGAGATCACGCCATAAGCAACGAGCAAGCGATACAGGCCGTCCGCAACACCGGGCTCGCCCATGTGCTGCGATTGGAGTTTCTGGATCAGGCGGCTGCAGTGGTCCGACTCCAGCCGCGGGAGGCGCAATGAGAGTTCGGCGAGCAACCAACGTGCGGGGGACTCGCCATTGGCTTTTGCCAGGGCGGCGGCTTCCTCGACGATCTCCAGGCCCACATCGGAATTCGGAGCCGCATTGACGACGGCCTCGTAAACCTGGTGCTTGTCGAGCCCTTTGGGTAGCCGGTCACGGTTGATCATCTCCCGCCCGGCCCGGAAGATCACCTGGTTCAGTCCCTTCAGCACAGCCCGTTGAAAGGCGATGTACAACGATTCATCTTCCAGTTCTTCGACAATCAGCCGGCGCAGTTGGATCATTGTCAGCGCGAGCACATGCTGGCCTTCTCCCGAGATCGGTTCGGCCCGCGGAATCCCCAGCCTCTCTCTCAGCTCATTGAAATCAAAGTCGCGTTCCGATTCGCTGGAGGCCAGTTCGGTCCTCAGAACGAGTGCCAACAGGCGGATCCGGTAGGCATCGTCTTGGGCGGCTTCCGCGGGCGTCTTGCCGTCCAGTACCGCGTGTGGCAGCTGGGTCCATATTTCGAGCATCACGTCGCGATGCTGGGCATCGAGGAACTCGTTGCGGAGGTCCATGGGCGTATCATCCGGCAGTCGCCAGCGCCACGTCATGGCTTCCGACATCACGGCGGCCGAGCCGGACTTCTCTTCACTGACGATCTCACCAATCAGGTCGCCCAGCACGTCGGTGGCCACCTTCTTGCGGTCTTCGATGTCATCGTGGGCAAGGAGAACGAGTTCCAGTCGAGCCTCCCGGTCGGTCCGTTTTCCATGGACGATCAGGTCGCCGACAACCCAAGGAATCTGGTCCCGCTGGAGACCGACGCCGGTGTCCGGGAGGGGCCGGTCAAGGAGCCAAAAAACGGCTTTGGGTGGAGGCTCGTTCTCGTCCACGAGTTCCTGCAGGTCGACGTTCATTTGCGAGACCTGCTTGTGAGACAGAAGTGACTCCATCAGCCGGTCGACGTCGGGGACGGCGAACGACACCGTCAGTTCGTCCATCTCTTCCTCATCCGCGTAATTGCCCAGCAACTGTGCCAGGGCTTCCGCTTCGACCGCTTCGTCCTGGTCAACGCCCTCCATGGAGGCGTACTTGTGCCAGGCTGCCACGGCTGCTTCGGTTTCCGCCAGCCAGCCATGGAAGATGGCCGTGTTCTTGACGATTGCCCGATGTTCGTCGACCTTGGCCGCCAGCGACGCCAGGCTCTCGCGGGCGGCGAGCCAGGCGCCCCGCCGGGCCGACTTAAAGGCGGCGTCAAATTCACCAGCCCAGGGAACGTCCGGCGGACACTCGGCCAGCGTCCAGTCCTCCTTCAGGAGGAGCGGGATCTGCGGCGAGGCATTCAGGCGAGAGAGCAGCGTGATGGGGTCTTCGTCCCGTCCCCCGGCCAGGCCGGCTTGCAGAATCCAGTGGCCCCGCGCCGCCAACACGTGGCCTTGTGTCAGCATCAAACGTCCGATGATCCCGATGGCGGTGTAGACCGATTCCGGCATTTTCTGGTCGATGTATTCAAGTGACCGCTGCAGCTTCTCGCTGGCCGCCTCGACCTCGCTCTTGGAAGCACTGACGATGGCTGACAGGGCCAGCGCGACGGGGTTGTAGGGAGCCGCTTTCTGGAATTTCGCGATGGTCTCTTCCGCCGCTTCGATCCCTCCCAGCACCAGTTGCAGGTCCGCCTTTAGGGCCAGCAATGCCAGGCGTTCGCCGTTGGCCGTGATCAGCTTCTCAATCTGATCCAAAGCGGCTGCCCGCTGGTCACCTTCGACGGCCCGCATGATCTTCTCGAGTTCCGGGACGATGTCCTTACAGCAACAGAACTTGACCTTGTCGCCACCGCCGCAGGGACAGAGCGTGTAAGGATCGAGAGACATGAGACATTCCTTGGGATGGGCTCGAAAAATCAAATCCGTTGACGTTTGCGAAGTCGCCGGGCAACCCCGCTCACTCGCCCCGCATGGTATCAGACGGCGTCGCGGCTGACGACGGGGCGTTGATCGCGTCGATCATCGCTTGAACCGAAGTTTGCATGGCCCGCGTGAGCTCCGCCGCAGACTGGCGGTCGCTGCCCGTTTTGACCTTAATCGGCGTGGAAAAATGAATCGAAACCCGCCGGCGACCGCGGACGGTCGGGTAGTCGCTCCCCAGGATATCCTCTTCGAACTTGTCGACCGTCTCCGCCAACCGCTCGATGCTGGGGTCGTCCGCCAGGTAGTCACCCCGATAGCTGTAAAGCTGCACCGCAAAGAAGAGATCCTCCATGTCCGTCGAAAGGCGTTCGACCTGCTTCTTGTCCGGGGCGGCTTCGGCTTCGGCGAGCTTCCTGATGACGATCTGGCGGACCGCCTTGACGCGAGCGGGCGGCGAATCGTCCTTGTGCGGTAACCCGTGACGCGACTCGAGCTGCTTCAGAACAGCCTGCAGCAAGTGAACGATGCGTTCGCGGAGCCGACCTTCGCGCGTCTGTCCCAGGTAATCGAGCTCCTTCAGGGCAAGCGCTGCTTCCGCCAGCCGATGAATGCGATCAGCCAGCGGCAGCTCCGGATCACTCCTCAAAAAGAGACGGGCCTCGATCTCCTGCATCGTTCGCTGCAGATTGTCGCGGGGATCATCCAGGTACCAGAACTTGATGCCGCAGGGTACCACGACGACCGGTCGCTCTGCCCGTTTGGCCGCGGTAATGGCGATCGCCGCCGCCCCCTCACGGAACTCCGTGACGACATCGGTGGTGTGATAGATGTCGCCTTCCGGAAATATGACTAGTGGATGCGGCTCCTCCTGCAGAATCTGAACCGCCTGCTTGAAGGCCTGGCGATCGGTCGATTCCCGATCGATGCTGAAGCAGCCCAGTCGTTGCATGGCCAGGCGCTCGAGCCGCGAAGCCATTCCGAATACCTGCCATGCCGTGAGAAAGTAAAGCGGCACGTCGAAGCGATCCATGGCGACGTACAGACAAGGGGCGTCGTAGTGCACGGAGTGATTTGGCGCCAGCAAGACGCCCTGCCCGGAATCGATGGCCTGCCGCACAACGTCGCCATTGACCACGTCAATCTGCGTCAGCTTTTGCAGCCGCTCGAGTTGCCGGCGGCGATAGCCGCGCGACAGGCGAACCCACCACGGAGTCAGCTTGGGCTCCCACCAACAGGGTGGCGTGCAATAGGGCTGGCGATTCATGTGGTGTTGCTCGTCCGCCCGCCGATGCGACGGGTGCGATTTCTCGGAAAGTTGGCCGGCCCAACGCTGTGCGGCGTGGCGGGGAACGCGAGTCGCCCCTCGCGGGCGTCGCTGGTGTCGTGAATTGTGGTGGCCCGAAAACCAAGGTTTGACGAGGCAGTCGATTCTGACGTTCCCCCGCCTGGAGGTCAAATCGAATCGCCGGCGGAATCAACGGTGTCACGCGCCGGATTTCGCCCGCCGCCAGGCCGATGCGGCGTCGTACCAATTGACAGTTTGGAAGAGAAACGTTTTGCTACGTGTTTCGCGTCGTTCTCGTTCCGCGCCTTTCGGGATTGTGCACTCGGCTGCTTGCATCGATTCGCGACGCGCCGTTCGCATTCGTGCGGGTGGCGATCTGGTCGGCCCGGCAGCGAGGGCGTGAGCCGTCCCGAAGTCATCCTCGATCCTCCGCCTTGGACGGTGGAAGGGAGCATTTATGGATCCTCATTGTTTCACACGTTTCGTGATCGCAGGCATTCTCATGATGGTTGGAACCTCAGTCGTGGCCGGACCGCCCCAGGAAGTGACGACGGTCGAAGGGATCACGGAATACCAGTTGGATAACGGGGTACGCATTCTCCTCTTCCCCGACGGCTCGCGTCCAACCGTCACGGTCAACCTCACCGTCTTTGTCGGTTCCCGCCACGAAGGTGCCGGGGAAGGGGGGATGGCCCATCTGCTGGAACACATGGTGTTCAAGGGAACCCCGACGCACCCCAACATACCGGCCGTGCTGCAAGAACGCGGGGCACAATTCAATGGGACGACCAACGCCGATCGGACCAATTACTACGAGACCTTGCCGGCGAATGGAGAGAACCTGGAGTTTGCGTTGCGGCTGGAGGCAGATCGCCTGGTCAACAGCCTGATTCGGGCCGAAGATCTGGCCTCGGAAATGAGCGTCGTGCGGAGCGAATTCGAGCGGTCGGAGAACAACCCGCAGCGCGTGCTGATGCAAAAGATGATGGCCACCGCCTACGAATGGCACAACTATGGCAAGCCCACGATCGGCAATCGGAGCGACATCGAGCGGGTGCCGGTCGAGAAACTGCGTGTCTTCTACGAGAAGTACTATCAGCCGGACAATGTGATGTTGGTGATCGCGGGCCGTTTCGATCGCGCCAAGGCACTCGAATTGACCCAGAAGTACTTTGGTGCCCTGCCGCGTCCCGATCGCGAGCTGCCGCAAACGTATACCGAGGAACCGCCGCAGGACGGGGCGCGAACGGTGGTCTTGCGCCGTGTCGGTGAGGTCGGTCTGGCCGGACTGGCGTACCACATTCCGGCCGCGTCACACGCCGACTTCGCGTCGCTCGATGTGCTTGGAGAGATCCTCACGCGCGACAAGTCCGGCCGCCTGTACAAGTCGCTGGTCGAGACCAAGAAAGCGGCCAGTGTCATGGGAGGCGCCATGGCCCAACATGATCCCGGACTCTTCTTTGTCGGCGCCTCGGTCCGTTCCACGCAGCCCCTCGAAGAGGTGCGCGAGATTCTGTTGCAGGATGTCGAGTCGATCGGCGCGAAGGGAGTCACGGCAGACGAGGTTGAACGGGCCAAACGCAACCTGTTGAATGCGCAAGAGCGGGCCCTGGCGGATAGCAGCCGGCTTGCCGTTTCCCTGAGTAGCTGGGCAGGCCAAGGGGATTGGCGGTTGTTCTTCCTCCATCGTGACAACCTGGAGCAGGTCACGCCGCAAAGCGTGCAGGCGGTAGCCGAGCAATACTTGCGGGCGGCCAATCGGACGCTGGGGATGTTCATCCCGACCGAGAAACCGATGCGGGTGGCGATTCCCGCTCGACCCGATCTCGAAAAGGTGTTCGCCGACTACAAGGGGCGAAAAGCGGTGGCGGCCGGTGAGGAATTCAATGCTACCCCGGAGACGATCGAAGCTCGCACGCAACGAACAAACGTGGGTGGGCTGAACGTGGCCCTGCTGCCGAAGAAGACACGCGGTGAAGTCGTGACGCTTCAGCTAACGCTCCGCTACGGCAATCAGGAGAACCTGCAGGGGCTCGAAACCGCTTGCTCGATGCTGCCGGCGCTGATGGTCCGCAGCACGGAACAACTCTCGAATCAAGCGTTGCAGGATGCGTTGGATAAGGCGCAAACGCGACTGACCGGCTTCGGCGAGACCGGAATTGCGACGTTCAGCCTGAGCACGAAACGCGAGCACGTCGCGACGGCCATCGATCTGTTAAGGCAGGTGTTACGCGAACCGGCCTTGGACGATGCGGAGTTTCAGGTCCTCAGGCAAGCTCGATTGGCCGCCTTGGAGCGGGCTCGCACCGAACCAGCGCCTCTGGCACAGATCAAGCTGCAGCGAACCATTTCACCCCATTCGCCCGGCGACGTTCGCTACGTTCCCTCGATCGGCGAACGAATTGAGCGGACCCAGGGTACCAGCCTGGCCCAAGTCAAACGTCTCTATGATGATTTTCTCGGCGGCGGGCACGGGGAATTGGCTGTTGTGGGAGACTTTGTCGCCGCCGACGCGCTCGCACAGTTGCGCGAGGTCTTCGAGGGATGGGAGGCGGAAATGCCCTACGCCCGCATCGAACATGAGGCGGATGTCAAGGTTCCCGGCGGCCGCGAACAACTGCTGACCCCGGACAAGGACAACGCCGTATACTTTGCCGGCTTCGTGGTGCCAATCGGGGACACGGACCCCGACTATCCCGCTCTGGTCATCGGCAACAACATCTTGGGATCGAGTGGCTTGGCGTCGCGGCTGGGCAACCGGGTTCGGCAACAGGAGGGACTCTCTTACAGTATCCGTTCGTCGTTCTCCCTGCCGGCGAATCCCACCGACGAACGGACTGAATTTATCGTCTACGCGATTTCAAATCCGGCCAATATGGAGAAGGTGGTCAAGGCGATCAAGGAAGAACTGGTGTTGCTGATCGACAAAGGTGTGACCGAGGAGGAACTGGCGGAAGCCAAGCAGGGCTACCTGCAACGTCAGGCCTTGGGACGCAATAGCGACCGCGGCTTGATTGCCATCCTCTCCCGGACGCTCGATGCCAACCGGACCATGGAGTATTACACGAATCGCGACAATCGGGTGAAGGAATTGACGGTCGAATCCGTACAGGCTGCCCTCAAGAAGTACTTCGATCTCGATCGCCTCGTCGTGGTCACCGCCGGCGATTTCGAGAAGGCGAAGAAGTCGGAATAGTCGTCATGGCCGCGGTTGGCTCGGCCCCCGCGTAGGGCATGCTGTGCATGCCGCATCATCCGCCTGCGGTTGGTGAGGCGGTGATTGGAAGACGAGGAATCGTGACGGGGAATCGTCATGCCGAGCATGGCCTACGGTAGGTTGTGACGATGGCGAGAGCGCCCTTGCAGGGCATGCTGTGCATGCCGCACGATGTGGCAACGCACTGCGCGAACCGAGTGAAACCGCCCGGACTGCGGCAGCCGTCGGGTCACGAATGGGGCTTGAGGATTTCGTCAAGGAGGTCGGGTTGACCCGGCTGGCGACGGAGATTCCAGTACCTGGGGCCGTCATGGTAGTGGAGTTGGATCGTCCTCAGCTCGTCGCCCTCCGCAACCAGCAGACTCAGGGGTCGGCCGTTCTGGCTGTGGGTCAGCGCTTCGACCAACCGCGGGCCACTCCATGTCCGTCCATTGACGCCCAAAGCTTTCATTCGGGGACTCATCCGGGCGCGGTCTGCCGGGCTGCCGAGCAGCAGGTGTTGGACATCGCCGCTGGTGTTGAAGGCAATGCCGAGCGAGTCGAGTGCATCGATGCCGGATTGATGGCGAAACGTCGCGCTGGGAATGGCAGGTGCCTCGCGCTGCAGACGAAAGTCGTAGCCGAGTAACCGGGCGACCGACGGATCGAACTGTTCCTGGTAGGATTCGATGCGTCGCTGGATCAGCCCGTCCCAATCCAAATCGGCAACGGCTCGCAGGCTGCGGACCACGTCCCGCCGCGTGAACGGGGCCGGGGCCGCCGAGCCGGGCTTCGAGCCCAAGAAACTGGCACAAAAGTCGTCCAGTGATTTCTGGGCCCCTGAGTGCCTGCGGATCAGGGCGTCGGCTTCCAGCCAGAACAGCATTCCTTCCATGTAATAGTCCTGGCTGCGACGCAGACCGCCCCAGTTGGGGCTGCCGGCGCGAAGGATGTGGGACGCCGCGCCGGTGTCGGCCAGCGTCCTCCATTGTCGACCTTGCTGATGCATGGCGCGACGCAGTTCGACCGCCAGGCGATGACGAAATTCGTCCGGGCTCATCAGCCCGCTGCGGGCCTCGACCAGTTCGCCCAGATACTGGGTCAATCCTTCGTAGACCCAAAGCAGCTCGGTATCTTTCGGCGAGTGAAAATCGCGAGTCAGCATGCCCGCCGGACGTCGGTACTTGCCGCACCAGGCGTGCAGGTACTCGTGGGGGACCAACAAGCGGTCCCACCCTTTCAAGGTGGCGGGCGACTTCATCACCGCAGGGGGCAGGACGTTAAAGGTCGAGCGGGAATGCTCCAACCCGTTCTTGGGCAGTTCGTCCGTGATCGCCAACAGGATGTCGAACCGGTCGAATGGATGCGAGCCGATTAACCATGCCGTTTGCGTGACCATGGCACGGTACCCGTCAACAACCTTGTCATTCAATCGAGCGTTGCGCGCGTCGTCAGTGAAGACGTGCAAGGTATGAGGTGGGATGGTGTCGCGGCGGTTCTCTTCCACCAGGTCGAATGCCTGGTAGTGTTGCCCGCACATGATCGGGCTGTCGACGAACGTCCGCAGGCTCGTTGCTTGATACGCAAGGATATGTCCTTCGTCGGTCGCTTCGCCGACGCCGTTGTCGGTGCGATCGTTGACGGGCCGTAAGGCGGTCGCCGCCTGCCAACCGGGTGGCAGATGCAAGCGTGCGGCGATTTGTTGCCGGTCGATGTCTGCGGATTCTGGATACCAGAGCAACGCTCCGGGACTGACAACCCCGAGGTTGCTGCCGCTGAAACAGTCATGGCCGAAGGAGGTCGTCGTCGGTTGGTCGGCAATATACCGTAACGAAATGTGCAGCCGTTCCGAGTCGCCGGGCACCGTCGCTTCCAAGCGAAAAACCTCGCCAGGCGTCCGCGACCAGGGGAGCAGTGCTCCGGCAGAATCTTTGATGGTCAGGCCGGCGATATTCGCAATTGGGCCACCCGGGCCGTGCGAACCGGGGACCCACTTCGGGTACCAGAGCGCGACGGTCCGTTCCGCCTCGTCGGACTGCGGGATGGGGATCGTGATCTCCGCCTGGATCAGCTGCCGGGACAGGTCTCGGAGGTCGATCTCCATCCGCATCGGAGCCGGGTTCGCATCCTGACTCGAGGCGACTCCAGGGACAAGCAGCGTCACACACCAGGCCGCGGTGGCGAAGACCGTTCCCAGCGGCCGGCCCGGCTGCAGGCTTCGGTTGGCGCGCCGTCGGACGGTGCTCGAGTTACTGGGATCGCCAAACCGAGCACGCTGCGCACACTGGCGAGCACCATCACGTTGGCAAACTGGTTCGATTTCCATTGTTCTGGCTCCCGGGCGAGTTCCGCAGTCATCCCCATTGTAATCGCCAGTCTGCCAGGAGGCGCGACACGAGTTTGGCAGCGTCCTGCGATGCGCGTTGGTTTTCTGGGGCCACGTTGGGCCACGGGGGTGTGTGCAGACGAATCGGGCCGAGGTAAGTCGTCACGCGGCCAGCGCACTGATTCCGCCCCTATCCGTCACCGCACCCCATCCGTCACGCAGGTTTCTGCTCAACTCGCTCGGCGCAGGTCTCTGCCCGACCTGTTCGGCGCAGGTCTCTGACCTCGCCGAAACCGACGACCGCAGGTCTCCCCCAACTCGGCGAATTCTGCAGCAGTGCAGCCCGCGGCGGTGCGAGGGAGACCTACGGTCGGGCGTGGTGCGGGGTCAGGAGGCCCTCGCACAACCGGTATCGCCCTACGCACAACCGGCGTCGCCGTCCACACAACCGGTGTCGCCGCCAGCGAAACCAATCCCTTCGCACACCAACCAATCCCTTCGCACACCAACCAACCCCACCGCACATCAACCAGTCCCACAGCACACCAACCAATCCCTCCGCACATCAACCAGTCCCACCGCTCATCAACCGATGCCGGCGTTCACTCAGCGGATGTTTCCGACCGGCCATGCGATGGAGGACAAATGACCGTTTATGCGCTGGAAACGTCGACGTTGCCGAACTGTTCGAAGTAGTAGCGAAAGGCAATCTGATCCTGTCCGGGATTGATGCCGGCGAACAGAAGAATTCGCTGCGGACCGAAGTATTTGCCTTGTTCGTCCTCGCAGAAGGATTCCTCCTTGGCGTCCCAAATCACGACGTCCGCGATTTCCCCCACTTCATCGTCTTCATCCTCGTCGAACGGGGTGACCGGATTGCTGGCCGGGTCCACGATTGTTAGATCCGCCGGCTCCCAGTGTTTGAAGCCGCCTTCTGGTTGGTTCTGCGGTGTGACGGTCATGTCGATCAGGAACCACTGTCGCTGCGCCCGGATCTTTGCCGCTGCGAGAATTTCCTCACGTAACTCCAGCCGGTACGCTTCGGCTTCTTCCGGACTATCAAAATCCTCGTCGTATACCTCGTCAATCTCATCCTCTCCTTCGGCGACGTCCTGCAGGTCGGGCGGATCGGCCGGCGTAATCTTGTGGACTTCCAACGTCGCACCCTTAAGCACTCTGCCCTTCATCTTGACAGGCCCCAGAATCAACTGTCGCATAAAATAGCCGGCCGATAACTTGAGCAGATACGCTCCAACTACAAGCACAGCGAATGCGCCCGCCAAGCCCCAGATCCCCCAAAAATTGTAGGCGACCACGGCAGCAACCATGATCAGGGCAAGAATCACAAGCAACACGACAATCACGAAGCGCATGGTCCCTAGTCTCCATGTGAAGCGGAAAATCCACGGTATGAGGAGGCCCGCTTGTCGTCCCAATCGTCTCGAATGGCGTTCGGACGGTCAAGGGACCGGCGGTTGCTCGCCGGTTTGCTGGCATCGAGAGGATTGCGCCGACTGGGTCTGGATGCCGCGTTCACAAGGGGGGGGAAACGGCAAGGGGACGTGCTGCCGTGCAGGGTGTCGTTCGACATCCGCCATATCTATCTCTGGATTTGCTTGAGCAATCGACCGACCTTCGTCGGCTCCCGGCAAGGCAACCGATTTCGCAATCACAGCTTCAGGAAATTCATCACGGACTGCAATCCATCTCCCATCGCCCACTCGACTCCGTCCAGGCTCACTCCCAGCGACGCGTTGATTTGTGATACGTGCCGTGGTCGAACCCATCGGTCGAGTTCGTAGGATTCCTCGTCGAAGAGCCACATTTCCATTCCGAGGCCCGACTCGGGGCGCTGTTCCATGGCACCGAAAAGGGAAAATCCCCGACGATCCATGGGCGTCTTGCCGACCACGAGAACGCGATGATTGCGACCGCTTTCTCGCCAATACCGACGGGCCTGCGACAGCAGGTTGTTGATGTGATGGTCACCGCCTCCGTATCCGATGATCAGCCACCGCTCGCACGACAGGGCATCTGACCGGAAAACGTGGTTGTAATCCGCATACGGCTCGCGCTGCATTGCATCAGCTTTTCTCAGGGCAGTAATGATGGGTGCAACCGGGGCTATATGCCGGTCTTGGAACTCACCCCAATCAACGTCGATCCATTTCCGGCGAGCGACTTCGCGGCGATGCGCGTACCGCACGATTTCCGGGTAGCGGCCGACATCGGTCTTTCGCAGTCGGACACGGAACAGAACCGAACCATGGAGCTGGCACCAAATATGGCGGTCCTCCGGCCAAGGATGAACGGGGCGAAAAACCTGGGCCGCCCCGTGGTTGTCGACGAAGCCCGTGTAGAAATCAATTCCTGAAGCTGCCGGCAGATCATCATAATTGACGGAAAACAGGCGAATCCGGGCACGCTGACTGAGAGCATTCAGCGCCAACACGCAGGGATGCTGGCGGGGGCTCGCCGCCTGATCGCAGTGGCGTTTCGTGGCTCGCACAATAAACTCGCGCGCTCGAGATGCATACCGCGTGTAGACTTCGCGATCCGGATGCAAGGCGCTGATTGATCGACTCAACGAAATGAACGGACCCAACAGTGGGCTGAATTCGCTCCGTCCAAACTTGCTGGGGAGGTGCGTCGCGATATCGTCGACCGCCTGGATAATTTGTTCGAAGTTCGGTTCGAATCGTTCGCGGTTGCCCCAGGCGTCGGTCCGTGTGAGTTTGCGTTTGAGCGTTTCATCAACGAGGCGGAAAACGGCCTCGCCCTCAATGCCAGAATCGGTCGCGAGCAACGACCGAGTGAGCCAGTCGGTGGTCGGGCCGTAGTTATAGGATGCGCCCGCACCGAGCAGAACGAGCAACCTGGTTCGTTTTTCACCCCCTGCATCCGCGTTACTTGATTCCACCATGCGGTCTCCTGCAGACGCTGCTGTCCCTGCCCACCGCGACCTGAATTTGTTGCACACCCACCAAAACCAACGACGAGGGTTCCGCCAGAAATGCACCCCGGTCCGTTACGTGGGGCCCGCCAACGTTGCGCCGGCCGATCGTGACTGTTTCTCGCCAAAATCGCCGTGCGGCCAGGGTGGAAAATGGCGACCGCAAGCAAGACATTGGCTTGCCTCCGACATTTCGTGGTTCGATATGTAATCCAGCGAATGCTCGCCCGAATCGAATTCTCGCGGTTCAATTCCGCAGTCTGGAAACACGGCACCCGCCTACGAGAAACGCCCGCTGTCAGTCGCTGACAACGGGCGTCATCAAGTGGAGCCGATGGGGCTCGAACCCACTACCTCTGCATTGCGAACGCAGCGCTCTCCCAAATGAGCTACGGCCCCTGACGGGGCGCATCGAATTCGATGCGATCCGCTCATTTTAAGTTGGCCGAGGGAGGGCGCCTAGGTCGGGGACTCTTGGACTTTGTAGAAACCGAGTTGGACTCGGGAGCCGTCCGATTCCGACCCCGACGCGCCTGACTTGGTGGGCGGCGGGGCGATTATGGCTCCAATCCGATGCTCCGAGTGTACGCCCGCTGCTGGGAATCTCGGTCCAGTTCATCCGTGATCGTTTCCCACTGCCTGGCCGCTTCTGCCAGGGCGTCTTCGGGCTCTTCGCCGGCCAGGGCCTGGTTGACTGCCTCGTCCAGTGCCGCCAGATAACGGGCACGGCCCGGGATCCGGAGGGACGAAAGCCAGACCGATTGACTTTGCGTCTCGCGGACTCGTTCGCCGTACTCGCGAGCTCCCTGGTCGTCGATTTCCGGGTTCACCCACCGCCGGACGGCCGACACCTGTGAGCCGCGGAACAAGGTTGTCGCGGAACTTGTCGGGGCGACCAAGCTGCCAAGTTCGACCCCGCCGAGCCACAGCAACATGGTGTTTGCGTCCTGAGACCGCTTGCCGGCACGGGTCAGTGCGGCCAGGCGCCCCGCAGTCGCGAGCAAAGGGACGGTCGACTGGGCGTCCTGGTTGCGGTCGTCCCAAGCTTGGCTGCGGAAGTTGTAGACTCGCGCTGCACCGGGCAAGGGGGCGAATCCGACGGGTGAGGAATTTGGTTGGGCTGTCCGGTCGGAGACATCGGACCGGTCGGAATCCGCGTGGCTCGGCCAGGTCAGGGCGATCGCGCAACGGCCGGCCAGTAAGTCGTCACGAACCTCGGCGGGCGACGCAGCAGGCGACTCGGGCTGGCCGCCGTCCGCCGTCGTGGCGGCGGCAATCAGCTCTTCCAGGGCCAGAACAAATGGCGGGCCGTTGATCAGCGGCCGCATGTCGCGGAGGTCGAAGAGAGTCGAGTACTGGTTTGGATGCCGCGCGTAGGCGGCGGCCCGAGCGAGCAGCGTCTGTCCTGCCCAACCCGGGCCCAGCGGCTCCCGCGCGGCACTCCAAGGCTCATCGGTCGGCGGTCCCTGGTCGCCCAGGTCGGCCCGCGGTGTCAGCCGCTTGACCAGCTCTTGGTATTCGCCCCAAGTTGTCGGAGGCGTGAGCTCCAGCGCATCGAAAAGGTCGCGCCGGTATGCCAACGTCAGTTGTGGCGAACCCAGCGAGACCGCGAAGGTCTGTTTGCCCCAGACCGTTTCGCCCCGCCGGGCCGCTTCAAACACATCCGGCCGATCGAATGATGCAACGTCCAACTGCTGCGATGTGAGCGGCACGATGCGCTCGCTTTCAGCCAGCTCGCCCAGCAGTCCGCTCGGGAAAACGACCACGTCCGCGCTCCAGCCCGCGGCGTCTTGGCCGACCACCGCGGAGTCGCTTATCTGTTGGATGGCGATCGGTGTTTCCGACCGGGCCTGCCATTCCCGCTCGAGGGACGCTGCCAGGGATTCGTCATCCACAACCAGGATGCGGAGCGTTCGAGCCGGCGCGGGAGCGGTGTCGTCCGGTGCGGACGGCGGCGATGAATTTCGGGGGCAGCCCGCAGCCGATGCCACGAGCGCTAGCAGGAGCGAAGCGAGCGAAAGACGCCAGTTGGTATTACTCATGGTCCGTTCTACGCGGCGCGATAACATCAGGTTCGAATACGGCTCGCAACGCCGCAAGCGACGACGGGCAGGTCGCTGGATGGGGCATCGTAGCCCGTCGCCGGGCTGCCGGTCAATCAGCAGTGGCAAGTGTCGCCAAGCCGTGATGTCTGGTCGGCTCCAGCCGATTGGCGGATGGCGAGGAGGCTGGAAAAGTACGAACGGAATCATCGAGCGCCACGCGCCCGCCGCCTTGCTCGGCCAGGCCAACGGGTTCGCCGCCAAGCATCGCTCGACCGGCCGCGTGTTCGAAATCCTTCATCGCATACCGGCATGACCGGCCGCCCGGATCGCTGGTTGCGGGCGATCCGTGCCGACGAGTAAAATCTGCCAGACCTGACCACGGGGAGGAGAACGGAATGAGCGTCTATTTGGGAGTTGACATCGGGACGTCGGGCACGAAGACGTTGGCGGTCCGGGCGGATGGCGCGATACTGGCCGAAGCGAATGCCGGCTACCCGCTCTACCACCCTCAGCCGTTGTGGAGTGAACAGGATCCGGAGGATTGGTGGAAGGCGACGGTCAAGACGATTCGCACCGTTGTCAAGAAAGCGAAGCTCAAGCCGGCTGACGTGCGGGGGATTGGGTTGTCCGGGCAGATGCACGGGTCCGTTTTCCTGGATGCGCAGGACCGGGTCATCCGCCGCGCGCTGCTCTGGAATGATCAGCGGACCGCCGCGGAATGCGAAGAGATCGAACGCCGCGCGGGCGGGCGGGCAAAGCTGATCAAGATGGTGGCCAACCCGGCTCTAACCGGGTTCACGGCGCCCAAGATCCTCTGGTTGCGAAACCATGAGCCGGCCAACTTCGAGAAGACGGCCAAGGTCCTGCTTCCCAAGGACGACATCCGCCGGCGGCTGACAGGCGAGTATGCAACGGACGTGAGCGACGCCAGCGGCATGCTCTTGTTGGATGTCGCCAAGCGGAACTGGTCGACCAGGCTGCTATCGAAGCTGGAGTTGGACCGCGACCTGTTCGCTCCCTGCTTCGAATCCGAAGAGGTCACCGGGACATTGACGAAGGCAGCCGCGAAGACCTTGGGGTTGACGACGGACTGCGTCGTCGTGGGCGGGGCAGGCGACTGTGCGGCCAACGGGATCGGAACCGGCGTGGTGAAACGGGGCGTTCTCTCGACATCGATCGGCACTTCGGGCGTGATGTTCGTGCACAGTGACGACGTGCAGATCGATCCCCGGGGAAGGCTGCACACGTTCTGCCACGCGGTTCGCGGCAAATGGCACATGATGGGCGTTACGCTCACCGCCGGCGGTGCCTTGCAATGGTTCGCCGAGCAACTTTGCCAGGGGCTGGGTTCGAAACAGAAATCGGTCTACGAGCTGCTCAGTGCCGAGGCAGGTGAAGTCCCGGCCGGCAGCGAAGGGCTGTTCTTTCTGCCTTACCTGGCCGGGGAACGGACTCCGCACGCCGATCCTGACGCGCGGGGCAGTTTCATCGGCCTGACGCTGAAGCATACGCGCGGCCACCTGGCCCGCTCCATCATGGAAGGCGTCACGTATGCGATGCGGGATAGCCTGGCGATCATCCAGGAGATGGGCGTGCCGGTCCGCCAGGTTCGCGCGTCGGGAGGCGGAGCGAAGAGCCCGTTGTGGAGGCAGATGCAGGCGGACGTGTTCGGTAAGAAGGTCGTCACGATCAATGCCGAGCAAGGTCCGGCGTTTGGAGTCGCGCTGTTGGCCGCCGTGGGAGACGGAGCCTACAAGAACGTCCAGCAGGCCTGTGCGGCAACCATCAGCGAGGTTTCGCAGACATCGCCGCAGCGGGCCGAACGCAACGCCTACGATCGAGGATTTCCCGTCTATCAGCAGTTGTACCAGTCTTTGCGGGACGACTTCAAAACCATCAGCGCGCTCGCCTGACCGGCCGTGCGGCGCCGGGCCCCGAGTTGCCAGCCCACAATCCGAGGAGCGTTTGAATCGATGTCCGTTCTGTACCTGCGCGAAGCGGACGTGGACCAACTCCTCACCATGCCGCTGGTCATTGAGGCCATGGACGGCGCGTTCCGCAGCCTGGCCGCCGGGCGAGCGGACAATGCACCGCGCGAGCGCGTGCGGGCCGAGGGGATTGTGTTGCATTCGATGAGCGCCGCGCTGCCAGACCGGCGGTTGGTCGGTTGGAAGCAATATACGACCACCTCCCAGGGAGCCCGCTTCCATGTCGGCCTCTACGACCAGCAGACAGGCCGGATGGTGGCCTTGATCGAAGCGGATCGATTAGGGCAACTGCGTACCGGTGCTGTCACGGGACTCGCCGCCCGGCACCTGGCAGCTCCGGGTACGGACCGGGTCGGCATGTTTGGGTGCGGGTGGCAAGCGGAAAGCCAGTTGGCGGCGATCGCGGCGGTCGTCAGGCTGAAGCAGGCATTCGTCTATTGCCGTGACTTTGATCGCTGTACGGCGTTCGCCGCCCGGATGGCCAGCCAGTTGGCGATGGACGTCGTCGCCTGCGAAGAACCGGAACAGGCCGTGGAAGACCTGCCCCTGGTCGTGACGGCGACCACCAGCCGGACGCCGGTCTTCAACGGTCGTCGACTGGCGGAGGGCGCCCTGGTCTGTGCGGTCGGGTCGAACTGGCCCCAGAAGGCAGAAGTCGACGAGACCGTCCTGCGGCGTGCCCGAATGGTCATTTGCGATAGCCTGGCATGCTGTCGGAAGGAGGCGGGTGATCTGCTGCAGGCGGAACAGGCAGGCGCGTTCGCCTGGGACTGCGCGCGGGAGTTGGCCGAGGTTGTGACCGGGGCCGTGGGACGCCGCGACCCCAGCGACGTGATTCTCTTCAAGTCCGTGGGGATGGCCGTGGAAGATGTTGCGGTCGGAGCGACGTTACTGGATCGTGCCCGGGCAGAGGGCGTCGGCGAAGTCTTGCCGATCGGATCGTGACGGCACCGGCGTCTCGACCATCCCGGTCCGGCGCTCGCAAGTCCGGTCGGCATCGTGGGCCGATGTCGCGCGGCGCTTGCCAACCAACGCGAATCTGCTGTGACCGACGTCGGTGCGTCTCCGTTCAGAGCTGCCGATGCGCCGGTGCCACCGTCGACACGGTTCGTGAATGGCAACTGCGCTTGCGACGCGGTGAATGCGAGGCCGCCAATGCGAGACCGTGCCAGAGAAAGTCCGTGCCGGAAAGCAAGAGTTGCTCGAATGGTGGTATGATTGGACATCCGTTGCTCGGCCGCTGTCCGGCCCCAGTCTTCAAATGAACTCGTCTCGCAATCGCATGGTCGTCGCAGAAACTTCACCACCCCGGGTATTTATCAGCTACAGCCACGATTCGCCCCAGCACGAGGAGCGGGCGTTGGAGCTTTCCGAACGATTGCGGAAGGACGGCATCGACGCTCGTCTTGACCTGTACACTCCCTGGCCCGCGCAAGGGTGGCCGCGTTGGATGGAGCAGCAGTTGGCGCGAGCCGATTTCGTGATCTTGCTTTGTACGGCTACCTACGCTCGACGTGTGACCGGCGACGAAGAACCGGGAGCGGGCCGCGGCGTTTGCTGGGAAGCCACGTTGATCTACAACGAACTGTATCACGCCAAACTTGATTCCAACCGATTTCTGCCTGCCGTATTTGATGAAGCCTCCATCGAGCACATTCCCAGGCCGCTCCAAGGGCATCCCTGGTTTCAGGTGGGGAGCGAACGGGGCTACGAAGATCTCTATCGGAGATTGCTGAATCGGCCGGTTGTCAGTCCCGCGCCGCTTGGCGAACGCAGGCGGGAACTTCCGTCGCGCCGCGACCGAGTCGTTCCGCGACCGCTCCCGGAAGCGAGTGCGACCGTGCCGCCGGCTCCGAGCGGCGCCCAGAAGTTCTTCATTTCTTACCCGCACGGCGATCCTGACGAAGAGAATCTCGCTCGCTTCCTTCACGCGCAGCTCACCGCGGCCGGTCACGAGGCGTTCATCGACATCGGCATGGCGGCCGGGATCGATTGGGTCAAGGAGATCCGCCACCGCATCGATTGGTGTGATCAACTGGTGCTGTTGATCTCGGAAAAATCGATGCGAAGTGAGATGGTGCAGACCGAAGTCCGCCTTGCTCGCCATCGGCAATTGCAGTCCGGCCGCCCGGGGATTCTCCCGGTGCGTGTGCGCTATCTGGGGCCACTCGAATACGAGCTGGAGTTGCACATCGGTCACCTTCAACACGTCTCCTGGGAAGGGCCGGATGCGTCGCAGCACGTTTATGAGCAGATCGAGCGGGCGAGTCGAGCGGGACCAACTGCCGCCGCACCGAACGCTGGGCCTAAGGGGACCGAAGCCGCCAAGGTGCCCGACGAACCGGCTCGTCCGGAGGCTGCCCGCGACACGCGAACGGCTTCGGCGCCCGGTGGGACGATTCGGTGGGACGACCCTTTCTATATTTCGAGACCGGCAGACGGTGTGGTCCAGGAATGCGCGACGCGAATCGGACAGACCGTGGTCATCAAGGGACCTCGACAGGTCGGCAAGAGCAGTCTCTTGCTGCGGTACCTACACGACTGCCAGCAGGCTGGCAAGCGATTGGCCTATGTTGACTTTCAGGTCTTCACCGGCCACGACATGGAGGACTACCCTCGCTTTCTGAGCCGCTTTGCGGAGGTGTTGAGCCATCGACTGAAGCTCGCCATTTCGCAGCCAATTGCCATCGAGTCGCAGTTTGATATGGTCCGCTTCCTCGAAGAAACTCTGTTGCCGGCCGCCACGGGTCCGCTCGTGATCGCCTTGGATGAAGTCGACCGGCTGTTGGGCCAGCCGTATCAGACCGACTTCTTCAGCATGCTGCGATTATGGCACAATAACCGTTCTCCGCTCACACCGGAATACGAAGACCTGGATCTGGCTCTCGTGATTTCCACCGAGCCCTACCTGCTGATCGATCGGGCGGATCGTTCCCCGTTCAATGTCGGGTTGAAGGTCGAGATGAAGCCGTTCAATCGCGAGCAATGTGTTGAGCTCAATACTCGGCACGATGACCTGCTGCGGTCGGACGAAGTGCTACAACTCTACGATTTGTTGCACGGTCACCCGTATTTGACTCGCCTGAGCTATTACCGGATGACGGCGATCGACAAGATCTCGTTTGCTGATTTAATCGATGGAGCGGCGGCCGAGCGTGGGCCTTTCGGCGATCATTTGCGTTCACTGCTGGTCAAGTTACACGATCGTCCAGACCTGTTGGCGGCGATGAAGCAGGTGATTTTCTCGAGTGATCCCGTGGAACTCGATCTTTACTACCGACTGTATGGTGCCGGGCTGGTGCGCCGTGAAGGAGACCGCGTGCGGCCAGCCAACGCTCTCTACGCTCGCTATTTCAGGAATGCCCTATGACCGATGCAGGTCATCAATTGCAGGTCGGCGGGACACTCAATCCCCGCCGCCATATCTACATCACGCGACAGGATGTCGAGGATGAAATCCACGCGCTGCTGGTGCGGCAAGAGTACTGCAACATTCTCTCGTCGCGCCAAGTCGGTAAGTCGAGCCTGATGGTGCAACTGGCGTTGCGGCTGCGTGCCGATGGAATCCGAGTCGCCACCGTTGACGTGGCCGGTGATCTGGGGACGCCCGACGTCGACGAGAAGTGGATACTGGGGTTTCTCGGTAAGGTGGCCCGGGGGCTCAGATTGTCGATCGACGTGCGGGAGTGGTGGGCGTCGCAATCCGAAGCGACGGTGAACCAGCGCTTTCTGGAGTTCTTTCGCACTCAACTAATTGCCGACGATGACGATTCGCCCGTCGTGATCTTTGTGGATGAAATCGACCACACCCTCAAGCTGGCTTACACCGATGACTTTTTCACGGCAATTCGGTCGATGTATAACCAGCGCGCGACCGAGCCGGTGTTCGAGAGGATCGCGTTCTGTCTTGTCGGCGTAGCGAGCCCCAACGAGTTAATCAAGAGCCGCAGAACGACCACCTACAATGTCGGCCGGACATGCGCCCTGCGCGACTTTGATCCTGCCAAGGACGACCTGGGGCCGCTCGTTGCCTATCTGACGGAACGCTCGGCGGCTCCCGATCGGCTATTGGAAGAGATCCTTCGCTGGACGGCCGGACACCCTTACTTGACCGTGCTTCTCTGCCACGCCTGCCACGAACAGCAGTTTTCCGACGTCGGCAAGCTGAGCAATTACGTGGAGCACGCATATTCCGGCTTCGGCAAGGTGCGTTCCGACGTTCACTTTCAACAGATCACGCGGTTCCTGGGCGAGCGACTCACGGACCAGTTCGCGGCCTTGGACGTTTACGATCAGGTTCTGCGGCAGGGCGATGTGACCGACGAGTCGACGCCAACGCATATCGAGCTCAAATTGTCCGGAATCGTCAAACAAGACCGCGCGGGAAATCTGACGGTTCGCAATCGGATCTACGAACGCGTCTTTAATCGCGAGTGGGTTCGGCAGACCCGTCCCAGCCAGGCGTTGCGGAACGCGAGGCGTCTTGCTGTTGTCTCGGTTCTCCTACTGATGTTGGTGGGCTCCGCCTTCGCCTATGATCATTTTGTCGCCGAGCCCCGCCGGAACCGTGCGCTGGCGGAGAAGTTGGTCGCCGAGATCCTGGACGCCCAAACACCGATGCCGGAAGTGCCGACGATCATCCGTAGCCTGGAACCCGTCTTTCGATATGCGGAGCCTGTCATCCGGCAAGCGACCAATAGTGAAGACGACGGGACGAAGCTGCGCGCGAACCTGGCACTTCTGCCGACGGATGCGGCGGCCGTTGAGCCTCTTCTGCAACATCTCGTGCGAGGTCGCTTGGCCGACTTCGCCGTCGTCAGCCAGGCCCTCCGTCCCTACTCTGACGAGGTGAAGCGGTATTCGCAGATCGTGCTTCAGGCGGACGACAGCACGGCCAACGAACAGCTTCGCGCCGCGATGGCGCTGGCACCGATTGAAGCGCCGGAGGACAACGACGAGGCGATGTGGACGGAGCGAGCGGAAGTTCTGGCGGGCGAGATGATTCGTGTCACCCAAGAGCAGCCGGTGTTGTATAGTACGGTGATTGAGGCACTCCAGCCCGCACGTGGAGTTTTGCGAACCAGCCTCGTTGCGGCGTATCGTGAAGATAGCGACTCCGGCCAGGCCGAGCGAGCGACCATCTCTCCGAACATCCTGGTTCACCTGTTCCGCGATGATTTTGGACTGTTGGTGGAACTTCTGCGGGACGCCGCGCCGCCCCAGGCCGCGATCGTGTTTCCGGCTTTGCTGGAACATGACGATTTTCAACCGGCGCCCCTGCGCGCCGTGATCATCGAACGTGATCGGTATGCGAGCTGGCAACGTGCCAATGCCGCTGTGGCGCTGCTGCGCACGGGTGGCGGCATGTTGCAGAGCGCCCGATACACCATCCTGTCCGACCCGACCTTGCAGAGCCACATTATCGTTCGCTACCGTGCAAGTGGCGGTGAAATTTTGCCAGTGGCTCGGCAACTGGAAGTTGAGGATGACCCAACGATGGTGCGGGTGTTGACGTTAATCGTCGGTGAATTCCAAAGAAACGCCGCATTGCAAGCCGAGTTTGTCGCAAGTGACGTGCTGTCCAAGCTGTTTGAGTATTCGCCGGAACCGGGCATTCATAGTGCTGCGGAGTGGGCTTTAGGCCATTCGCGCGTCGATACGAATGTCCATGGTTGGCAGAATCCACTGATTGTGGGAACCAGAAATCGGCTCGCTACCGGCAAGATTGAAGACAGCCGGCGCTGGTACATCACTAAGAGCGAGTACACGGTAGATGAAGAAGTGGTGTCCGTGTTACCCCACACGATGCTCGTCATCAAGGGCCAGGAGTTCATGATGGGCTCTCCAGAAAGCGAAGAGGGCCGCGGGGATGACGAAGTGCTTCATCGACGAATCGTCAATCGCACGTTCGCGCTGAGCAGCACGATGGTCACGATGATGCAGTATCGCGCATTCCAGCCGGAAGAAGATTTTGGAAGCGAACAATTGATGTGGGAACGACCGGAATCGCTGACCTGGGAATTTTTCTTGAGGCCGGCGACAGTGCCCTGGTGCCAAGCGGCGGCGTATTGCAACTGGCTGAGCAAGCACGAAGGACTACCGAAGACGGAATGGTGTTACGAGCCGAACGACGAGGGTCACTATGACGAGGGAATGCGAACGAAGGCCAACTTTCTTCAACTTGGTGGATATCGCCTGCCAACCGAAGCGGAATGGGAGTTCGCATGCCGAGCGAATACAGCGACCCCTTACAGCTTCGGGGACACGCCGGAACTTGAGATGCTATGGGGATCTGTACGGATAAGATTTGCAAATCCCGTGGCGGAGTATCGACCGAACTCCTTTGGCCTGTTCGATATGCACGGTAACGGGATGGAGTGGTGCCAGACGGTGTATGGCGATTACCCCGCTGACGGCGCCACGGATGAAGAAGAAGGCGGAGTTGTCACGAACGTGTATGACACCGGGCGTGTTGTCAGAGGTGGCACGTTGCTAGAAGGTGCCAACGCTCTGCGGTCCGCGAGACGATCGGGTATACCTCCCGTTTATAGCATGTGCTACCGCATCGCACGGACGGTTCGCGAGCCCTGATGTTCCGCGAGCCGGCTTGCGCCAGAATCTTGGCGATCGCCCGACGCGAACCGTAGCAACCGCAAGGAGCCCGGCCAAACCAAGTTGGTTTGCCCGGGCCCCTGAGATTCGAGCAGCAGACGCGAGTCGTTGGTGTGAACCAAGCTCAGTTGCTGATGGTCGGAACCGGGTCGGCTTCTACGTGAACGACGACTGGGGCCACGTCCGTATTCCGGGTGCTGACACTGGTTACTGGACCGCCGTTGGCGGCATCGTCGCTTGAAGCCTCCTCCGACGACTCGGCGGCGGGTTCCGTGTTCGATTCGACCTCTGCCGGCTCGGTGGCGTCGTCGGAAGCATTGAGGCCGGTCTCAACTGTCTCTTCCTCGTCGTCGGCCGAGTCGTCGTTGTTGGCCAGGGCTTCTACGTTGGCGATCCGATCAAGGGGCGCCGGGTCGACCGTGTACCACTTCTTGCGGAGTTCTTCTCCGACCGATTCTCGCCAGATCGCCAGAACCGTGTCGACATTGATGTGCGGGTTGCCCCGCTCGTTTCCAGGCGTGCCGCCCTGCTTGGGTGCCAGGGGAACCCAGACCATGTCGATGATCGAGCTGTCGCGGAGGTAGTAGCCTCCCGTGATTTGGCCGGCGTTATTCAGGTTGAGCATATAGTGAAAATACTTGACGCGCTTGATCCGCGGGCTTTCGTAGTATTCGCCATCCGAGTCCTTGGCATAGGCGACGTTGGTCTTGACTTCGACCTGGTTGCGTCCCCGTTTGGCCGATGCGCTGGCGTACGCGTAGGCTGGATAGTTCCACTTCTCTTCACCGGGATCGGTCTCGACGCCGATCGGATGCGAGCCGCGCCCGATCCAGTTGGCCAGGATCGCGTGCAGGATGCCCGGATTGACGTTGGTGCCGTCGCCGGCCAGCATGGCGGTGTCATTATAGATATAGAGTTCGGCCAGCAGCGCCTTGATGTCGGCCGTATCGAACTCAACGCCGTTGCGGTAGACGCTTTTTTGGGGTTCTGCGTGACGAATGGCGGCGGCGCTCCAGCCGTTGCAGTGCCCGTGCCAGTTGGGGGTCCGCGCCGCGCCGATGGAGAATGTTCGGCCGAACAGCCCACGGAACTCGGGCCGCTCCTTGAAGGCCGTCGTGTCGTGGCGTTCATAAGCGGTGGCGAGCGACCGGCCGCGATGAAAGGCTCGGTCGTACTTCCGCATGGCTTCCATGGTCCCACCCTGCGTATCCGGGTAGATATGGCCGGAGTACGGAACACGAAAATCTTCAACACCGCCGTTTGCCGGCAGATCGTCGAACTTCCAAGAGAACGGAGTGCCCCAAAGTTGTTGGAAGACCTCATTCTGGGTCTTGACGTCTTGTGGACTCATAGTTTGCCCAACGGTCGCCAACGCAATGGCGGCAACTACAACCGATGTTCCCATGGCTTGATTCTCCGAGGATATACGACAGGGGGGGGAGGCGGATATTGACCATACGAACAGCCCCTCATGGGGAATCTGCCGTACAGTGCTCCAAATGTGGATCGTCCGATCCAGGGGAATTTCTTTGGTGCTGAACGCGGGAACCAATTATTTGACGGTGATACGCAGCTTGTCACAACGATAAGACCACTACATCCGCTAAACCGCACCCGGTTTAGACGACTTGTGCAGCTTCTGCAGCCTTTTGCGATCGACCTGCTTTCGTCCGACTCTGCTGGCTCCGCAAATTCCTCGGCTGCCCTAACCGGCAAAACTTGCCAAGGCCCGTTTTCGAGGTACACTGCCCCCCGCGACCGCCGGCGTCCGCATGGTCCCGGTTGATGCCGATCGATCCGGATGTACCGGACGCACGTCGCGTCGACGCGTAACGAATATCCGCGACCTGCCAGTCCCAACGGCGGCGGCTTGTGATTCTGTCTCCCGGCCGTCGATTTCTCGCACTTCACCGCAATGCGACGACGATCTTTCTTTTCGGGGGCGACGTGTGTGCGCCCGAGAGAGTCAATGCCAGTCGACCTGTCGTGGAGGTATGGAAACGATGCGGTGCGCAATCATGTTGAGCAGTCTCTTGTCTCTCGGCCTGGGATGGATGGCCGGCGAGGCCGTTGCGCAACAGGTCTACCCTTCTGCCTCACCGTCGCAGGTCAGTTTTGGCTATCCGCAGCGGCCGGCGAGCTGGCAGCCCCAGGCCGGGACGAACTGGTACCAGCCGTCGTCGGCTTTGCCGGGGACCACGCCGATTGGGTCTGGAGTACGGACGTTGCCGGCGCCCGTGGACGGTGCCGGCCGCTATCCGCAAACGGTTTACGTTCCGCCAGGAGCCGGCCGATACTCGGCCCCCGCGCCGCAGTCGCCCGTCAATCGGTTGCCGGTAGCCCCTTACCAATCACTTCCATACCGTGGCTTGTCGCCTCAATGGGCGTCGCCGGCCGGTGGGCAGCCGCAAGGTTTCGTCGTGCACTACCCGCCGGTGACACCTGTTGCGTTGCCGCCGACCCAGCGGAGCATGGAGCCTGAATCGACGGTTCTGAACCCCGCCGGGCGAATGTATGCCGGGGCACCCCACGACGGCTCGACGTCGTACGGGCCGGAGCACACCGTGAATGATCCTGGTGGATACGCCGGTGAAGACATCGTGCCACATGCGACTGGCTGGAGCGGCCCGGGCGGCGAACTGTGGGCGAAAGGTTCCGGCGCCGATCCCGGTTGCGGCCCCGCCGGTTGCGGACCCACGTACCAGATGCCGGCCGCACGCTGGTTTGGCGGCGTCTATGCCGTGTTCATGTCGCGTGACCAGGAGGACAATGTCTGGCTGAGCTATGATACGGGCGACCTGGACAGCCGCGTGCTGAACTCACACGATGCCAGCCCGTCCTACGCGGCCGGTTTCGAGACGCGCATCGGCCACTACTTCGGCAACGGCATGACCGGTATCGAGTTTGTCTACTGGGGTGTCTTTCCAGACAGCGAGGAAGCCAACGTCTATTCCACCGATGTCTGGGGCGACCTGGACACCGTGTTGCATCTCGACGGAGTGAGCTACGACCCGGGTTCGGGTCTTGAATTGGCGAATACGGCGTTTTTCGAAGCCGAGCGGCACCGGCTGTTGAAAGAATTCAGCTTGCACAACTTTGAACTGAATCTGATCGGGACGAATTTTGTTCAGCCGTGCGGATGCCCGCAGCTGAACCTCAGTTGGAACGCCGGCATTCGCTATGTGAATTTCGACGATCGCTTCATGTATTCGGCCGATCCCTGGGACAACGTGTTTACGGGGGACCCCGATGAACTGCATTACGAGATCAATGCCGGCAACGATCTGCTCGGCTTTCAACTGGGTGGTCGAGCGGACCTGTGCTTCACGCCGGCCTTCGTTGGGTTCGTCGGCACAAAGTTCGGCATCTACGGCAATCACGCCACCCAACACTCGCGGCTCTACAATTCGACCGGCGCCGCCGAGGTCACGGACGGAAGCAGCCCTTACGTGGGCAGCACGATTGATGTCGAGTCGAACAAGACGAACGTGGCATTCATCGGTGAAGTGCGGACGGGGCTGGAGTACCAGTTCAGCCCCTGCTGGAGCGCGACCGTCGGCTATCGAGCCGTCGCTTTGACGGGAGTCGCCCTTTCAACGGACCAGATTCCGGGCGACTACATCGGTGCCCTCGACAGCTTGCGGACCGTCAATACCAATGGCTCGCTCATCGCCCACGGAGGCTTCGTCGGCCTTGAATTCTGTCGCTAGGCGCGAATCATCCATCAGCCGGTGGGCGTTCGTCCACGGTTCCGTTGATCACTGACGAACCGGACGCCAATGCGGATGATTCATCAGCCGGTGGGCGTTAGCCCCGGTTCCGTTAGGCGCAGGCGGAATCGGACCCTAACGCGTGGCGGGAGAGATACTCGGCGCGTTTGGTACGTGCACGGGAAACGATGGCGATATCGCCGCCTAGGAATCATGGTTCGCTCGCGTAAATGGATCGAGCGAATCCGGTCAGGGTTGGAGACCTACGGTCCGCCGTTTCGGCGGGGTCAGAGACCCGCGCCGAACACGAGGCGAACCGGCGAATTGTCCCTTGCGCCAACCTACCCCTCGTCCCCAGTCGCTGGCGGAGTATCGGCTGCTGCGGAGGGCGCGGTGTCATCCAAGGACGACTCCGTGGCCGCTTGCTCGCCGGCCGCATCGTCGACGACCGCTGCGGTGGTGGAGTCAACTTCGGTGACCGGCTTGGCGACCGTCGTCACCGTGAAGTCGGTGAGCGGTTTGAGGCCGTCGATTTCGGCTGTGGCAAAGAGCCGATCTTCGGGTGCTGCATCGACAGCCGTCCATGACGCGCGGTCCTCCTTCGAGACGGAGTCGCGCCAGATGGCCAGCACTTCATTCACATCGACATGAGGGTTGCCCCGTTCATTGCCTGCTTTGCCTCCCTGCTTGGGCGAGATGGGAATCCACAGCATATCGATCTGCTGGCTGTCGCGGTAATAGTAGCCGCCTACGATCTGGCCGTCGTCATTCAATTCCAGGGCGTAGTGGAAGTACTTGATGCGCTTGTCCCGTGGGCTCTGCTGGTACTCGCCGTTGGAGCTATTGGCGTAAGCGGCGTTCATCTTGACTTCGACCAGGTTGGGACCGCGCTTCGCGTGGCTTGTCGAGAAGGCGTAAATGGGATAATTCCATTTCTCGGTTCCCGGATCTGCTTCCATCCCGATCGGGTGCTTGCCGCGTCCCAACCAATTGGTGATCAAGGAGTGCAGCATCCCGGCGTTGATCTGTGTTCCGTCACCGTCCAGCATCTGTGTGTCGTTGTAGATGTAGATTTCCGCCAACAGGGCTTTGATATCTGCAGGTGTAAAGACGACCCCGTTTCGAACCACGTTCTGCTTCGGCTCGGCATGCCGGATCGCGGCGGCCGTCCAACCGTTGCAGTGGCCGTGCCAGTGCGGCGTGACCATTCGGGTGACGGTCCGGAATCCGAACAGCCCGCCGCGCGTGACGGTCTGTTTCTTGAATGCCGTGGTGTCCCAACGTTCGAAGGCGGCTGCCCGTCCGCTGCGGCCGTTGAATGCTTGGTCATACTTCCACATTGCATTGACGGTCCCGCCGGACGTGTCGGGATAGATATGGCCGGAATACGGGACACGTTCGGCGGACACGCTGCTGGCAGTCGGCAACTCGTCGAATTGCCAGACCATCTCGGTCCCCCACCACTTCTTAAAGATCTGTTTCTGTTCTGCGATTTGTTCGTCGCCGATGTCGTAACCGACGGCACTGGCGGCCAAGACTGCGGCGAATACGACGGAGGTCCCCATGGCAAATAATTCCTTCGAGTAGCGCTGATATCTGGTAAAACGAGGTGGAGAGATGTCACGCTAGCACGAGCAAAACAAAGCGTCAATTTGCCGCAACGGACGGTCCGCCGGCGGTCCGATGGTCTGGTACGCCGTGTGCAGAATGGTGCGTTCCGGCATCGTGCTGTGGCGGGGGAAGATGGTCCTTGGTGCTTGTTTTCCGCAGGAGAAAACGGAATGCCGCAGCCGATCGTTGTTGGTCTCGCCAGATGCGCCAGTTGGTTCGTAGCGATCGTTTGGTTTGGGGCGGCGAGCTGCGCTGAACAAGGCTCCCCGAGCTTGCCGCCAAACCCGGTGTGGAGAGATTTAGAGAACAAAATTTTTTTGGAAATTCAGTCGGTGCGCGCCGATCCTGACGATTATGCCGAGCGCGTCATCGGTCCCCTCAAGGATCGGCTCGTTCGTTTTCCGCGTGACGCGCGGCAGCCCTTTCTCGAGTACCGGGCCTTCCTGGTTGGGGGGACCAAGATCGATTACTTTACGCTTGACGAAGGCGGGAGCGAAGAAACGGCGAGGGCGGTGCTGGACGA
Organism: bacterium; assembly: GCA_030430075.1. GTDB lineage: Bacteria > Planctomycetota > Planctomycetia > Pirellulales > Pirellulaceae > ARS98. The sequence goes on from JAUIGN010000017.1 coordinate 37,514, forward strand.
GACCATCGACGCGCTGCGGGCAACGGCCGATCTTCCGCGACTGGTCCGCAACGATGTCCTCGACCGTTCGGCCAGGTACTATGCAGAGGACTTTACGCGCGGCGGCAAGCAGCGCGATCCGCATGTCGACAGCCGGGGGCGGAAGGCGGGGCCGCGGATCGGCAGCTACGGCGCAACGCGTCGCGCGCTGCGTGGCTGGCAGGAGTTTGTCGACCAGCTCGATGCCGACGGCACCAGCGTGGCGCGTGTCTTTCGGCGGAATTCACGCTACTACTGGCTCGCCTTCTCCGGCACACGCGCGTATCGCTACTGGTCCATACCGGACCAGGTCGGCCAGTTCGTCACGGAACACGGCCGCGAGACGACCTTGGCGCGTCTCGATCAGAAAGGGCATGAGTGTTCCATCCGCGTCGATCGACAGCGGCGGACATTGCACCACGGTGACGTCAGCGTGGCGTACCCCTTTGCGCTACCGGCGTACGGCGAGAATGTCGCCTGGGGGGCATGGTCGCCGGAGTCGGCAGCGCGGGGAATGGTCTGCTGGTGGTTACTTGATCCGGGGATTCAGAACCGGGGGCATCGCAAACTGCTCCTTGACCCGAAGATCCGTTATGCGGGGGTCGGTTGTGCGAGGTCACCAAGTGTCGGATGGGTGACGACATTCGATGCGTGTTCCGAAGAGCTCGTTGCCTATCCGCAACAATAAGCCATGTTGACGGCCAATGGCACCATCAATCGCGAACTTGGGAACGTCCCGTAGACGACATCCCTCAGGGAGGTGTGGCTTGAATCAATGCCCCTTGTTCTTGACTTGTCTCAGAGAGGGGATCAGCGCCGGCGACCGTCGTGGGTGGCTCGTTTGACCAGGGGGCGGTCACCCGTCCGCATCGCGATCGAGGACCGTCAACGAAGCTGGAGATAGCCGAAGCCCGCTGGAATCGGCCTGGCGGCGGCCGGCGTGGTCCAGGCTTGGAAGCCGACGCCCGGGACATTGCGTTGCAGACCGACGGCCCAGGTGGGGATGCGTTCCGGTGTGCCTTTGCCGAGTTCCGCCAACGGTATGGCTGCTTCGACCGTCCACGCCTCGGCGGTCGAATTCACGGCCACGAACCAGTCGGGGTTCCAGGTTGCATCGCCCCAGCAAGCGTCGTGCACCCATCCCCGATGGTCGATCGTCAAGTGATAGTAGGTCGTAAAGTCCCGATCGATATCGATGAGGATTTCGAGTCGATCACGGTGTCGCAGATCGGGATCGCGTGGACGAGGCTGGGTGGCGGTTGTGTAATCGATGCCGGGTGCATTCCCACATCGGGCTCCGACGTAGAGGAATTCGTCATCGTGTGCCAGCATCACGTGGGTGGACCAGTCGGCATCGTCTTCCAGGCGGCTGCGGAGCGCGGCGGCGGGCCGGTCCTGCCAGCCGGGTTCGTCCAAGACACCATCCAATCTTGGTTTTTCACGCAGGCGTGCGCACTTGATCATCATCTTCGGCGGCAGTCCCTTTCCGTTGGTCAGCCAGAGTTCACCACGCGCACACTGTGACCAATGGTCTGCGTGATGACTGCGTGCAAGACTGGCGAGGAGGTGATTGGCTTCCCGCGTCTGGTGCTGTTTGCGGTGGACCGATGCCAGGGCAAACTGAATTGACGGTTCGGCGAACAAGTCGGGGCGGGACTGGCGAATCTGTTGTGCCAGGGCGGGGACCGGGTCTGGGTGCAGGGCAGCCGGCGGCGTGGCGCCCCCGGCCGTCTGGCGGCTCGCGAGGCGAAAGTTTTCCAACATGTTGATTCTGCCGTTGCCTCGATGGAGGAGTCGTCGCTCGGCGCCCGCGCCGCGTGAGATCAGGGAAGCGCCGGCGGCACGCGTCGAGCGTTCTCCGGCGAGGGAGCGATTCGCCATCTCTCCGCTGGCGTGATAGTGGACAAGCCATAAGAGGGCCGCCTCGGCCAGTGGGTGGTCCGGGTGTTTGCTCAGCAGCGAACGCATGACGTCGCTGGCGAGGTCGTGGTTGCCGCCGGCCAGGTAACTTTGCGCGACTTCGTACAGCGTCAAGCCGGCGGCATTCGAGTCGAGGCCGGCGGTCAGGTCGTCCAATTGCGCGAGCCAACTGACACCCTCGGTCGGGTCCTGGCGATTACGCACCAGCAACTGGTCGACCGTCCGCCGCCGTCGTGCGGCCCGGGTCAGGGATTCGAGCGTCGCATCGGTCCGTGGTGTGGCGTGGCGGCGAGCAACTCCCGGCTCGATCAACAGCCCGCTGAAAAAGTCACGTGTGCCGGCCCCTTTGGGAGTTTCGTTGATCAAGAGCTCGAATTCCAACTGGTCGGGGCTCGGCTGCCAACTCGCAACGAGCAAACCGCGTGCTCGCGCGGCTTCGTCGGCTAACGAACTGCCTAAGCGAGTTGCCAGACGCGATGTCTGCAACTGCACGGCCCCGGACTCGCCGGCGGGCAAGCGGCCAAAGACTTTCTTGACGTTCCACGGTGGGAGGTGCGTCGTCGCCTGTTGATCGGCGAAGGCGGCCGGGTCGGCGGCCAGGCGGACCGCTGCCAGCACAATCTGGTTGATTGCGTGGGCCAACGGGTCGCGGTGGTCGGGGCTGGCACTCTCCGTGACAACCACGGCAGGTTGCCACTGGCGGATCTTGCGGGCGATCAACTCTTCGAGACGGGCGACCGCCTGATCGCCATTAACGATGTTCCAGCCGCCAACGATCGACTCGACCGGCATTTCCAGACCGGCTTGCCGCAGGGGAAACTGCCAGGCGGTTCCCGTGTAACTGCCGCCCAGAGACGTGACGGCCGCTTGGCTTCGCTCCTCCGCAGTCGACTCCAATACCTGAGGTGTTTCAATGTCCCGGCGGTTGATGATTTCGACGGCGGCCAGATACCCCTCATCGCCGCCTAGCCGGGCCAACATCTCCAGCGGGATCCGCCCTGGCTCGCTGACAATCGTCAACAACGAGACGCGGCGCGAGTCGCCACGCTGCGAGTGCCAGGTCTGTCCGCCATCCTGGGTTGCGATAAGCGTCCCCAGCGCACCGACCGCCCAACCGTGATCCGCGTCGACGAAATGCATCGCGTTCAACGGCAAGGGCTGGCCTGTATCGAAGACATTCCAGGTTTGGCCGGAGTCGGTGGAACGGGCGATCCGCGTTCCGGGCGCGCCGCCGATCCAGATGGTTGACCCGTGCAAGCCAATCGCGCGAAAGTCGAAGTAGTCCGTAAAACCAGCCGGCAGGTTGACCGGGAACCACGAGGCACCGCGATCCGACGAACGCCAAATTCGACCCCCATCGCCAACCGCCCAGCCAATGCCGGCAGCGAATCGAACGTTTCGCAGCGGCCTCCAGTCTGCCGTTGGTCGCTCCGCCCCGCGGAGCATTCCGGCAGTGACCGTCGCCGCAACGCTGTCCCGCCCGACGACGACCCCGGTCTGCTCGTCCAAGAAATGGGCGCCCAACCAATGGCCCATCCGGTCCGCCGGAACGGCCGTCCAGCTGCGGCCACCGTCACGCGTGCGAAACAGTCCGGAAGGATACATGGCCGATCCGTTTCCGACGGCCCATCCGTTCCGCTCGTCAAAGAACGTCACGTGTCGCAACGCCGGCAGCGTGGAAGCTTCCAGCCGTTTCCAACGGTGCCCACCATCGTCCGTGCGGAGGACGACGGCCGACGTGCGGTGGGTCAACGGATGGATCCACCCACCAACCGCCCAACCGTTCATGGGATCGATGAAATGGATGCTCTCCATGCGGCAGTTGACTGGCGAGTCAGTCAGTTGCCAATGCCGCCCCCCGTCTTCGGTTCGCAGAATCGCCCCCCGGTCTCCCACCGCCCAGCCGTGCCGCAGGTCGAGGAACTGCACGTTGGTCAGTTCGGCGTCTTCGGACATTTCTGGGGAGGAACTTCGCGGTTCGGCTCGCGTGACCGCCCATCCGGTCAGCATACCGATCAGCACACCACAACAGATCAAGCGCACAACAACGGCCTCCTGCCTGCCGCGAAGGGCATCGTATGGCGGAATTCATGGAGAATTGGTGACCGGTCGGCAGCGCGACACGGCAACGCGGGGCGAAGTCTAGCGAAACTCCGCCAACCGAGCCAGAGCGAAGCGCGGCAGGTCGGCCACCCCCCGGCCGCCCGCCTGTCCCGAATTGCTGGGGACGTCTCGATCGGAGCACGTCGACCGTTGGGGGGGGAGGCTAACGTCCTGCGTGATCACCCGCGTGCCAGGGTGCCAGCGTGTCAGGGTGCCAGCGTGCGCGCGGGGATCGGGAGCGGCCGCCGGACGCGAACCAATTGCGGGCTCGTTACCCCCTGCGGCGCCGCCGCCATACCAGGTCAGGAGCAGAGCCAGGTGGTGAACAGGGCCATGGTGAGGCCGACGCTGATGATCGCCAACAGCAGGCCCGTCACCGCTCGCCACGCCGACGAGTCTTCGCTCAATTGCTCGTTCCGAGCTTCCTCGCTGAATGCGGCATCCCAAACGGGGTGATCTTCAATGTTGACTGTCATCGTCGTTCTCGGTCTGGCAAACTGTCGACGGGTAAGGAGGAGGTGCCGGCGAAAACAAGGAACCGGGGCACATCGTCTCGCCGGGAACCCGTATGCTAACCCAAATTGCGTCGAGGCCAAAGTTACAATATCTCCGTCCGGTCAGCAATTGCAGCGCGCGGCAAATTGAGCCAACGGTAGGCCCGCAGATGCCAAAAGTTTGCCGATCTGCGACACCATTGGGCCGGGCGCGGAATGTTCTTGGTCGATCGCATTGGAGCTGGGCGACCGCCACGCAGCGCATGTCCCGCCGAATGGCGAAGGGACGAGTGAAGAACTGCTGCCTTGTATTCCGTGGTGCGACGTCCGGGAAAATCGGTGTGCGGGAAACGGGTGTTGAGACGTTCCTGCCGACTGCCAGGCCGCATTGCGTCCTGCACAGCATGACCTATGGACAGGAGGAAGGACGATTGACTTGATGTGACGGACGCCTGTGGTGGGTTCCAGGAAGCCCTTGATGGCTCGCTGCGTTATGCGGACGCGATCCGATCGGTCAGTCTCCACATCGACGGCTCGCCGCCATCCCTCGCTGCCGTTAGAATCGACGGGTGACGCCGTGATGCCGCCGGTTGGAGCCGCGCGATCCGGCAGCACTCGATCGTCTTTCCTGACTCTCCGTTCTTGGCCGGTTGCTGAACCTGTTGCTGCTGAACCTGTTGCTGCTGGACCGAATGATGAATGAACCGAGTCCAGAATCGATGCACGGTAATTCGGAGCGGTCGGCACCGGAACTGCTCGCACCGGCAGGTGATCGCCAGTGTGTCAGCGCCGCGGTCGAGAACGGTGCCGATGCGGTCTACTTCGGGCTGGAGTCCGGCTTCAATGCGCGGGCGCGTGCGACCAATCTGCACGTCGAGGATTTGCCGGAGGTGATGGAGTTTCTGCATGCCCGTGGCGTCAAGGGATACGCCACGCTGAATACCCTGGCGTTCCCCAGCGAGTTGCCGGCCATGGAAGCGGCGGTCGTGGCGCTGACCGAGGCCGGCATTGATGCCGTACTGGTCCAGGATCTGGGAGTGGTCGAGTTGATTCGGGCAGTCAGTCCGGATGTGCCAATCCATGCCTCGACGCAGATGACATTGACCAGCGCCGAGTGCATCGCGGCGGTGGAACCGTTGGGCATCAGCCGGGTCGTCCTGCCTCGGGAACTGTCGATTCGGGAGATTGGCAAGATCGCTCGGCAGACGAACCTGGAACTGGAGGCGTTCGTCCACGGGGCACTCTGCGTGGCCTATTCCGGTCAATGCCTGACGAGCGAATCGTTGGGCGGCCGGAGCGCGAACCGGGGCCAATGTGCCCAGGCGTGCCGCTTGCCGTACGATCTTATCTGTGATGGTCGCGACGTCGACCTGGACCAAGTGAAGTACTTGCTGAGTCCCCAGGATCTGGCAGCCTACCAGCTCGTGCCGGAGTTGATCGAGGCGGGCGTCTGTTGTTTGAAGATTGAAGGGCGGCTCAAGACCCCCGAGTATGTGGCGAACATCACGCGCCATTATCGCCGTGCGATCGACGCTGCGGTCGAAGGCCGGCGGGCCGCCTTCTCGCCACAGGATGTTACGGAAATGGAGCTCTCGTTTTCCCGCGGGTTTTCGCCAGGATGGCTCCAAGGTTGCGATCATAAGATGCTCGTGCCCGGACTCAGCTCGGCGAAACGCGGAGTTCGTCTGGGAGCCGTGGTTGCGGTTCGCGGGCAGCGGGTACGGGTCCGTCTGAGCGGTGAGGTTGCGGCCGGGGACGGCGTCGTCTTTGCTGGAGACCGCGAGCAGGGACGGGAGCAGGGAGGGCGCGTTTACGAGGTGTTGCAGAAGGGCCAGGATGTCGAACTGACATTTGGCCGCGAGGCCATCGATGTTGGGCAACTCGAGCCGGGCCAGGAGATCTGGAAGACCGACGACCCTCGTTTGACTTCGCGCCTCCGCAAGACGTTTGCCGGCGGCAAGCCGCTGCGGCGGGTGCCGGTGGACTTCGAAGTGTACGCAGCGGTCGGGGAACCGCTGCGGGTCAGGGGCTCCGCCGCCAATGGTGCCCATGCCGCTGTGGAATCGACGCAGCCTTTGGACGTGGCGGTCCGCCACCCGGTGACGGCCGAAGTGCTCGAACAACAGCTCGGCCGGCTGGGCGCAACCGTTTATCAACTCCGGCGACTGACCGCGGAGATCCACGGTCAGCCGATGGTACCGTTGAGTGTGTTGGGAGGTTTGCGACGCAGGCTGATCGAGCAATTGGTAACCGCGTCGCAGGTCCGGCCTCCGCGCCGCATTCGTCCCGATGCCTGGCAGCGTTTGCGCGATGCCGCTCGTGAGCAAGGGCCGCCGGCTACGGGCGACGCGGCACCCCGCCTGCGTGTCCTTTGCCGCTCGTTGGCGCAGCTCGGCGAGGTGCTCGCCTGCGGCGTGCGGCAGGTGATGGTCGACTTTCAGGACCTGCGCGAATATCGGGCGGCGGTCGAGCGAACGCGGGAAGCCGCTGGGGAGATTTTCCTGGCGACACCTCGGATTCAGAAACCGGATGAGTTCGGGTTGTTTCGCTTGCTGGAAAAGCAGGGGGCCGACGGTATCCTGGTCCGCAACCTGGCCGGTGTCCGCTTCTGCCGCGAGCGTCAGATTCCGTTCGTTGGCGACTTTTCCCTGAATGCCGCCAACGAACTGACGGTCGATTTTCTGCGCCGGCAGGGGGCGGCACGCGTGACGGTCTCGTACGACCTCAACCGGGAGCAACTTCTGGAGTTGCTGGCGGCGGTGCCTGGCCCCGGCATCGAAGTGGTGATCCATCAGCACATGCCGATGTTCCACATGGAGCACTGCGTCTTCTGTTCGGTCCTGTCGCCGGGCACGGATAAGACGAACTGCGGGCGCCCCTGCGATCTGCACGAGGTCAAGATGCGTGACCGAGTCGGGATGGAGCATCCCTTGACGGCCGACGTCGGTTGCCGAAATACGTTGTTCAACGCCGTTCCCCAGAGTGCCGCCGAGGCGGTTCCCGCGATGTTGGCAGCGGGTGTGAGAGACTTTCGATTGGAACTGTTGGCCGACCAGGGAGATGGTCTGCGTGAGATGCTGGGTTTGTACCGCGGGTTGCTCGCGGGGCGTGTTACCGGAAAGCAGGTTTGGCAGCGGCTGAACGCTTCGAACCGGGTTGGCGTGACCCGCGGCACGCTGGAAGCGCGGCGAAACCCGTTGGCGATCCTCTAAACGGCGGCGATGGGCGCTGTCGCGAGGGCGAAATCCGTCAACATGCGCCGAGGAGAGTTCTTGATGCGGACCATCGTATTGGCCAGCCACAACCGGAAAAAGGCGCGCGAGTTTGCCCAGTTGTTGCGGCCCCACGGCGTAGAGCTGCAGATCGCCGCCGACTTCCCCGATGCGCCGGCGGTGGCGGAGACCGGGACGACTTTCGCCGAGAATGCCGCCCTCAAGGCGACCGAAACGGCCCGTGTGCTTCGTGCCTGGTGCCTGGCAGACGATAGCGGCCTGGTCGTCGATGCGCTGGGCGGTGCCCCCGGCGTTTACTCGGCGCGCTTCGCCGGACCGGGGGCAACCGATGAGGACAACAATCGCAAGTTGATCGACGCGTTGGCCGGTGTTCCGGCCGCGCAGCGGACGGCTCGTTTCGAGTGCCATTTGGCGGTCGCCGACCCCGCCGGGACGCAGGTGCTGGCGGTGGCCGGGTCCTGCCAGGGACGGATCGTGGACGATCACCGCGGCGCGGAGGGATTCGGATACGATCCTCATTTTTATGTGCCGGAGATGGACAAGACGTTTGGCCAGTTGACGCTCGAGCAAAAGGGGCGGATCAGCCATCGAGCCCAAGCGTCGCGTGAACTGATCGCCCAGCTTCCCACCCTGTTTGGCTCGGCATAGGCCGGCTGCCGGGCATCGGTTCATTGGTACCGGGAGCCGTGGACTTGACCGACGTCGGCGACTTCGGTGGGAACGGCGCGCAGGATTTGGGCGGGAATGTTAGACTGCCCTGCGGCAGGAATCGGTCGCCGTCGCCGTCGGGCAGCGGCAGACACTCGGTTTCGCCGATCGATGATGATGTCGCGTTTCATGACAGGAGAGAGATGTTGCGATTTTCCAGCCTGGCCGCCTTGACGGCATGCAGTATCTTGGCAGTCTTGAGTCCTACTCCGGTCCGGGCGGCCGACCCGCCGAGCCCCCAGGAGGAAGCCGCGGCCGCCGAAATCAACGACGCCGCGCTGCGGGCCCACATTCGATTCTTGGCTGACGATCTGCTGGAAGGCCGCGGCCCCGGGACCCGGGGCGACCAACTGGCACAACGGTACATCGCCACACAGTTTGCGGGGCTCGGCCTCAAGCCGGCCGGAGACGACGGCGGGTGGTATCAAGCGGTGCCGCTGGTGGGGACCACGACCGAGCCGCCGGAGAAGCTGGTTTTTCGCCACGGTGATGCGTCGCTAGAATTGGCTTACTCAAAGGATTTCATGGCCAGCGCCGGCAGGCCCGCCGAGCGGCTTGGGTTCGAAAACGCCGAAGTGGTGTTTGTCGGCTATGGAATCGTGGCGCCCGAGTACGATTGGAACGACTACAAGGAGGCGGACCTCAGGGGAAAAGTCCTGCTGATGATGAACAACGATCCGTCCGGCGATCCGGAGTTGTTTGCAGGCAACCGCCGCCTGTACTACGGCCGCTGGGACTACAAGTATGCGATGGCCGCCAAGGTTGGAGCGGCCGGGGCGTTCATTATTCACACCACCGAGTCGGCCGGTTACCCGTACCAGGTCGTGCAGACGTCGTGGGCCGGCGAGGAGTTCGAGCTGAAGGGGCAGCAGGGGCCGCGCGACGAGATGAACGGGTGGCTTACGGACGCCGCTGCTCGGCAGCTTGCGGCGCTCGGCAACCGCGATCTGGATGCGCTCCGCGCGGCCGCCGAGAAACGCGACTTTCGCCCAGTGCCGCTCGGCACCACCGTCTCGATCGACCTTCGCTGCCGGTCCCGCGAGCAATCAACGGCCAACGTGCTGGGACTCTTGGAAGGGAGCGATCCCGAGCGGAAACGGGAGGTCATTGTCTACACGGCGCATCACGACCACATCGGGATGTCTGCCGAGCGTGACGAACAGGGCGACAATATCTACAACGGAGCGATCGACAACGCATCCGGCGTGGCCGCACTGCTCGCCACGGCACGCGCTTTCGCAGAATTAGATCCGCCGCCGGCGCGGTCGATCTTGTTCGCCGCGGTCGGGGCCGAAGAGCAGGGCCTGTTGGGTTCCGAGTACCTGGCCGCTCATCCCCCGGTCCCGGCCGGGTACCTGGGAGCGGTCATGAACATTGACGGGTTGAATTTTTACGGCCGCACGCGTGACGTCAACGTGATCGGCTTCGGCAAGTCGAACCTCGACACGCTGGTTGACGCGGTGGCTCGCTGGCAAGACCGCCACGTTACGCCGGATCGATTTCCCGACCGTGGCTTCTACTATCGCTCCGACCAGTTCAGCCTGGCCAAGGTTGGTGTACCCGGCGTCTACTTGCACGCGGGTATCGACGTGATCGGTAAGCCGGCGGGTTGGGGGCAGCAGCAACGTGAGGACTGGGAAGCGACCAACTACCATCAGCCCAGCGACGAGTACAGCGACGACTGGGACCTGGCAGGTGCGATCGCCGACGCCCGACTGCTATTCTATGTCGGTCTCCGCGCCGCCCAGCAGGACGAACTGCCGGCATGGAACCCGGGGGACGAATTCGAGGCAGCTCGGCAGGCCGCGTTGCAGGCACGTGCGGCCGAGTAGCGGCTGGTCGGATCAGCGTCCGCCGCTGAATGCCGGCGTTCAGACGTCGCAAACTTCGGCCGCGTGCCGCAGGGCTTTGATCTTATCGTCCCAGGTCGGAATGAACTCCTGGGCCACGAATCCCTGATAGCCCGTCTCGGCGATTGCCCTCATCACCGCCGGATAGTTGGTCTCCTGGGTCTCGTCCAATTCGCCACGGCCGGGGTTGCCGGCCGTGTGGTAGTGGCCGATCACATCCTGGTATTGGCGGATGCGACGAATCACGTCGCCATTCATGATCTGCACGTGATAAACGTCGAAGAGCAGTTTCATGTTGGGCGAGTCGACGCGGCGAATCAGGTCCACGCAGAAGTCGACGTCATCACCGAAATAGCCGGGATGCCCCTTCATGGGATGCGTGTCATCGCGCGAGTTGAGGTGCTCGAGGCAGAGGTTGACGTTGTGCTCTTCGGCGTAGCCGATCACTGATTTCCAGAGCTCGACACAGTTCTTCGCTCCTTGCTCGTCCGTGATGCCCTTCTCTCGCATGCCGGTAAACGTAATCACGCTCGGACACCCAACCGCGACCGCCATGTCGATACTCGCCCGCAACTTCTTCGCATTGGCGGCGTGATTCTCACGCGAGATGGGACCGGTCTGGAAGCCGTGGCTGCTGACCAGCGAGATCTCCAGGCCCAATTTGCGGACGGACGGGTAGTCGTCCCAGGCGATCCCTTCGATTCCCATCAGACCGATTTCGCGGCAGTGTCGAGCCAGTTCGATGGCGGGCATGGGCTTGAAGCACCAGCCCATGACCGACTGCCGGATCCTCCCGCGCGACACTTTGAAGTCGTCGCTGGCAGCGGTCGCCGGAAGCTGGGCGTGGGCCGTTTGAACCGCGCTGCAAAACCCGGCAGCACCGGCGGCCTGAAGTAGGTGGCGTCGTGAGATCGTCATGGCTGGCTCCAATTCAAGTTTCGTCTGTTGCTGCCTTAATTGGACGGTCGCTGGTCTGCAAGGCTGTCTACTTCCGGGTTCACCATACGGACGAGATCCCCACCGTCGGAAGCACTCGCAAGGCCGCGTACAACGAGCGCGGATTATTCATCAGCCGTTGGGCGTTAGCCCCGCTTCCGTCGATAGCAGCGCAAACCGGACGCCAACGCGTTCCGGCGGATCTGCGCGGCGCTTTGTGTAAGTTCACCACAAACGATTGCGAGACAGCGAATTGCACTGAATGGTTGTTCGTTCATGAATTACCCGGACTAGAAGGCTTGTATCAGATTTTGCTCTACGAATGAGTCAAGTTTGAGCGACCGACGGGAGCGGACGAACACGCCGCGAGCGTTAGCTCGCCGTCGGTCCGAGGCCCTGCCTCGCTAGCGAGTTGACGCTCACCAGATGTTCATCCGCACCCGGCGCTCGCTAGGACGTGACTCAAAATGAAAGGCTCTGGCCCCACAAGCGATCATCAACTGCCTCCCTGGATCAGCTTGAGCGCCTCTTCGCGGGTTTTGCAGATCGGCCAGAGTGAAAGCAAGTTGGTTAATTCGAGTACTTCAAGCTCATGGTCGGAGACGTTACAGAAGACCATCATGCCGCCGGAATCCTTGATGCGCTTCCAGAATTTGACGAAGAACGCCAAGGCGGTCGAGCCGTAATAGTCCGTCTTGTAGAAGTCCATCACCACGTTCTGGTTCTCCCGCTCGTCCAGTGCTGCGAAAACCGTGGCGGCGGCTTCTTCCAGGGCGTCGAAGTCGAGCTCACGCAGGTCCAGATTGGGGATCAGAATCAACGTATTCTCGACGTGCTCGAATTCAAATATCGGCTTTTCCATGGTGATCTCATCCTCCCGCCCAAGGCCCCGGGTGACACGGGACGCTCGTGGAACAACTGGTGCGAAAACGCTGCCGAGTTGGGCGGGCGACGCGGTAGCAGCCGCCGCACGCCCAGCAATCCACAGACGTCATCTTGGCACGTCGCCCCGCCTTTTTCAATCGCTGACGCCGAGGGTGATGGTAACCACTGGCCGGTTGCCGATTGCCTCGCGGCGACGGCAACCGTCAGTCGGACAGTTTTGCTTCCGACATGTTGGGGGCGAAAAAGATGATCACGATACCCACGATATAGACCAGGCTGGTAATCTGGCCGATCCGGGCATAGTCCCCGCCGAAGGCGTTGACGAGTACGGCGCCGCCGAGCACTCCGAAGGCGGTGATGATGCGGCCAAAGTTGAAGCTTACGCCGGCACCGGTGGAACGGACTCGCGTGGGAAACATTTCCGGCAGGCAGAGGGGCAGCCAGCCGAAATAAAAACCGCTGAAGAGACCGAGTGCCGCCGTCCAGTAGAGGAACTGTGGATCGCTCGGCTCCAGCAGCCAGAACAAGTATTGTGCGGAGAATAAGGCGGCGCCGCTGATCAGTGCATAGAAGAGCCGGCGGCCGACGAGCATTGCCAGGGCGCCTCCCAGCAAGCTGCTGATGGATCCAGGGAGGGCACGAGCGATCATGACGCGGGACTTGAGCGCCGGATCCGACTTGGCCTCCGCCGTCGTCGCCCGATCGCCAACCTTGCTGGCCCAGGCGTTGGCCCAGTTGGAACTGCCCCAGCCGCCGAAAAGGGGGACCGTGCCGAGCGCCACCCCAATGATTGTGGTGCGTAAGATTGGAGGCCGAAAGATTTCCGGGATCGACCAGGGCGACGATGATTGCGACGATTCGGCTTCACGCCCGCCCCTGCCACGTTCGCCTGTCCCGTGCTCGTGCCCGACCGGCTGGGACGTGTCCGGCAGCAACGTCCGCCGCTGGAGGGCCAGCCAGCGAGGAGATTCCGGAACCACCGCCAGTACGAACAGCCCCAGCACAACGGGCGATCCGCCGAGAAGCAATGTCCACCGCCAGCTCTCGGCCGTAATCAGCCAGCCGCAGGTGACCACGGCAAACAACAGGATTCCGACGTTCGCCGCCGTCCCGATGGCGCCGGCCAGAAACGGCCGCGAGATGTTCGGCCACGCCTCGGAAACCAGGGCGATCCCGTTCGGCCACATTCCGCCGATTCCCAGGCAGGTGAGAAAGCGGAGCAGCAGCATTTGTGCGGGCGATTGCGCGTAGCTGCTGATCAAGGAAAACAGCGAGTAACAGAGAATACTTAACGCCATCGCCTTGCCGCGTCCGAAACGGTCGCCCACCTTGCCCAGCAGCAACCCGCCCGCCGCGGCGCCGAACAGGAAGGCGCAGATCAGCCACCCGAACCACTGCCCAACCTGGCCTTCGTCGACTGATCCGAGCAGGTCCTTGACGGCGACCCGCATCACCAGCGATGAAATCGCCAAGTGGACGCCGGCAAACATCCAGCCGAGAAAGGCGGTTACCAGGACCAGGATGCAGCCGGTTGAGGACAACGCGGCACCGGCCGACTCGCCGGCGGTCGGAGTGTCGTCGCCGGCCGGGGATGGTTGGCTGAGCGAATCGTTATTATTCATTGCATGCACTTCATTACCAGGCCAATCGAGTCGGGTCCGAGTGTACCTGAGCTGGAATCAGTTTGACACAGGCGAAGGATCGGTTTATCACCAAACCATCCGTGTCTCAGCAATCACGAGACCGCGCGGTGTTTGCGGGCGCATCCGGCGGCGCGACGTACTGTCATGGCAGGTCGTATGCGACCCCGTTGTTGGACGCTCGGTAGCTCACCCGCCCATTGGCCGATCCGAGACGCCTGGCCTTGCGGCGAGCTTTGCCTGGCCACCGGCTCGCCGCCGCGTGGCGACGCGGCAGTCGTGTATCGTAAGGAAGAAACGGTCCTGGCCCGAATCCTGCCCCCTCCCAACTTGCCACCTTGGCCCATTCAATCGAAAGCTAACGAGAGATGACGTGGAACCAATCGTTTGTGTCTGTCGGTACGCATCGCGCCCCGTTGAGCCGACGCTTTACGCTGGGCTGCCGGAATTCGCTGCCAGCCGGTTTGATCGTGGTGTTGGGCATGCTTTGCCTGCTGGCAGCCGGGGAAGCGGCGGCGGCCCGGTTGTGGGCCGGAGTCTCCAAGGTGGATATCACCAATCGCGAGGCGGGCCCGGTCAACGACCCGCTCTACGTCAAAGCGCTCGTCATTAAGAACGAGTCGACCACGGTCGCGATCGTCACGGTCGATGCGGTGGCGATCGCAGAGATCGGTTCGATTCGCAACGATTACCTTGCCAATGTCCGCCGCCGGATTACGGAGCAGATCGAGATGCCGGCGTCACACATCATGATCAATGCCAGCCATTGCCATGGGGTGGTCTGTGAGGATGTGGAAGACCGGACCGTTCAGGCGATCCGGCAAGCAGCCGAGGAACTGGTGCCGGTCACGGTGGGCGTCGGGACGGGGCGCGAAGACCGCATCATGATTAACCGCCGGATCAAGATGAAGGACGGTCGCGAAATCGACGTTCGTCACGCTTACTCGCTGCCGCCGGACGACGAAGTCGCCGAGGTCGGCCCGGTCGATCCGGAGATCGGAGTGCTTCGCCTTGACCGGGCCGACGGTCGTACGCTGGCGGTGGTCTACAACTTTGCCTGTCATCCCATCCAAGGCGTTCCGAGCGGAGGAAACACAGCGGATATGACCGGCTTCGCGTCGACCGTAATCGAGGAAAACCTCAGCGAGGGAACCGTGGCACTGTTTGTTCAGGGGTGCGGCGGAGACATCAATCCGATCGACTACAAACCGGTCGATCGGCCTCGTGACGCCGAACCGCTGGGAAATCTGTTGGGGTTGAGCACACTGCGTGCGGTCCGCGCGATCCAGCCGCGCGAGGATGGTCGACTGGTCGTGCTCAACGAGACCATCTCCCTGCCGCGGGCCGATTTGGCGCAGCGGATCGTGGCGATGGAATCCGAGCAACGCCGGCTGGTGCAGTCGCTCCGGGGAACCTTCTTGAACTTGAAGTCGTTCCTCCCGCTGGCCGTCAAGTACGGCCTGTCCGACGAGAATCCATCGGACTACTCGCACCGCTACCTTCATGAAGAGCGCATGGGCAAAGATCACCTCCGCCGGCTGGACACACTCAATCGAAACAACATGAAGCAATACATCCGCAATATTCATACGATGGAGCAGTTGACGCGGCTGAACACGAATCTGGCGCTACTCCGCAAGCATCAGGCGCGGCTGGTGGCCGGCGGCAAGCAGACGATTGATGTCGAGTTGCTGGGGATCCGTATTGGGGATTTCGTGTTGATTACATTTCCCGGCGAACTGACGGTACGGATCGGCATGAACATCAAGACCAAATCGCCGCATCCTCGAACCTTCGTGGCGGGATACACCAACGGCTATATTTACTACGCGCCCACCGCCGAACAGTTGCGGAATGTAGGAGGCGCTCAAGAAGATAGTGACTGTCTGCTCGCACCACCCTGGCAAGCGATCTTTGAGGCTCAGGCGGCGAAGATGCTCGAAATGCTGTAATCAAGCGCCGGTGACGGTCCACGGACGACGAGCAGGAGACAGCCGCTGCCCGGGCGGGCAGCGCCGCGCTAAGGTCGCCTCAGCAGCCCTGCATCAGCAGCAGGACGCCGAACAACAAGGCGATGCCGACGATCCACCACCAGAATCCGGGGGCGTCATCCCCGGCATAGTTCGGTTCGGGCATCAGTTTGGCCCCTCTGCGTGCGGTGGCGAATTCCGCACGACCGGTTGGATGAGAAATGGCGTGACACGCACCACGCCGACGTTCTGGCGAGGATCGACGACCGAATCCGGCGCGGCTGCGATGCGCCTCGCTTCGCGGTCAAGCGTGCCGATGTCGAGCCCCATCATGACGGTCGAGCGGTTGGTGGCGGCGGAGACTTCTTGAAACAACTGGCTGGCGCGACGCGCGTGGCGGACCACACCGACCGGTCGGCCTTCACGAGCCTTGACCAGGGCTGCGGCCAGCTTAATCAGGCCCTTGACGAAGTCCGCGCACGGACCACGTCGACCGGACGCGATCCAGACCGCCTCCCAACTCTCATGCGCCTCCCAGTAGAAGCCGTGGTTGAACAGGTCGATACCGCGGAGGTACGGCACGCAGGTCGCCCAGGAGCGGAAGTCGTCAATCGCCGGCGCAACTCCATCCTGAGGGCGCGGCGTGCAACCAGGAACGTGCGCATATTCGGGCAGGCGAATGTCGCCGATCAGACGCGGCAGTTCTTGGGAGCCGTCGCCATCACGATTCGGCGTCTGGGGTGAATGCATCTCGGGAGTTTGGTTCATGTGCCCTCAGGGGACATTCTGCGATTGCCGGGGTCCGTCTGCTTTCGCGACGCGGATCGGCGGTAAAGGGGTGAATCCGCGACACATGCACGACCGCTTCATGCCCGCTTGCGGACGCATCGTGGCGACTGGCGGCAACGGTTGTCAATGCCTCTGGCGACGCGCGCCGACCTGGAATCATGCACGTGACGCGGGTGCCATCGATCAAGTCAAACTGCCCGTTGACCCGTGTGCCCGGCAGTCGCCATCGTTTAAACTGCGCAGTCGGCATTCGGGCGGTATGCGCATGACACGAAGCAGCCGCGTCGCGTGAGACGGCACGGAAGCACGGCGTTGGCCGGCGGTCGTGGTTCGTCAGCGGGCATGCTGCTTTGATCGTATCGGTTTTTTCGCGCCGTACCAGCGCCGCGTCCTGACGACCTGCTACGAGGGAGATGAGATGACGGAACCACGTCGCGTGGTGATAACTGGAGTGAGCCGTGGCTTGGGACGTGCGATGGTCGAGCAGTTTGTTGGTCTGGGCCATCAGGTTGCCGGGTGTGCTCGTTCGAACGACGTCATTGGGGAACTCAGGAGGCAGTTTGGCGACAGCGGGCCGCACCGCTTCGACGCCGTCGACGTGAGCGACGAGCCGGCCGTTGCTGACTGGGCCCTGCATGTGCTCAACGAATGGGGCGTGCCGGACCTGCTCATCAATAGTGCGGCGATCATGAACGAGAACACGTTGCTGTGGGAGGCGCCGGTCGACGAGTTCTCGCGGATCATCGACATCAACGTGAAGGGCGTCTTCTACGTTGTTCGCCACTTTGTGCCGGCGATGGTCGAACGGGAAAAGGGCGTCATCATCAACTTCAGTTCGGGCTGGGGACGCTCGACGTCGCCGCAGGTGGGGCCTTACTGCACGACCAAGTGGGCGATCGAAGGATTCTCGCGTGCGTTGGCGGACGAGCTGCCATACGGGATGGCGTCCATCCCGCTCAACCCTGGCGTGATTCACACCGAGATGCTGGAGACCTGCTTCGGCAGCGCGGCAAGTTCCTATCGCTCGCCCGCCGAATGGGCAGAGCGGGCGGTTCCGTTTATGCTCGAGATCGATGGCGAGGATAGTGGAGATCCGCTCACGGCACCCGGGTGATCGGCTGCCTGCGGGATGTTGGATTTGCCGACTCGCGGATGACAAGAACATGCCTGCCCGCACTTGCCACCCCGCAGCGCTTTCGGAAGAAGAACTGCTCAAGCATTGTCGAGCTCGGCGGCAGCGGCGAAGCGGCCCCGGGGGCCAGCATCGCAACAAGGTCGAGACGGCGGTGGTCTACACGCACGAACCCTCCGGCGTGCACGGAGAAGCAAGCGAACGGCGGAGCCAGGAACAGAATCGAACGCAGGCCCTGTTTCGGCTGCGCGTCAACCTGGCATTGCAAGTGCGAACCGCCGTGGACCTGGCTGAGGAACGTCCCAGCCGACTGTGGCAGCGCCGTTGCCGAGGTCAGCGTCTGGCAGTCAGTGTGCATCACGCCGATTTTCCCCAACTGCTGGCGGAGGCGCTGGATGTTGTCGCGGCGAGCCAGTTCGAGGTGGCTGCGGCAGCCGCCTGGCTGGGGACTTCGACCACGCAGCTAGCGAAATTCTTGCAGCTCGAACCGCGCGCGATCCAGGCCGTCAATCAGCGGCGCATCGAGGCCGGCCGCCGCCCCCTCCGTTAGCCCCAATCATTTATCAGCCGTTGGGACGTGGTCCACAGGTTCCGTCGATCGCAGAGATCACCGGACGGTAACGCATCTCGGCTGGCATGCGAGGTGGTCTGGCTGGGTTCACCACGAGCGTCGTCCGCATGGCGACGTGCCCTGCATTGTCATTCGTTCCCGAATCATCCGGGTGAGCGGCGACGCCTCCCGGAAACATGGCCGGGGGTGTATGATGAGGGCCTCCGTGCCGCCGAAGGCGTCTTCAGGTCCGTTCTTCCTTGCAGCTCAGTTGTCTCGTGCAGATCGTCAACATTACCAATCCGGAGACGCCGGCCTCGCCGCCGCGGGCCACCAAGGGGCGTTACGCGTTCGTCAGCCTGGGCTGTGCCAAGAACCTGGTGGACAGCGAACGGATGCTGGGCCTCTTGCAGCTCGACGGCTACGAGCTGGTCGCCGATCCGGATGGGGCCGATTTCGTCGTTGTCAACACGTGCGGGTTCATTGACGAAGCTCGAGCCGAGTCATTCGAGGCGATTGACGAGATGCTGGAGCTCAAGAGCCGCGGGAGGACACGGGGAGTCATTGTCTCTGGGTGCCTGGCCGAACGGAATCAGGAAAGCCTGCTGGACGAACGTCCCGACATCGACTCGCTTGTCGGCGTCTTTGGCCGTGAGGAAATCACCCAGGTCGCGGACCGACTGGTCGGCAACCTGCACGAGCAGCGAACCCTTTTTCGGCCTGCCCCGATTCGGGCGCTGCCCGATACCGATCGGTTGCGGATCACGCCGCGCCACTTCGCCTACCTGAAGATCTCGGAAGGCTGTGACCGGCTCTGTACGTTCTGTGCCATTCCTCAGATGCGCGGCAAGCATGCCAGCAAACCGATCGAACAGGTCGTCGAGGAAGCGGGCCAATTGGCGGCGGATGGGGTCCGCGAGCTGATCGTGGTCGCTCAGGATACGACATACTATGGCAAGGACCTCTACGGCGAACCCCGTTTGAACGAGCTGCTGCAGGCCCTGGACCAGGTCGATGGTATCGCTTGGATTCGGCTCATGTACTTCTATCCGATGTACATCGATCAGGCCTTGGTGGAGACCATCGCGCGGGCCGACAAGATCGTGCCCTACATTGATATGCCGTTGCAGCATATCAACGACACCATGCTGCGGCGGATGTCGCGCCGGGTGACGCGAGCGCAGACCGAGGAGTTGATTGCCATGTTACGGCAGGGGATCCCCGACCTGACTTTGCGGACGACGTTCATTACCGGATTCCCAGGAGAAACGGACGCCGAGTTTGCGGAACTGGCAGAGTTCGTCGAGGCTCAACGATTCGACCACATGGGCGTCTTTGTTTACTCGTTCGAGGAATCGACCCCGTCGGCCAGGTTGCCTGACCACGTGCCCGACGACCTCAAGCAGGCGCGGCGGGAACAGTTGATGGCCATCCAACAGCAGGTCGCCTTCGACCGAAATCAGGAACGTTTGGGACGTCAGACGGATGTTCTGATTGACAGCCCGGTGGAAGGTGAAACGAATGTTTGGATCGGACGGACGCGCGAGGATGCGCCGGATGTTGACGGGCTGGTCTACGTCACGGGAGGTGACGCGCCGCTGCAGGAAGGGTCCCTGGTGCGTTGCGAATTCGTGGCCGCCCAGGACTACGACCTCATCGGTGTTGCCATCGGCGAGCCTCGCTAACAGCGTACATGGCGGGTGACGCGGGTTGTGCCCGTGCCGATCCTGCCCGACCAACGGGAACGCATCGCATGCGGGGGATTCTCATTCGAGGTGTGGCCCCGCCACGTGAGGATGATCATGCCTGAAACGACACCCGAGCCTCCAGCCGGTAAGGTCTTCAATGTCCCCAATCAACTGACGGCGGCGCGGTTCGTGTTGTCGATCCTGGTCTTCGGGTTGATTGTCTGGGAGTACTACCTGGCGGCGCTGGTCGTCTTTGTCGTGGCCGCATCGACTGACTGGATCGACGGATACTGGGCGCGCCGTTTTAACCAGGTGACCAAGCTGGGACGCATGTTCGATCCCTTCGTCGACAAGATCATCATCTGCGGTACGTTTATTTTGCTCGGTGCGGCGCCCGGGTCGGGGATCGCCGCCTGGATGGCCGTGGTGGTGGTCGGAAGAGAGTTGCTGGTGACTGCCCTGCGGTCGTTGATTGAGGAGAGCGGGGGAGATTTTTCCGCCAACATGGCCGGCAAGCTGAAGATGGTTTTTCAGTGCGCCGCCGTGGTTGTCAGCCTGTGGGTGTTACATGCCGGGTCCGCGGCCGCCCCCACCTGGTTGACCTGGACGTTGGTGGGCCTCGTGTGGCTCGCCGTGTTGTCCACCATCCAGTCGGGGTTGGGATACGTGTGGGCGTCGGCCAAAGTGTTTCGAGAATGACCTTGCCCGCTGCATTTGCCGTTCTACTTGCCTCGGTCTTACTGGCCAGCGCCTGGTTGTGGGCGTTCGCCGTCCAGCGAGCCTGGCGGGGGCAGCCGCTGCTCGCCTTCGAGCCCCGCCCCACAACGCCCTGGACGATGCTCGATTTGCTCATCGCATTGGTCTGCCTGATCGGTTGCGCGGCCCTCGCAGCCGGCCTCTTGGAATTCGTCTCGCCTGCTCCGGAACTCGTCGGCGCCGGGAAGGGCGAGTTGTCCGCGAGCGTGACGGAACCCGTTTCGCAGGAGACGGAGCCGCAGCCCCTTGCCGCCGACTCACGCCGTACGCGGTGGCAGATCGTCTTTATGGGGGCGGCCAGCCTGACCGGTTGCTTGCTGGCGGCCGCGGCCATCGTGCTGCGGACCGGCGCCGACTGGAAATCCGATCTGGGGCTCACGCTGCGTTCAGTGGGCCACGATCTGGGGCTGGGGCTGGTAGCGTACGTGATGCTCGCCCCAGTGATCTACGCCATGCAAGCGACGATCCAGCATTGGTATCCCTCGGAGCACCCGTTGGTCGAGTCATTTCGCAGCAACCCGACCGTCGGATTCTATTTGATCTGTGTCTTCTCCGCCGCGATCGTGGCGCCGCTGGTTGAAGAGTTTCTCTGCCGGGTGCTGCTGCAAGGCTGGTTGGAACGTGTCTTCACCGGACTGGCCCGCGAATCGGAAGCCGGGTTCGACGGCCCTTTCGAGCGACCGCCGGCAGCCGCGCCGCCGATCTTGACGGGACCCGCGCCGGGCGCCGGGACCGAGATCGCCGCGGCTGCTGCGGACGGGTCAGAACAGGGGACCGCGGCGGCGATGGAGCCGGCCGGGGAGGTTGGCGTACTGCGCGGAGCACCGCTGGCCCAGGAACTGCGAGGGTGGTTCTGGGTCGTTCCAATCCTGATCAGCTCGTTCGTGTTTGCTGCGCTGCACCTGGGCAATGGACTGGATCCGATCCCGCTGTTCGTGCTGGCGTTGGGGCTGGGCTATCTGTACCAGCGAACTCATCGCCTGCTGCCCTGCGTGGTGCTGCATTTCCTGGTGAATGCTTTCGCCTTGGCGATGCTGGCCGCCTCGCTGTTCGTCGACTCCCCGTAACTGCGGCTTGGGGAAGGGGAATTGGAGACCTTCGGTCAGCGGTTTCGGCGGGGTCAGAGACCCGCGCCGAGCAGGGAGGGAGGCTCGCGCCGAGCAGGGGGGGGAGGCGCGCGCCGAGCAGGGAGGTGGCCCGCGCCGAGCAGCGGGGTGGCCCGCGCCGAACAGTGAGGCGGCTCGCGCCGAGCAGGGAGGAGGGCAGGGGCGGTTTAACTGGCTGCGAATCGGCGTTACGATACCGTTCCCGTTGGGGCGTTTGACATGTTTTCAGCACGCGAACTTCGCGCACCGTGCGATACATTGGCTGGTCAAGCCGGCACTTGGCAGGTGGGGCGAACTCCGAGACAACTGAGGTGAGAAGAACCATGGCGACCGGTTTTGGCATCATTGGCTGCGGCATGATTTCGAGGTTTCACGCGAAGGCGATCGCCGATATTCGTGGTGCCAAGGTCGCGGCTTGCTTCGACATGTTTCCCGCCTCGGCGGACCGGTTGGCGGCGGAGACAGGGTGCCGGCCCTATAGCGACCTCAAGGCGATGCTGGCCGATCCGGACGTGGATGTCGTGACGATCTGCACGCCGTCGGGATC
Source organism: bacterium (assembly GCA_030430075.1). Lineage (GTDB taxonomy): Bacteria > Planctomycetota > Planctomycetia > Pirellulales > Pirellulaceae > ARS98. Next base: position 59,839 of record JAUIGN010000017.1, read on the forward strand.
GCACATGGAACCGGCGGTGGCGGCGGCCAAAGCGGGCAAGCATGTGATTGTCGAGAAGCCGCTGGAGATTACGCTCAAGCGGTGTGACAAGATCATCGACGCCTGTGACAAGGCGGGCGTTACGCTCTCGACGATCTTTCCGTCACGCTTCCACGAGTCCTCGCAGATCATCAAAAAGGCGGTCGACAAGGGGCGTTTCGGCCAGTTGACCGTCGGCGATTCGTATGTGAAGTGGTTCCGGACGCAGGAGTACTACGACAGTGGTGACTGGCGTGGCACCTGGAAGTTCGACGGCGGTGGGGCGCTGATGAACCAGGCGATCCACAGCGTCGACCTGCTGGTATGGTTGATGGGACCCGTCGTCGAAGTGACCGCTTTCACCGCTACCCTGGCGCACGAACGGATCGAAGTCGAGGACGTGGCGATGGCCACGGTCCGTTTCGCCAACGGGGCCTTGGGCGTGATCGAAGCCACGACCGCCGCCTATCCCGGTTCACTGAAGCGGATCGAAGTGCACGGCTCAGAAGGCTCCGCCGTGCTCGAAGAGGAAGACATTACGATGTGGGAGTTTGCCAGGAAGACGGCCGGCGACCAGGCGTTGCTGAAGAGGATGCACGGCAAGACCAAGACCGGCGGCGGTGCCGCCGACCCGTCCGCCATTGGTCACCACGGGCATACGCAACTTTTCAAGGACGTCCTGACCAGCATCAAAAAGGGCAAGCAGCCGCTGATCGACGGCCCGGAAGGACGCCGCTCGGTCGAGGTCATTCTGGCGATCTACAAATCAGCGCAGACCGGCCGCGCGGTGAAGCTGCCGTTGCAGAGCGACCCGGTCCGCAAACGTCCGTCCGGCTCGAGCTGAAACGCCGTGACGTTTCGGACAGTCCCGTTCCCTCTGGAAGGCTCGCCCCTGGCCCTCCCGAAGCGCTGCCCGCCGGCGGCCCGCCTTTGACGCCTATGCCGGTTGCATGGGGTGGTGCGCGGTGTCTTTGCTGCAGCCGGCACAAAGGGCAGAGAATCTCTTGGTCGACCGGCCTGCGGACGGCAACCTGCTGCGCATTGTGACCTATGGTTTTCATGGACCGTACCGCGATGTTGCGGTTTTTCGGCCGTTGCGCCCGAAGACGCCGGCAGGCACGTGCCGTCCGGCGGTTACCGCGGAATTTCCCGCTCGCAAACCACCGCCCAAGAGAGCGCCATGAAGACGATTGCCCCCAAGGTGCAGGCTCCCGAACCCGCAAAAGCACAAGACTACGAAACACTCAAGCAGAACATCCACAACAAGCTGGTCGACAAGCTCGACCTGACCAAGGTTGGCGATCTGCAGGGCGACGTGTTGCGGCGCGAGATTCGCCTGGTCGTCGAACACTTGTGCGACGGCGAAGGCACGATGCTGAACCGAAGCGAGCGTGACCGCTTGATCGAGGAGATTCTCGACGAGACGCTGGGCTTCGGGCCGCTCGAGCTGCTGCTGAAGGACCAGTCGATCAGTGACATCATGGTCAACGGACCGAAGCGGATCTACGTCGAACGGAAGGGTAAGATCGAAAAGACGACCGTTCAATTCCGCGACGACCGTCATCTCCTGCAGATCATTGATCGCATCGTCTCCAAGGTGGGCCGCCGTGTCGACGAAGTCTGTCCGATGGTCGACGCCCGCCTGCCGGACGGTTCACGTGTGAACGCAATCATTCCGCCACTGGCCCTTGACGGTCCGGCGGTTTCGATTCGCCGCTTCGGCTCGAATCCGCTCAAGCTGGAGGATCTGCTCAACTTCCGCGCATTCACGCCGGAGATGGTGATGTTGCTGGAGGGCGCCATCAAGGCCCGCTTGAACGTGGTGATCTCAGGCGGCACGGGATCGGGTAAGACAACGTTGTTGAATACACTCTCCAGCTTCATCTCGAACGCGGATCGCATCGTCACGATCGAAGACGCGGCCGAACTGCAGATGCAGCAGGAGCACGTCGTCCGCCTGGAAACCCGCCCGCCGAATATCGAGGGCAAGGGGGCCATCACGGCCACGGATCTGGTCCGCAATGCACTGCGGATGCGTCCCGAGCGGATCATTATCGGCGAGTGTCGTGGCCCGGAAACGTTGGACATGCTGCAGGCGATGAACACGGGGCATGACGGTTCGTTGACGACGACACACGCCAATACGCCCCGTGATGCGGTCGCTCGCATGGAGACCATGATCATGATGGCCGGTTTCGAGCTGCCGATCAAAGCCATGCGTCAGCAAATTGCCAGCGCCGTCGACCTGATCATTCAGGCCAACCGGTTGCAGGGCGGAGCCCGCCGCGTGACGCACATTACGGAGATCGTGGGGATGGAGCAGGACACGGTCGTGATGCAGGACATCTATCGCTACAACCAGGTCGGCATTGACGAGACAGGAACGGCTCGTGGGCAGTTTATTTCGACCGGCATCCGCCCCACGTTCATGGACAAGCTGGAGTCCGCCGGAGTGCGGCTACCGGCGAGCGCGTTCCGTGAGCGGGTCATGATGCAGGATTAGCCTGTTTTCTTAAGGAGCCAATGTCGTTCATTTTGAGTCAACTTTTTGCCGGGACCACTCATCAGCCGCCGGGCGCGTTAGCCCGCGGTTCCGTTGACCGCCGAGCGAACCGGAGGCGAATGTGCTCCGGCGGAGAGGCCCGGCGTTGTGGGTAAGTTCACTGCACACGATTGCGACACTGCGACTTGCCAGAAAGCGTTGTTCGTTCATGAATTATTCGGGCGCTGGGTTCGAGGCCCTGCCTCGTTAGTCGGTTGTTCGCCGCTGGGCGACCTGAAACGTGGAGTTACACCAGTTCGATGATTATCCAGATTGGCATTCTTGTTCTCGTTTTCGCCTGCGCCGCCGCGCTGGTCGGCGCGGTCGCCATGTTTTTCAACAACAAGTCGTCGACAGAGATGGAAGAGCGGCTGGCGATTTTGACGACGAGCACGACCGCGGAGGTCGAGAATACGACCCTCCTGTCGTACGCCCGGGAAGACGAGCGGGGATTGGCTGATTCGCTGTTCGAGAATTTCTTCGACGTGAACCGGTTTCTGTCCCAGGCGGATTTGCCCCTGTCGGCGTCCCAGTTCCTGGCTCTCACGCTGGCCGCGGCGGGCGTCTGCAGCCTGGCCTGGATCGTGTCGCCCCTGCCGGCGTCGCTGACACCGTTGGCTGGAATCGTGGGCGCTGCGATTCCCTTCCTGTTTGCATTCGTCCGCCGCCGGCGGCGGTTGGGTAAGTTTGCCGAGCAACTGCCGGGTGCCCTGGAGTTGATTAGCCGGGCGCTGCGCGCCGGGCATAGCCTGGCATCCGGGTTCAGCATGGTGGGCGGCGAGATGTCCGAGCCGATCAGCACCGAGTTTGCTCGCTGCTACGAACAACAGAACCTGGGAATCCCGCTGGAAGAAGCGCTGGAGGGCATGACCGAACGCGTGCCGAACCTCGACCTGCGGTTCTTTTCGACCGCCGTCATCTTGCAGCGGCAAACGGGCGGCGACCTGGCCGAAATCCTCGACAAGATCGGCCACCTGGTTCGCGAGCGATTCAAGATCTACGGCCAGATTCAAGCGTTGACGGGCGAGGGCCGCTTGTCGGGCATCGTGCTGCTGGCCCTGCCGCCCCTGCTGTTTGTCGTGATGCATCGGTTGAATGCCGATTACGTCAACGTGCTATTTACGGACAAGATCGGCCAGCAGTTGCTGGGAGGTGCCATCCTTCTGCAACTGCTCGGTGCCTTCGTCATCAAGAAGATTATCACCATCAAGGTCTAAACGAGCATGTCAGCGATTCTGCAAAATCCGACTATCATTTCCCTGACCGTGGGCGGCGCGGTCATCGCAATCGCCTGGTTGCTGCTCGACCTGTTGGCCAGCAACAAGCAGCGCGCCGAGCGTCGGCTGGAAGAGTTCAAGGACCCCAGTCTCCGCCGCATGCGCGAAGAACGGTCGTCGACCGCCGTCGCCATGGCGCGGGCCTTCGAGAAGGCAACGCCCGCCCTGGCGAAACCCTTGCAGCCGAAGTCCGAACAGGAATTCGGCAGGTTGCGGACGCGGCTGATCCACGCCGGCTTTCGCGATGACAACGCGCCGACCGTCTTCCTGGGGCTCAAGTTCCTGGCGTTGATCCTGGGCTTGATTCTGAGCAGCGGCGGCGTGCTGCTGGTGGGCGTCGGAACGCAGTCGATGCTCCGTGCGGGGATCTTCGCGTGCGGCATGTTCTTCCTGCCCGATCTCCTCTTGATGTTGATCGGCAAGAAAAGGAAGGAGGCAATCTTCCTGGCCCTTCCAGATGCGCTTGACCTGATGGTCGTCTGCGTCGAAGCCGGTTTAGGGTTGGACCAGGCCATGCGCAAAGTGGCCGACGAGATGGCCAAGACGTACCGTGTTGTGGCGGAAGAGTTCGGGATCTGTAACATGCAACTGCAGATGGGCGTGACGCGGTCCGAAGCGCTTCAGAACCTGGGGAACCGCAGCGGGGTCGAAGATCTCAAGTCGCTGGCCTCCATTCTGATTCAGGCAGACAAGTTCGGTTCCAGCATCGCCCAGGCCTTGCGGGTCCAGAGTGAGTCGATGCGAGTGCGACGCAGCCAGATCGCCGAAGAAAAGGCGGCCAAGACCGCCGTGAAGCTCATCTTCCCGCTCGTCCTCTTCATTTTCCCCGGGATCTTCGTGGTGCTTGTGGGGCCAGCGGGCATCTCCATGTATCGCGAAATGTTTACCGCCATGGGGGGTGGGTAACGGCGATCCGGCCACATTTTGCCGGTCAGGAAAATCGGCTGGCCGCCGGGCGGAGACCGCCGGCCCGCCAAATCGGCCCGTATTGTTGTGGTTTCACGTCAAAACTTGGCCGGTGATCGCCGATATAGAGTGAAGCAGAGAGGTTTTCCTGCGCGCTGATTTGCATGAAAGGATTCCGATGCGACGCTCTATGATGCTGCTAGCATTTGCCGTAACAACGCTGACCGTGAATATGGCTCATGCGGATTGGGATGAATTCTGGCACATGGTGCATGTCGACTGGCACCGCATGAACGCCTGGCCCGAACCGTTCCAGGCGGCGGATCGCAAGGCGGCGATCGCACCGTTGATCGCCATGACCGACGCCGGGTGGCGGATGCAAAACACGCTCGGAGCGCACCTCTTTCATCCTGCCACGCAGGAATTGACGAAGGCCGGCGAGCTGAAATTGCAGTGGATCGCCACCCAGGCCCCGATGCACCGCCGGACGGTTCACGTCTTGCAATCGCTGGAGCCCGGTGTCACCAACCTGCGGGTCGCCTCCGTCGATCGGTACCTGAAGAAGTATCTGCCCGAGGAAGCGCGGCCAGGGGTCGTGCTGACCAGCAGAATTCCCGTCGGTGGATCGGGTGAGTACTTCGAGACGATCGACCGCCAACTCAAGTCGTCAGTTCCCGCGCCCCGGCTGCCGGCGGCGGCTGGGCCAACGGGCGGATTTTGAGCACGGGCAGTTTGCCGCAACGGGAACAAGTTTGGGGGGTGGATCATGAGAATCGGTCGCGTATTGTCGCTGGGATTGTTGCTTACCGCGGGCTGCACGTCCACGTCGCCCTTTGGGACAGCGGACCACCAGTCCTCCCCCGGCGACTCGCACGTTGCCGGCCGCACCACGGGCTCCCCAGTGCGCTCCGTTACCGGTCCCTCGTCACTGCCGTTCCCTGCCGGGCAGCAGATGACACAGACGGGCCCCAACACCTACACGCAGACCAATCCCAGCCAGGGGGCCGGCAATGCCTTGCTGGCCGGGTTGCGTTCGACGGGCGCCAGCATCGGCAATGCGCTGACGATCGAACCGCGCGTTATTCCCGCCTCGGATCCGACCAGCCTCGCGACGCCAACCGACGCCGTCGGAGCCGATCTCCACTTCCGGGCGGCCCAGGTCTACGAGGGTCAAGGGAATATCGCGGGCGCCATCTCCCACTACCAGCAGGCACTGGCGATTGCACCTCAGGACCCTCGCATCATCGTGGGATTTGGTCGGCTCTACGATGGGCAGAATGAGATGCACCGCGCGCAGCGGCTCTACGAAGAGGCGCTGGCCGTTGACCCCGATTTCTGCCCCGCCTTGAATTCCCTGGGCATCTGCCTGGCCAAACAGGGACAGTTGGACGCCGCCGTCGCCCACATCTCCCGTGCGACCCAACTGCAGCCGGAAAACGCCCGCTACAAGAACAATCTGGCCAACGTCCTGGCGGACTCCGGCCGCTTTGGCGAGGCGTATGCCCAACTGGTTTCGGTGCACGGGGAAGCGGTCGCACACTACAACCTGGGCTACCTGCTGCTGCAGCAAGGAAAGACCGAACTGGCGCGCCGTGAACTTGAATTGGCGCTGCAGGCCAATTCTTACCTCCATCAGGCTCGGGCTCTGCTGCAGTCGCTGGATCCCGTCGTGGCGGCGACGCCGCCGGTCGAGCAACTCAGCGACCCGTCACCCCGGTTCACGGTCACCCAGCCGGAATCGGCTCCGGCCCACAGTCTGCCGACGGGTGGCACGATCACCGGCGCACCCCGTGTCGGCAACCAGCCAGCAGCACCGCAGGCGGCCCCGCAACTGCGCAGTTTTCCGCCCCTCTATTGATACTTGCGCAGCGAATGGACCAGGACGACCAACGGGAGTCCGCAGAGATACGGCCGCGCGTTGCTTGCCGAAGGCTCATTTGCCGCGCAGCCGTCAATAATTGCCGTCCCTCGAAGTGGCGGCGACCGACCAACCGAAGCCCGGACGTGATTTGGGCTGGGCGTCTCGTCAACGTCCTTGACGCAGCCGCCAGGGCTCACCAGCAGGCTGCGCGTACCGTCAGCGGGCAGCCGCGTTGAACGCGGGGAATGCCGGACTTGCCGCCGCATCCGGCCCGTTTGCTTGCGCGGCCCGTGTCGTTCGTTGGGCGTCACGTTCCATCGGCCAGCGGGAGCAAATCGACATCTCGCGAGCGGTCGTTTGTGGTTGTTTCGCAGCCCAGCCTCGCTAGCTGTCGTGCATAAACCTCGGCAATTCTTGTCCCTTGTCAGCGTGCTGACCGGAGGCCGGGGGGGGCGTCAAACCGTCTAGCCGGGAAAGAAGTTGCGCGCATTCTGCCGGCGCCCTGCCGGCCTGAGCCGGCTCGGCAGTCGAACTGCGGGTGACCTTTTGAAGTTGCCCAATTTCGAATCCCGAATTACCCTTTTAGGTAGAACTTGAGGACCCTCTTTTAAGCTCGCGAGATCCTTGCTGCGACAGAATTCGATCTCGCACCTGTTTCTCCTCGGTTCGCACTGGCGCTCTTTCGCAAGTTGCTTGCCGGTTCGGTCTCCAGCCTGGTGACATTGGGCGAGGCTCATGTCTGCCCGAGTTGTCGCGGTTCTCATTTTGATTGCTTGAATTGATGCGTGGCGGCATTCTCGCAGTGCCACGTGTGAGCAGCTCGGTCGCACTTTGCTTGGTCGGACGGGGCCGGCACGTAATCCAGATTGACGTCTGGTGATTTCATCGTGCGTCCGTGATTCGTGCGCCAAACTTGGCGGATGTTTGTACCGTGTTGACGGTGTGCGAGACCTAACCCAACAGCAATTCAACAATCGATACCGGCTGCGTCAAGCGGTTCGTCCGGATCTGCGGACTTTGGTGACCGGGCGTTGCGGCAATGCAGACTGGTTGAGGAGATTCGTCATGAGCGACGGCAAGAATATTATTTCTCTGGTTGCGGAGCGTCAGGATCTCGAGCAGTTTCGGCGCAAGCACTGGCAAGGCACCTTCGACGCGTACCTGGATCTCGTCCGCGTGGATCCCAAGGTGACGCGCAACGCGTTTCAACGCGTGTACGACATGATTCTCTCGTACGGCACAGAGGTCTACGAAGTGTCGCGCGGTGAGCGGCGGTCCCGGTACGCTTTTTTCAGCGATCCGCATGATGACGGCAAGGACGCCGTGTTTGGTTTGGATGAAACGCTGGAGCAACTGGTGAACGCCCTCAAGAGTGCGGCTCGGGGGTACGGGATCGAGAAACGGGTCCTGTTGTTGCATGGTCCGGTAGGTAGCAGCAAGAGCACGATCGCCCGCCTCCTGAAAAAGGGCCTCGAACGCTACAGCGGGACGGACGCGGGCGCGCTGTACACGCTGGGCTGGGCGGATGAAGGCGCCGCAGACGTGCAATGGTGCCCGATGAACGAAGAGCCGCTCCATTTGATCCCCTCCCGGTTCCGGCAGGAGGTGTTCAGCCGTCTCAACGAGGGCCGCTCGGAGGACGAGTTTCATGCCCAGACCAGTGGCGACCTGTGCCCATTCTGCCGCTGCCTTTATGGCGAACGCCTCGAGAAGTACGACGGGGACTGGACCAAGGTCGTCCAGGACATCCGTGTCAAGCGGGTCATTCTCAGCGAACAGGATCGGATCGGGATCGGAACGTTCCAACCAAAGGACGAGAAGAACCAGGACTCGACCGAGCTGACCGGCGACATCAATTACCGCAAGATTGCCGAGCTGGGGACCGACAGCGATCCGCGGGCGTTCAACTTTGACGGAGAATTCAACATTGCGAATCGGGGGATCATCGAGTTTGTCGAAGTCCTCAAGCTGGACGTGGCGTTCTTGTATGACTTGCTCGGTGCGAGCCAGGAGCACAAGGTCAAGCCGAAGAAATTCGCCCAGACCGATATCGACGAAGTGATTCTTGGGCATACCAACGAACCGGAGTATCGTCGCCTGCAGAACAACGAGTTCATGGAAGCCCTCCGCGATCGGACGGTCAAGATCGACGTCCCCTACGTCACTCGTTTGGACGACGAAATCAAGATTTACGAGAAAGACTACAACCGCAAGACGGTTCGCGGCAAACACATCGCCCCGCACACGATCGAGATGGCCGCCATGTGGGCGGTCCTGACTCGGCTGGAAGATCCCACCAATGCAAGCCTGACACTGTTGCAGAAGCTGAAGTTGTACAACGGCAAAACGTTGCCCGGATTCACGGAGGAAAGCGTCAAGGAACTGCGTGAGCAAGCCACCAGCGAAGGAATGCAGGGAATCTCGCCGCGGTACGTCCAGGACAAGATCTCGAATGCGCTGGTCGCCCATCCGGACGCGCGTTCGATTAATCCATTCATGGTCATGAACGAGCTCGAAGCGGGATTGAAGCACCATTCGTTGATTACCAACAACGAGCTGCGGCAGCGGTACCGTGATTTGTTGGCCGTGGCGAAGGACGAGTACGAGAACGTCGTCAAGAACGAGGTGCAACGCGCGATCGCCGCGGACGAGGATGCCTTGAAGCGGCTCTGCGGCAACTACATCGACAACATCAAGGCCTACACGCAGCGCGAGCGGGTCAAGAATAAGTTCACCGGCCAGTACGAGGAATCCGACGAGCGATTGATGCGGTCGATTGAAGAGAAGATCGCCATTCCGGAGAGCCGTAAAGATGATTTCCGCCGCGAGATCATGAACTATATCGGGGCCCTCTCGATCGACGGCAAGACGTTCGATTTCCGCTCGAACGAACGTCTCCACAAAGCACTCCAGCTCAAGCTGTTCGAGGATCAGAAGGACTCGATCAAGCTGACCAGCCTGGTTTCAAATGTGGTTGACCAGGAAACCCAGCAGAAGATCGATGTCGTCAAGGGGCGCTTGATCCGAGACTACGGCTACGACGACGAAAGCGCCACCGACGTCTTGAACTTTGTCGCCAGCATCTTTGCACGCGGTGACGTGCGGGAGGAGGCGAGTTCGTGACGGCGGGCCGTGACCTGGCGGGGGCGGCACGCGCGGTTCCCTGCCGTGGCCGCCGGCCGGGTGATTCGGTGGAATGAGTTTCTGTGCCAGCAGTTCGTCGCATGCCGCGCCGGAGTCAGCAGATGACCTTGAAAATTGACCGAGATCAAAACCGCTTCCGCCAGATCGTGCGCGGCAAGATTCGCGAGAATCTTCGCCAGTACGTAAATCATGGCGAGATGATCGGCCGCAAGGGCCGCGACCTGGTCAGCATCCCCCTGCCGCAACTGGATATCCCCCGCTTCCGCTACGGTGAGAACGGCCGTGGCGGCGTAGGGCAGGGGGACGGCCAGAAGGGACAGCCGATCGCACGCGGCGAAGGCGACGACGACGGGCAAGGGCAGGCCGGCAACGAACCTGGCTCGCACGTGCTGGAAGTCGACCTGACGCTGGACGAACTGGCGGCCATCCTGGGCGATGAACTGGAGCTTCCCCGCATCGAGGCCAAGGGTGAGGCCAATATCAATCAGAACAAGGCCCGCTATCGGAGTATCCGTCGGGTCGGCCCGGAGTCGCTGCGGCACTTCAAGCGAACGTACATCGAGGCCCTCCGGCGAAACGTCATTGAGGGCAGGTACGACACCAGGCGTCCCCGTGTGGTGCCGCTCAAGGAGGATCGTCGCTATCGCTCCTGGGAAGAAGTGCAGGAGCCCGTCGCCAATGCGGCAATCATCTACATGATGGATGTGTCCGGCTCCATGACGGACGAACAGAAGGCCATCGTGCGCACCGAAGCGTTCTGGATCGATACCTGGCTGAAGAGCCAATACGACGGCCTCGAACGCCGTTACGTCATCCACGACGCGGCGGCCAGGGAGGTGGATGAAACCACCTTTTATCGAACGCGCGAAAGCGGTGGAACCAGAATCAGCTCGGCGTACCGCGTCTGTTCACAACTGATCGACAACCATTTTCCGCCGGAACTGTGGAACCTGTATCTGTTTCACTTTTCGGACGGCGACAACTGGGGTGAAGACAATCGCCGGGCGCTCCGCACGCTCCGCGATGCACTGCTGCCCCGCTGCAACCAGTTTTGCTATGGCCAGGTTGAGAGCCCGTATGGTAGCGGCGAATTCATTCGAGCGCTGGAGAACGTGTTTGGCGAGAAAGAGGACAAAGTTGTTCTCTCGGAGATCGCCAGCCGTGATGACATCTACGAATCGATCAAACAGTTTTTGGGCAAGGGCCGCTAGCGGCCCGCACGACAATCGCCCGACGAGAGTCTTCCGCCCGACTGCCCGGCGCGGGGCTCCCGCCGGTGCGCTCGGCGCGGGTCTCCCGAACGTTGGTTCGGCGCGGGTCGCCATACCGTTCGCTCGGCGCGGGTCTCCCGACCGTTCGCTCGGCGCGGGTCTCCCGACCGTTCGCTCGGCGCGGGTCTCCGGACCGTTCGCTCGGCGCGGGTCTCCCGACCGTTCGCTCGGCGCGGGTCTCCCGACCCCGCCGAAACCGACGACCGAAGGTCTCCAATTCCCCCAGCGTCAGCCGCCTCCAGCAACGATTCATCAACAACCTCCCCCAAGGAACCGCCGTCGCCGCAGTCGCGGTGCCGAAATTGTTCCCGCCGGTCCCTGCCGGCATCGATACAAGGATTCTCTCCATGATCGCGACCCATCGATTTCGACCCTTGCCGCCCGATCTGATCGCGGTCCAGCAGCAGATGGAGGGACACGCTCGCGATTATGGGTTGGACTTCTTTCCCACCATCTTCGAAATGGTCGATGCAGATCAGCTCAACGCCGTGGCGGCCTATGGTGGATTTCCGACCCGCTATCCGCACTGGCGGTTCGGGATGGAATATGAGCAGCTTTCGAAGAGCTACGAGTACGGTCTGCAGAAGATCTACGAGCTGGTGATCAACAATGATCCCTGTTACGCGTACCTCATGGCAAGCAACGAGTTCACCGACCATAAGTTGGTCATGGCGCACGTGTACGGCCACTGCGACTTCTTCAAGAATAATCAGTGGTTCAGCCAAACCAACCGTCACATGATTGACGAGATGGCCAACCATGGAAACCGGATCCGCCGCTACATGGATCGGTATGGGGTGGATGAAGTCGAGCAGTTCATTGACGTCTGCCTGAGCATTGAGGATCTGATCGACATACATTCACCGTTCGTCAAACGTTTCGACGAAGAACCTCGCGACACGTTTGCAGAAGCCGGCGAGGACGAGGAGGAAGGATCGCCGGCCACGCGATACCGGTCCAAGGGCTATATGGACCCGTTCGTCAACCCTCCGGAAGTGCTGGCTGCCGAGGCCGAGCGGCACGTGGAACGCCAAACTCGCAAAGAGCGGCGGTTCCCGTCCGAGCCGGTCCGCGACGTGACCTGGTTTGTGCTCAACCATGCACCATTGAAGGCCTGGCAACGCGACGTCCTGACGATCATCCGCGACGAGGCATACTACTTCGCACCGCAAGCCCAGACCAAAATCATGAACGAGGGGTGGGCGACCTACTGGCATTCCACCATCATGACCAGGCACGGTATCGAGCCGGCGGATCTGGTTTGTTATGCCGACCATTGCAGCGGAACGCTGGCCGGATCACAGACTCGCTTGAACCCCTACAAGCTGGGGCTCGAACTCTTCCGGAATATCGAAGAACGGTGGAACCGGGGGCAATACGGCGAAGCCTGGGAGCAATGTGATGATATGCGGCGGAAACACGAATGGGACACCGGGGCCGGACGCGGACGCGAAAAGATATTCGAGGTCCGGCGGATTCACAACGACCTCACCTTTATCGACGAATTCCTCACCCTTGAATTCTGCCGCGAACACAAGCTGTTCTCTTTCGGTTTCAATCAGGAGAGTGGCTACTATGAAATCGAGAGCCGGCAGTTTGCCCAGGTCAAGGAGCGGCTTCTCTTCAACCTGACCAACGTTGGCCGACCCATCATCCATGTCGTCGACGCGAACCACCGGAACCGAGGCGAGTTGTTTCTGCAGCACCAATACAACGGCGTAGAGCTGAAAACCACCTACGCGGCCGACACGCTGGTAAACCTGTTTCGTCTCTGGAGCCGGCCCGTCCATCTTGCGACCGTCCTCGATGAGAAAACGACGATCCTCTCATACGATGGTTCGGCGCATTCGTCGCAAACAACGGATGAACCGTTCCAGGTTGGTTTCGAATGAGGTACTTGGACCATGCACGCACAGATCAACAATGAACTGGATCGGCTGGCAATCTCGCACCACGGTGGAGCCTGCCAACTGTCGCTACCGACACCTGCCGGTACGCTGGCGGTGGAGCTCGATTCGGTGGGCCCGCTGGCCTGTGCCTTTACGACGCTTGCCCTTCGAGCCGATGCGCTGGCGTCCGCCACGATCGACGAACTGACCGCGATCGCCAATGACCTGTCAGATCGGTTGAGTTACCTCCTGGAAGCGATCAGCCCGGTGGAAATTGACCAGGACATGTGCGTCGTGCAAATGCGGTCGAGTCCACCTGAGCAAAGCAGCCAGGGAACGTTTTATTACGAGCTGGTGGTTCGCCAGGGGGCAATCGAACTGTGTCGCTACCAGAAAGCAACCGGCGCCATCCGGCAGACCGTGCCAGCCACGGTGACACGACAAGTCATGGGACGTTTGGCGGACGACTTTGTCGCCGCCGTCCCTTAGGCTCGCCAACGCAGCGGCCACCCGCGAGTCTTCGGATGACCGCTCGTCACGGATCCCCAACCGTCCGCTCGGCGCGGCTCTCCGAGGAGCTGCTCGGCGCGGGTCTCCGAGGAACTGCTCGGCGCGGGTCTCCGCAAAGCTGCTCGTCGCGGCTCTCCTCAAAGCTGCTCGTCGCGGCTCTCCGAGGAACTGCTCGGCGCGGGTCTCCGACCCCGCCGAAACGGCTGACCGAAGGTCTCCAATTCCCTTCCTGTCTCCAATTCCCTTCCTGTCTCCAATTCCCTTCCCGTCTCCAATTCCCTTCCTGTCTCCAATTCCCTTCCCGGTGGAACAGTTAGCAGCAACCATTCAGGGCGAGTCGCTGTGTCGCCGTCATTTCCAGTGTTCCTACCCAAAACGTCGCGTATCTCCCCCGGATCCCGGTAGCGTCCGGTTCGCTCGTCCATCAACCGAACCGTGGGCTATCGCCCAACGGCTGATGATTGATTCGGGCGGCGGCCCTGGCTGGTCAGGAACTTGACAACCAAAGTTTCCGCCATGTACGCGGCCGCGACGTGGCGGATACTCCAATCTCGCGAAATGTCCTTGGCGTCGGCAGCCCCGTCGGCCCCGCCTGTCGGTAGCTCGTCGCTGGTCCGCCGACCGTTCCGCCCCGCGATCGTTCTGATCTCCGCATGCGGCACGAACCGGTCCTGGTCGTGCCACTCCCATTGGGTAAGATAGGGCGGTCAACCATCCATCCATCCATCATCTCTCGCGAGCCCCAGTCCATGAGCCACGGATCCCGTCCCCCCCAACCACCGCCTGTCGAGCCGTCCTTGGAACTCGAGTCGGGTTGGCACTGTAGTCATCTCTATTACGCGTTCGATCGGGCGGTACTGGCCAGGATGTCGCCGGCAGAGATTGCGGGCGGTCGCGAGGCGATCATGGCGACGCTTGACCCCGCCGCGACCGACGCTCCGGCGCGGCTCCAGACCAGCGCCGTAAGCGGCCACAAGGCGGACTTCGGCCTGATGGCCATGGACGCCAACCCGCTGAAAATCGAATCGCTGAATCAACGTTTGCTGGCCGGCCCGCTGGGCGTGGCTCTTAACCCGACCTACTCCTTCGTTTCCGTAACGGAGATTTCCGAATATGTGCCGACCGTCGAACAGTACGGCCAGCGCCTGATTGCCGAAGGCGAGGAAGAGGGGAGTCCGGCTTACAACGCCAAGATCAAAGCCTACGAAGGCCGGCTGCCGATCATGAACCAACAGCGTCTCACGCCCGACTTTCCGCCGTATCCGTCCACGTGCTTCTACCCGATGAACAAGAAGCGGAAGGTCGTCGAGAATTGGTTCCTGCTGCCATTCGACGAGCGTAACCGGATGATGGCGGAGCACGCCCGGAGCGGCATGGCATTTGCCGGCAAGGTCTCTCAGTTGATCACGGTGGGCCTGGGGTTTGACGACTGGGAGTGGGGCGTGACCTTGTGGGCCCGGAATCCTGAATTCCTGAAAGAGATCGTCTACAAGATGCGGTTCGACGAAGCCAGCGCGCGATATGCCGAGTTCGGACCTTTCTATACCAGCTACATCATGTCCCCCTCCGAGATGCTCGACCACTGCCGCATTGGTGTCTGATGGCCAAATTCGAATTCCCGCGCAACCCGGGCACGGATCGCGGCAGCCCGTTTGAGGATGCGGAGGGTAACAATCCGTTTTCAGACGGCACGTCGCCGCCCGCGGAAACGAGCCACGACAACCTGTTTGCGGCACCCGCCTCGGGCGAGCCGCGACCGTACACGCCGGGCGACTATGAAACGGCCCTGGTGGCCAACTCGCGGGGCGCGCTGGTGCTGGGAATCATCGGGGCCGGCATGTCGGCGATGGGGGTGATCGGCGTTGTGCTGGGGATTGCCGGCGTCGGAACCTGGCTCGTTCCTTTGTTCTACGCACTTCCGGTGCAGTTTGCTGCCCTCGCGGTGGCGATTCCTGCCTGGATGATCGCGGGGCGAGACTTACGTGCCATGAAGGCCGGGGCCATGAAAGCCGAGGGTCGCCGCCAATCGAGATTTGCACTCGTGCTGGGCATTGCCGGGACGGTGTTGGGCGCGATCCCTGTCGTGCTCTATTTCGGTATCCTGATCTACTTCACCTTCCTGGCGTAGTTCGCGGGGAAACGGGGTAGGCCGGCGCGGGCAGCCTCCGAAAGTTGACGGCTTCCCGTTCCGTGAGGTGCTGCCCCGCATGTCGGCCCTGCGTGGTCACTCGGGCTGCTTCGCCGCGCCCTCTTTGGCCTCGGCCGGTTGCTTGGCTACGCCAGCGTCGTCGCTTTCCTTCTTGGCCGGTCGAGGCGTCAACACAAGTCGCACCGGTGTCCCCTTGGGTGGGATGTTCTCCGTGAAGGACTCGAAGAGCAGGTTGTTATTAGCTTTTGGACTCTCAACCGGAACGTCCAGTGTCGCCGAGGGGAAATTCGAGACACAAATGAAGTCGCCCGCGTCGCCGTGGTAGAACTGGTCACCGTTCTCCGGATCGGTCCAGAAGCCGCTTCCGGCGAAGACCCAATCGTACTTCATGGCCTGCTTGGTCTTGACGTCGCGGACCCAGTTCTGTGCCCGCGTGCTGTGTTTCTTGCGGTCCTTGTCGTACCAGAGCAGTTGGATGTCAATCACCGATCCTTGGGCCGGCGAGTACTCCGGTTCGAAGCGGGCGGGGCGTCCCGACTTGGCTCCGACGGCAATCAGCCCCGCGTGGACCTCGCGGGCCAGGCAGTCCACCGCGACGACGGATTCGTGTTCCTTGGTTTGCCGGGGACAGGCGAACATCTCCAGTTGCCCCTCTGTCAGGCAGACGACGCCGTCAAACACAACCCGTTTGCGTTTCGTGTCGAGCCAGATGTCGTGCTCTTTGGAAAGTCGCACCAAGCCGGACGGCGGTGTGAACCGCTGATTCGCAAACGGATCAGGTTCGGCGGCAGCATCCGCAGCTGATTCGTCGTCGGCCCGTACGCACAGGGATCCGATCAGCACGACAAGGGCAGCCACCACGGGGTACGGCAGGAGCGTCGACGATCTCATGACTTGACTCGGTTCGGGGGATTTCTGGAAAAAGTTACCTGCGGGGAAGCCAACCTGCCCCTTGCTTGCTATCATACGCAACTTTCGCGAGTGAACGAAGCGGGGACGGTCGACCGCACTGATATCGTCGATCCGTTTGTCGTCGCTGCATGGTCCAGCAGGCGGATCTCTTCCGCAACTGGCGGATGCCGAGGCGGTGAACGGGGCCTGATCGGTCCCGGCCGCATCGTGTTGCCGGAGTACGAGCGGCAGTTCGCCTGCGATGAGGGAATCTGGCGGAGGTCGAAAAGGGATGCCTACGAAGACACCTGTTGAGAAGCAGCCGCGTGTACCTGCCACGAAAACGAAGCTCGGCCCGGATCAATGGCCCGAGTGGACGCAACACCTGGCCAAACGAAAACGGCCTCGACCGCTGAGTGACCTCATCGCAACGGGTTCAACGTCGGCCCTCCAGTGGCCGCTCCACGCCGAGTTTGCCGAGAGCGAGTCGGCCGATATCGTCCACCGGCTGGAGCGGTTCAAGCCGCCGAAGTCCACGAGTAACGGTTCGATGGCTCGGCGGGTTGAGAGCTGGCTGGAAGCCGCCGGCGGTCGTGCACCGTCCCCTTTGTTCGGCATCGAGTGTCTGGCCTGGGCGCACGCCCTACCGAGACTGGCGCGGCTGTTGCCCGCGGCACCGTGGTGCCAGTTGCTGGAACAACTCGCGACGGTCTGCCACGACGCGGCCGGCATCTCCGTGACGGAACAGCCGTTGACGCAGCAGATGCTGTGTGGAGAACTTCCGTTGACCCTGGCGTATCTCTTTCCGGAGATCGAGTCCTGCGCCGCGCTTGCCGCACCGGCTCGCCGCGCTTTGTCCGACGGGATTGTCGAATTGCTCGACGGCGAAGGGCTGTTCAATGCTCGACACCTACGGGCCATGCGTCCGCTATTGGGCTGCTGGACGCGGTGTGGGTATCTGGGGGATGCGATGCCCGCAGGTTGCTTCCACGAAGAGGCGCAAGCGCAATATGAATGGCTCGTCCGGGAGTCCCTCCGATTGACGCGGTACGATGGTTCCCAGGTGCTTGCCGACCACGGTTCGGGGCGGTGGGAGCCGAGTCTCATGGCGGCGGCCCTGAAGCGGGTTTCGAGCCGCAAGGACGCGACGCTCGCCGGCCAGGCACTGCCGCCGGGTGTCGAGTTGGCGGTCAGCAGGAAACCGGCCGGCAAGAAGGCGGCCAAACAGAAGACGAACAAGTCGAAATCAAAGCCAAAGCTCCCCGATCCGGCCATCCATTCCGATTGGGCGGGGATGGCGGTGCTCAAACGATCCTGGCAACGCGAAGATCCCTCGCTTGTGCTGGCCTACCACGAGCAATCGTTGGCCCTCGAGCTAAACGCCGGCCGCGAATTGCTGTGGTCGGGAGAATGGGGATTCCAAGCGCGGGTTGACGGCCAGTTGCTGGAACCGGTCGATGCGTGGGAGGAAGTTTGCTGGGTCTTTGATCGCGATGTGGCCTATGTTGAAGTCGAGGCCAAGCTGTCGAACAACTGGCGTCTGCAGCGTCAACTCTTACTGGCGCGCGAGGACCAGGTCCTGTTTGTCGCCGACGCCCTGTTGGGCAATCGGGCGTCCGCCATCGACTATCAGTCGACCCTGCCGTTGGCGTCAGGGATGCGGTTCAAGCCGGCCGAGGCAACTCATGAAGGCCGGCTGTCCGGCCAGCGGCGTGTTGCCAATCTCCTGCCAATCGGCCTTCCCGAATGGCGATCCTCGCGCGACACGGGATCGCTCGAACAGACAGACCAAGGGCTGGTCCTTTCGCAACATGCCGAAGGAGTGCGGCTGTTCGCTCCGTTGTTTTGCGATTTGAACCCGCGCCGCTTCAAGAAGCCGTTGACCTGGAGGCACCTGACGGTTGCCGAGCACTTGGAGATCTCGGCCGCCGACGAGGCCGTCGGATATCGAGTGCAGATCGGCAAGCACCAGTGGCTGTTCTATCGATCGCTGGGGCCGGCCGGAAACCGAACGGTGCTGGGCCAGAACTTCAGTGCCGAATTTGTTGCCGCCCGCTTCCCCGCCTCCGGCGAAGCGGAGAAGTTGATCGAGATCGAATAGGCATCGACATCCCCGCAAGTATCAAGTGGCGGCGGACGGACCGACTTCGTTCGCCAGGACCGGCCACCTCGAGACGGCCGGCTGAACGTCCACGGGGCGAACAAGCGGCGGGTGCCAGGAGGTTGTTGCCGGAGCGACACGGTGTTGCCAGAGCGACACGGTTTTGCCGGAGCGACGATTGGGCCATGGGTCGAGAAGAACGCATTGCAGAGAATCTGACAGCGATTCAGCAACGGGTCGCCGATGCCGCTGAACGTAGCGGGCGCACGGCCGCGGATGTCACGCTGGTCGGCGTCACCAAGTACGTCGGCGTGCCGGAGACCGAGGCGCTGATCGCCGCGGGCTGCCGCGACCTGGGGGAAAGCCGGCCCCAAGAGCTATGGGCGAAAGCGGCGGCGTTGTCGGATCTAGGTCGATCGGCCCCAGCCCCGGCCCCGGCACGTGCAGATCCACCTGGCGCAGGCCTGCGATGGCACCTGATCGGGCACCTGCAGCGAAACAAGGTCAAGCGGACACTGCCGCTGCTGTGGCTGACCCATTCCGGTGATAGCCTGCGACTGCTGAAGGCACTTGATCAATCCGCCACCGCGCTGCAGGGCTGCGCCCGGGTCTTGCTGGAAGTGAATATCTCAGGCGACGACGCGAAACACGGGTTCGCACCGGACGAGCTGCCGGTGATCTTGCCGCAACTGGCCGAACTGAAGCAGCTCCACGTGCAGGGCCTGATGGCCATGGCGCGCCTGGCGGGTGACGCCGAGGCAGCTCGCCGCGACTTCGCCGCTTTGCGTGAATTGCGAGACCGTCTGCGACCCGGATGCCCTGCCGAGGTCGGCCTCGATCAGTTGTCGATGGGCATGAGCCGGGACTTCGAAGTCGCCATTGAAGAAGGGGCCACGATGGTCCGGGTTGGTTCCGCCCTGTTCGAAGGAGTTGCGGGGTGATCGAACTGGGACGGCACGAGCGGGGCGTGTTGCTGCCGGTGCGAGCGCAACCCGGCGCCCGCCAGAACGGGATCCAGGGCGAGCACGCGGGGGCACTCAAAGTCAGCGTCACGCAGGCGCCGGAAAAAGGCAAAGCGAACCGGGCAATCGTCGCGGTGCTGGCAAAACAACTCATGCTCCGCAAGTCACAGATCGAACTGGTCAGCGGCGGGACTTCGTCGCAGAAGCGGTTTCTGATTGCGGGCGCGACGGTCGACGAACTTCAGTCACGCATCACCGCCTGCGTACCTTGACCGTGACCGTTACGACGGATGACACGTGACCGGATCGCTTTCGCCGCAGCGTCGGTCACGCGAAGCATCCGGCCATCCGGCATCGGCATCACGCGTGCGGCAGCGGATCGAGTCAAGCATGGAATGTCATGCAAAGCATGACCTACGGAAGTGTGGAATTCGGGAGTGTGGGTTCACTCGGGTCATCCACCAGCCGTCGGGCGTCACCACCGGCTCCGTTGATTGCCGAGCAAACCGGATGCGAACGCGATCCGGCCGACCCGGCATTCAGGACCCGGTCTTCTGCCGAAAGCGGGCCGTCAGCTTTCGCGTGATGGGGCCCGGCTGGCCATCGCCGATGACGCGGCTGTCGACCTTGACCACCGGAATGATCTCGGCAGCGCTTCCTGTCAGAAAACACTCGTCGGCAATGTAGACGTCATGTCGGGTGAGGGTGGTCTCGCGAACCGGCAGGCCTTCTTCGCGGGCCAGTTCAATCGCGAAATCGCGTGTGATGCCTTCCAGGATCCCCGCCTCGACCGGCGGCGTGAGGACTTGCCCGTCCCTGACCAGAAAGAAGTTGTCTCCCGTACACTCGGCAACTTCCCCGTTGTGGTTCAGCATGAGGGCTTCCACACAGCCGGCTTGCAGCCCTTCGATTTTGGCAAGCACGTTATTGAGATAGTTCAGAGACTTGATGCGGGGGCTGAGTGCGGCCGGATGGTTGCGGATCGTGGCCACGGTGATGATCTCAAGCCCGTTCTCGTAGAATTCGGCCGGATATAAGGTGATGCAATCCGTGATGATGATCACCTGGGGGTGACTGCACTTGAATGGATCGATGCCCAGTGCTCCCGCGCCACGGGTGACGATCAACCGAATGTAACCGTCCTGGATGCCGTTTAATTTGAGCGTTGCATTGACGGCGTCTGCCATTTCCTGTGCGGACAGTGGGATCTCCAGGCAGATTGCCTTGGCCGATTTCCAGAGCCGATCCAAGTGTTCTTCCAGCCGGAACACTTGCCCGCCGTAACTGCGCATCCCCTCGAAGACTCCGTCGCCGTAGAGCAGCCCGTGATCGTAGACGCTGATCTTGGCGTCTTCTTTATCGTAGTAGTGTCCGTCGATATAGATTTGGAGCGGCATCGATTCAATCGCCAGGCCGAGCCCGACTGCCAAAAGGTGGGGGGGAGACGGTTGATACGCTGGATCACCTGCAGGCCGAGCGAAACGGGGCGGGGAGGTCCGTTGCAGCCGAACAGCCTCAAGCCAACTGCACGCGCCCCTCGAACAGGCGAACGGTACGGTCCGCCTGGACCGCGATTCCGGCGTCATGGGTCACCATGACTATAGTGAGGTTCTGTTCGGCATTCAAGGTTCGCAGAATTTCCATCACTTCCTCACCATTTTGCCGATCCAGGTTCCCCGTCGGCTCGTCGGCCAGCAACAATCGCGGTTCGGCAATCAACGATCGAGCAATGGCTGCCCGCTGCATCTCGCCGCCGGAGAGTTCGCGCGGTTTATGGTCGAGCCGATGGGACATGCCCACCAATTCCAACAACTGCCTGGCTCGCTCGGTGAATTCCCGCTTTCGCCGCCAATAGCTCAACGCGCCCTCGGCGATCATCAGGGGCATCAACACGTTTTCCAATGTCGTGATCTCGGGCAGCAAGTGGTAGAACTGAAAGACCATCCCGAATTGCTGGTTCCGCAGCTTGTCGCGGCGGCTGGACGAAAGAACGTCGATTCGTTGGCCGTCAAAGTGGATTTCGCCGGCGTCGGGTGCGTCGAGCGTGCCCAGGACGTGCAGCAGGGTGCTTTTGCCCGAACCGCTCTGTCCGATGATCGAAACAAACTCGTCCTCCTGCACCTCGAAGTCCACCTCCTGCAACACGGGGACTTCGTGGTTTCCCTTCCAGTAGCTCTTCGAAAGACCGTGTGCCGCCATCAGCGGACACGCGCTCGCGGGCTTGCCGGCCGGTTGCGGCGCGGCACGGTGCTGCCGATCGGCGGCACCGGCTGGCTCGGCATCGACGTCGGCGATGCTGTCCGGGGAACCGTTGGTTGGCCTGGACATGTCCGCCGGTTCGTCACCCCCCGCCGCTTCGCCCGGATCGACGGGGGCCGCCGGATGTGAAAATACCGCGTGCGGTCCCGAGGCGTCTTGGCGGCCGCGGTGTTGTTTGGAGGCAAGGTCGAAAAAGCTGTTCATCGAGCGATCTCCCGGCACGCGAGGTTGACGCACCGCTAAAGGAACTATTCGTAACGGAGCGCTTCAACAGGATGCAGTCGCGCGGCGCGAACGGCTGGCAAGACACTGGCCAGTACGGCAATCAAGACGGCACCCGCCGTCACCCAGGCAATTGTGAAGGGATTGATCTCCACCGGGATCTGTTGGAAGTAGTAGACCGTCGGGTCAAACACCTCCTGACCGGTGACCGTCTCCAGCAATCCGGCGATCTCATTGATGTTCCAGACGAAGAGCAGTCCCAGGACCATGCCGACGCCCGAGCCGACAACCCCCAGCGACACGCCGTAGCTGAGAAAAATGCTCATCACGCCGGTGCTGGGTGCGCCGAGCGATTTGAGGATGCCGATGTCGCGGGTCTTTTCGACGACAATCATGAAGAACGTCGCCAGGATGCCGAAGCCGGCCACGGCGATGATCAGGAACAGCAGGATGTTCAAGATGGTCGTCTCCAGGCGGACGGCCGCCAGGAGCGGGCCTTGCATGTCCCTCCAGGTCTCAATGCGGTACGGATAGAGCTCTTGAGGAAAGCGGGCGCGTAGCTTGTCGCGGGCGGCGTTGAGGTCCGCGCCCGGTTTGAGTTTGATCTGGATCGAACTCACCTTGCTTACCCCGGTGCTCGGATCGATCATGCCGCGCAAGTCTTGCAGGCTTTCCAGCGGGACAAATGCGAAGCTCGAGTCGTACTCGCTCATCTGGCTCTCGTAGAAATCGACGACGGTGAAGAACGCGTTGGCCGCCTTCATTGATTCACCGGACGTCGGAAAGATGACTTCGACGTCATCGCCTGGGCGACAGAGGTAGTAGTCCTGCACCTTTCCCGCCTCGTCCCGTGCCCGGACGGTACAAAGGGCGATTCCGATGATGATGCCGGTATGCTGTTCTTGAGTCGGGTCGAAGACCATTGCCTGCGAGCTGCCGCCGGTGGTGCTATAGGGGTCTGCGGGCGGGGCGCCGGCCACCGCGGCGTCTTCCACCGTCGGGTCCGCCGACTCGCTGCCGGCGTTCGGGATGGAATGCCGATGGGAAGAGAGGTCCAGCGAGGACCGCACTCTGCGGTGCTCCCATCCGGAAACGGGAAAGTCCGCCTTCTCGGGTGCGTAGCCGCCTTCGCGAAGTAGAAAGCTGAGCTGCCGGCGGTTCTCCGGGTGCTGCAGATATTCTCCGAACTGGCTGACGTTGGCGTAGGTTTCCTTGTCGACCCCGATCAGATTGATCTGCCGAGTGTGGTACTCGCCACGAACCATCATGCGGATCAAGGCCGGCACGTGGACGACCGGCGTCATTCCGGCGATCTCATCGCCAATCTCCGCGCGAATCTGATCCATGTGCCATTCCGCATCCGGGAATCCGTCCAAGCCGCTCTCGAAGACGATGTCCGAGAGGATCCCGTGCAGTCGGTCGTTCATCTCGCGCGTGAAGCCCGCCATCACGCTGTTGACGACAATCAGCGTCGCCACGCCCAGGGTGACACTGATGATGGAAGCCAGGGCGATGTAGCGAGTGAGCAGGTATCGCCACGAGAGGAGCATCTTATACATAGCCAATCCTTTGGCGTTTGGACCGCGGGCAGCTCCGAACGTCCACGTCCGGTTGCCCCGCGTCAGCGGAGCGTCGTTGCGCGCCGTCGTTGGTTAATGTCCTACCTGGTGTCTTGTCTCGTCATCGGATGGGTGCGGGCGGAAAGGTGGCAGGTTCCTTGTCCTTGCCCACCCGCCGTTGTTGCCTGAACGTAGCCAGGGCAATCGACATCTCAGGGCGAAGATCATCTGGAGACCCGCGCCGCGCTAGCTCGCCTCCGGGCGCAGCAGCGGAAACAGGATCACGTCGCGGATGGTTTGTGAATTGGTCAACAGCATCACGAGCCGATCGATGCCTACGCCCAGCCCCCCGGCCGGCGGCATGCCGTGGCGAAGCGCACGGATGAAGTCGGTGTCCATCCGCGCCATCGAGTCCTCCTCGGAGAGCCCTTGCAGTTGGGTTCGGAAGAGTTGTTCCTGCAAATCCGGATCATTCAATTCTGTATACGCGTTGGCGATCTCCATCCCTTCAATAAACAACTCGAACCGCTCGGCAATCTCAGGAGCATCGCGCTTTCGCTTGGTGAGCGGGCAAATGCTGGCGGGATAGTCGATGACAAAGACCGGCCCTTTCAGGAGGTCTTCGACCTTCTCCTCGAAGAGAAAGTTCTTGATCACATCCGGGTGTTTGTTGGCGGTCTCGAAGCCCAACTCGGCTGCAGCCTTCGCGGCGCCTGCGTGGTCCTCCGGATCGACACCGGTCTGCTCGGCAAACAACTCGTGATAGGTATGACGAGCGAACGGGGGCGTGAAGTCGATGGTCGTTTCGCCCCACGGGCGTTGGAACCCGCCACCGATCGCGTCGATCGCATCGATGATCAGCCGTTCGGTAAGGTCCATCATCGAGCCGTAGTCGCCGAATGCCTGGTAGACCTCCAGCATGGTGAATTCCGGGTTGTGTCGCGGGCTGATCCCTTCGTTGCGATAGACGCGGCCAAGTTCGTAGACGCGTTCCATCCCGCCCACCAGCAAACGCTTGAGGTGCAGCTCCAGCGCGATTCGCATGTAGAGGTCCAGGTCCAAGGCGTTGTGGTGGGTCTCGAAGGGGCGCGCTGCGGCGCCGCCGGCAATCGAATGCAACGTGGGCCCCTCGATCTCCAGAAAGTGGTCCTTCGCCAGGGTGCCGCGGATCGATTGCACGATTTTGGTGCGCTGCACGAACCGATCGAGTACGCCCTCGCCGTAAGTCAGGTCGACGTACCGCATCCGCTGACGCAGTTCGGGATCCGTCAGCCCCTTGTGCTTCTCCGGCGGTGGCTCAATGGTCTTCGTCAGAAAGTGGATCTTGTCCGCAAAGATTGACAGTTCGCCGGTTCGGGTGCGACGCAGGTGGCCGTCGACCCCGACAATGTCACCCAGGTCGACACACTTCACCAGGTCCCAATTCTCTTCGCCGATCTGCTGTTTGCCGACGAACAATTGGACCCGGCCCGTCATGTCCTGAATATCAATAAACTGCAGCTTCCCTTTGTCGCGGCTGAGTACCACGCGGCCCGCCGCCCGCACCTGGGGGCCGACAAACTCTCCCTTGCCGAACTCGGAGATCCACTGCCGAAAGGGGACCTGATCCTCACCGACGACCCACTGGGTTATCGGCCTCCCCGACTTCTTGTCGGTGACCTCCACCTTGGTCAGCTCGGGAACTTCGATCGAGTCCCCCGACTCTGTCTGAAAGGAAACCTCGCCCGCCCGCGCCGTGATCTCTCCAATCCACTGGCGATCATCAAACCGGCCGCCCCAAGGGTCGTGGCCGAGTTCGGCGATTTTACCCAGCTTGTCGCGCCGGGCGGCTTCCAGCGCGCTGCGGTCTTCCCCGGGGGCCGGTGGCGAGGAAGTATCGTTCTGATTTGGATCGTCAGGCATGAAAACTACTTCAAGGAGAGAGCATTACCGGCGATGCCGCAGCACGTTCCCGGAGCGTGCGGACGAGACCGGGGGACCGTTGTAAGCTACGGAACCGCGGCATTTTAGTGGAAGCCCATCGAGGGTCAATGTCAGAACTGACCTCGCGCGAAGCGCCGGGGCGAGCCGTTCGTCGCCCCGTGCCTCGCACGCGTGCCTGCCACGCTGCCAGCAGCATTCGCCTGGTTCGTGCCTTATCCGCCGGGCGTTCGCCCCGTTTTCGCTGAGCGTAGAGCAAGCCGGGCGCCGATGCGTACCGGCTGATCGGTCGGCGTGTTCGGCAAGCTCACCGCAAATGACGGCGACACGGTGACTTGCAGGGATGCGTTGCGGATTCGGGACGGAACCGAGCTAGCATCGGGCGGATTTCTTCGGCGGCGCGCGAAACAAGCCGGCCACCAGGTGGCCGGCTTGTGACGGCGTGCTGCGTTCGCGTCTCCGTGTCAGGAGACGATCGTCTTGGTCGAACCCGGGACGGGCACGGGATAGTTGCCCTCGTCGTCCGGTTTGATCGGGGCCTCGTCGGACATGGATTGGAACGCGTCAAAGTCGGCCAGGGCCTGCTTGTTGTTGATCGCGTCGTCCCACTTGATCACTTTGCCCGAGTAAGTGGCGTCTCGTCCCAGAATGGCGGTCATCGTGCTCTTGGCACCGTAGTCGCATTCGTTGGGACGTTCGCCTTGGCGAAGCGCGGCGAACAGGTCGTAGTGTTCTTCCTGATGGCCGCCGCCGCCGCCTTTGCCATACTCCCAAATCTTCTCGCCGTTCGAGCCAAAAATCTTGCCGCTCAGATCGGCATAGCCCTTGGTGCCATGCACATGCTCGGAGACGTTGTTCCAGCAGCCCTTGATATGGCGGCACTGGCTGATCATCTTGACACCGTTCGCGTACGTGTACTCGCAGAAGTGATGGTCGAAGATTTGACCGTGATCGGCGCCGTTACGCACCTCACGACCGCCCATCCCATTGCACTCGACAGGGTAAGCTTGCAACAACCAGTTGCTCACATCCAGATTGTGGATGTGCTGTTCATTGATGTGATCGCCGCACAACCAGTTGAAGTAGTACCAGTTGCGCATTTGATATTCGAGTTCCGTCTGGTCTTCGCTGCGTGGTCGAACCCAGACACCACCACCGTTCCAATAGACCCGGGTGGTGACAATGTCGCCGATGGCACCGTCCCAGATGCGGTTGATGGTTTCGATGTAGCGTTTCTCGTGGTGACGCTGCAGGCCGATCGCGCAGGCCAGATTCTTCGCCTTGATGATCTCATTGGCCGCGAGGACTCGGCGAACGCCGGCGGCATCGGTCGCCACGGGCTTTTCGGCAAAGATATGCTTTCCCGCTTCGGCGGCAGCTTCAATGTGCAGCGGCCGGAAGCCGGGCGACGTGGCCAGGATGACCAGATCGATGTCGCAGCTCAGCACACCTTTGTAGCCGTCAAAGCCGACGAACTGGCGATCTTTCGGGACATCGACGTGCTCGCCATGCTTGCCCTTGATCCCCCGGTAAGCACCCTGGAGGCGATCCGCGAAGGCATCCGCCATGGCGATCAGCTTGACCTGGCCGTTGGGCTGAATGCTCGACTTTGCCATGGTGTTGAGCGCCTGTGTGGCGGCGCCCGTACCACGCCCGCCGCAGCCGACCAGGCCGATCTTAATCGTGTCGCTACCAAACGAATGTGCGGCGCGGGCAATATTCAGGGAACCGCCAACGACCGTGCTGCCGGCCGCCACCAGCAACGACGATTTCTTGAGAAAATCTCGCCGGGACGAGCCACCGTCGGTCTTATCCTGTTTCTTGTCAGCCATGCTGAATCTTCTCCTTCAGGGCAAACTGTTTTTGTATTTCGACTAAGGAACGCGTCATCAATAACTTACTAAACGTCGCCACCGGTGCCGGACGGTAGCAGCCCGAAGCCGTCGTCCGCGAACGGTAGCTCCAGGTGAAGCGAGGCAGTCGTTCTTTCGCCATCCCGGAGGTCATGCGGTGCATAACGTCATGCCGTCGGTAAAGAAAGCCGCTGTTTCTCGCCCTTCAGCATACCCGCCCTGCGGTTCGGATTCAATCAACCAGAACCAGCCTGCGGAGGGGGGCGTGGGCGGCTGCCGACTTCCTGCCGACCGCCGATGGGTGAAAACCTGGGCCCGGTTTCTTGCCCTCGAGGGGAATCGTCAAGTACTTTGCATGGAGCCTTGTGCAGGTGACGTGCGCGCACGGTCCACGCAACGATTGGCGGGCGTCAAGCGGGGCGGCGAACCGGATGTCGGCACATTCCCGCGTTGGCCGTGACCCGGCCAACTTGGGAACGTCTCATCAACAAGGCCACGTGTCCGCACCGGTGAATGGATGGAAGTTGGGCCCGCCGCGTTCTTTGAGGGGCCATGGGATCGGGCCCGGGGGGACAACGTCGCTCATCGTGCGTGACGTCCTAGCCACCGACAGGAGCAGATCAACATGTTTGCAACGTACTCATGGCTGGTGCTGCCCCTGCTGGCGGCGACCGCCGGCGAGAGTTCGCCGCTGACACGCTACCAACGGACCCAGTTTCAGATGGGCACATCCTTCCAGATCGTGCTCTATGCCGCAGATGAAGCGACGGCCGACGCGGCGTTCGGACAGGCCTTCGAACGGATCGCTGAACTGAATGCTTTGCTGAGCGACTATCGGGCGGACTCCGAAGTCAGTCAACTGAGTGCCGCTTCGCCCGTGCGACGGCGGGTTGGGATTGATACGTACCGCGTCCTGGCACGCGCCCAGGAATTCAGTCGCCAGACGGGCGGGGCGTTCGATGTTACGGTCGGCCCGCTAACGAAACTCTGGAGGCGGGCCCGGCGACGCAAACAGTTGCCCGCAGCAGATCTGCTGGCGGCAGCCAAACAGGCAACCGGTTACGGCTACATGAGGGTGGGTGACCAGCCGGGGACCGTCGAGTTGACACGCGGCGACATGCGCTTGGACCTGGGGGGTATCGCCAAGGGCTACGCGGCAGACGAAGCGATCGCCGCCATGAGACGCCACGGTGTCACACGAGTCCTCGTCAATGCCGGCGGGGATGTCGTCGCCGGTCTTCCACCTCCAGGTTTGCCAGGTTGGCGAGTCGGCGTGGCGCCGCTGGATGCGCGGCGACCGCCCAGCCAGATTCTGTTGCTGCAGCAAGGTGCGGTCGCGACGTCGGGCGACGCCTGGCAGTACGTTGAATTGGCAGGGAAGCGGTACTCACACATCGTCGATCCCCATACGGGGCTGGGGTTGACCGACCGGAGCAGCGTGACCGTGATTGCCCCGGACGGAATGACCGCCGACGCACTTGCCTCGGCAGTCAGCGTGATGGGCATCGAACGGGGGATGGCGTTCATCGAAGGTGTCCCGGATGTGGAGGCGATCATGGTCGTCGTGGAAGATGGCCGGGCTCGAAGGCGCGCCACTTCGTTCGGCGGCAGAGCGGTAGCCCTTGACGCAGAGGAAGAACCGTCCGCTCGATGATCGGCGATCGCCCAGCCAAGCCGTGTCCCCCGCGCAGGGCGCGGACTGCGTGACGCACGACCGCAGCTCGGTTGCACTCACGCTTGTCGGGTTGCGGTCCGTGTGGCGGCTCCCATCGGTCGGCCGGCGGCACGAACGCCACGCGCCGCGCGTCGACGGCTCGCGCCGGGCCAGCGGTCAGTTGCACCGTGCGATCCCGGACATCAGAATAGCCAGAGGCCGAGGAGCATGTCGACTTCTGGCCAGGCAGCGACCGCACGGCTGCCTGTGGTCTGGCTGATGGGCTTGTCCCCAGGGCGGTGGTGTGCGTGCCGCTGCCGCCGGCAGTCTCCATCGAGTTGTTCTTGGTCTTCCCCGCCACGGAGTCGGCGCGACTGCGCTGGTTCGCCCCCTAACCGAAAGTCGTCTCATGAAGTTCTGTCGAGCCACCGTCGTTGTGTCAATGGTCGTGTTGGCTGCCGGTACCGCCACGGCAGCCGATCAAGGCAAGTGGATTCAATTGTTCAACGGCAAGGATCTGACCGGTTGGACGCCGAAGATTACCGGGCACGACGTGGGCGAAAACTTCGGTAATACATTTCGCGTCGTCGACGGCCTGTTGACCGTGTCCTATGACCAGTACGAGACATTTGACGAGCAATTCGGGCACCTCTTTTATGAGCAACCATTCTCCAATTACCGGATGCGGCTCGAGTATCGATTTATCGGCCAGCAGGTGGCCGCAGGGCCAGGTTGGGCGACGCGCAACAGTGGCATCATGGTGCACGGGCAGTCACCGCAGTCGATGACCAAGGATCAGAAGTTTCCCGTTTCTATCGAAGTGCAGTTGTTGGGCGGCAACGGAGTTGATGAGCGGACGACCGGGAATCTCTGCACGCCAGGGACAAATGTCGTCATGGACGGCAAGCTGGTGACCCGCCATTGCACCTCCTCGACTTCCCAGACATACCACGGCGAACAGTGGGTCACGTGTGAGATCGAGGTCCGCGGTAACAAGCTGGTCAAGCACATGATCAACGGCGATGTGGTCCTGGCGTACGAGCGACCGCAACTGGACCCGCGCGACAAGGATGCGCAGAAGCTGGTTGAGGATGGCGAACTGATGCTGTCCGGCGGGACCATCTCGCTGCAATCCGAAAGCCATCCGGTGCAGTTCCGCAAGGTGGAACTGATGCGACTGGACGACTAGCCGCGCCGACCGATGCGCGGCATCCGAGCCCGCGCATTCGATTTCGGATCATTCATCAGCCGTTGGGCGTTAGTCCCGGTTCAGTCGAAAGCTGCACAAACCCGACGCGAACGCGTTCCGGCTGATCTGCGCGGCGTATTGAGTAGGTTCATCGCAGATGGCTGCGACACCGCGATTTGCACTGAATTGTTGTTCGTTCCCGGGGCATCCCGGCTAAGATTCTTCGCCGGAGTTCCTCTCGGATATCCGGTTCCCTGTTTGTTCTTCCATCGGAGGTTTTGTCGCTCATGAGAAACAAGTTCATCAAGGTCTTGCTCGCAACCGTCGCCTGCGGGCTCTGGATTCCCACGCTGGCGGCCTATGGAGAAGCACCGAATTCGCTGTCGGACGCCGAGCAGCGGGCCGGGTGGAAGCTGTTGTTCGATGGCCGGACGACCGACGGGTGGCGAAACTTCGCCAAGGAGGGGATTTCCGACGGCTGGAAGGTTGTGGAAGGCGCGCTGACACGGGTCGCCGGCGGTGCGGGCGACATCGTCACGGTGGACGAGTACGGTAGTTTCGAGCTCTCGATCGAGTTCAAAATCTCTCCGGGCGGCAACAGCGGCATCATGTACCACGTCGACGAGTCCGTTTCCGGGGCGCCGTACTTCACCGGTCCGGAGATCCAGATCCAAGACAATGTCGAAGGCCGCGACCCGCAGAAATGTGGTTGGCTGTATCAACTCTATCCGTCTCCGGTGGACGCAACCAAGCCGGCCGGCCAGTGGAATCACTTGCGGATTCGCATCACTCCCGAAGGTTGCTCGACGCACCTGAACGGCGTTCGCTACGCGCGTTACCAGAAAGGTAGTAAGGACTGGGACCAACGCGTCGCCAAGAGCAAGTTCTCCCAGTGGGAGAAATTCGGCAAAGCGACCAGCGGAAATATCTGCCTGCAGGACCACGGGGACCGCGTCGCCTATCGGAATATCAAGATCCGCCGGCTGGATGGCGATACCGACAAGCTGAATCCGATTGACGGCACACTGGCCTACAAGCCGGAAGTCGCTTTTCCGAATCTGAAATGGAGCGGCTGGGAACCGGTGAATGATGACGGCAAGGTGCAGCCGATGCGGCCCATTGTTCTGACGCACGCCGGTGACGGCAGCAATCGTGTCTTCGTGGCGACCCAGCGGGGCGTCATCTATGTTTTCGAGAACGACCAGCAGGCGACCGAGACGAAGGTCTTTCTGGACCTCTCCAAGCAGGTCAAGTACAGCGACCGCCAGAACGAAGAAGGGTTCCTGGGGCTGGCGTTCCATCCGAAGTACGCGGAGACGGGCGAGTTTTTCGTTTACTACACACCCCGTGATCGTGAGAAGGTCTCCGTCGTGCAGCGGTATCAGGTTGCCAGCCAGGATGCGGACCGAGCGGACCCCGCTTCCGCCCAGGATGTGATGGTGATCGACCAGCCGTACTGGAACCACAATGGCGGTTCCATCGCCTTCGGCCCGGACGGCATGCTGTACATCGGCTTGGGTGACGGCGGGGCCGGTAACGATCCGCATGGTAACGGCCAGGACAAGTCGACCTTGCTGGGGTCGATCTTGCGGATTGATGTCGACCACCGGGCTGACGGGAAGAACTATGCGATTCCCAAAGACAATCCGCTCGTGGGTGATTCTCAGGCGCGAGGTGAGATCTGGGCCCTGGGGCTCCGCAACGTCTGGCGGCTTGGCTTCGACCGCGAGACGGGCGACCTGTGGGTTGCGGATGTGGGCCAGGATACTTGGGAGGAGATCAACGTGGTTACGCGGGGCGGCAACTATGGATGGAACCTGCGCGAAGGGAGTCAGATGTTCGGCGCCCACGGGAGCGGCCCCGATCCTCACCTGATCGATCCTATCTGGACCTACGACCACGAAATCGGCAAATCGATCACCGGCGGTTACGTGTATCGCGGCCAACGATTGCCGGAACTGGTGGGAGCCTACTTGTATGCGGATTATGTCACCGGTCGTCTTTGGGCGCTCCGCTATGACCGCGACGCCAAGTCGGTTGTCTCCAATCATGCCCTGCACTCGGACGGGCAGGCGGTGATTTCGTTTGGAGAAGCCGAGGACGGTGAAGTCTATTTCATGGTCGTCTCCAACACGGGACGAGGGATTCATCGTTTCGTGCCGGTCGAATAATCGAGACAGGTGCCAGGGACGACTTCCGCGATCCAGTGGTCGGGATCTGCGGAACGTCGTCGGCGCCCCTTTCCCGTGGCCGGCCAGCACAACGGCTCGCCGCGCTGCTCGGCGCGGACCTCCGACCCACCGCTCGGCACGGGTCTCCCCCCCTGCTCGGCGCGGGTCTCCGACCCACCGCTCGGCACGGGTCTCCCCCACTGCTCGGCGCGGGTCTCCGACCCCGCCGAAACGGCTGACCGAAGGTCTCCACCCACCATATCGGCAGCACAAAACGCGGCCCGATGAAATCGACGGTTCCCTTCACGCTCCCTCCTTGTTGGCCCCTTACCATGGCCGGCCAATTGGTCTAAGTTGCCGGAGGTCTCGGAGCCGATG
Source organism: bacterium (assembly GCA_030430075.1). Lineage (GTDB taxonomy): Bacteria > Planctomycetota > Planctomycetia > Pirellulales > Pirellulaceae > ARS98. The sequence continues at coordinate 92,565 of JAUIGN010000017.1, forward strand.
GGACGGTCGCTGGTCAGATCGATGGCCAGAGGAAAGTCCGGGCACCGCAGGGCAGGGTGGTCGGTAACGCCGACCGGCCGCGAGGTCAGGGAAAGTGCAACAGAGAGCAGACCGCCGATGGCCGTCCCGAGCTTGCTCGGCACGGCACAGGTAAGGGTGAAAGGGTGCGGTAAGAGCGCACCAGCAGCCGAGGTGACTCGGCTGGCTTGGCAAACCCCACCCGGTGCAAGGCCAAACAGAGGGGAAGCGGAATCTCGGTTTCGCTGCGGTTCGGTCCGGCCCGCCATCACTCTCGGGTAGGCTGCACGAGGTGTTGAGCAATCAGCGCCCTAGATAAATGATCGTCACGCGTCGCGTCACACGCGGCGTGGACAGAACCCGGCTTACATGTCGGCTCTGAGACCCTCTTTTTCGTTGGCCGACCGACACGCTGACCGGGCCGGGCAGCGCGCAATGGGCCCTCCGCCACTGGGTGGCGGAAACGTCGGCGGCGGGAACGGTCGCGGCATCCCTGCCACGGCGTCCGAGGATGCCCGCGAGCGTGTCGCGGGAGCGGCCCTGGCGGCTGGGTCAGTCTGAGGGTACGAGGTCGTCCTTGATCACCTGGAGAAGCTTCGAGATGCACAGCTGGTTCATGCTGGTTTGCCGTTGGTGAGCTTCCGCCCGCAGAGACTCGTGGAGGCTCTTGGGGAGCCGGACGGTGATGACCCGCGTCGGCTCGTCGCATTCCGTCTGGTTCTTTGACCTTCCACGCAGCGTCGCCACCATCTGTTGGATTTCGGAGTAGGCGTCGCCCCGCTCAAACTCGCTGAGTTCCCTGGGGTGTTGAAACGTCTTTCGCACCACGCCTTCGACACCCAGGAACTCGCGAAAGAACGTTACCCAGTCCGGGTTCTCACGAAACCGCTGGTAGGCGACCTGGTAGACCTGATTCTGGGGGTCTGTCGGAGGCTGCGACTGGCTGCCGGCTTCCGGCTCGTGTCGCTCGGGTGCGATTTGCCGTTCCGGCTGCATCGGGTTGGTGTGAGACGTGGGTTGGCGAAACAAATCTGACATTTCGGTTCCTTCCTGCAAGTAGACACATCGTGGTCGTTTGGACGGATGGGAATCCGGCCCCAAGAAAACGACCCGCAATCAGGAAATCGTTTACCCCAAGTCAAGGGCAGCACGGATGTCATTGCATTGCTTGCACTTACGGAGATCGGATGGGCGTGCACTGTTTTTGTGCAGGCGTGCTCAAAATCGAGCACGGGCCTTGGTGCACAAGAATTAGGCAGTCCCTTTTTTCACATTGACTAAAGTGTCCAGCGAAATGTCCCCGGTTCTGGCCGCGGTCGGGGAGTCGGCCGGTCTGAACGGGGGGCGGTCGTTGGTGGCGTGGCGCCAGAGGGTGGGGGGGCTGCCGGTCAGGAGGCCGGCAGCGCGGCGCATGGCTGGCCAACTGCGGGCTGGCCGGCTGCGGGCTGGCCGGCTGGAGGCTGATGCTGCCCAGGCGCTGGCGGAGGCGGGCGAGCGGCCGCCGTCGCGCAATGGCGGAGGCCGCCGCGCTGGGCCTGCTCCATCTGGCGGGGGCGCCGTTAGCATCGCAACCAACAGACAACGATTCAGCGCAGGCCGCTGTGGCGCAGTCGATTTCAGTGAACCTGCCCACCGCGCCGCGCAAATCAGCCGGCCCGCGTTCGCTTGGCGGCCAGCGGCTGAAAAATAGGCCGTGCTAAGCCAATTCTTCGCGGACTCGCTCCAGCAGTTTCTTGGTAGCGCGGATGCCGGCGAACTCGTCCAGCTTGCTTCCCGAGTATTCGATCCCCACATAGCCGTGGTAGCCGGCATCAAGGACGATCTTCATCATCCGCCGAAAGTCGGTCTCCGTCTCTTCGCCCTGGTCGTTGAAGACATTGCTTTTGGCGCTCACCGACCTGGCGAACGGCATCAATTCCTTGACACCTTGATACCGGTCATACGACTTGCCGTTCCCCAGGTTGAAGTTGCCGAAATCGGGGAGCGTGCCGCAGTTCCGGAGGCCCACCTGTTCGATCACCTGTGCCAGCCAACGACCATTTGAGGACAGGCCGCCGTGATTCTCGACAATCACGTCGAGGTCGAAATCAGCAGCAAATTGGCTCAATCGCCTCAGGCCGTCGACGGCCAGGGCGACCTGTTTTTCGTAGGGGCCATCCGAGGCTGCGTTGACGCGAATGGAATGGCAGCCCAGGAACCGGGCCGCCTCGACCCATTTGTAGTGATTCTCGACGGCCTGCTTTCTTTTCTTTTCGTCGGGATCGCCCAAGCGCCCTTCGCCGTCGATCATGATCAGCAGCGTCTTGACGCCGAGATCTTCGCCCCGCGTTTTCAGTTCTTCCAGGTACTTCTTGTCCTCCGCTTTGTCCTTGAAGAACTGGTTTACGTATTCGATGGCGTCGATCCCGAATTCCTGCTTGCTGGTCTTCGCGAAGTCCAGGTTGTCCAGCTTCCCGTCAAACAACATTCTGTGGAGTGACCATTCGGCCAACGAAATCCGAAACAGGGGCGGTTTCGAATCGGCGGCGCGCATCGTGTTGGTGCACTGCAGGGCGGCGAAGGTGGCGACTGCTTGAGCGGTGAATTGGCGGCGAGAGATCATGAGTTCGTTCCTGGGTCCAATCGAGGGAGAGTCAAATGAGTCGGCGGCACGGCGGCCCGCCTTCCGGACTTGCGGGGGCCTGCAGTTCGACCAAGATGGCGTCGGATCGGTTGCACCGACCGGTGCCAGGCGGCCGCCCCGATGAGGGCCTGCTGTGCCCAACCGACTGGCCACCAACGGTTCCTGCGTGTGCTGGTGAATGCTGCAGCGATGTGCCCCTGTTGCCGGCGGGGCTTTGGAGATGTCGAGCCGATTCGTAGTATAAATAGCCTTCAGGACGCCGGCAAACGATCACTGGTAACCGACCGTCGACGTGAGGCCGGCACGTTGGTCGGCGAGGACCGGCGAGCGATCCGTTGATCAGGGAGATGTTCATGTCATCGTTGAGTGCCGATGTCGAGTCCGTGTTTCGGCTCGTTGATCGTGAGATCTGGATTGTGACTGCCGCGACCGGCGCTGCGCGCGGTGGGCTGACGGCGACGTGGGTTTCCCAGGCCTCCATCGACGCCAGCCGGCCGCTTGCCTTGATCGGCCTGGCGCCGAACCACCACACGGCCGAACTGGTGGACGAAAGCGGCGCGTTCGGCCTGCACCTGCTGACTGCCGCGCAAGCCGACGTCGCCTGGAATTTCGCTAACGGGTCGGGCCGTGACCGAGACAAGTTCGACAGCATCGCGATACGGACCGGTGCTACGGGCAGCCCTTTGCTGGAAACCTGCCTGGCTCGACTTGAGTGCCGCGTGTTCGCTCGGCTGGAGACCGGGGATCGCACGTACTATTGGGCGGACGTTGTAGCCGGAGGGTTGGAACCGACACTCGCCCCCGACCAGCAGCAACCCCTTACCGAACAGCAGTTTTTTCGCCAGGCTTCGGACGACCAGCGGCGGCGATTGATTGAGGGGCGTGATCAAGATATCGCGCTTCAGCGACCCCTGTTGGAGACCTGGCGGCGCGAGCTGCCGGAGCTGTTGCGGGGCACATGAATGCGATCGTGAGGCCGTGAACCCGCTGCCACGCCGATGTGTCACTGCTGGTCAACGACCCTCAACGCGGTGGTGGATGAGCTGGCCGACAGGCGGACAGCCGCTTCCCAAACTGCTTCACCCCGAATCGCCGGCATCCGCCGAGCCTGGAGCATTCATCGGATCGTCGAGCGTTAGTCCGCGGTTCCGTTGATCGCCGGGCGTACCGGTCGCCAACGCGTTCCGGCGAAGGTGCGCGGCGCTTTGGAGTCGTTCATGGACAACGATTGCGACCCGTGACTTGCCCTGAATCGTTGTTCCTTCAAGGGCGGCCCGGGTTTGTTCGCTATTGCCCAAGGCCCTGCCTCGCTAGAATGAAGTCAGCCGTTCGATGGTTAATCCTTCTTCTTTGCCGGGTTGCCTGGAGCAGGTCCTCATGCGGAGGCCTGCAGGTTCGTTGCGGCGGGACCGGATGGCGCCGGCCTGGCGATGGCAGTGCGTCGTCCAGCCGCAGCACAACGGTGAGCCGACGGCGCGCATCGTTTCGCACAACCAGTTACTCAATTATTTCACCCCACAGTAGGACTTTCGTGTACGACACCGAACGCAGTCAGAGCGTCACCAGTGAGCGCGCCATTCTGGTGCGCGTCATCTTGCCGGAAGATACCGTCGAGGATGATCCTTTGCAGGAACTGCAAGGGCTCGCAGAGACGGCTCAGACGGAGGTCGTGATGGGCATCACGCAGCGTCGCGAGCGGCCCGATGTGCGGACGTACCTCGGCAAGGGCAAACTGGATGACCTGGTCATGCAGGTCGATGCACACCAGGCGGACGTGGTGATCTTCGACAACGATCTCAGCCCTGCCCAGACGACCAATCTGGAAAAGGTTCTCAAGGTCAAGGTGCTCGACCGAACCGAATTGATCCTGGATATCTTTGCCACCCACGCGCAGACGTATGAATCGAGGCTGGCGGTCGAGTTGGCTCAACTGGAGTATTCGCTGCCCAGGTTGAAGCGGATGTGGACGCACCTTTCCCGTCTCAAGATGGGCGTGGGCATGCGGGGGCCGGGCGAAAAGCAGTTGGAAGTCGATCGCCGGCTGGTGGAGAAGCGGATCCACGACTTGCGTGTTGAGCTCAAAGCCGTCGAAAAACGGCGAGAACGCCAAGTGGCCTCCCGCGATGCCAACATGACCGTGTCTCTGGTCGGCTACACAAATGCCGGCAAGAGCACCTTGATGAACACGTTGACCGAAGCCGGTGTTGAAGCGGCGGACAAGTTGTTCGCGACCCTGGACACGCGTACGCGACGCTGGCAATTGCCCCACTGGGGGCCGGTGCTGCTGAGTGACACGGTCGGCTTTATTCGCGATTTGCCCCACCGGCTGGTCGCCAGTTTCAAGGCGACCTTGGAGGAGTCAAGGCAGGCCGACCTGTTGATCCATGTGGCGGATGCGAGCAATCCCGCGGTGCTCGAACAGATCAGTGCGGTGTTCGGCGTCCTGGAAGATCTGGGCATCGAAGAAAAGGATGCCCTGCTGGTGCTCAACAAGGTCGATCGGCTGGCGTCCGAGACCATGCTGGAGAAGATTCTCCGCAGGTACCCGAACGCGATTCCGATCAGTGCGGCGACCCGTAAGGGGCTGGACAGGTTTGCGCTGGCGGTCAGTGACGCACTGAGCAAGACGTTTCGCAATGTCGACATTGAGACGGGTGTGGAGAATGGTAAGCTGATGGCGTACATCGCCGCCCACGGCGAGATCCTGTCGCAACGATATAGCGACTCGCGAGTGGTCATTCATTGCCGGCTGCCGGAGAAGTACCTGGGAAGAATCAGCGAGCCCGGGACGGAAGTCCGGCCTCATGCGGCGCCGGCACTGGGCGATCGGTCCAGCGACGACCCGCCAGCTTCTACCGAGTTGCCTCACGTGGATGATGTCGCGTAGCGGGCGACAGGGAACGTCATGGCCAACCGCAAGCTGGAGAATGCTCGAGCGATCGTGACGGGTGCGACCAGTGGGATCGGGCGGGCGATCTCGCTCGAACTTGCCCGGCAGGGCGTGCGTGTCGTGGCAACGGGCCGTCGCGCTGAACGGCTGGCCGATTTGCAGGCGGAGGTGGAAACGCTGGGTGTCCCGATCGCCGCCGTGCCCGGTGATCTCTGCCAGCCTGCGCTACGGGCCCGCTTGCTGGCGACCGCCGAGAGCGAGTTTGGCGGGCTGGACTTGCTCGTCAACAATGCGGGGATCGGCGCAATCGGCCCTTTCGCAGACGCCGACGAGGCCCGGCTGCGGCGCATCATGGAAGTGAACTTTTTTTCGTTGGTCGAATTGACGCGGGCCGCATTGCCGATGCTGGAGCAAGGTCGGCAACCCCTGATCGTGAACGTCAGCTCGGTGCTCGGGCATCGCGGTGTCCCTGGAAAGAGCGAATACTGTGCGAGCAAGTTCGCGGTGCATGGGTTCAGTGATGCGCTCCGCGCGGAACTCGTCAGTCGTGCGATCGATGTTTTGTTGGTCAGCCCCAGCACGACGGCCAGCGAATTCTTCGATCACGCTCGGCCGGGACCGGACGCTGACCTGCCGGCCGGCGCGATGTCGCCCGAAGTGGTCGCGCGAAAGACGGTCAACGCCATCCGACGCGGGAACCACGAGATCATTCTCTCGGCCGGTGGCAAACTGCTGGTCTGGGTCGACCGCTTGCTGCCGGCACTTGCCGATCGCCTGGTCGCCCGGTTCGGGTAGGATCGGCTCACGCAGCGGGACGTCCCGGGCCACCAACCGATTGCTCGACGCGGGTCTCCCCCTCTGCACGGCGCGTCTCTCCCCCACTGCACGGCGCGTCTCTCGGACCACTGCTCGGCGCGGGTCTCCGACCCCGCCGAAACGGCTGACCGAAGGTCTCCATCCTCCCACCATCCTCCCACCATCCTCCCACCATCCTCCCTCCACCCTCCCACCACCCTCCCACCACCCTCCCTCCCACCACCCTCCCTCCCACCATGGAGGCCTCAATCGTGGTGACTTGCCCGCTTGTATCAACCGTGACCGCCGGCAGCGAACCAGATCCGGGCGTGCGCCCGTTCTGACAATGTTCGGCGACGTTAGCCGCCCAACCCAACGTGGTTTGTCAGCGACCTCTCGATGGCGTGACCTCCTCTTTCCGTCGTGCGCAACATGACCTACGCTTGTTGGCATGCAGGGCGTGACGCCAGACGGAGACGTTGGACCGGCGCACGTTGGATCGGCGGGGAGACGAAGCACCATGCGGCGGCGAAAGGATCATGACCTGCGGTTGGAACGCGTTAACTTCTCGGCGTCTTCCCTGCTGATGTTGGCTGCCGCACTCGCGCTGCCGGGGCTGGCCGGTTGCCGCGGCCGGTTGGCCGGCGAACCGTACCCGAATCGTCCCATCAAGCTGGTCGTGCCGTTTTCACCTGGTGGCGGTACGGACACCTTCGCGCGGGTCATGAAGAAGGCGATCGAGGACAACCGGTTGTTGCCGCAACCGCTGGTGATCATCAATGTTGACGGGGCCGGGGCGACGATTGGCAGTCGCCGTGTCAAGAATGCGCGTCCGGACGGCTACACGATCTTGCTGTTGCACGAGGCGATCGTGACCGCGAAGTATTCTGGCAAGGCGCCCTACGGTCCCGAGGCGTTCGAGCCGATCGCCGGCACGGGCAAAATGGGGCTCGTGTTTGCCGTCGCGGAAGACTCTGAATTCCGGACCCTGCATGACCTGGTGGAAGCTGCCAGGGAGAATCCAGAAACGCTGGTCTTTGCCGCGAACCTGGGCGCACCGGTACATTTCGTCGGTTTGATGCTCGAGCAAGCGTGTCCTGGTGCGACGTTTCGCTTTGCCCAGACGGGTGGTGGGACCAAGCGTTTGCACGCCCTCAAGGGCGGCCATGCCCAGGTGTCGGCATTCTCGATTGAGGAGTTTGTGCGCTACGAATCGGCCGGATTGCGGGCGATCGCCTACTGTGCGCCGGAACGCCACCCGGCGATTCCCGATGTTCCTACCAGTCACGAGCAAGGGGTTGCCGTAACGCATATCAACATGCAGTTCTGGTGGGCACCCAAGAACACACCTCCGGAGCGGATCGAATATTTGGGGGATGTCTTGGAGCGGGCGATGCAGACCGACGCCGTGCAGCAGCGGATGGCTGAGATTCAGTCCGATCCGATCGTCGTGCGCGGCGCCGCGATGCTGGCCGAAGTCGATGCGCGGCGCGAGGCGATCGCGAAGGTGGATTTGCGGAAGACGCAGGCGTTGCCGAACGTGCCGGCCATTGTTGGCGGGTTGGTCTTGCTGGTCGGCTGCGCGGTCGTATGGAACGCGTGGAGTACGGCGGCGGTGCCGCGAGCGGATGACACGTCGCTGCCGTCCCGCAACGACCTGGCGGCATGGTGTACGCTGTTTACGCTTGCCTACCTGGCTATCTTGACGGCCGGCATCCTCGAGTTTCGGTTGGTAACCTTCCTGTACGTCCTGGCCGTGGGTGGTACGTTGACCGGTCGGCGGTGGCGGGGCTGGCTGGCCGTCGGCGGAGTGGCGGTCATCATGTCGTGCGGTGTGCATTTTCTGTTCAGTCGAGTGTTTGGTCTGGTGCTTCCCTGACGGCGGCGCGCGAAGCGGAATCGTCGAGCGGTGCGGGAGATGCAATGAGTGGAATTGCGACAACGGTGCACAATCTGTGGCCCGCCTTGCAGTACCTGGTCACGCCCTGGCCCTGTTTCCTGATGGTGCTGGGCGTTGCGCTGGGGATCGTCGTGGGCGCGATTCCCGGTTTGACGGGCGCCATGTTGATCGCCCTCACCCTGCCGCTCACGTTTGCCATGCCCAACCCGGCTGATGCGATGGTATTGCTGGTCTCGATGTACGTCGGGTCGATCAGCGGTGGGCTGATTTCCGCGACCCTTTTGCGCATGCCGGGCACGCCGGCATCCATGATGACGACCTTGGACGGTTATCCGCTGGCGGCTGCCGGCCAGCCGGGCCGTGCCCTGGGGCTGGGGGTTTCCGCGTCATTTGTCGGCGGCGTGATATCATGCGTGTTCCTCGTGTTGTTGGCCGAGCCGATTGCCAACTGGTCGACTCGCCTGGGACCCTTCGACTTCTTTTCGCTCACGCTGATGGCCTTGATGCTGATCGCGACGATTGCCGGCGAGTCATTGAGCCGCGGCGTGCTTTCCGGGCTGCTGGGAGTTCTGGCGACGCTGCCGGGTGTGAATCCCGCGACGGGCGAACTTCGATTGACCATGGGGATCGCACCGTTGAGCGACGGGCTGAAGCTATTGCCGGTGTTGATCGGACTGTTTGCCGTCAGCCAGGTGATTCAGGACATTCGTCAGATCGAAGCGCCCGGTGACCAGGCTCCGTTCACTCGGCGTGGCATGCTGATGGCAGGCCGTGATTGGCTGAAACAAGCGGTCAACCTGGTCCGCTCGTCCCTGATCGGCGTCTGGGTCGGGATTCTTCCGGGGATCGGCGCCAATATCGGATCGGTCATCGCCTATTCGTCGGCGCGGGCCATGTCGCGCGACCCGGAGAAGTTCGGGCAAGGATCCGAGGAAGGTATTGTGGCATCGGAGGCGGCCAACAATGCGACGGTTGGCGGCGCCCTGATCCCGTTGATCGCCCTGGGGATCCCCGGCAGCGTCATCGACGCCATCTTGCTCGGCGCACTGGTGATCCATGGCCTGCAGCCCGGGCCGCTCCTGTTTCGGGACAACCCAGATGTCGTCTACACCATCATGGCGACCGCCCTGGTGGCGAATGTGGTCATGGTCGGGATCATGATCGGTGCCCTGGGCGTGTTGGCAAAATTGATGTACGCGCCGCGCAACTACCTGATTCCGGCGATTCTCGTCTTCTGCGTCGTGGGATCGTTTGCCTTGAACAATCGCATGTTCGACGTCTGGGTCATGATGGCGATGGCCGGGGTCGGCTTTCTGATGGAGCGCTACAAGATTCCTTTGGCCCCGTTTGTGATCGGTTTCGTCCTGGCACCCGTCGCCGAAGAAAGTCTGGGGGCGGGCCTGCAAAGTTCGGCCGGGAGCTATTGGCCGCTGGTGACGAGCCCGTTTTCGGCCGTTTTCTGCCTGATTTCATTTGCCTTGGCAATCTGGCCGCTTGTTAAGATGCGTCGAGTCGGCAGGTAGGGGGGAGGCCCGGCACGCGATCGGTTGCCAATACCGCAAGATGGCAGGTGGCAGAGAGGGAATCGGCACTCCGCCCCAACGAACGCTGCGAAGAGGGGTGAATTGTCCCAGCGTTCTTCCCTGGGGTGCCGGGGGAGCGTGACGCGGGTCAGCTAGTTGCATCCGAATTTTTCGAGTGCTATCATTCGCAGCGTTCGTTGGGGCGGATTGCCGATTCCTCTTTATCACCGGCGCACAGCCATGCTTGTAATCAATCGTAAGATCGGTGAGAGCCTTATGATCGGCGACGACGTCACAGTGACGGTCGTACGTGTTGCTGGTGGCGGTGTGCGTCTGGGCATTCAGGCCCCATCCGACTACGTCATTGTGCGCGACGAGCTACAGGGTTCCGAGTTGCCAGCTTCGGAGCGTGCCGAGTCCGGAGCGCCGGCCGCATCTTCGGAAGAACATTGAACGACCCGGGAGTTGGGCGGGCCGTCTGACGGCCATTCCACTGCTTGACCGTGTTCAGGAGAGGCCACCGGCAGCCTTGCTGCCGTGCGTGCCAGGGGGAGCCACGCCATGTCGAATATCGCGGGAAAGTCCTACGCGATGAACACGATCTCGCCGCTGCCGTGGCACAAGGCGCTGGTGCTGAAACTCTTGTTCTTCATTGCCAGGTTCCGTACGACCAGCTTCAACGGCTTGCTTACCCTCTCGTTGATTCACTATGCACGGTGGGCCATCTTGCGGCCCGGCGATTTTCCGCACCTTGATCCCTCGCAACCCAAAGAAGACTTGAAGTACCACTACGAGTTCTTCTTCAGCAATTTCAACGGCAGTTGGGACCAGTATGTCGATTCGTTTTCATCTGCGATTCCCGGTGGCTTGGATCTGTTCTGGCGCGGCAACGTCAAGTATCCCAAGTCCGTTCCGTTTCGTCCTTTCCACAATTACATCACGTTCAATCAGTACTGGACGAGCCACTATTACAATGCCTATCCGATGGCGGCGTCCAATGATGTGAAGTCGGCCGAGCATCTCCGGAAGGAACTGGTCGATTTTACCAGGAAGGTGGAAGGCGCGTCTCCCGAAGCGTTCAAGGAACAGTATGACCAGCTCTTGCTTTCACTGCAGTATGATCTCAGCACGATGGCCCCGACTCCCGTCGTGAGTCTGGCGGCGGCGGCGATCGACGGGCGTGAGCGTCCCGACGCCGCCTGCTAACGCGGCTCGCCGGCTGATCTCTTCTTCTTACCGGATGTTGTCGCCCGCTCGACCAGGAACCCCGGACCCCTTGCCATGCCGAATATCGCAGGAAACGCCTACGGCCTGACGACGCTCTGCCCGATCAAGAATGGAGGTCCGCCGCACCGGCTTGACGAGGACGGCGCCACATTGCCGGACAATCGGAGCTTTGGCGCGATTCTACGCGACCGACTGGAGGACCTGCCGTGTGACGAGCGCAGTCCGATGGCCCGAGTCCCGAATACGTACCTCTGTCGCTTCTTTGTCCTGGATGATTTGATCTACCAGGGTAAGCCGGCCGAAGAGGATCATCTGAAATCAAAGTACCTTGTCTTCACGTCCAACTTTCACGGCGACTTGGAGACCTACCTGCACGGCATGTGGGAGCACGCCGCCGACGCCGTGCGGCGGATCTGGGAGCATTGCGTCGCGTTCGATCGGGTGACGGATGCGGGCAGCTTTGTCGACTACATCAAGAAATGCCAGGTCGAGACGACCTTCTACTTCATGGGCTCGACGGACGTCTCCCTGGCGGAACAGCTCAAGGGGCTGTACCTGAAACAGGAATTCTCCAAATTCGCATTTGCCAATCAGGGCAAATCTGCGGCAGAGCTTCAGGCGGCGTTTGCAGAATTCGCCGCGCGGACCCGGCCGGACAATGTGCAAGGCCCCACTTGGCGACCTGGCGCTTCGCAGTTGAAAGACGCCGTGGTTGAAGGTCCTTGATCCCCCATACGGAAGCATTCGGATGAGCAACAAATTGGATCTGCGAGACGTTCAGGGGAGCCTGCTCAAGGCCTACGGTCGCTACGGGTTTCCCAAGTCGCGATACGTTTTTTATCGTGTGAATGACGGTTCGCAGGCGCGCAAGTTGATCACCGCACTGCTGCCGCTGATTACGAATTCAGCGGTCTGGAAAGGACCGGAGCAGATCCCTGATTCAACGTTGAATATTGCATTCACCTACGAAGGCCTCAAGCAGCTCGGCGTGCCGGAAAAGTCGTTGCACAGCTTCCCGCCCGAATTCTCCATGGGGATGAAGGCCCGCCGTGATATCGTGGGCGACGTCGGGGTCAACGCGCCCGCCTGCTGGGACCCGATTTGGAATACGGACGGCCTGGTGCAGCCCGTCCACATGATCCTCTGGATCAACGGGCGCCTGGTCGAACGAGACGGGCAACAGGTGAATACGGTGGATGCCGGCTACCAGCGTCTTTGCGAGCTTGTCGCGAAGCATTCTGCCGGCGTTGAACAGTTGAGCGGACATGTGGGCGACGAAGGCGATGACCCGTCTTACCAGGACGGATCGGCGATTTATGTGAACGGGATGCCCACCGCGAAAGAGCATTTTGGTTACACGGACGGAATCAGCGAACCCTATTTCGACGGTTGCGGGAGCCATTCCAGCCGTGTGATTGGAGGGGGCAAGCCGACCGGCGGTGATCCCAAAACCAAGGCGGGATGGGCGCCGCTCGCCACCGGCGAGTTTGTCCTGGGCCATCGCGACGAGGCGGGTGAATACCCGGCCGCACCGATCCCTTCCGTCTTCGCAAAGAACGGGACCTTCATGGTCTATCGCAAGTTGCATCAGAACGTGGCGACGTTTCAGGCCTACGTCGAGCGGATGAGTGCCGCCATCCCTGGCGAGCACGCCGCAGAGATCCTCTCCGCCAAGTTCGTCGGCCGCTGGAAGAACGGCGCGCCGTTGGCCACCTACCCGACCAAAGAGTCCGCCGATCAATTCGCGGCCGAACTAAACCAGGCTCGGCTCGAAGCCAAACAGCCGGGCGCCGGCAAAGCGGCCCAGGAACGGTACGAGAAACTTCGCCTCGAACTGGTGGCATTCGACTTTCGGGATGACATTGACGGTAGCCGCTGCCCGCTGGGCGCACACATTCGCCGCGTCAACCCGCGAGGTTCACTGGAATTCGGCAAGACCGGCGCTTTCAACACGCCGGGCGCGCTCATCAATCGGCGCCGGATTATTCGTCGCGGACTGCCCTATGGTGAAGTCCGGGATCGATCCAGCGACCAGGGAAACCACGGCGTGATCATCGTGGCCCTGAATGCCAGTATCGAACGCCAGTTCGAGTTCGTTCAGCAGCAGTGGATCAATTACGGCAACGACTTCAAGCTGGGGAACGATCAGGACCCCATTCTGGGCAATCGCTCGGTCAACGAAAGCGGCAATGACCGGATGACGATTCAAGCGGATCCCCGGGGCAAACAGCCCCCCGTGCTCTGCGGCGACATGCCGACCTTCGTGGAAACACGGGGCGGAGACTACTTCTTTGTGCCCAGCCTCACCGCGCTGCGGATGATGGGAGACGGCATCGTCGATCCGACGTAGCAGGCGTTCGGAAACGTGCTCGCCGAGGCGAAGCATCGGGCCGGGCGGGCATCACGCTGCTGAGCGTTCCGTAGTGGAGCGGCGCGTCTGCCAACGTGTCCTCCCTCGCTTCGGCCGACGTGCCGCGCCCATCGCCCGCTGGCTGAATTCGCATCCCATCGGTTTGATTTCGACCGAATCGTGACCTAGATTTCAGATGGCGACTCGCACTTCTCGTTCTCGCTTCGCGACCTTGCTCGGTAACCTACCATGGCAGCAACCGCATCTTCCGACCGATTGGCCGGCGTCCTGACACAGATTGATGACGCCTTCTCGACCTATCGGGCCGAACGGGCGGAGCTGGAGGCCGACTTCCTGGCGCTCGTCGAGCGGCTCGGCGAGCGGAAGCTGGGGGGCGGACAGGAGGAGGATTCGGCCGTGAAGACAGCGACGTTGCCGGCCACGCCGGCCGTCGCCGAACGGCTCGACCAACTTGACCTGGCCGTCAGTGCGCACGGCGTCGAGCTCTCCGGGCGGCAGCAACAGTTAGCCGACGAAATGGGACAGCTTCGCGAGCTCGTCAACCAGCAGCTTGATCTGTTGAACAGCCTGGCGGCGGTGGCGCCAACGGGCAGTAAGGGACGCCGCCGCAAATCGCGTCGCGGGCGTACGGTGGCGAACTCTGAACCGGCTGCAGTCGAAACGCCGCAGGCGCAGCATGGAAAACGCCACCGATAGGCTGGGTCATTCAGCGTCGCGCCATCGATCGACCGCGGCGACCGCCAGGAAACGGTCGATCCGGTGGCGGCGCGTGTTGCGAACCGTCGCTACTTGGCACCAACCAGTTGGGCCTGCTTCTTTTCGGCAACCACTTCCTCTTGGATATTCGCCGGCGTGCGGCGATAGCCGAACAATTCCATCGAGAACGTTCCTTGGCCCTGCGTCATGCTCCGCAGGTCAGTGGCGTACCCGAACGTCTCCGCCAGGGGCACCTCCGCCTTAATATTGGCGGTGGCGTCACGCACATCGGTGGAAGTGATAATGCCGCGGCGCGAGGTAACGTCACCGACGACCGAGCCCTGGAAATTCTCCGGACACTCGATTTCGACGTTCATGATCGGTTCCAGCAACACGGGCTTCATTTTCTTGAAGGTCTCGCGGAAGCAGGATCGGGCGGCGATCTGGAAGGCGCGGTCCGAACTGTCGACCTCGTGAAACGAGCCGTCTTCGAGGAACGATGCAACACCCACGATGGGGAATTCGGCAATCGGTCCCTTGACGATCGATTCGCGGAAACCCTTCTCGATCGAAGGGATGTACTGTTTGGGGATCCGACCGCCGACGATCGACTCCTCGAAGGTGAAGATCTCTTCTTCGGACTCTTCCGGCAGCGGTTCCAGGCGCCCCTTGATATGGGCGAACTGGCCCGATCCACCGGTTTGCTTCTTGTGCTTGTAATCGTATTCGGCGGCGATCGTGGGGGCCTCGCGGTAGCTGACCTTGGGCGCACCGACTTCGACGGCGACCCCGTATTCCCGCCGGATCCGCTCGATGTAGATCTCCAAGTGCAGTTCGCCCATGCCGGCGATCAGCACTTCGTTGGTCTCCGTGTCACTGGAGACGCGGAAGGTGGGATCTTCCCGCCGGAAGCGTTGCAGGGCCTTGCCGAGCTTGTCCGAGTCGGCGCGGCTGAGTGGCGTGACAGCCATTTTGATGACCGCCTCCGGAACGTAAATGCTTTCCAGCGTGCAGTAATTGGCCGATGCCGCGTAGGTATCACCGCTGGCACAATCGATTCCCATCACGGCGATAATGTCGCCGGCACCGGCGCTATCGATCTCTTCTCGCTTGTCCGCGTGCATCCGAAGGAGGCGGCTGAAGCGATCCTTGCGCCCGGTTCGTTGATTGAAATAGGTCTGGCCCTTTTCGACCGTTCCTTGGTAGATCCGCATGAAGGTCAGTTGGCCGAACGATTCGTCAACCAGTTTGAACGCCATGCCGACGAACGGTTCCTTGTCATCCGGCTTGAGCGGAACGTCAACGTCCGGCTTACCCGGCTCGCTGGCCACAATCTCGCGCTCCAGAGGCGACGGCAGGTAGCGGACGATGGCGTCCAGCAAGGTTTGCACCCCTTTGTTCTTGTAGGCCGAGCCAAGAAACACGGGGGTCACTTCCTGTTGCTGGATCGAGTTCTTCAGCACGTCATGAATCAGTTCGCAGGGAACTTCTTCCTCGGACAGCAGCAACTCCATCATGTCGTCGCTGTACATCGCCAGTTGTTCCAGCATCTGGCCGCGGGCAGCTTCGGCATCGTCTTTCAGTTCGGCAGGGATCTCCGTCGTCCGAATGGTTTCTCCGTCGACGCCATCATAATAGGTGGCCTGCATATCGATCAGGTTGACGACCCCCTCGAATGTTTCGCCGGCACCAATTGGATACTGCATCAGGATGGCGTCGCAGCCGAGCCGATCCCGCATCTGCTCGCACACGCTGAACGGATCCGCGCCGGTGCGGTCCATCTTGTTGATGAACGCCAGCCGAGGAACGCGATACCGCTTCATCTGACGGTCCACGGTGAGGGACTGTGCCTGCACACCGCCCACCGAGCAGAGGACGAGGACGGCCCCGTCGAGGACCCGCAAGCTGCGCTCTACTTCCACCGTGAAGTCAACGTGACCCGGCGTGTCGATGAGGTTGATGGGATGGCCATCCCAAACCACGCTGGTCGCGGCGCTGGTGATGGTAATTCCGCGTTCCTTTTCGAGCTCCATATGGTCCATGGTGGCACCGGCACCGTCGCCGCGAACCTCCTCCATGCGGTGGATGCGTCCCGTGTAGAACAGGATCCGCTCGCTCAAGGTCGTCTTGCCCGAATCGATATGGGCGGAAATACCAATGTTTCGCAGTTTGCTCAGACTCATCGTTCGTACTACATCACTGGGGATGCGAAAAAAGGGGGTCAGGGCCACGTTTTGACACATCAATCCCGGAAACTACCGGACATTGCCGTGGCGTCACGCATATCGGAACCACAATACAAACGTGGGGCCGACACCGCTTCGGTGGAGAGGTCCAACCGATTTGGGGGGGAGGTGTCGCCTGCGGAAATGCTCCCGCCAGACGAACTCGCCTCATTCTACACCTAATCGACTTCTGGAAAAGGCGAAATCCACCCGATTTGCCGGCTTCCCGTAAAAATCACAATCGGCATTGGCGCTAGAATCCAACGCCGGCCGTGCCAATTTTCCCTGACGGCGGTGAAACGCGTGCGAATGATCGATGAAAAATCAGCAAGGATTCGTCCCAACCCGCGCGACCTGCCGCCAGCCGCCGACCGGCAGGCAGGGGCTGGTCCAGAGACTACTTCGATCCGGACGTAAGGATGGTCGAGGCGGCCGGCGGTTCGGCCTGAACCTGTTCGCGAAACGGCTGGCCAGCGGTGTAGAGGGCGAGCCGTTGTTGCAGGTCGGCCCGTTCTTCGGCCGGTGTTCGTTGCAGGGCCTGTTCGAGTCGGCCTTGGGCCGCTGCGAAATCTCCTGCATTCGCCAGGGCGGCGGCCAACGTATCGAGGTGCTGGGCCGTGACGCCATCGCCGGCTAACTCGACCGCCCGTTTGGCCGCGTGAAGCCCAAGTTTCTCGTTGCGAAAACGGCGGTCAGGGCAGGTGACCATCAGCCAGGCCGCCGCCTGGTAGGCGGCCACCGAATTTGAATCCCGTTCGATCGCCTCGCGAAAGTCCCCCGCTGCGGCCTCCCACATGCCGAGCCGCTGCCGGACCCGGCCCCGGTTGACCAGCGCGTCGGCGCTGGCGGGGTCGAGCTGGATGGCCCGTTCATAGTCGCTCAACGCCACCCGCAGCCGGCCGGCCCGCAGGTTCGCGTGGCCGCGTCCGGTGTGCGCGCCGAAATCGTCCGGCAGTTGGCGAATCACCTCCGTGTAGTCTTCAATGGCCAGGTCGAGTTGGTCAAGCTCATAGCGAATCTCAGCTCGATTGAACCAGGCATTCACGTAATCCGGCTTCAGCTCAATCACGGCGGTGAAATCTTGCACGGCCGGCACGAACTTGTCGATCAGCGCATAAGCGACACCCCGATTGTGAAGCGACTTCCAGCGGCCCGGGGCAAGTTCGACGGACCGCTCGAAGTCGCCCCGTGCCTGGGCGTCCAGGGCGACCGCCTGTTCCTGGTCGCCCGCCTGCAGGGCCGCGATCGCCTGGTCCGAAATCGCTTCACCGCGCTTGTTGTGGGCCCACCCCAGCAGTTGTGTCAGGTACTCCGATTCACGCTGGGTGGCGCCGGCCTGCTGGGCCTGTTCGCAGAGCTTCACGAGGGCGGTCAGCTCGTCGACCGTCTTGGCAACCTTGGTCTGCGCGTACGCCTTGGCAATCAGTGCCTTGGCGTCCGATTGTGCCTCAGCCGTCTGTGCGGTCGCCAACAGGCAGCCGAGCATGACTGCCAGAAACGTCCGGGTGTGGCCCACGTTCCGTCCGGTGTGGTCGCGTCGTAGCATCCTTGTTTCCTCCCTGAAACGAGTGTGGCGGGCAGCGTTTTGAATCCATCGCGCCGAAGATCCATGGCGGCGAAAAGTCTGGTCCGGAGTGGGTTGGGTTGGGTATCGCGGCAGCAGCGTTGCCGTTGAATCAATTGTCGTATACCGAGTTGATCCGCGACGTGTCTGGTTTGTCATCAACCGGTGTGCGTTCGCCTCCGGTTCCGTTCATTGCCAAGTGGCATGCACCTCACGCGCCTACGCCTGAGGCTCGGTCATCTTCATGGGATCGAGGGCATCCTGGAGGGTCTCTTCCGGAAGAATGCCTTCTTCCCGACAAAGTTCGCGAATCGTCTTGCCCGACTTGAAGGCCTCCTTGGCAACTTGCGATGCCTTCTCGTAGCCGATGAGGGGGTTCAGGCTGGTGACCATCGAGAGGCTTTGTTCGACCGACGCTTCGCAGCCCGCTTCGTTCGCCTGCATGCCTTCGGCACAAAAATCGACGAACGCCTGCGAGACCGAAGCCAGAAGTTGGATACTCTCCAACACGGTATGGCCCATGACGGGCATCATGATGTTGAGCTGGAATTGGCCGCCCGCGGCACCGCTGACCGTGATTGTCTGGTCGTTGCCGAGCACCCGGGCGGTGACCTGCATCATGCTTTCGCACATCACCGGGTTGACCTTGCCGGGCATAATCGAGCTGCCCGGCTGCCGGTCCGGGAGGACGACCTCGTAAAAGCCACAGCGGGGGCCGGAAGAAAGCCAGCGAATATTGTTCGCCACGTTGAACAGCGTGTTGGCAATCGTCCGCAGGTGACCGTGGCAGGAAACGACGGCGTCACGCTGCGCGTTGGCCTCGAAGTGGTTGACCGCCTCGACGAAAGGAATGCCGGTCGCCTCGGCAAGCGCCGCTGCCACACGTTTCCCGAACTCGGGATGCGTGTTGATCCCGGAGCCGACGGCAGTGCCGCCCGCCGGCAGTTCCAGCACGGCCTCCAGCGCCTGCTCGGCGCGGGTCACCGAAAGTTCGAGCTGGCGGGCGAAGCCGCCGAATTCCTGGCCGAGCCGCAACGGGGTGGCGTCCATCAAATGGGTTCGCCCGATCTTCATGACCTGGTCCCAGTCCTTCGCCTTCTGGGCGAGTACCGAGCCGAACCGTTTGAGCGCCGGTATCAGGCCGTTCTTGATCTGTTGCGCGGTGGCGACATGGATCGCGGTCGGGAAAATGTCGTTCGTGCTCTGCCCCATGTTGACGTGATCGTTGGGGTGAATCGACTTCTCCGCCGCCAGGCGGTCGCCCCCCATGATCTCAATCGCGCGATTCGCGATAACTTCGTTCGTATTCATGTTGCTCGACGTTCCCGATCCGGTCTGGAAAACGTCAATGGGGAACTGGCAATCGTGCTTCCCGTCGGCCACCTCTTTGCAGGCTTCGAGCAAGGCGTTGATCTGGGCATCGTCGAGTGGCCGCTTGCCGGTCCCGGACAGTTTGCCCAGGTCCCGGTTGGCGATGGCACAGGCCAGCTTGACCTGCCCCAAGGCGTGAATCAGCGGTTGCGGCAGGCTCCAGCCGGAGATCGGAAAGTTCTCTACCGCCCGCTGCGTCTGCGCACCGTAGTAGGCGTCCGCGGGGACTTGGACTTCCCCCATCGAGTCATGTTCAGTGCGAAATTCGGTCATGCCATTACTTTCGACTCAAAGGCTCAAAACGATGTTGATCAAGTGGGATCGATGTCTGTCAACCAGGTTCCGCAGTTCGCCGGCCACGGCAACGGTTGCCGGTGCAGTCGTGGCCCGTTTGCAATAGTGGCCCGTATGCAACAGGGGCCGTGGCAGCAACGGTCGTGTTGTGGCGAAGTACGGTGCAACTGGCAGCATTGCTGGCGCCGCTGGCGGACGCGTGCGCGGCGTGATCATAATAGCGGCAACGGCGGTTGCCTCCAAGGCGAATGAAACCAGTCTTGAATCTGTTATGGCGCGCGACGCGTGGGGCCCTTCTTGAGCATCGGCTGCAGTTCGTCGACGAAGTCGCGGACGTCTTTGAATTCGCGATAGACGCTGGCGAATCGCACGAAGGCAACCTGGTCGAGCGCTCCCAGGTGTTGCATCACCAGCGTACCCAAGTCCCGACTCTCGACTTCCTGTTCGAACTTTCCGTAGATTTCGGTCTCGACCGCCGCAATGATCGTGTCGATCTGTTCGTCGCTGATGGGCCGCTTCCAACATGCCTTTTCCAGGCCCTGGCGCATCTTGTTGCGACTAAACGGCTGACGCTCGCCGTCCTTCTTGACCACCTTGATGGTCATCTCCTCAAGCCGCTCGTAGGTCGTGTACCGCCGATTGCAGTCGAGGCAGAGGCGACGACGGCGGATGGCGTAGCCGTCCTCGCTGGTTCGCGAGTCCATCACGCGATCGTGGTCAGTGCGACAAAACGGGCATCTCATGGATTAGCCATGCCTCTCCAGGGGCAACGGAATGCGGAGCGCCGCACAGGGATCATTAATATACATGAACGGCCCGCGTTCGGCAGCCAGATGGAGGCCGCGCGGGGCGGCAGGCGGGGGCGGGAACGGGTCCTAATTCTGGCCCCAATCGGCACGCTGCCGTCTAACGATCTCTGTTTATGCCCAGTATAATGCGCGTCCGAGTTGTCAACAGACCAGTGGTTGCCAGGACGTGGAGTCAGATTATGCAGTGTTCGGCCTGTGGTGCGGAAGTGCCCGCGGAATCCATTTTTTGTGCCAAGTGCGGTCACAGTTTGAAGGGGGACGACGGGGGCAAGGCGCCCGAGTTCACACCGGGCGGCACCGCTTCCGCCGGAGACCAGGGGACCAGCGGTAAAGCCAGCCTGGCGGAGCGGATGCGGAACACGCCGGGGGCCACGGACGACAGCGAAGACGAAGAAGTCAGTCTTTGGGCGGGCGGCTACTCCGGCAAAGCGATGATCGGCGGCTGGATGATCGCCGCCCTGATCACCATCCTGCTCGGCACGGCCACCGTCTTCTTCCTGGCCGCCTGGTTTGTCCTCGTCCCGCTCATGTTCGTGCCCTGGATCTACGTTGCCACGGTACTGGTCTACCGCAAGATGAGCGTCAAATATGAATTGACAACCCAGCGCTTCGTCCACAAGTCGGGGATCCTCAAGCGAGTTTCCGATCGCTTGGAGGTGATCGACATCGATGATGTTACCTACACCCAGGGGCTGCTCGAACGAATGGTCAATGTGGGCTCGATCATGATCAGCTCCAGCGATCGAACGCATCCCGAACTGGTCCTCAAAGGAATCGAGAACGTGCGCGAGATCGCAGACACGATCGATGACGTACGGCGCAAGGAACGTCGTCGCCGCGGTCTCCACATCGAAGCGATCTGACACCGGGGCCCCGGTTCCCTCCGCGGCGACCGTGACCAGCCGCCTGGTGCGCAGGCAGTGCTCGGGCGACCAAGTCCAGACGATTTGCCCGGCAGAGCGACCTGGACTGGGCCGGCAGCCGTGACCGGCGGACGCTCAAAACGTCAGCTTGAGCGCCTGCAGACGAGCGGCCGTTTCCGCCATCAGGGCATCTTCGGCCGCTTCATCCGCCGCCTCGTACGTGACCGAGAATCGCAGAAACGGGCCGGCATCGTCCCAGGGCACCGTCACGATGGAGCTCGTCTTGATCAGGCACTGGCTGGCATCTTCGCCGCTCTCGAACGTCGTGCCGTCCTCGGTGCCGCGAGGGATCGGCGTGTAGAGAAAGTACGTCCCACCCGGCATCTCGCACTGGAAGCCGCACGCCTGCAGTGTGCTCACCAACTTCTGCAGACGACGTTCGTACTTTTTGCGCACGCCCTGGTGGATCGAGTCATCGTCCAGGGCCTTGGCGGCCGCCTTCTGAATCGCGATAAACTGGCCCGAGTCGCAGTTGTCCTTGACATCCGAAAATGCCTGAACCAGCAGCCGGTTGCCGCAGACCCAACCGATCCGCCAGCCGATCATGTCAAAGCCTTTTGACATCGAGTGAACCTCGACGCCAACTTCCTTGGCGCCCGGGACAGCCAGAAAACTGAGGGGCCCCTGGTCGTACGACAACATCAAGTGAGCCGCATCCTGAACGACGACGAATTGATGTTCCCGAGCCATATCAATCACTTGCTCGTAGAACGCCCGCGTGGCGGTCTTGCCGGTCGGGCTGTTGGGATAATTCAGCACCAGTAACTTGGTCTTCTGCAGAACGTCGCCCGGAACGTTTGCCAGGTCAGGCAGGAAATCGTTCTCCGCCAGCAGGGGCAACTTGAAGACGTTGCCGCCATAGTAGTTCGTGTGCGTGCCGGCGACGGGGTAGCCGGGGACCGTCATCAGGGTGACGTCACCAGGATTGATGAAGCAGGCGGGGAGCATGGCCAGCGCGGTCTTCGAACCGATGCAGTGATTGACTTCCGTGGCCGCGTCCAGTTCGACGCCGCAATTCCGCTGCATGAATCGCGCGGCCGCTTCCTTGAATTCGGCGATCCCGTTGTCCGCATAGCCGCGGTTCTCCGGCTGGTTGATCTCCTCAGCCATCTGTTGCCGGACCGACGCGGCTGCCATGGCGTCGTTTTCCCCGATGCCGAAGTCCAGCAACACGCGGTCAGGAAAGTCGGCCAGCGCCTGACGTTTGGCACGCTTGATCTTTTCGAACTTGTAAATGTCCGTGCCCTTGCCGTAGTTGGCACCGCCAATACGATCTGCGAACAGTTGCTGGAAATACGGGTCGCTCATCCAATCCCTCAATCATGCGAGTCTATTGCGTCTGGCCGGCGCGGAGCGTTCCTCTCGCGCGACGGTCAGCGTAATCGAGGAGCGCCGATCCGGCAACCGGCACGCGGCGCTCCCGGGGCCGGCTCATCGCCACCGCTTCGACCGGGGCACTTCGATGCGCGGCACGACTTCTTCTTCGCGCTGACCCGGACGGCCGATTCCCCGCACGAGACCACGCAACTGATCCGTCGACGGTCGAGCGCCGCAGCGGAGGCTGGCGACGTAGCCGGCGGTAACCGTCATGACGGCCCCTACCGGCCACACCCAGTTGGCACCCTGTTGGAGAAAGTAGGGCGATTTCCAGCCCGCGGTCGTCGCGACCATCACCAGGCAGCCGCCCGATCCGCTTCCGCACAGAACCCCGATCAGCGCGCCCGCCGCGGTCGTTCGCCGTGTGACCGCGCCCAGCAGGAAGAGCCCCAGCAAGGGACTTGCCAGGACCCCGGTCACGGCAAGCATCGCCTGCAATAGCCTGTCGGCCGGCAGCATGACGACTGCGACCCCCATCACCGTCAGACCCAGCGCGAGAACTCCCGCCGGCCCCGCCCGATCCACGTCCGACGCGGCTGCCGCGGGATGGAACCGGTCCCGCAAGTACGGTCCTGCGACGGTGCTGAGCGCCAACAGGCCGGCGTCGAGCGACGAGACCACGGCGGCCAACATGGCCCCCATCGCCAGTCCGGCCAGCCCCCAGGGGAGTTGCGTCGCGATATACCAAGGTAGCAGTTCGACGTCCGCCCGCGCATGCAAGACAGCCTCGCCCCGCCGCAGGCCCCGTTGGGGAGGATAGCGGGTCAGGAGTCCTTCCGCCCGCACACCCTCGGCTGAATCCGCGTCGATCACGGAACTGGTTTCCGTGATGGGCTCACGGCTGTTCGGCTTGAGCAATCGTTGCTCAGCGACCAGCGTCTCGATGTTGCCCGCATCCAGATGCGACCGGTCGTTGGCCCACTGCCACGGTCGCGCACCGGGACCGTCGGCCGCAAGTGAACCGGCACCGAGCGCTTCGCGGCTCACCGGATCGACGTTGGCCACCCACTTGGCACGCAGGGCGGCCGGGTGATCGTGATAGAAGGCCAACAAGCCCAGCCCCAGGTAGGACAGGCTGATCGCGGCCAGCGTGAGGAGGGCCGCGGCCGTGCAGAACGCCTGCTGCGCCGTCCGCAGCCGCTTCGTCGCCAGCAGTTTCTGTAGCGTCACCTGGTCCGCCGCAAACAGGGCCAGCAGCGATAGGGCCAGGGCAGGTACCAGACTGAGCGACGACCAGGCCGCGGTACCGTCGACGGCGGTTGGCACCATGTGAAGACGCTCCAGCGAACCGGCGACCTGCCAGAGACGCCCCGCACCTCCCTCGAGCGCCACCCAGAGACTGCCCACCAGCGCCGCCAGGGCGACGCCGACGACGATCAGTTGAACCGTATTGGCCCCAACCACCGATTTCATGCCGCCCAGCGAGGTGTAGGCGGTGGCGACGCCGGCCAGGCCCACGATGAACCAGACTGAAGAGACCGGCAGGCCCATCCCCGTGACGATCAGGCGGCAGCCCAGCGTCAGCATGCCGGCCAGCCACGCGACCCGCCAGACCACAAAGGAAAGCTCGGCCAGCCTTCTTACGCGACGATCGAATCGCAACTCCAGGTACTCGTAGATGGACGTCAGCCGCAGGCCGTGGAGCAAGGGTAGCAGGCCGTGCACGACGAAGGGAACGCAGGCCCAGATCGTGACAACCACCCACAGCGTCGCCCACCCCTGGTGATACGCCTGGCTCGGCAAGCCTGCCAGGCTGAGTCCCAGGAAAAGCGAACCACTGACACCGACGACCGGCAGCAACGCCATCGCCAGCGAGCACCCCGCGGGGAGCCAGCCCAGCTCACGATTGGCCAGCAGGAATTCATCGCTCGTTGGTTGCCGCCCGCGCGTGGCGAAGCCAACCACGATCCACATCCCGATCAGAAGCGTCAAGACGGCATAGTCGACTACGTGCATGACGGTTCGGTCGGCGGCCAGGAGCGATCGGGGTTCACGCCATTGATCGACCGGCCGGGTCGGACGAATAGCGACATGGGCAGCGCATTAGCCTAGCTGCGGTCAAAGAGGATCTCAACCGTTACTGAGTTGCTTGGTGCTCATTCGGAGTGGCGATGCCGAAACGCGGTGGAGGGGACGGTGCGATCGACGCGCCGCCAGGACGACAAGCGGTGTCGCGGCGATCCTGGGTGAACCTGTCAACAGCGCCTCGCATATCCGCCGAAAGCGTTCGCGCCCGGTTTGCTCGCCGAGCGAACGAACCGGGGCGAACGCCCAGCGGCTGATGATTCATCCGCACGATCTCTTCCTTTACGGTCTTCCAGCACGGTCTTCCAGCACGGTCTTCCAGCACGATCTCTTTCAGCACGATCTCTTTCAGCACGGTCATCCAGCGCGGTCATCCAGCGCGGTCTTCCAGCGCGGTCTTGCCTCGTATGAACGTCGCATACCGGGGGACTCAGTCCGGCTGCCGTACCGTGCGGCGAGGTTGCACGGAGGAGAGATCGTCGCGCCGCCGGGGACGCTTGCGGAGGTGGGATGCGGGAACTTCGGACGTCGCTGATTCCGACGCGGGTGCGTCCGGAGCCGGCGTCGCCGCGGGGGGGAAGTCGGTTGTGGAGGCGTCGCTTCGCGGAGCGTCCATGTCGCCCAGGTAGATGCGGCGGACTTCCGGATGTTCCTTGACGTCATCGGGAGACCCTTCACAGAGCACGGTTCCCTTGTTGATGACGTAGCAGCGGTCGGTCACTTCCAGGATCTCCCTGGCGGCATGGTCGGTGATCAGAATCGAGATACCCGTACTACAGAGTTCGCGAATGATCGCCTGGATATTTTGAACGGTGACGGGGTCGATTCCGGCGAACGGTTCATCAAGCATGATGATGTTGGGATCCGAGACCAGGCTGCGGGCAATTTCCAGCCGCCGCCGCTCGCCCCCAGACAGTTTGCCGGCCCGTGTCTTGCGGATGTGGGTGATCTTGAATTGTTCGAGCAGTTCGTTGCAGCGCTCACGGCGAGCACGGCGTCCGAATTTGAGCAGTTCCATCACGCAGTACAGGTTTTGCTCGGCGGTCAGCTTGGCAAAGATGCTCGATTCCTGCGCCAGGTATCCCATGTGCCCGTCACGGCAGCGTCGGTACATGGGCCAATTCGTCACCTCGGCATCGCCGAGAAATACCTGGCCGGCGTTGGGCTGGATGAGGCCGCAGATCATGCGGAACGAGGTGGTCTTGCCGGCGCCGTTGGGGCCGAGCAGCCCCACGATTTCGCCCTCGTCAACCCGCAGGCTGACCCCATCCACAACGCGCCGCGAGCGGAATGACTTGACCAGTCCGCGAGCTTCCAGAAGTGACATCGGTTCGTCCTCCGTGACTACCGGTGATCGGGAGCAGGCTGTCGGCTCCCGCCGGCGATGTTATTGGATCGTCTTCATGCGGGAGAAATTCGGCCAGAAGGGACGCCAGGCATGCGGCCAGTAGATCAACAGTGCTTTGCCGATCAAGTACCTCCGCTCGACGTACGGCGGCGGGTCGCCGGCCACCGACCAAAGCCGGGCATCCTTGCTTTGCGGGCTGTTGTCGCCCATCGGAAAGAACTGATCCTCGTCCAACTCGAAGCGAACCTCGCGACGTGCGTCAAACAACGGCGTCTCGGCCCAACTGTGCGGATCGGTCGCCACATTCAACAGGTCGCCGATATTGACGTACGGATCGTACTCGATTCGATCATGTTCCCAATCCAAGGCCATGTAGTAGATGTCGCGCAACACCTTCAGGCGATTGACCTGCAGTTCAATATTCTCTCCGCCGATGCCCAGCGGTGCCAGGTCGAGCGGGTCGGCAGGGGACCAGACCGGGCGGACATTGTCTTCCCGCGCAAAGGTCGTGGGCACATCGAATTGGATGGAACGTTCGTTGACCCACAGGAACAGCTTGTCGTCGACGTTGGCGAACCGAAGCAAGTACGAACCGGCACCTTGCAGCCTGGTTGTTGCGGTGGCGACGTCTGCGACGGTGCCGTCGTCCGCGGTGAACGGGACGCGCCCGCCGTCAATCGTCAAGGATGCCTGGCCGGTGGCGACATCAAACCGGCACTCGAAGACCATGCCTCCTTCGACCAGCTTGAGCAACAGTTGTCCCTGGTCACTCGCGACAACCACTTCGGACTCGATGGCCAGGTCGCCCACCCAGGCCGTCCCGATCTGGCTCGGCGTGTTGTCACCGGCGTAGCTGCCGCGCGTGGCGTTGGAATCGTTGTACGGGTAATAGTCCATGATCAACTGCCCGCGGACGGCGTTCAGGCGATCCGGCAATCTGCCTTCCCGCATGTCAACCCAATCGCTGGGCAGCGGGGCAAAGTGCCGATAGCGGAGCCACGACGCTTCGCTGCCGGCCGTGACATGAAACTGCGAGCCGTCTTGGCTGCTGACCCACTGTTGACCGTCGGGGACTTCCGACTGCTGCTTCCAGCGCGAAGGCCAACCCAATTTGCGGAGCTGCTCGCCGATGTGGTCGGTGTCGTCCACCAACTGCAGCATCGCCTTGACCTTCGCTGGCGGCTTCCGCGCGATCCGCCGCCGGCGTTCGGCGGCCGGCTTCTCCTTTTCGGAGGGCTCCATCACGAAAACATCGCCGTGCCGGATCCATAGCGTCTCACCGGGCAGTCCGACCAGCCGCTTGATGTAGTTCTGTTTGGCGTTGCCTGGATACTTGAAAACGATGACGTCCCACCGCTTGGGTTCGGCAAGCTGATAGGCAAACTTGCTGACCAGGATGCGGTCACCGTTGAACGCATCACGGTTGCCGCGCCACAGGAAAAACGTCCCCGGATCGCTCCGCTCCAGTGCCATCGTGTACCGGCAGATGGGACAGGTCGCGTCCCGGACCTGCGTAAAGTCGTGATGCGACCTGGGGAAGTTCTCTGAACTCGCGCCGGTCTGAAAGCGGTGACCGCACTGGTCGCAGTAGACGTCCAGGTGGCGCCCCTGCAGCGTGGGCGCCATCGACCCCGTGGGGATGACGAAGGCCTCGGCCACAAAGGCGCGAAACAGAAAAGCCAGGACGACCGCCACAACAACCGACTCGATTGTCTCTCGCGTCGTCTGGACGTCATTCTCATTCTTCCCGGCCTCGCCGGCAGCGGGTCCGCTGTCCGATGGGGCGGCGGTGGCGGCTTTTCCTCGACTCATTGCTTCTCTCGTGATGGGACCGCGACGAACGCCGAGGCTGACAGGTGACCACGTGGTCGGGTGGGGGCGACGTGTGGTTCCCCAATTGAATCCAGGGAACACCAAACTATTCGCCGCAGGTGTCGAAAATATAGCCGAAAAAAAGATCTGCCGATACTTGAGCCAGCGGGCCACCATGAGCAGCCCGCGGCGATCGGTTCTAGAATGGCCGCAACACTCTTCCAAGTAACGACTTGCGGGGCAGGCTCGCGGTCCGCCAGTTGCGGCTGTCGCGGGAGACCGGGACGTTGTCCCCCAGCACGAGAACGCTATCAGGAGCCACCCGGACCTGCCAGGGGCGGTCCTGCTGGAAGGGCCCGAGGTAGTAAACGTCCCGGAAGACCTTGAGTTCTTCAACCTGCAACCGGCCACCTGCCCCGCCGATGGCCAGCCGGTCCTCGGGCGCCGGCGGCACGGCGGCGGACGCACGATCAAGGCGGCTGCCGCCCGCCCGTTCGAACGGCTCGCAAAACACCTTCCGGGCGCCGGCCACCAAGAAAACCTGCCGGTCGCAGATGCCGAATTGCAGATGGCCGGTGGCTGGCAGCCGGCAAGGGAAGTTTCCGACAACGGCATCGTTGCGGCGGAGCGAGGCCTGCTGCTGTCGGCGGCTGATTTCGACCACGAATCGATCGCCGTCATCCTGAACTCGCAGACGCACCACTCCCTCACGTTGCCATGTCAGCCGGCACGACAACCACAGGTCGGTGACGGCGTGGAGTTCACGTGACGTGTTCTGGTTGTAGCCGTAGTGATCGAAGACCGGCGTGGTGGCCGTTCGTTCCAGCGGCGAGCTGAAGCACCGCCAATTCCGATACGTCAGCCAGTCGACATGCGCTTCCCCGGTGGCCTCGCCTGCTGGCCTGGTGATTGCGGGCGTGGACGGCGAAAACGCATAGCCCGTCGGCTGCCGGCTCCAGCCGGACGTGTCATCTGGGAGTCCAGCCGATTGCCAACGCGGAGGCAGGTCGGCGGTTGCCGACGGACGAAAGCGATCGTCATGGACCAGGACCGACAGTTGTTGTTGCACAGGCAGTGGCTTGCGGAGGATGCGACCGTCGACGAAGAGGTCGCCTCGACGAATCTCAATCGTTTCGCCGGGCAGTCCGACCACCCGCTTGACGGCTTTCCGCGTCGGTGTGGGGGGATCGGGAAAGGCCACCAGATCCCAGCGGCGGGGCGACCGGCCGACGTAGGCCAGGCGGTCGATCAGCACACGCTGGCCCGGGACGAGCCGGGTGGGCGCCAATTCATTGGCCGGGAAGCCGCAGTTGGGGCAGACTGCCTGATCGGTCTCTGGCCGCGACGTGGCGTCACAGCGAAAGGGCAAGCGGCAGTCATCACAGCTCAACGAATAATGGATCCCCAGCATCGTGGGAGCCATCGAACCGCCGGCAATCTGAACCGGTCCGACCAGGCCTTGCAGGCAGAGCAACCGCATGGCAACCAGGCCGATGGCCAGCCCGGCAAGTCCCAGGAGCAAGGTTTGACGACGCCGATTCACGCCGGCCTCACTTACTGGCTTCGCCCGTATCCAGGACGGCCATGAACGCCTTTTGAGGTATGTCGACCTGCCCGATCGACTTCATGCGTTTCTTCCCCTCTTTTTGCTTCGCCCACAGCTTGCGTTTGCGCGAAATATCGCCGCCGTAACACTTGGCGGTCACGTTCTTCCGCATGGCCGGCACCGTCTCCCGGGCGATGACCCGCGTCCCAATGGCGGCTTGCACGGCAACCTCGAACATGTGGCGGCTGATCTCCTGCTTGAGCCGTTTGGCAACCGCGCGACCACGGCGGTCCGCATCCTGGCGGTTGCAGATGAAGCTCAGGGCGTCGACCCGCTTCCCATTGACCAGAATGTCCAGGCGGACGAGGTCCGCCGGGAAGTACCCGGTGACTTCATAGTCCATCGTACCGTAGCCCCGCGTTGCGCTTTTCAGTTTGTCGTGCATGTCGTAGATGACTTCGCCCAGCGGCAGGTCGTACGTCAGCATCGTTCGTGTCGGCGAGAGATATTCGGTTGCCAGTTGGATGCCCCGCCGCTCCTGGCACAGTTTCATCACCGGGCCAATGAATTCGGTGGGTTGAATCAAATTGACCCGCACGATCGGCTGACGAAACTCTTCGATCTCACCGTGGTCGGGAACGTCCTGCGGTTTATGAATGTAGAGCGTCTCGCCCCGTTTGGTGACGATTTCGTAGGTGACATTGGGCGCGGTTTGCACCAGGTCGATGTCGGACTCCTGCTCCAGCCGCTGCTGAATGATCTCCATGTGCAGCAACCCCAGGAAGCCGCAGCGAAATCCAAAGCCCAACGCGTCGCTGGTTTCCGGCTCGAACTCGAAGCTGGGGTCGTTAATATGCAGCTTGGTGAGCGCGTCCCGCAGTTCGGTAAAGTCCTGGCCATCGGAAGGAAAGAGGCCGCAATAGACCATCCGTTGAGGCGGTTGGTAGCCGGGGAGCGGTTTGGCAGCGTCCTCGACGGTGCTGATCGTGTCCCCGATATTGACCATGTCAAGCGACTTGATGTTACAGATCACGTAACCGACCTGGCCGGCTTGCAGGGTGTCGCACGAGCGGCGTTGGGGGGCGAACTGCCCCAGTTCGATGACTTCATGGTTCGTGCCGGCACGGAGGAAGCGAATCTTCTGTCCTTTACGGATCGTGCCGTTCATCAGCCGCACGTAGGTGATGGCGCCGCGAAACTCGTCGTAATTCGAGTCGAACACCATGGCCTGCAGCGGGGCCTGTGGATCGCCGTCCGGGGGCGGGATCCGCTCCACCAGGGCGTCCAGCAAGGCGTCCACCCCGATGCCGCTTTTGGCACTGACACGCAACACGTCGGCGGGGTCGACGCCCAGCGACTGCTCCATCTCTTCCGTCACTTCGTCGGGCCGGGCGTGCGCAAGGTCGATCTTGTTGATGACCGGCACGATCGTCAGATCGTTCTCCAGCGCGGCATAGGCGTTGGCGACCGTCTGGGCCTCCACACCCTGGAAGGCGTCAACCAGGAGCATTGCGCCTTCGCAGCAGGCCAACGAACGCGAGACTTCGTAATGAAAATCAACATGGCCCGGCGTGTCGATCAGGTTCAACTGATACGCTTCGCCGTCCCGCACATAGTCCAGGACGACCGCGCGAGCTTTGATCGTGATCCCGCGGGCACGTTCGAGTGCCATGTCGTCGAGCAACTGCTCCTTCATCTCGCGCTCACTGACCGTGCCGGTCTGCTCCAGCAGGCGATCCGCCAGCGTGCTCTTGCCGTGATCGATGTGGGCAATGATGCAGAAGTTGCGGATGTTCTCTTGCTTCAGCTTGAGCTTCGACATGGGGTCTGAGTCTACGGCGAGGAATGTGAGGGGATGGAACCGCGCGGGGCTTGCCCGGCGGCCAGGCCGAAAGTGCGAACCGTCCGTTTTGTCGGGAACCACGGTTGGCCAACCGTGGCCGCGACCGGGCGGCCGGGCGGACATGGCTGGGGAGTCATCACGGTCAGTTGCTTCGGTGCGATGCGGCCCGCGCGATTCCCGCGGCGCCCAGGTAACCGGCATTGGATCCGAGGCTGGCATACTCGATCGGCGTCTCTTGCACGACGCCGTAGGCCCGCTTTTTGAATTCGGCTTTCAAGTGGGCCATGAACTTGCGACCGATGGCCCAGGCGTGCCCGCCGAAATTCATCGCGCCGCCGATGATCACAATCCCCGGGTCCACGGTATGGACGACGTTCACCACGCCGACGCTGAGGTGTTCGGCGGTCTCCAGAATGATCTGCTCGGAAAACGCGTCTCCCTTTTCGGCTTCTTCGGCCAGCATGAGCGGCGAGAGAGATTCGCCGGCGGCGATTCTTTCGCGGGCACTGGTGGCGGCGCCCTCGTCCATCGCTTCGCCAGCTCGAGCGACCACGGCGCTGGCGCTGGCATAGGCCTCAAGCTGACCACGGCCGCCGCCCCAGACGCAGAGCCGCGCGTCGGCGCGCTGGTCGATCATCACGTGCCCCAGTTCGGAACCAAAGCTGTGTTCGCCGTCCAGCGAAACCCCATCCAGGATGATGCCCCCGCCGACCCCGGTCCCCAGGGTCACCATCACCATGCTGCTGAAGTCGCGTCCACTGCCGATCCAGAATTCACCATAGGCCGCGGCGTTGGCGTCATTGGCGAACGCCACCGGCTTGCCGCACAGCGTCGCCAAGGCGTCGCGGAGCGGGAAATTGCGCCAATGCGGCATGTTGGGCGGCTCGAGGATCAGGCCGCGGGGAATGTCCATCGATCCCGGTGTGCCCAGCCCGACCGCCGCGATTTCGTCCCACTCGAGGCCGCTGGCAGCAAGTTCCGCGTTGATCCCCGCATGAGTCCGCTCGACGGCGTCCTGAGGCCCCCGTGACTCGTTCGTCGCAATCTGGGTACGGGAAATCGTGCGGCCGTCGTCGTCGACCAGACCGATCTTGATGCTCGTCCCACCAACATCAACGCCCACAAACACGGGGCGCCGCGCGGCGGCAGCGGGGATGGGGGCGCAGTTGTCGTGCATAGGACGCAAGGTAGGGCGGATCGTCGGGGAGAAAACAGATCGCGGTCGGCTGAAGTATAAGAGGCGTCCCGATTTTCGGCAATTGGCACTCGACGGTCCGCCAGCCGCCGCACGACTGATGGTTGCCGCACCGCCAGCCGCTGCGGCTACCGCAACGGGCGGCGAGCCGCAGCGATCGAGGCGGTTCGCGAAGCACCGTGTCGGTCATGCGAAGTCTGGATCGCTCCCACCAGTTCGCAGCCGGGGAAGCAGGCCAGCAGGTAGGTATCGCGACCGTCGCTGACCTCGATGCGCCGCGTGTGCCGGGGGCCGACCGGCTGACCTTGCCGTGCCGCGTAGAGCGAAATGGAATGCTCACCGGCCGGGAGCTCCAGCCGCCGGACCTGGATCGTTTCCGGCAGCAGTCCCCAGCCTCGGGTGTCCGCCCGTTCGCTGGATTCCCAGAGCATGCCGACCAGGTCGAGGGCCAGGCTGGCCCCGGTGTCGTGCCGGTCGACGTCCAGGGCCTGTTTGGCCGCGGTGGTTGCGGCCAGTTTGGCTGCCCGTCGGGCCACGGCCCGGGCGACGGTGCGGTCGAAGGTCGCTTCGTGGTGAGCGATGGCCAGCCGGCCAATGTCCGTGACGGTTTCGGTGTGGCCGGCGGCCTGACCGTCGACCATCACGGCGATCTGATCGAGCGGATTGGCCGGAACCGCAACGTGCGGAACTTGAATCGGCGGCACCAGGGGCGGCAACGTTCGATGCCCGGTTGCCAGCAGAATGGTCTCGGCGATCGCCAAGGCATTCGTGGAGGGCTGGGCCACAATCGTCTCCTTGGACGGCCCCCGACCCACCAGCGTGAAGACGTACAAGATGCCGTTGCCCGGCTGTGAATGAACGCCGTGCCGGGCCCGCGCGACATCCGCTTGGGCGTCACGAAATCCGGGCTCCCAGGATGCGGCCAACGCATAGCACCGCTCTGCGTCGTCGTAGTTGAGGTGGGATGCCTCGTGCAGCACGCCGCGCAGATAGGCGCCGAAAGCCACCCGCTGTTCTGCCGGCACCGTCTGTAACTCCGGTGTCGTTGGGAAGGGCTGGCCGGCCGAAGCGAGATGCGCGTCCGCCGCGTCCGCGGGCGGCGCATTGGCCAATCGCTCTGCCCGGCGAGCCGCGCTGATCGCTTGCTGCTGCTGTTCCAATTGCAGGCAGTAGGCCGTTGCATCCCCGCCGTCGTGCATGAGATCGGCGAGCGCCAGGAATGCCGGGATCAACACATTTTCGTAATCGGTGCCGGCATAGGCGAGTGCGTTGTCGTCCGTGAGCCAGGCCAACCCCTGCTCGGCAACGCTCGTCTGTTCGAAGTAGCGGAAGCGGTCTCGGACCTTGAGCAGCAGGGCTTCGGCTTCCTTGCTTTGACCGCCCGCCAGGTGGACCATGGCCTGGTCGAGTCGCACGCAGTCGCGACCGCCGCGCGCCTTCTCTGCGGATTGATCGAGCAGCCGGGCGGCCCGCTCGACGTCCCCGGCGAAGAACGCCTCGTGTGCATTGCGAACGCGCGTCGCATGCGTCGCGCAGCCAGACGCCGGCACGACCCATGACAGGCTTACCAACAGCAGCAGCCAGTGCCGCAGGCGGCCGGGACTCCTGCCCGCCGTGGCGGGTGTCTTCGGACCGCGGCCGCCCGGCAGCCGCGCGCATCGTGGCATCACCGGCCTTCGTCCTACTGCCGGGTGAAGGGGTTGTAATTGCGCCATTTGCCGAGTCGCGAGTGGTGATACCCCTTGCGGATCTTGGCCGAATCCTTGTCGTACGATCCGGTGTGGATATCGACCAGTTCGAGCGACAGCACGTAGTCGCGCTGGTAGTCGTGGTTGCTGGTCGTCGTGCCCGAAGTGAGTTTCGCGTACATGAGGTAGTCGAACGGCTGTCCCTGCTGCTGCATGGCCGCTGCAAACGTATGCATGTTCTGCGGCACAAACAGCGAGTCCGGTCGGAGGCGTGTTTCCAGCAGACCCGCTTCCACGTAGCGACGGCTGATCGATTCGAAGTGGGGCGCTTGAAGGATCTGCGAATCGATCTGGTCGTAAATCTGCTCCTTGAAATCCCCCAGACCCTCGATGCTCCGATTTTCCAGTCCAACAAAACAGACCCGCTTCGGGGCGGGCGGGCTGCCGGCGTGGCTGGCGGTGTGGAACTTCGCCTCCTGACGCGACAACAGTCGCGCGACCGCCTCGTCGATCAGCGGGTTAAACGTCTCGGCACCCGCCGCATGGCTCCCCACCAAATCCGACTGGTCGTCCTTGATCACGTGAGCATACTGGTGCGCGGAACGACAACCGGCCAGCGCGGCCAGCGCCACCGCGCTGCCTGTCCAGATCAGAATTCGCACACGGTCCATCTTCGTTCTCCCAGGGTCTGCAGGTTGCTTTCTTTCTTCGGACAGATCCCCGCCGCCGCTCGACCAAACTTATTCGTCACACGATGCTTGCCAGCTCCGCTAGCGATGCTGGCAGGCGGGGATTGCTTCCCTGTGGGGGCCCGCGAGCTTGCTTATGGGACCGAAGTTGGTCATTCTGAGTCATCTTCGCGGCCCTGCCTCGTCGGAACCTGTTCCGCTTGCGCGGAATGACGAATGGCGGCAATTGATCACGGCCGGAATTCCGGCAAGGAACTCACCATGCATCGCACCCTCTGGCAACGACCGATCCTATTCGTCCTGGTTGGCTACTTCGTGATGACGGCCGGCTTCGTTTCGCGCGCGGTGGCCGACGACCCGATCGCGCTGACACCGCAGGTTCAGGAAAAGTGTCTTGCGGTACTGCGCGCGGGGTTAGTTAGTGACGAGTTCTGGCCATCGGTGCATGCGGCTGAAGGTCTCACGCTGGGAGGGCAGGGGGCGGACGTGGTGGCAGCTTTTCGTTCGCGTCTGGTTGACGAGGAGGATGACCAGCGTCGTTGCGGTTTGGCGCGCGAACTGGTGCGGGCGGGCCAGCGGCAATACGCCGAGGTCCTGTTGGAGATTCTCTCCGGCGATGATCCTCACGGTCATGTGCATGCGGCAGAGAGCCTGTTCAAGGTCCAGGAGTTGGGGGACGGCACGGCGCTGCGGGCGGCCTGGCAGGACGGCGCGACCCCCAATCTGCGGATGATGGCGGGTGCCGCGTTGGCCCGCGCCGGCAACCGCGAGGCGCTGCAATTCTTGCGCGGTCAATTGGCCGGCCGGGACGCAGAGGTCGCTCGAATTGCGGCCTGGATTTTGGGGCGAATCGGCGATGCATCGGATATTGCACAGATCAAACGAAACGTCGCCTCGGCGCCGAACGGGGTTAGCCGAGCGTTCCAGCAACATGCCCTGGCGGCACTGGGTGACGCCGAGGGAATCGCGGCGTTGGCGAAGAACCTTGACGATGCGGATCCGGCGGTGCGGACGTACGCGGCCACCTTCACCGGCGATGCACGTGTTACCGCCCTGGCGCCTCGGCTGCAATCGCTGCTGGACGACGAACACCTTGATACCCGTCTCCGCGCTGCGCAGGCGTTGCTTGTCCTCGCCCAACCGGCCCCTCCCGACCCCGATGCAGACATCTCCCGGATCGTCTATTCGGCCACCGACGAGCATCCTCGTTACACCGAAGGGTCCGTCCTGGACATGCATGACGGCAGTCTGCTTTTCGCGACCACGGAGTTTCACAAGAGCGGCAGCGATTTCGCGCAGGCCCGTATCGTTGCCCGACATTCAACCGACGGAGGCCGCCACTGGAGCGATCCCGTCGTGCTGCAAGAAAATACGGGAATGCTGAATGTCATGAGTGTGACGTTGCGGCGGATCCAGCCGTCCGGGAAGATCGGCATGTTCTACTTGCAGAAGGATGGCTACGACGACCTGCACGTCTACGCCCGTTTCTCAACTGACGAAGGGATGACCTTTGGACCGATCGTGCGTGTCACCGAGGAACGCGGCTATCACGTGATGAACAATGACCGCGTAACCCAACTGGCGTCGGGCCGGCTGCTGGCTCCCGTAGCCTTTACGAAGGACGTGAAGAAGGAAAATCACTTCGTCTCCGTCTGTTTTATCTCCGACGACGAGGGGAAGTCGTGGCGTCGCGGGAAGGCCCACGTCGATGCACCGCGGCGCGGGGCCATGGAGCCCGAGGTCGTCGAGTTGTCGGGTGGGCGGGTGTTGATGATCATGCGTACGCAACTGGGACACATCGCGACGAGCGTTTCATCGGATGGGGGCGAGACCTGGGGGCCGCGGGGCCAACTTTCATTACCGGCTCCCGAAGCGCCGTCTACGCTCCGCCGAGTTCCCTCGACGGGCGATCTGTTGTTGGTCTGGAACAACACATTCACCGCCGGCGCCGGCCATGGCGGCAAGCGAACGCCGTTGACCGCCGCGCTCTCCTCGGATGAAGGCGCGACCTGGCATCACGTGCGTAACCTGGAGTCCGATCCGCAGAGAACCTACGCCTATACCAGCCTCCTCTTCGTGGGTCCGCGGGCGGTGATGAGCTACTGGGAAAGCCCCACTGCCGGCCGCTACTCGTCCAAGTTCCGTTCGCTGCCCATCCGCTGGTTTTACCAGTGAATGCCCGGAACGTGCGGGCGGCCAATTTGGCTCGGAAGTGGGGGGGCGCAATTGCTATTTCAGCCGGTCTTGGATAGCTTGAACACTTGGATCAACACAGAATTAGATCTTTCTCAGTAAATCAGGAGCGACCCATGGCGCAACGTACGAATCGACGAAAGTTCTTGAAGACCACGGCAGTGGTTGGTGCCGGCTATTTCGCGGCTGCGGGCCTCCGTGCCGATGACAGTAATTCACCCAACGAGCAGGTCAACATTGCGTCGATTGGTGTCGGCGGCAAGGGCGACAGCGATTCGCGGGATGCCGGCAACCACGGCAATCTGGTCGCAATTTGCGACATCGACGAACGCAATCTGCGGAAGAAGGGGATCGCCTTCCCCAAGGCGAAGCAGTTCCGCGACTATCGCAAGATGTTGGATGAAATCGGCAAGAGCATTGATGCGGTAACCGTCAGTACGCCCGACCATTCCCATGCACCGGCCTCGCTGATGGCAATGCGGATGGGTAAGCATTGCTTCACCCAGAAGCCGATGACCCACTCGATTGAAGAAGCCCGCCTGATGGGCGAAGTCGCCAAGGAGATGAAGGTCAAGACCCAGATGGGGAACCAGGGGACGGCCAACGACTCATTGCGTGAAATGGTGGCCGTCATTCAGACCGGCGTGCTGGGCAAGGTGAGCGAAGTTCACGTCTGGACCAACCGCCCGGTTTGGCCGCAGGGCAAGGATGTCGATCTCAGCAATCCGGCCAGCAAGCCGGCGTACGTTGATTGGGACCTGTTCCTGGGGCCGGCTAAGAAGCGTCCCTACCACCAGGCAATTCACCCCTTCAAGTGGCGCGGCTTCTGGGACTACGGGACCGGTGCGTTGGGCGACATGGCGTGCCACACGCTGAACATGCCGTTCATGGCATTGGAGTTGTACGACCCGACCTCGGTCCAGGCGGAGACCGATGGCCACGACGGGGTGACCTATCCGGGTTATTCGATTATCGACTTCGCCTTCCCGGCGAATGAGAACCGTCCGGCGGTCAAGCTGGTCTGGTACGACGGCAAGAAGCTGCCCCCCGAATCCCTGCTGAACGGCGCCAAGATGCATCAAAGCGGTGCCTTGATCATCGGCGACAAGGGGTCCCTGTACGCACCGGGCGACTATGCCGAAAGGGGCATGACGCTGCACGGCGTCGACAAGCCGAAGGTCGAATGGGTGAAATCGCCGGGTCACTTTATCGAGTGGATTCGGGCGATCAAGGGCGGGGAGCCGGCTGTCTCGAATTTTGCCGAGTACGCCGGCCCGTTGACCGAAACCATTCTGCTCGGCAACCTCGCCCTGGCCGGGGCGAAGGAGCCTGGTCGAGGCAAGAAGATCGAGTGGGACTCCAAGAACCTCGTGGCGACCAACGCTCCCGAAGTGATGCACATCGTCAAGAAGGAATACCACAACGGCTTTACGATCAAAGGCTAGAGCCGTCGAGCGGTCCGCGGACGACCGCCGCGGCCGGACATCGGATGGCTGGCCCGGATTCCTGCCGGGCGGCCCGACCACGCCGCCAGTTCGTCACGTTGCGTAACGGACTGGCGGCTTTTTTGCAGCATGCGCCTCGCATTTCAGCCAATCCGCGTTAGCGTCCGGTTTGCACTGCGATCTACGCAACCGGGGCTAACGCCCAACGGCTGATGAATCATCCTCGCTAGGCCCGCACGTAGGGGTTGGTTCGTTTCTCTTCCCCCACGGTGGTGGCGCCGCCGTGACCGGGAAGCACGACGGTTTCGTCCGGCAGCACGTAGAGCTTCGAACGAATGGAGTTGAACAACTCATCCTGGTCACCGTCGGGGAAGTCGGAACGGCCGATCCCGCCCTGAAACAGGACGTCGCCGCCGAAGACCAGCCATGGCGTGTGGTCTTTGAAAAGGAAGATCACGTGGCCCTGCGAGTGTCCCGGTGCTTCGTACACTTCCAGCTCGAAGCCAGCCGCCGAGACCGACTCGCCCTCCTTGACTAACTGATCGGCTTCCGGGCTGATGATGTCCGCACCGTGGCTGCGGGAGAGGTTTTGGATGGGGTCCGTCAGTTTGCCGGCGTCGCCCGCTCCGATGATGAGTGGGCAATCGGGCCAATGACGCTTGATTTCGGCATTGCCGCCGATATGGTCGGCGTGACCGTGAGTATTGAGCAAGGCGACGGGGGTGAGTTGCTTATCCCGCAGATAGGCCACGATCCGTTCGGGATTGAGTCCCGGATCGACGACGATGGCGTCCTGGCTGCCTCGGCGATTGGCAACAAAGCAGTTTTCGGCGAACAAATCCGAAACGATGGCGGCCAATTCAACGTCAGATTGTGCCACGAATTAGTCTCCCGTAGATCTGAGAATTTACGTAGAATCTGCCGGCTTTCCGGTCTGCAACGCCCGTGAAACGGGCCGATCCAGAAAGAGCCGGCAAGTTGGGCCTCGATCTTAATCTAGTTGCGTTCCGATTGGCGATAGTAAAGGCAGGACGATTGACCAGGACGATTGACGTCTTGTGCCGCGAGACACCGGCGACCAGGCCGATTCAAGTGCGGATGACGAGGAAAGGAATCTGATGTTGTACACGCCACTGACCCGTTGCTTCGTACTGGGCTCCTGGATGAGCCTCGCTTTGCTGCTGACCGTGAATGGACTCCACGCAGAAGAGCCACCCAAGAAACGCGATGGTTTGAAGGAACCGGTCTACCGCGTTTCCAATGCGCGTGTCGAGGCGAAGGACGCGGTGCCGGCCCATCCGCTCGATCCGGCCCTCAAGATTGCATACGACTCGCTGGACAAGATCCGGACCACGGTGGACGACTATTCCTGCACGCTGATCAAGCAGGAACGCATCAACGGCGTCCTCAACCCGGAAGAATACATGTTTGCCGAGATTCGCAATCGCAAGGTGGTCAACGATCAGATGGTGACCCCGCTCAGCGTCTACCTGTACTTCCTCAAGCCATCGAAGATCAAGGGGCGG
The DNA here is from genome assembly GCA_030430075.1 of bacterium. Classification (GTDB taxonomy): domain Bacteria; phylum Planctomycetota; class Planctomycetia; order Pirellulales; family Pirellulaceae; genus ARS98. The sequence continues at coordinate 132,481 of JAUIGN010000017.1, forward strand.
GAAGTCATCTATGTCGAAGGGCAGAACAACGGGAAGATCGTGGCTCACGAAGGCGGGCTGTTGCGGATCGCTCCACCGGTCTGGTTGAATCCTGCCGGTCCGATCGCCATGCGAGGGCAACTCTATCCGATCACCGACATTGGCATCGAGACGTTGGTCGAGAAGTTGATTGAGAAAGGCGAGCGTGATCGCCAGCGTGGCGAATGCACGGTCGATTTCATCAAGGGCGCCAAGATCAACGGCCGGGTCTGCACCGTCTTGCAGGTGAAACATCCGACGAAGCGTCCCTGGTTCGATTTTCATATCGCCCGGATCTTCATCGACGACGAACTGCAGTTGCCGATCCGCTACGCCGCCTACACCTGGCCGGCCACGGAAGGCGGCAAGCCACAGTTGCTCGAGGCGTACACCTATCTGAACATGAAGCTCAACGTCAACTTGACCAACGCGGACTTCAACCACAAGAAGAAGTTCCGCAACGGCGGCTGATCGCCCGGCTCGCCAGCGACGGCAGGGCCGCTGTGGGGCACGCGAGCACTGAATCATTGAGGGGGTGGGCCACCACCCCTTTGTCTGTCCGTCCGTAGGTCATGCTGTGCATGACAGTTCTTTGTCCGCCCAGCTTGATTCGGCATGACGCAAACCGGCCGGAGGATCTGCCGGCAGCTGGTGGAACCGATTCCCCCCCACACCGACTGGCCCCTCGGCTTCCGGCCCATTCCCACGGCTGAAACGAGGCAGCGCCTCCCAAACCGTCCCCAGCCCGCCAAATCGGGATTTCTTCAGCTGGCGACGCCGCAGCGACCTGATTCCCACCTTTCCGGAAACCGATTCGCTTGGTAACCTTAGGGCTCACCGGTGACGTTCTGGCGCACACCGGAGAGGCTGTAGCTCAGTTGGTAGAGCAACGGACTTTTAATCCGTAGGTCCTGGGTTCGAGCCCCAGCAGCCTCATCTTCTTAAGTGTCTCGCTGAAAGCAGTTTACGGCTTTCCTTGTATGGCGATTCACGCTGTGGATATCCATGATTTGTTCCTGTTTGTGACGATTTGGCGCCTATTTGGTCACAGAATAGTCACAAATCTGATGTGGCCCTTGCCCTCGATTCGTCCCACTGACAGTTGCCTGCCCCAAGTGTCCAATCGTTCGATGGTTGGATGTCGGCGCGATGCAGTCATCTCGGCAAGAACGTTTGTGAGATTTACCGGTCCGACGTTGTGAGGCCCGGTTGACCGGCGCGACGACGCAAGTCGACAAAGCGGCACGTGACACCTTGCTTGCAAATCAACGCTTTTTCCGGTCAGCTGCGATGGCGCACCTCAGGCGTGTACGATTGAAGGTGGGTCAAAAGGTCGGAGGTTCGAATCCTCTCAGCCCGACTATCTTAAGCCCTAAACTGAAAACGGTTTAGGGCTTTTCTGCTTCTTGCCGAACAAAGCCAAGAAACCGTAGATTCACCTCGTTTAGTGTCGTTTATTCGGCGTTTAGTGTCGGGTTTAGTGTCGGCCGTATCCGCCCTCCGCATGTCCCCGAGTGTCGCAGGACGCGATGGAATCCGGATGGTGGGACTGGCAGCTCATGTCACCCCTTTCGACCAGCGAGAAAACAAGAGGGCGAATCTGCATTCACAGATTCGCTCTTCGCATCGCACGACTTCGCTGGCCTCATCGGGGCCGACTCAGTCGTGCGATTGTGGGAAAACCGGCTGGCGAGCTCTCCCTGTTCACGCCCTTTTTTGCTTGCGCTGAACGAATTTGTGTGACATAGGGAACCTTGAACGAAACCGCTTCGCGGTGGGTGGGTACTTGCGACCGGTTCTTGTCGAGACTTGGACGTTTGTCGCCAGGATTTTCTCTTCCTCGTTCGTCCTCGGCGTGTTCCTCGCTAGTGTCTCAAAGCAATGTGGTCGTCGCTCTGGCCGTGTTGAACCACGAAGATGACTTGCTGTCGTTTCGTTTTGCTGTTTGTTTCCAACGAAAGGAGCGAGTCATGTCACCGTTGCGCCAACGTATGATCGCGGATATGGGATTGAGGAACTTGAGCGAGAACACGATGGAAGCGTACCTTCGAGCCGTAGAGCAATTGGCCAAGTTCTACGGTAAATCACCTGATCGATTGAACAAGGAGCAGATTCGCAAATACCTCGTATACCTCGTCGAAGAGAGGCGTGTGGCGAATGCAACCTACATCCAGCATCTTTGCGCGTTGCGGTTCTTTTATCGCAAAACGCTACAACGGAGTTCGATGGTCGACAGCATCCAGTTTCCCAAAGAAGAGGAGAAACTGCCCGTTGTTCTCAGTATGGACGAGGTGCAACGGTTCTTTGATGCCCTGGGCAGTCTCAAGTATCGGGCGATTCTGATGACTGCCTACGCAGCTGGACTGCGAGTTTCCGAAGTTGTCACTCTTCGCGTTAGCGATATCGATAGTGACCGCATGCTGATCCGGATCGACCAGGGTAAGGGAAGAAAAGACCGCTATGTACCCTTGGCCAAGCGAGCCTTGGAAGTGCTCCGCGAATATTGGAAAGCTGCCCGTCCCAAGGCCTTTCTTTTCCCGAGCTACGGCAAGAGCGGTCACCTTACCCGGAACTCGGTGTGGCGAGCATGCAAGATCGCCATGCGCAAAGCAGGTTTCGAGAAGAATATCTCGCCACATACTCTGCGCCATTGCTTTGCTACCCACGCCCATGAGACCGGGACGAGCATTCGGATCCTTCAGATGCTTCTTGGACACCGGAGCCTGCGAACCACGGGCATGTATACAAAGGTATCTAAGGCCGCCATCCAGTCAACAGCGAGCCCGTTGGATCTGATGGACGATGGTAAGGACGGTCGGACGAAGCAGCGCAAAGGAGGAAAGAAGAAGTCATGACTCGACATCGGCTCGAAGTGGCCGATGTCTTCCGAGAGTATGGATCGCAGTTGGGCCTGTCAGATTTTTTGTGTCACGCCAGCAGGAACACTATTTGCTTAAGTCAGGCATCCGGTCTTCGTACATGACGGCGAAGTGATTCAGGGCCTCCTTCCATTTGCGAATC
>JAUIGN010000077.1 GCA_030430075.1 bacterium
CGCTCCTGGCTCGCCCTCTTGGCTGGTTCTGTCGACCACTGAGGCAGCTTTCCCATGAGGCCGCGAGCTTCGTGAATCAACTGCCGGTCCCTGGTGGCTGTTCGATTGGCATTGTGGCCGCATCGCATGACCGGGTTGTGCGGATTGAGGATACGTCCCTTGGTAGCGAGACCGACCATGTCGTCGTCAACAGCGGGCACACGCGGATGCTCTTTCAAACGGGTGTGGCCGAGCTGGTCGTCTCTTTTCTGCAGGCAGGCGCGTTTCGCCGGTAGTCGACCAGTGCATGGCGCCTGGTGGTCTGGCATGATCCGGGAACGTATGGCATCGTGAAGCATCGTGCGACCCATTGCTGTTCAATGGTCCCTGCCGCTGAAATGCGGGGGTTTTCGCAGCGTTCCATCTGCAGCTTGACGTGCCTTCGAGGGCGTGCATGACGATTGATACTCGCCTCAAGGTTTTTTACAGCGACGTTTTCGACCTCCCGCTCCCGGACGGGCATCGGTTTCCGCTGGCCAAGTATCGCCTGCTGCGCGAGCACTTACAGTCCAGGCCGTGTGTCGGACAGCTCGCGTTCTGCCTTCCGCCGTCAGCGAGTGACGGCCAGCTACGGATGGTTCACACAAAGGAATATCTGGCGAAGCTGCGGGAGGGGCGGCTAACCCGTGTGGAACAGCGGCGAATTGGATTCCCCTGGTCTCCGGAACTGGTCGAACGTTCTCGACGCTCGACCGGCGCCACGATCGGCGCGGCCCGAGCGGCTTTGAGAGACGGTGCGGCGATTCACCTGGCAGGCGGAACACACCATGCCTTCGCCGACCATGGTCAAGGATACTGCGTCTTCAACGACGTCGCGGTTGCCTCTCGCGTTCTCCTGGCGGAGCCGTCGGTTGAGCGGATCGTCGTGATTGACTTGGACGTTCATCAGGGTAACGGCACGGCGGATATCTTCAAAGCGGACCAGCGCGTCTTCACGTTCTCGATGCATGGTGAAACGAACTTTCCTTTCGCCAAATGTGATGGAGACTACGACATCGCACTCCCGGACGGGACGGGGGACGCATGCTATCTGCAAAGGCTCCAGGAGGCGCTCGCCACGCACCTGCCACTCGACGCCGCCGACATGGTCTTTTACCTTGCCGGGGCCGACCCCTACGAGCACGATCGATTGGGCAAGCTGAAGCTTACAAGGTCCGGCCTGGCAGCCCGCGACCGCATGGTTCTCGAGGCGTGCCGCCAGCGTGACGTGCCGATCACGGTGGTCATGGCCGGCGGCTATGCTCGTGACACTCAGCAGATCGTCTCAATCAACACAGCCACCGTCGAGGCGGTCGTGGAAACAATCTCGGAAGACGGCCGGGAGAGGGCCGCGGATCACAAGGGAGGCATGGGCCCGGGACCAACAGCGGGCTGACGCGAAGGATTCATCCGCCGTTCGGCGTTAGCCCCGGTTCCTCTTGTCGCAGACCAAACCGTAGGCGAGCGCGTTGCGGCGAATGGACGCGACGTTGCGGCAAGTTCACCGCAAATGACGACGACACGCCGCCGCGACTTCTAACGAACTGCGCTTCGTTGCCGCATCATGAGGGGCAGCCGGTGCTACGCCGCCAGCAAGCAATCGCCCCACGGTTGAAAACGAGGGGATACGTCCAATTTCGTAAACCGGGCAATTTCGTCCACCGCGCCTCGTAAATTGAAGGTATCCCCGCATCAATTGCGGCGTCGATCAGTCGGCAAACAGGGGTGTCGAGAGGTAGCGTTCGCCGAGGCTGCACATGATGGTTACGATCCGTTTGCCCTTGAATTCTGGGCGAGCGGCGACTTGGGCAGCCGCCCAGAGATTGGCTCCACTGCTAATGCCCGCCACAATGCCTTCGTGTTTGGCCAGGTTGCGCCCCCATTCAAAGGCGTCCTCGTCCGCCACCGTGACGACGTCGTCGACGATCGTGGTGTCCAGGTTCTTGGGAATGAATCCGGCGCCGATTCCCTGAATGCGATGCTTACCGGGCTTGCCGCCGCTGATCACCGGCGAATGTTGTGGTTCGACGGCGATCGCCTTGAAGTCGGGGTTCTGCTGCTTCATAAATCGTGCGACGCCGGTGATGGTGCCGCCGGTACCGACGCCGGCCACGATCGCGTCAATGTTCTGGCCACTGTCTTCCCAGATTTCCGGGCCGGTCGTTCGCTCGTGAATGGCCGGGTTGGCCGGATTTTCAAACTGCTGCGGCATCCAGGCCGCCGAGTCCTGTTCGACCAGCTCGTTGGCCTTCCGAATGGCGCCTGCCATTCCTTCGGCGGCTGGGGTCAATTCAAGATTTGCCCCCATGGCACGCAACAGGGCCCTTCGTTCAACCGACATCGACTCCGGCATCGTCAACGTCAGCCGGTATCCTTTCGAGGCGCACACGAAAGCGAGCGCGATGCCCGTATTGCCGCTTGTCGGTTCGATGATGTGAGAATCCGCGTTGATGAGGCCGTCCTTTTCGGCCGCTTCCACCATGGCCACACCGATGCGATCCTTGACGCTGTTCAGTGGCTGGAAGTACTCGCACTTCGCAAAAACCGTGGCGTGGTCGGCCGGCACGAGGCGATTGATGCGGACCATCGGCGTGTCACCGATGGCCGCTGCTGAAGTCTCGTAGGTCTTTCCGCGTGGCATCGTGAGCCTCCTCCATTGATCGGCCGGGGGTTGGTTGACGTCGAATTGCAGCCGACAGCCTAGGAAGGAACGAGACGCCTGAAAAGGGGACGTCAGAGTTCCCGGCTGGGGCGTAGGCCGCGATCCACGGGGCCGGCCCCAACTGCTCAGCGAAACGGTTGCAGCGCATCAGCGATTGGAAGGCCTCTTCGTAGCTCGCTAGACTATGTCTTGTCAACCGTGTTTTACGGTGCTGCCCAGACCGGCCCTCCGAGCAGGTTCGGTGGGGCACGAACCGATCCCCGAGCGCGCCTGGCACGGAAACCGGTTCAACCAACCGGCCGCATGCCGCGACAATCGTTTGCCCCTTGGTGCGCCGGTGTCACCTTCCCAACCATCACTCCATGAATCCAGTGAACACCATGAACCGACGTCCCACGCAGTTTGCCCTGCCTGTCATGTGCTGTGCTCTCGTCACTCCTCTGATCTTCAGCACGGCGAAGATCTCCCGCACTGCGAAGACAGACAGTCTGCGAAGGCAGCTTGGCCTGGTGCCGGAGAATCGCTTTCCCACCTTCCATGACGAGGTGCCGTCGACGGGGAACCGGGCACTTCCGACGTGGCTGACGGGAATGGTGGCGGACGAACCATTCCTGGCACCGCCGGCCTACGTCGGGCCACCGAAGTCACCCGATCATGCAACCGACAATCGTGCGTTCCAGGGGATCCCCAGCATGGCGATCGCGCCTGGCGGACGGCTGTGGGCCAACTGGTACGCCGGGATCACTCCAGGTGAGGACCAGAACAATTATGTGGCCGTCTCGACCAGCGGCGACGATGGGAAGACGTGGCGCGAAGTGCTGGTGATTGATCCTGACGGGCCCGGCCCGGTACGGGCATTCGACCCCGAACTGTGGGCAGCACCCGACGGACGGCTCTTCGTCTTTTGGGCGCAAGCGGCCGGTCATGACGGGTCCGTGGCCGGCGTCTGGTGTGTCCATACCGATCAACCGGACCAGGAACAGCCTGCCTGGAGCACCCCGCGAAGGTTGACGGACGGCATCATGATGTGCAAGCCCGTGGTACTGAGTACCGGCGAGTGGGTCCTGCCCGCGTCAACCTGGCGCGCGACGGACTTCAGTGCCCGCATGATCGTCTCCCAGGACGGGGGCAAGACTTGGTCCCTGCGCGGTGCCTGCCAGGTCCCGCCCGCGGCGCGGGCCTTTGACGAGCACCATATCGTGGAACGAAACGATCGATCGCTCTGGTTGCTGGCTCGAACGAAGTACGGGATTGGAGAGAGCGTGTCTACGGATCGAGGCAAGTCGTGGCTGGATCTTGCACCGTCCGACATTGCCCATCCGAGTGCCCGCTTCTTCATTCGGCGGCTCAACTCCGGGAATCTGCTGCTGGTCAAGCATGGTCCTATCCAGCGACCGACGGGCCGTTCGCACTTGACGGCATTTCTCTCAAGAGACGACGGCAAGACGTGGGAGGGCGGCCTGGTGCTTGACGCGCGGCGCGGCGTCTCCTACCCCGACGGCCAACAGATGAAGGACGGACGAATCCGCATTATTTACGACTTCAGCCGGACCGGTAGCCGCCATATCCTGATGGCCGATTTTCGCGAAGCGGATATCCTCGCCAAGAAGCCGGTCAGCCAAGATGTTGGCTTGCAGCGGTTGGTCGCGTCCGCCTCGGGTGGTCGAGAAAAGCAGGCGGAGCCGATCCGCGACCATGCCGATGGGGCGGCCATGCTCGACGAGCCGTTCGGCACACTGCAAGCTGCCGGGCACGAGTCGGCAGCATTTGAAAAAGGTGCCAAACTGTTCACGGACCGGACCTATGCGGCGGCCGAGACCGTCGGCGGGCGTGAAGGACTGCATTTCCTCCGCGTGCCGTTAGACGGCACCAAGAAGACGATCTGTGTTCGGGGTGGCGTCGTCTGGTTGCTCACGCCCACGCCCGATCGCAATCGCGATTCCTGCAGCCGGCAGTTGGAAAAGCAAGGATTCAAGAAGGTTCGGCGGCCCGAAGTGCGACTGTTTGACCCGCGATCCGCAGCCAACTACTGCACCCTCTATCAGAAGGTGTGTCAGCCCGGGGAGGAAATTGAGTTCGGCAAGTGGGCCGTCCCGCTATTCGTGCCTTGACGAACGTCGACCGTGGCCGGCATGAGGCAAGCGGGATGGTCGGGATGGTACCGGGGGCGGCGTGGTTGGGGATGGCTGGCAGGTTGATTGGGGATGGTTGGCAGGTTGATTGGGGGTGGCTGGCAGGTTGATTGGGGAGACCTTCGGTCGGCGGTTTCGGCGGGGTCGGAGACCCGCGCCGAGCACAGGTCGGAGACCCGCGCCGAGCAGAGAGCAGAGGGTGGAGGCCCGCGCCGAGCAGACAGCAGAGGGTGGAGGCCCGCGCCGAGCAGAGAGCAGAGGGTGGAGGGTGGAGACCCGCGCCGCGCAGAGCGCGGAGGTCGGCGATGTGCTGCCTTGGTGGTCGGCCGCGCCCCGGATCGCCAGGTACCTGACGATGCGCCGCATGTGGCCGATCGTTGAATGAACGTTTCATTGATACGTTGGAGATGCTGATGCCGAAGGCAAAAAATGTACTCGGAAGCGAATTGCAGATCTGCTGCCAGTCGCCCGTGACCGGGTTCTATCGCGACGGATGCTGCAACACTGGTCCGGGGGATGTCGGTCTCCATCTGGTTTGTGCGCAGGTTACCGCGGAATTCCTCGAATTCTCCGCCGCCCGCGGCAACGACCTGATCACCCCGAATCCGCTCGGCGGCTTCCCCGGCTTAACGCCGGGCGACCGGTGGTGCCTTTGCGTTTCGCGGTGGAAAGAAGCGCTTGAAGCGGGAGTGGCGCCCCCCTTGGACCTCGCTGCGACCCATATCTCCACGCTGGAATTCGTTGACGAAGCAGAGCTGCGCGCCCACGCTGTCAACCCCGCCGAGTAAGCGCGGTGCTGCCTGACGTGAGGCAACATCACACGTGTCCGCCGGTTGGTCTCGCTGGACCGGATGATTCACGAGCGATCAGCCACGTCATGCGAGCCGCAGGGTTGCAGTCGTTTACGGCGGACTTATCCGCAGCGCCTCGCCGATCCGCCGCAGCGCGTTGGCGCCCGGTTCGCCTGGCGAACAACCGGACCGTGGGCTACCGCTCAACGGATGATGCGTCATCCTGGCAGGCGTTGACAATCCTGCGGAGCATTCCCGCAAAGACCAACTGATGCAGCGGGTAGAGCGCATACCAGTATGCGAGCCCAAACAGGCCGACCGGGTCGAAGATCGCGGTTTGCCGGACAAGGCTTCCTCCCTCCCGTTCGGAGACCTCAAACTCGAGCCAGGCACGGCCCGGCACTTTCATTTCGGCTCGCAGACGCAGCAACTTACCCGGCTCGAACCCTTCCACCCGCCAGAAGTCGATCGCATCTCCAACGCGAACGTTGAACGGATCACGGCGTCCACGACGCACACCGACCCCGCCGACCAGGAGATCGAGAAACCCGCGAACCCGCCACAGCCAGTTGCCATAGTACCAACCGGTATTACCGCCGATCCTTTGAATGGGTGCGAAGGCCGTGGACGGCGATGCGTCGCTTTCGGCGGTCCGTGAATCGACCAGCCGCGAGCCAAAGCGGACCCCACCCCAACTCCGCGACTCCCCTGCGGCCGAGAGCGCATCAGACCAGCGCGTGGCGGCAAACTCTTGATCTTCGTTGACCAGGGCTCGGGCGATCGCTTCGGCCAGCGAGCGTGGACGAACCGCGAATGCGGTCGAAGCCAGATTGCTGGAGACCAGCGTGGGGTTCTTCAGACTCTCGACCAGCTTCCGCCCGATGCGGGCGTAGAGCGGCGTGACAAAGCCGAGCCACAAGCTGGAGAGGTAGGGTGTGAGCAGCGGGACGGGAATCATCAGCCGACGGAGCCCCCGCTGCCTGGCATATTCCTGCATGATGTCGCCATACGATACCTGATCCGGACCGCCAATTTCGTAAATCTTGGAATCGTCAGACGCCAACTCGATCGACTCCAATAAATAGGAGAGGACGTCTTCAATGGCAATCGGCTGGGCAAGCACACGGACCCATTTGGGGCAAATCATGATCGGCAGACGCTCGACCAGCGACCGGATCATCTCGAACGACAAGCTGCCCGACCCGATCACGATGGACGCTCGCAGTTCGATGACCTGCACACCCGATGATCGCAGGACGTCTCCGGTCTCCTGCCTACTGCGGAGATGCTTGGACAGATTTTTGTCGCGGCTGCCGAGCCCCCCCAGGTAGATGATTCGCCGGACCCCCGCCTCCCGCGCGGCAGCGGTAAAATTCTCCGCCGCCTTCCGGTCCGCGGACTCGAAGTCGGCCGTCGAGCCCATCGAATGCACAAAGTAGAACGCGGTGTCGACATCCGCCATCGCGGCGGTCAGCGAGTCTCTGTCGAGGACATCGCCTTGCACCACCTCGGTCTCCCCACCCACGGTCGACGCCAATGCTTCCGGGCGACGCGACATACAGCGGACGTGATACGCTCGCCGTTCCAACAGGGGAAGCAACCGCCCGCCAACATAGCCCGTGGCGCCGGTAAGCAGGATGGTTCGGGGAGGATCGGGCATGAGAATCGCGACCAGACAGTGGTTTGTATTGATACTTGCGCAGCGAATGCACCAGGACGACCAACGGGAGTCCGCAGATATACGGCCGCGCGTTGCTTGCCGAAGGCTCATTTGCCGCGCAGCCGTCAATCAACGGACGTCATTCCTGCCGTGCCGGGCGCAGGTTGGCGGCAGGCGGCGTCGACCCGCAGCAATCGCCACGGCCGACGCACACCCTGATTATTGGGCCACCCCGTTCGTTGGGTAGTGCAAGCCCTTGTCATTTCGATTGGATTGCCTACGGTAGAAGGGCCACGGCCGAGTCGGGCGCCGGCAGCATAAGGATGTCGAGGTTCGGCATCGTTCTCCGGTTCCGTCAATACGCCTGACGCTCGGCGCGGGTCTCGGAAACCACTTACGCTCGGCGCGGGTCTCCGACCCCGCCGAAACCGCCGACCGAAGGTCTCCAACCCCACTTACGCCCGGCGCGGGTCTCCGACTCCACTTACGCTCGGCGCGGGTCTCCGACCCCGCCGAAACCGCCGACCGAAGGTCTCCAACCCCCGTCAATCAGTTCCCGCCCGGCGTCAATGCCCTGCGGGTCAAGCCCTTCCATCCGATCCGTCGACCCGCATCCCGGCTCGCCCCGCCGGCTCGCCACGCAACAGCGACGACTACGCAATCCGGGGCCCTCGATTGACTCCCCATCGGTCTCACAAACAACGGTCTCCGCCATGCGGCATCTCGTCCTCGTCCTCGGCGATCAGCTTGACATCCAATCCGCCGCCCTGGACGGATTTGATTCGGAGCAGGACGCGATCTGGATGTGCGAGGTCGCGGGCGAAGCAACGCACGTCTGGTCGCACAAAGCGCGGATCGCTCTGTTTCTGTCGGCCATGCGGCACTTCCGGGACGCCTTGCGGAAACGCGGATTTCAGGTCCATTACCGTGAATTGAACGCTCGCGGCAACCAGGGCGAATTCTCTGCGGAACTGCAAGCTGCGGTCAGCAAATATCGGCCGCGGAAACTCGTGCTTGTCGAACCGGGAGAATGGCGGGTCAAAGCGCTGTTCGAAGAGACGGCCGCGGAACTGGGCGTGGAGCTCGAAATTCGCTCCGATCGTCACTTCTTATGCAGCCATGACGCGTTTGAGGAGCACGCCCGCGGGCGCAAGCAACTACGGCTGGAGTACTTCTACCGCGAACTGCGACGGAAACATGATGTGCTCATGCAGGGAGGCAAGCCGATCGGAGGGAAGTGGAATTTCGACCACGACAACCGTGGGGCGTTTACGAAAGAGGGGCCCTCCGCCGAACTGCTGCCGCCGCTGCGGTTCCGCAAGGATGCGACCACCCGCGAGGTGCTCGAATTGGTCGAGCGGCGGTTTGCCGATCATCCTGGCAGCCTCGAGCACTTCGATTGGCCGGTCACCGCTTCCCAGGCCCGGCAGGCACTCGACGATTTTGTCGATCATCGGCTCGCCGAGTTCGGGACCTACCAGGACGCGATGTGGACCGACGAGCCGTATCTTTATCATTCGCGCCTCGCCGCTGCGATGAATCTCAAACTGCTGGATCCTCGTGATGTGATTCGGGCTGCTGAAGCAGCTTACCGGGCCGGGCTCGCGCCTCTGAATGCCGTGGAGGGTTTCATTCGCCAGATCTTGGGATGGCGCGAGTACGTCCGCGGGGTGTATTGGCTGCACATGCCCGACTATCTGAATCGCAACGCGCTCGACGCCAACCGTCCGCTGCCCGATTTCTATTGGACAGGTGACACGGAGATGAACTGTCTGCGGCAGGCGATCGGGCAGACCCTCCAGTATGGATACGCCCACCACATTCAACGGCTGATGGTGACCGGGCTGTTCTCCCTGCTGCTCGGCGTCGACCCGCAAGCCGTTCATGCCTGGTACCTGGCCGTATACGTCGATGCCGTCGAGTGGGTCGAATTGCCGAACAGCCTGGGGATGTCTCAATTTGCCGACGGCGGTGTGATGGCTTCCAAGCCGTACGCAGCCACTGGAAAGTACATTCAGCGGATGAGCAACTACTGTCAGGGCTGCCGGTTTGATCCCGCGAAAGCGGTTGGTGATGAGGCTTGCCCGCTGACCACGCTCTACTGGGATTTTCTCTCGCGGCATCGCGAGCAGCTTGCGGCAAATCCTCGGATGGCCCTGCAAGTCAAGAATCTCGACCGTAAGCCGGCGGATGAATTGGCCGAGATTCGTCGTCTCGCTGCGGAACTGGCGTCGAGCTACACGCCGTCCGGCGATCGATAGAACGAACCATCAGCCGGTGGGCGTTCGTCCCACTGCCGTTCAATGGGATTTCGCACTTCCGTAGGTCATGCTGTGCATGACAATTCGTTCTTCCCTCACTCCCCTGGCCGCAAAACAGTTCCATCGGATACCAATTGAACCGAATCGGCGTTCATCCTGATTCCGTTGATCGCCGCGCATCGGCTGCCACCGTATTCCGACCGAGATGCGCGGCATTCAGGCAGTGCCTGGCAGTTGTTAGCGGGGGCTTTTCACGGGTGCGAACAGAACCCGGTGCCGCTCGGCCAGTTCTTTGGCCGGGATTTTGATTACCTTGCGGTCATACGTCAGCAGTCCGTTGATTTCACCTTCGACATCGGTCGTTTGCGTGTAGACGCCTGCGGCGATGCCCTGTCGGCGGAGCGTGTCGAGCATTTGCAGCGACGTCAAGTAACGTTCTTTATACTCGGCCAGCGACTTGGGCAGGTCGCCGTATCCCCAGTTCCGCCGCTCGGCGTCCCAGAGGTGCTCTTTCACGGGGTAGCCATGCCCACCGAATTCGCCCATGACCTTGATGAAGTCATCGAAACGACCACCCTCGCCCTGAGCAAATGGGAATTCGGGATGTGGGTACTTGTGGGCATCGACGATGTCGCCGACGGGCCAGAAATTTCCGCCGCTGGCAATGTTTACCAGCCGCGACGGATCACGCTCCATCGTCCATCGCCCGACTTCCATTGTCTGATGCTGTCCCCAGGCCTCGTTGAAGGGGACCCAGCAGACGATGGATGGGTGATTCTCCAACGCCGCAATCATTCGTTCCAGCTCCAGCATGAACTGCCGGTGTTGCTGAGGAGGCCATGCCGCGTCGACCGGGTCCGGCTTCAGTCGCGTCCAGGCGGGCCAACTTTGGGCGCGTGTGCCGCCGCTAACCTGATCCTGCCAGACCAGCATGCCGAGTCGATCGCAATGATAGTAATAGCGTCGTGGTTCGACTTTGATATGTTTGCGGATCATATTGAAGCCCGCTTGTTTGAGCCATTCGATATCGAATCGCATTGCTTCATCGGATGGCGGGGTCAGCAGACCGTCCGGCCACCAACCCTGGTCGAGCGGTCCCCAATGAAAGATCACGTCGCCGTTGAGCGTGAATCGCCAGTGCCCGTCCGCATCCTTGACCTTTCCCACACTGCGAATGCCGGTGTACGAACTGACTTCATCCAGGGTCCGGCCGGCGGGGTCGAGCAGCGTTGCCTGGATGGTGTAGAGGTGCGGTGAAGTGGGTGACCAGAGCTTGGGGGCAGGCACGCGAAGGACGATTGGACCTCGACCCGTCTCTCGAGCGACAACATCGTCTCCGTCGGATACCTCGATTTTCACCTCGCCTTCGCCGCTGAGCGACGGGCGCACCGTGATCGTACCCTCGGCAGGGTCGGTGGCGATCTTGAGGTCCGTGATATGGCTGGCTCCCACCTCTTCCAGCCAAACGGTCTGCCAGATGCCGGAGACTTGCGTGTACCAGATGCCCCTTGCGTTGAGCGTTTGCTTTCCCCGCAACTGGTATTTCTCGGTGGCATCTTCGACGCGGACGATAAGTTCGTTCGGGCCGTTCTTCGCGGCCGCCGTGACATCGAATGAGAACGGAGTATTCCCACCGACATGGGTTCCTACCAATGTGCCGTTGACGAAGACCCGGCAGCGGTAGTCGACTGCTTCGAAGTTCAGCAGCAGCCGCTTCCCACGGCGGGGTTGGGTGGCGAATTGCCGGCGGTACCAGAGGGCTTCGGTCTCGTCGAGCAATCGTTGCACGCCGCCGAGCTTCGACTCCAGGCAGAACGGGACCAGGATCTTGCCCTGCCACGCCGAGGGCGATTCGTCGACATCCGCGGCCGTGATCGCGTAGTCCCAATGGCCGTTCAGGTTGAACCAGTTGTCACGGCGTCGTTGAGGTCGCGGGTATTCGGTCCAGGCATTGTCGGCCGTCACGGCCTCACCCCACCGGGTAGTTAAGGCCGACGCAAACGGTTTGGTGTTACGCGGGGGTGGCGGCAGTTGAGGCACGTGGTTGGCGTCGATCAGGTGCACGTCGATGAACTGGCCGCCGCCCGTCTGACGGCAGTGAACTGCCAGGAGATTTTCGCCGACCCGCAGCGCAGACCGTTTCGTCGCGGGGATCGGAACGGCCTGATATTCGACCGAGTACCCTTTGAGCGAAACGATTGGCTGGCCATTGATGTAGATTTCGACATCCTCGTCATGATGCAGCAACAGCGCGGGGTTTGCCGGGACGCGGTCCAAGCTGAATGACTTGCGCAGCCAGATGTTTCTGGTGTTCCAGACCGTGCCGATTCTCGCTCCCGGAGTCTCTCGTGTGCCGAACCCGCCGCCACCCTGCCTCCATTGACTTGCGTCGAAGTCCGGCTGCTGCCACTCGCCGGCGGGACGGCGTAGCGTGTATTGCCAGGAATCTTCGATCGGTTGCGCATGACACACGCAACTCGCCAGGCCCAACCAACACGTGACCAGGATCAAGGCGACCAGGATCGGGGCCATCCCACGGCCGACGGTCGCATGGGCACTCGTTCGGGCGTCCGTCAGGCGTGTCGTCGCGTTCGCCGGCATGCGGCTTGTTCGCGCGGTGACACGTGCCTCCGGTTCCAGTGGTACGAGGGTCGAGGGATGAGTTCGGCTGAAGTTTGTGAGGGCTGAGGTGGATCGACTCATGGCGTCTTTCTGCAAGGGATGGCGTTGCCCGCGACAAGACATGACGGATGCGGGACCAGGACCGGCTGCAAACCTGCCGCCGTCGGAGCGTGGGAGCGTCTCCGCCGCATCGCGTTGTCGCGCCTTCCGCGGCTGGAGTGCGTCCGCCCGTCTATGAACCAATAAAGGAGAACGTGTGCGCGATAAACATGTCTTCGACGAATCTGGGAGGCAGCACCGGGGCCAGCGGGAGATTGGTTGGAAACGAGAGATCGACCGCGTAGAAGACGTCGCGGTAGACGGCGAACAGGACGACAATCGATCGGTTGTATCGTGGGTGGTTTGCATAGTGCCGCCAGAATCGCATCGAACCGGTTTCCCGATTCAACACCGGCAAGGCTTCGGAATAGGGGCCCAACTCGACGGCCGTCGGATCATTGGGGTCAATCATGCCGATGCGGAACGCCTGCAATCGCTCGGTGACAAACTGCGCGGCAAGCGTGGAGAGGGCGATCTCCTGCTCGTCGGGATTCTGCGGAGGATTGGGAATCGGAAAGGCGGTGATGTTGACTGCCCCGTCGGCGCCCGGTCCCCGGATGCTCGAGACAAACATGCCAGACGGTGTGACGCTTTCCGTAATGCCGTAGTTGGATGGGACGAGGACACTGTAACCGAACTGGGGATTGGTCACGTGGATCACATTCTGGGTCTGCAGCAACTGCTCGACATGGCTGCGGCGGATAAAGCGATCGAATCGTTCCTGGTCCTCGACAAAATGTTGAAAAATGTAGTCGGCATCCGCTGCGACCGACCCCCAATGCTGTGAATTCGGCACGAAGACGTCGCCCCCGCCCACGGCTGCCTGAATCGTCCGCTGCGCGAGATAATCGATTCCGCTGCGCCGAAACGAGGCGGAAAGGCTGGGGCCGTTTCCCAAAGCACGGGGCGTCCGGGTGAGGTCGAGCGCCGCAGTATGTTTGGCGTGGACACAGAAGTTCAAACTGGCCCGGCCCTGATCCAAACCTGCAAAAAACACACCGGTGATCCGTCCGTTAGACAGGAGGGCCGGCGCGCCACTCATCCCCGAGGCGGCGGAAACGTCAAGCTGAATGACGTCGACGCCCCGATCCTGCTCATTGCCGGTCACGTCTGCCATGTCGCGGACCGCGCTCACACTGCCCCGATGAACGGTCCAGTTGAGCTTCTTCGGGTGACCGATGATCAGGACTTCGTCCAGCGTCGCGGGGCGCCCCGCGGCAGTCAGGTCGAAGATCGGAATTGACTCGGGGACCCGATCCAGCTTAAGGGCCGCCAAGTCGTACTTGCGCGAATCGTCGATCAGCGAACAGCGAATGGGCTGCGCAGTTGGCGACGGAAATGTGGCAAATACCGAATGCGACTCTTCGATCACGTGACGGCTGGTCAAGATGATGCCGTTTTTATGGACCAGGAAGCCGGTCCCCGTCTTCTCCCCGCGGCCAACCCCTTTGGCCTGGATCAACACGACCCCGCGCTTCATTCGGTCATGCAAAGCCTTCATGTCCTGCGACTGCGCCGCATCCATGAGCAGTCCGCTGCCCGCCAAGACGATCAGTAACTTTGCGAAATTCATTGAGGGCCTCACGATTCTGCGGTCAGAAAGAGGTCAGGACGTCAATTTAAGTCGTATCCGACCAATGTCAAAGGAAAACGACAGGGAAGTCCTGGGGCGCGGCCATCGCCAGAGAGTCGGCTCGTGACACCCGCCCGTCCGGCGACGGTAGCGACCGGTGTCCTGCCGACGTTATTCTTGATCCATCCCGTGACATTGGCGAACACCACCGTGACGTTCTGCTCCGCGACGAACATCGGGTGGACTAACCCGCAGCGGACGATCCAGCCGCCGACCTGGAGGCCTCCATGCCCCACGAAGAGACGACCAGCACGAATCAAGATGGTGATTGCCCGGAGCATCGACAGCAGGCGAGTTGGCTCCAGGCACGGGCGAGCCTGTACGGTGGCCGCGACGCGCCGCCGCCTCGCCCGGAGCCCTCTTCACCCGGCTGGCGACGTTCCCTGGTCGTCATGGAATGGGCACTCGAATGGTGTGCCTACTGGTTGGAGAAGATGGCCATCTTCAAGGTGATGGAATACCTGGGGAAATTCTCACTGGTCATTGGCGTCATTTTTTTTATCAACGAGCACAATCCGTGGACCTGGCGTGCCACCGTCAAGGCGAATGCCTGGTCCGTCATTACCAGCCAGGAGGGTAGGAAGTCGTCGGGCGGCCGGATCGACGCGTTCGAGACGTTGAATCGGTACGGTGAGAGCCTGGCCGGGGTCTCCGCTCCAGGCGCTTTCCTGGGCGGTGTCACGCTTCGCCATGCGGATCTCAAGTTTGTTGACCTGACGGAGGCCACGCTGGTGGACGCCACATTCCAGCATGCCGAACTCGACTCAGCCATCATGGTTCGGGCCAAACTGCGCGGTGCGAATTTCTCTGCCGCCGCGTTGCCCAACACGAATCTCAGCGGGGCGGACCTGACGGCCGCACGGTTCGTCGCCGCGCAACTTGCGCCCGGCACCAACCTCGTCGACGCGACGTTGGCCGGGGCCAATTTTTCCCATGCCAAGATGCAGCGAGTCGACCTCAGCAATAACGTTACTGCCGCCAAAGCGGTTTTCTCGTTTGCATTCCTGCAGGAGGCGAACTTGCGAGACATGGGTGCCCCGGGTGCCGACTTTCAGGGCGCCCGCCTGAATTCTGCGGACCTCCGCGGCGCCGACCTGGAAGATGCTGACTTTCGCAACGCGATCCTCACCAACGCCGACTTTTCAGGCGCCAATCTGAAGGGGGCGAATCTCAGCGGGGCAACGCTTACGGGCGCCAATTTCACCGATGCGAACATCACCGCAGCGCAACGTCAGGCAGCAGCGTCCGAACCCTGATCGGCCGGCCAGCCATCACTCCCCGGGTCGAGCCGCCAGCGGCGGCGCGCCGCGGCATCCGGCAGATGGTCGCACAAGGACAACGACGGCGTTGCGGCGCCGGCTGCCTGTCGTCACTGCGCAGGCGTTTCATCGAGCGCCTCGTAGGCTTGCGTCCAGTGCTTTGCTTTTTCCGGGTCGTCCCATGCCTGGTAGAGTCCGACCAATTCGCCGACCACACGTCGCTGCTTCTGCCGAGGCAGGTCGGCGAACGCCGGCAACGCGTAGAGTTCCAGCAAGGTCGCCTCCGCTTCTTCGTATTTGCCGGAGGCGGTCAGCGACCTCGCCAGTTCGGCGCCCAGGGCGATCGTTCCTGCCGGTCGGCTCTGAAAATGACCTTTTCGATCTGGACCCGCCGCCTCCCAGAGCGCGACGCATTCGCGGATGAACGCTTCCGCCTCTGCGTGTCGACCCAGTTGCAGCAGGGCTTCCGTTTTCCAGAGCATCGCATGATAGGGCGGTTCGTCCTGCACAGCCGGATCACTACGCAGTTCGACGAGCCGTGCGGCGGTTTCGTACATCTCCTGCCAGCGGCCGGCCCGCATCTGAGCGACGGTGATGTTCGCCAGCCGCTGAAGTGCCTCGACGGAAGTTTCGCCGAGCAACTCCGTGGAGAGTTGGTGAATGCGGATCCGCAGCGCCATCGCCGACTCGGCATCGTCCTGTTGCTGGTAGTGGCCGACCAGTCTTGCCAGCCGGGTGACCGCCCCCAGGGTGTCCGGGTGGCGGTCCCCCTGAGCTCGGCGACGAATACGGATGATGCGGTCCAGCGTCGTCTCCGCTTCTTGCCAACGCTTGGCTTGGGTGAGCAGTGTCGCCAGATCGCTCAAGCTCTCGACCGTCGTCAAATGCTCCTCGCCATAGATCCGCTCTTGTCTCTCCAGGATTTCACGCAGCAATCGCTCCGCTTCGTCCAGCCGGTTCTGGAGTCGGCAGACGGTCGCCAGCCTGAGGCCGGCAAACAGCCGATCGGCATGATCCGGCCCCGTGATCTCCGGGTACTTTTCCCACAGCGTCCGCAACAGCGACTCTGCGCTGTCGAAGTCGCCACGGTACCGTTCGATCTCTGCCAACCGCAAGAGTTGTTTGAGCGACTTGGGGTCATCGTCGCCTGAACATGCCACCTGGCGCGCAACCACCTCCTCCTGCATTTCTTTGGCTCGGTCGAAATCCCGTTGTCGCCGGAACTGATGGGCCAATTGTTGTGCGGCGTCGATTGAACGCTGGTCGTCGGCACCGTACGTTTGCCGACAGGTTGCGGCGATTTCTTCGAACAGCCGCCGCGCCAGCTCGAAGTCGCGCTGCCGAGCCAGAAACTGTGCCGCCTGGCGCATCGTGGCGAGCGTGCTCACATGTTGGTCGCCGTACCGGGCGCGCTGAGCGTCCAGAATGTTGACGACCTGCTCTCTCAATGCCGCGCGCAGCGTCGTTTCCTTCTCGGGCTCGTCGCGCCGGCGATAACATTCGGCCAGATCGGCAAGTTTGTCGATCGCTTCAAAGAGCTGGCGATGGCTGTCGCCTTGGACGATGCGCCGGATGTCGATCGCTTCTGCGAGCAGATCGGCCGCTTCGTCCAGGCGATCAAGCCGGCGACAGGTGACGGCAAGTTCTACGAGGCAGTTCGCAGTCAGGACGTGATTGTCGCCAAACGCGGCGCGGCATTGGTTCAGGACTTGGCGAAAGATCGCCTCCGCTTCCTCCGGGCGATTCTGCTGACGGATCGACGCCGCCAGGTTGATTCCCGTGTCAAGCGTCTTGTAGTCGTCGCGACCGAGGACGCGGGAGGCGTCGTCCCAGGCCTGGCGAAAATAGGCTTCGGCTTCGGCCCAGCGTCGGCGTCGTTTGCAGACGAACGCCAACTGCATGACGCTTTCGATCGTCTGGGGATCGTCGGGACCCAGGATCCGTTCCTTCCTCGTGATCAGTTCTTTCAGGATCCGTTCGGCGTCCTCGGACCGCCTGGCGAGCTGATAGCCGTATGCCAGGCGATGCAATGCGTTCATCGTCCGCGGGTCGTCATCACCGTACAGGCGGGTCAGGGTGTCGAGTGCCTCTTGATGCAGTTCGTCCGCACGGTGGAACTGCTTCAGTTGCAAATAGATGTAGGCCAGGGTGCGGCTGGCGTTGATCGTCGCCCGATGGTCGTTGCCGAACATCCGCCGCCGCGATTCGAGCACCGCCGTGCGATACGGCAGGGAGACGTCAAACCGGCCTTGGGTTTCCAGAACCGCCGCGAGCAGCATCATCGTGTAGCGGGTGCGTCGATCATCTTCGCCGTAACGCTGCCGGTGTGCCGCGAGCGTGGCCAGGCAGCGTTTTTCCGCCGCGTCCAGCAGGTGGGCCCGCTGCAGCGCGTCGACTTCGTCCCGGTCGCTGGCCAACGTCGACGGGTGATATTCCCCTTGAACGCGCCGCCGCAGTTCACCAACCTGGCAATACATCTCAAGTGCCTCTTCCGTGTCCCCGGCCATCATCTTCAAATCGGCCAGCGCGGAAAGACTGTCCTGGAACTGCGGATGATCTTCACCCAGCCGACGTTGCCTCGCTCGCAAGACCCGCTCGTGAAGCGCGACTGATTCCTCGTATCGCTCCTGGTAGGAAAACAGCCTGGCCAGGCTGTCGAGGCAGTCCAGGGTTTCGCGGTGCTCAGGTCCGAAGACCTGCTCCATTGCGGGGATCGTCCGGGAGAACAGCGCCTCCGCATCGTCGAAACGTGCTAGAGTCGTGTACCGCCAGGCACACCAGGCCATGGTCAGCAAGGTATCCGGCGCATCCGGCGGCAACACTTTGCGCTGCATCGCCCACGTCTCCTCCAACGCGTTCAACGACGACTGGTCCCCCTCGGTGGCCGACAGGAAGAAGGCACGCTGGGCGGCGACTTTCAATGTTTTGGGGTCATTTGGCCCGAGCTCGGTAAGGTAGATCTGGTAGGCGCGATCGAAGTGCCTCGCCGATTCCTGGTACTCGCCCAGGTGGAAATAAGTTGACCCCAGCGTGACGCGGATCTTGGCTTCGACGAGCGGTTGGCCTTCGAAGTTGCCGTCGATCCGCACGGAGGCCCGGTCGAGGACTTCGCGCAGACGTAGCTCGCGATTCGGGTTCTCGTAGGGGTTGGCCTGCCCCAGGAGTTCATCGCTGAGAAAATCGCTGATCGCCGTCGCGATCGCCGCTTCGTTCTCCGCTTTTGCTTGTGCTTCTTCGGCCTGCTGCTCCAGTCGTCCGGCCCGGATTGCCAGCGACGTGGCGATCACCGTTCCCGTGATCAGCATCAGGCCGATGGCGCACGTCGACGCGACGAGGCCCCGGTGGCGGCCAAGAAACTTCCGGGCGAGGTAGGCCACCGACGGCGGGCAGGCTTCCACCGGTTCGCCGTTGAGATAACGGAGCACGTCTTCCGCAAAGTCCTTGGCGGTCTGGTACCGGCGGGAGCGATTCTTCTCGAGCGACTTGACGACAATCCAGTCCAGCTCGCCGCGCAACGCCTGGCTCATCCGGCGGGCGTCGGCGCGGCGGCGGTCGCTGATCGTCTCGCGTGCCGCACCGATGGTACTCAACCGCGTACTCGGCTTGGGCGGATCCTCCTCGCAGATGATCCGCCGCATCTCGTCGTACCCAACCTCTTTCAGACGGTCCTTCTCGAAGGGCGTCGTGTCCGTGAGCAGTTCGTAAAGGAGTACGCCCAGCGAATAGATGTCGCTGCGGGTGTCCACATCCAGGCCGCTCATCTCTGCCTGTTCCGGGCTCATGTAGAGCGGCGTGCCGATCATCTGGGCGTAGTTGGTGAATAACGTCCGGTCGGTCAGTTGCTGGTTCGTCGCTTTCGCCACGCCGAAGTCGATCATCTTTACCACCGGCTCGCCGTCATGCAGTGTCACCATCACGTTGGACGGTTTGATGTCCCGGTGAATGATTCCCTTATGATGCGCATGCTGAACGGCGTGGCAGACATCGACAAACAGACGCATCCGCGGCTCGGGGGCGAGGCGTTCGCGCCGGCAGTATTCGGTCACGGGAATGCCGCGAACCAATTCCATCACGAAGTATGGCCGGCCGGAGTCGGTTGCGCCCGCATCGAGCACTCGGGCAATGTTTTCGTGCTCCATCAAAGCCAGCGCCTGGCGTTCCGCCTCGAACCTCGCGATCACCTGCCGAGTGTCCATCCCGGGTTTGATGATCTTGATCGCGACCTTGCGCTTGACCGGCTGTTGCTGGGCCGCCATGTAGACAACGCCCATGCCGCCTTCGCCAATCTGCTCGAGTAGCTTGTAGCTGCCGATCAGGGTTCCGGGGCCCTCGGATAAGGTCTCCTCGGGCGCGGAAAGGACCGGTTTCTCCAGGAAATCGCTGGCGCTCTCGTGGACACGAAGGAGTCGCGCGACCCGTTCGCGCAGCGGCCCGTTCTCGCCGCACGCTTCGCGAATAAATTCTCGCTGTGACTGCTCGTCTTCGCACTCCAGCGCCGCCATGAAGATCGAATGTTCGTCCATTGGAACTTCCGCCCGCCACTGATCGGATGGGCCATTCTGAGTGTGATTCTGAGCCCGGAAAAAAGGGGACTCCACTGAGTTAATGCGACAACGGTCAGGATACCGCGCATTTTTCTTGAGGGCGCCTGGCGCGAGGGTGGGAATTGTGGGGCTTGGAGGCGTTCGGTTGGCGGTTCGTGGAGACCTTCGGTCGGCGGTTTCGGCGGGGTCGGAGACCCGCGCCGAGCAGTGGTCGGAGACCCGCGCCGGGCAGTGGGCGGAGACCCGCGCCGGGCAGTGGGCGGAGACCCGCGCCGGGCAGGCGAGCAGGGGACGGCGGTCCGCGTCCCAGATTTCTTTTCCAGAAATTGTGCGCGATGCCGGCGCGAGTGTCGCATGAGATTTTGGAATTCGACGGACGCGGTTGACGCTGCCGGCACCAATCTTCGTGTGACGAAACACCCTCACGTTAGTCAAGCTGGAGTAATTGCAGATGTCCAAAAAACAACACGAAGCACACCGGCGCCGCAACCTGCGAACTCGCCGGCGACAACGAATGCATGGCCAGGCGGACAGGCGCCAACTGGGCATTGAGTCGTTGGAGACTCGGCAGTTGCTGGCGGCAATCGACGGTACCGTCTTCAAGGATCTGGATCGCAACGGCCAATACGATGCCGGCGAAAACGGGCTGGCGGGTTGGACCGTCTTTTTGGACGAATCAAACGACGGGGTGCGGAATGGAAACGATCCAACGGCGGTCACCGACCAGCAAGGGAACTACGCGATTGCTAACGTGCCGCCGGGAACCCATACCGTGAGGCTCGAAGCACCGGCGGGCTGGCACGTCACCGCGCCGGTCTCACTCCTGTCCAGCGATGCCGTCGCGGGAACGATCGAGGCGACGTCGCTGGACACCGACCCGAACGGCTTCGCGCCAGGTATGCCCGCGCCGTTTTCGCCGTTGCAGGATACGGTGTCGCTCAATGCCGGACTGGAGGTCGGCCGAGGTGGGAATGTCTACGTTCCGACAAACTCGTCGGGAGTCGTGCGCTACGACCCGGTGACGGGAAACCTGGTCGAGCCCCATTTCATCGACGCGAGCCATTTTGGCCTGTTCCCGACCGGCCTGGCGACCGACGAGGAGCGCGGGATCCTGTATGTCGCGGACCGCATTGGGAGGATCTTGCAGTTTGACGCGGAGACCGGAGCGCCCCTGTCGCCGGCGGCCATCGGCGAAGATCCCTTGGCCCCCGCATCGCCCGTCGGCGTACCGCAGTCGTTGGCGATGGGTCCCGACGGCAACCTGTACATCGGCGACAGCAGCAACCGGGCCGTCTGGCGTTACAATCCGGAATTTCTCACGTTTGACGAGTTGCTGACCGATGGTACCGACGCGCCCAATGGACTGGGGATCGCCTTCGATCCGCAGAGTCGGCGATTGTTTGCGACCGGTGACAGCGGCGTGCTGATCTTCGAACCAACGGGGGAATTTGTGGCAGCCAATCCGCTGACGCAGTCGCCTCGTGGACTGACGTTCGACGGCAACCAGCAGTTGTTCATCTCGTTTACGAATGACGGGACAGTCGAACAATACGATACCTCGACCGGCGCGCTGCAACCGGTCGGGACGGTTGCCAGCGGCTTGGCGCCGATGCAATTGGCCCTCACGTCGCGTGCGCCCCACCGGATCACGGCCGTTGGCGGAGAGTCGCATCGGCTGAACTTCGGCGCCGCAGCGGTGATCGCCGGTCGCGTGTTCGAGGACCATAACGGGACCGGCCGGATGGATGTCGACGATGTCGGGCTGGCCGGACAGGAAGTCTACATCGACCTGAACAATGACGGTCTGCCGGACGCCGGCGAGCCCGCGGCCGTCACGGACGCCGACGGATACTACGAACTGACCCCCGCGGTCCCGCTGGTCGGGCAGTATCCGGTCCGTTGGGCTTCCGAGCCGGGGCGCATTCAGACCGCGCCGGTCGTCGTCTATTCAACCGAGTTCCTGGGAGATCAGCTTCGCGCGACGACGTTGCAGACCAGCGCGAGCGGCCTGACGGATTACGTGTCGCACAGCTTTCCGCCGATCCAGGGGCAGTTTGCAATCGACGGCGGTTTGGAGCCGGGGCCCGACGGCTTGTTGTACGCTGCGACCGCCGCGGACGGAGTGGTACGGATCGACACGATCACTGGCCAACCGCTGGCCGAGCCTTCGTTCATCGATCCGGCTCATTTCAACGTG
>JAUIGN010000018.1 GCA_030430075.1 bacterium
GCGACGCCTCCATTTTCGGCGATGGTTGCGGGATCGACGTCCAAGGTGACGGTGGGCAGCTCGTCGTCATCGATGATGGTGGTGGTTGCCTGTTGCTGGCCGTCTTCGGCGGCGTTGGTGACGCCGACGATATCGGCGGTGACCGTTTCATCGTTCTCGTCGATCAGATCCTGGACTGCGGTGACGGTAACGGTCCCGCTGGTCTCTCCCGGGTTGATGACGATCTGTGTTCCGGAGCGGGTGTAGTCGTCGGCCAGGTCGGCGGTGCCGGAGAAACCGAGCTCGACGGTGACCGGCAGTCCGGAGGCGGCCGAAAGGGTGGCGGTGAAGGTGGCGACGCCTCCGTTCTCGGCGATCGTCTCGGGATCGACATCCAAGGTGACGGTGGGCGGCTCGTCGTCGTCGATGATGGTGGTGGTTGCCTGCTGCTGACCGTCTTCGGTGGCGTTGGTGACGCCGACGATATCGGCGGTGACCGTTTCGTCGTTCTCGTCGATCAGATCCTGAACGGCGGTGACGGTAACGGTTCCGCTGGTCTCTCCCGGGTTGATGACGATCAGGGTTCCGGAGCGGGTGTAGTCGTCGGCCAGGTCGGCGGTTCCGGAGAACCCGAGCTCGACGGTGACCGGCAGACCGGAGGCGGCGGAGAGCGTGGCGGTGAAGGTGGCGACGGCTCCGTTTTCGGCGATCGTCTCGGGATCGACGTCCAAGGTGACGGTGGGGGGATCATCGTCGTCGATGATCGTGGTGGTTGCCTGTTGCTGGCCGTCTTCGGTGGCGTTGGTGACGCCGACGATGTCGGCAGTGACCGTTTCGTCGTTCTCGTCGATCAGATCCTGGACGGCGGTGACGGTAACGGTCCCGCTGGTCTCTCCCGGGTTGATGACGATCTGTGTTCCGGAGCGGGTGTAGTCGTCGGCCAGGTCGGCGGTGCCGGAGAAGCCGAGCTCGACGGTGACCGGCAGTCCGGAGGCGGCCGAGAGGGTGGCGGTGAAGGTGGCGACGCCTCCGTTCTCGGCGATGGTTGCGGGATCGACGTCCAAGGTGACGGTGGGCAGCTCGTCGTCATCGATGATGGTGGTGGTTGCCTGTTGCTGGCCGTCTTCGGTGGCGTTGGTGACGCCGATGATGTCCGCAGTGACCGTCTCGTCGTTCTCGTCGATCAGATCCTGAACGGCGGTGACGGTAACGGTCCCGCTGGTCTCTCCGGGGTTGATGACGATCTGTGTTCCGGAGCGGGTGTAGTCGTCGGCCAGGTCGGCGGTGCCGGAGAAGCCGAGCTCCACGGTGACCGGCAGTCCGGAGGCGGCCGAGAGGGTGGCGGTGAAGGTGGCGATGCCTCCGTTCTCGGTGATCGTCTCGGGATCGACGTCCAAGGTGACGGTGGGCGCCTCGTCATCGTCGACAATGGTCACCTGATGCTCGGATGGAGGCACGATCGTAAGTTGGTTTCCTGGGTCGATCATGTTGGTAAGCTGCAGCTCGATCGTTTCATCGGGTTCATCGATCAGGTCGTCTTCGATCTCGATCGCGATGGTCCTCATCGTCCCACTGACACTGCCTGCTGGGAAATGGACCGTCTCGGGAGTATCGAATCGATAGTCGGCGTTGGCTGTCGCGGTTCCCGTAAGCAGGTCTGAGACATCCACATCCACATCGTTCGCCAGCGTACCTCCCGGCAGGCTGAGGACGACGGTGACCAGATGCACGCCATCAGGCGTGTCTTCGCCGACATCGCTCACGGATGTTTCGAATGAAAGTGTGCCGGGCGAGTAGATGGGAAAGGAATAGTCTTCGACTTCGCCGTCGGCCGCGAAGCCGTCAAAGCCGATCCCACTCTCGGTGCTGAAGCGAAAGCGGGCCGCGGCCTGATCGGTTGCCGGGACATCAGGTGCCGTAAAGCTGAGCGAATTGCCGCCGGCAACCAATGCCAGGTCCGCAAAAATCTGTTCGCCATCGTCCAACCAATCGCCGTCGTCGTTAAAGTCGATCCATGCGTTGAGCCAGCCTCCGGTCGAGGCATCGACCTCGATGTCCACGGTCTTTGTGGCAACGATCGGATCGAGGAGCGTTACCCCGTCTTCATCATCATTGCCATCGTTGTCGTCCCCCACGGCATTTGACGTCGGTTGCCCGTCCGGATCGGAGTCAATCGAAGGACCGAGACGAACATTAGCGACAAGCCGATGCCTGGCGCCGTCATTAGCCAGCAATGTCGGAAACGTTGGATCCGAAACATCGCCCAAATCGAGTCGATAGTTGCCGAAATCGCGATCCTCAGCTTGATCGCCGCTCGACAGCTCAACCAGGTACGATGCTCCGGCCGGCGCGCTCTGGTACCAACCGTTCTGTTGGACTTCCGCCACCGCGTAGCTTCCGGGAAGCAGCCCATTGATCCAGTACAGGCCCCGCTCAGTTTCCGGATCGATGGTGCCACTCTGATCCAGATCCACATCCATGGTGACGGCGGAACGGGTGACCTGCTGGTTCTGGTTGTTCATTCCTGCCAGCGTGATGGTGACGCCATTCAGTCCCGGTTCGCCCTCGTCGTGCACGCCATTACCATTGAGGTCTTCGAATTTCTGCCCGTGGACGGAAGCCAGTTCGACATTGCCGAAGTCGCGGTCTTCAATCTCGGCTGCGGACGTGACAGTGACTTCATACGCGCCTGCCGCTGGGTATGTTTGTTGCCAACCGGATTGCTGGACTTCGCGAACGAGGTAATCTCCGAAGGGAACGTCGACGAACTGGTACGAGCCGGCTTCGCCAGCGTCCGTCGCAGTCAACTGTGTATCGACGACCTGGCCCGTCGCCAGGTCGACCAATTCGATCGTCCAGCCGTTCAGGCCGGGCTCGCCCGCGTCGCGTTGACCGTCACCGTCGACATCTTCGAACTTCTGGCCCTCGATCGAACCTCTGATCTTGTGGTTGCCGAACTGCAGATCTTCGATGACTTCGCCCACCCCGATCGTAACGAAATGAGATGTCGGCGTTGCCGGGAACTCGACTTCGATCTCCAGGATCGGCCGCTTCTCTGCATCCGGATGATCGGACGACGCAAAAGCGAAGGATGTGGCGCCGCTGGTTTCGACCGGGGTCCGCAACAGCATACCGAGGTTGTCCGCTTCGTCTTCGATCCAACCTTCGACAGTTGCGATGTCAAGGTCGAGCCAATTGACTCCGGTTCCGCTGGCAACATTCGCGGTTGCGATGGGATTCGCGATGTCGGACGACCCAATCGAGAAACCGCCACCATTGGCAGCTCGAAAACCGCCAATTCCCGGCCAGGGCGTGGTTCCATCGTAAGTCTGCCAGGTGGCACCGTCGGCGTTTCCCGTTCCTTCGACCCAATCCTGGAGCATCGGATAGACTTCCAGCGGTACGCTCGAGACGGCAGATTCAATATGCGTTAGGCCCAGTTGGGCCCGGGTTACCGTGTGCTGGCCGGTCAGGTCAGGGAGGTCTGCGAACTTAATCAGCGACCGCTCCCATTGACCGTGGTTACCGGTCTGGCCGACAACAAGCAGGGCCCCTTCACCCGCATTGCGGTTGGCACGAAACTCGGTCCCTTCACCGCCGCGGCTGACGTGCGCATCCTGGCCGTCTGCACTTCCCGGCTGCACGGTGTAGACCTGTTGTCCGCGGAGCGCCGGAAACGTTTGAGTCCAGCCTGGTTGTTGATCTTCCTGAACGAAGTAGTTGCCGGGCGCGACGTTGTCGAACCAATACAGTCCCTGCTCGGTTTCGGGATCGATCATCGAGTCGCCATTCAAATCGACCGAATGCGTGACTTGAGAGGCCACGATCTGACCCGTGGTGAGAGACATCAGTTCAATTGTCCAGCCGTCCATGCCGGGTTCCCCCGGATCGCGGACGCCGTCGCCATCGATATCGTTGAACTTCTGCCCGTGGATCTGAGCCGGTTCGTCGTCATTGGTGATCGTCTTGGTGGCGCGTGTCTGGGCAAAGCTGACGCTACGGCTGCCAGCCTGGAGGTTGGAGATGTCGAGGTGGAAGAACTCATCCGGCTCCACTGTCGTATCTCCGAAAACGGCAACCTTGACATCGGCGTAGCCTTCTTCGTTGGGAATCGTGACGGAGCCGCTTTTGCTCTCGTAGTCCGAGCCGGACGTGGCGGTGCCATCGACCGTGGTGTAAGCGACAACGACATCCACATCGACGAGTTCGTCGAGCTCGATTCGAAAGGTCGCGTTGGTCGTGCCGAAGTCGCCTTCAGGCATCGCCGGCGTCCCCAGCACGCTGACGCCGACCTTGGCGTGATCGTCGTTGTCGATGTTGGCCCGTCCGACGCAGTCAAAGCAGCCCGCATTAACGGGTGCGGTGAGATCCAAGAAGAATGATTCATCGAGCTCGACCAGTTCGTCACCTTGCACGGCCACCGAGACCGTCTTGCTGGTCTCGAAGGGTTGAAAGGTGAGTGTCCCAGTCTTGGATAAGTAGTCGCCGTTGGCGACGGCGGAATTGTTTCGCGTGGCGAAGTTGACGGTGACGGGCACCACCGTCTCATGCCGTGAGCTAGGATCATCGGGGCGGACCAGTTCTACGGTGAAGGTGGCGTTCCGCGTTCCGCTATCGCCCTCGGTGACAAGCGCGTCGCTAATCTTGAGGTTGGGTTGCGTGAACTGACCTGCCAACGCAAAGTGGTGCGGGAGGCCATAGTCGAGCCGCTTGGAAGCGGTGTCTTCGATGCCGTTGAGGTTGGTATCGACTTTCCAGGTGGTGACTCCTGTCGTTCCTGAGACCGCGGCGATGCCCGTCTGGCGCGTGCCTGCGAACTGCCCAAAGACCAGCTTGTCGTTGCCTGTTCCATACGTCAGGATCCCGTTTCTGGTCTGCAGCGGAGTGGTCGCGACGCTGCCGTAGTGCAACGGGTTGGGCCCCCCGTTGTTGGCCGAGAAGTAGATCTGGTATTGCCCGTTGTGCGCTTGCTGGGAAACGATGGCGGGGAGATCGGCGCCGACCGTGTTATGCGAGTTGGCGTTCCAATTGCCGGCGATTGGCAAGTCGCCCTCGAAGCCGTACGTGATCAAGTAATGCACAGGTGGATCCGCATCCGGACTCGGATTCGGGTCGAGGTCCGGATCGTTGCCTATCGAAATGTACTCGACCGGATGTTCCGGCTCGGGCTGATTGTTAATGTACATTTCGGGAGTGAAGTCTTTGCCGTAGATCACGTACCAGTCGTATGGCTTTAACGGCCCGGTGCCGGTTGGGCGGGCAATGCCCACATCGGTCAGCCCATCGCCGTCGAAGTCACCGACGACCGGTTGGTCGCCAAGTTCCCAACGCCCGAAGTAGAAGATGATGTCCGAGTCCTGGTTGTTTCGCGCATCGCGTCCGTTATCGAGCGGGTCGGTATCCAAGTTCCATTGCCACCACCCGGGCGCGTCTTCGCCGACTTCGGGTAGATAGGGAATTCGTTCAACGCTGCCGGCTCGGGAGAGACCGTCGTTGGGAAGCGACAACCGGGGCCAGCGGCCAACCAGGGGGACGTGTTGCCAGGGATAGGGCGCACCGGCGGGCCCGCCGGTTGCGTCTTTGGTGATGTTCTGCAGGGCGCCCGGTCCATGACCAAAATCAAACGCGATTTCGACATCGGACGCGTCATCCGTATTCAGGTAGTAACGCCGCAGCTCAAATGAAGTGCCCTCACTGGTCGTGATGACACCATCTTCATTTGCCATCGCCGCGTAATTCGCCAAAGCGGAGAACGGGCTGGCAGCCAACACGACACGCGTTTCCAGCCGTTCGGGGGCGATCACATCTCGCTGCCAGCGGCAGATCGGCGAAAGATGGCGACGTCGATTCGGTGTGTCGCGGCGATTTGTGCTGAGGGGTTCCAGGAATCGTTGGCGAACGACCGACTTGCTGTGATGCAGAAGTTGGCGGAGGGTAGCGCGCGGCATCTAAAGATCTCCCCAGCGAACCATCGTCGCCAGTCGCATGCGCCGAGGAGATGGCAGCAACCCCACGCACACGCGTCGACAAGGTCGCCCTACTCAAAGACTAGGATGACAGAACGAAGCGATTGCCAAGTGGAAAGAGACCGTTGAAAGTCGCGAGCCGAAATGAAGTGGCGTGGTTGAGCCGCACGTTGCGTCTTGCCCCCAGATCGTTTGGGAAACGATCATGCGCGGCTACTTACCGACGTCCACCTTGACCTTCCAGAGTGATCAACGGCAGTAGACTGGTTTACGAAATTCACGTCAACCCCCCTCGCAGCGCACCCTGACGGCTGTCGAATTCTGCTGGGAAACGGGCGAGCTACCACTGCTACCACGCGGCTTGCTATTTTTTGTTCCAGGGTCGTCCGGGTGGTGGAGGCGGTGGTTGTTGCCAGTTCCAAGCGGATTGGTAACGGACATTCAGCCAAGGGGTCTCGATGGTTTGGCCACCGTCGCCTTTGGAAACCAGGGCGGCATCCAGGACCCCGCTGGTCAGCAACGTGCGTTCCACCGGCCATGTCGGCTTGCCGGTATGCATCATGCGCTCGACGCCCATCAACAGGTAGGTAAAGTGGGCGTACGGCCTTGCCTCCTGGGTTGAGAAAACCGTCGCGTCGACTTCGCTATTCTCGTTGCTCCAGGCAGCCGCCCATTCGACGACGGCGCCATTCAGGGTGAAGATGCAGGCGCGGAGACCGTCCACGTAATCGATCACAAAGAGGACGGGCGACTTGGCGAGCTCCTCGACGCGCCGACCTTCCGGGATGGGGCGGACAATCAGTCGTGCGAGGGCCGCGTTCAGCAATTTGCGGTCATAGACCCCTTGCTGTTCCGCCTCCCAGACGGCGTCCCCGGTCAAGCAGCGGACTCGGGCCACGCCGGTCTCGCCACCGAGGCGACGTTCCGCCAGCGCCTGCACGAGCTCGACCGCATGAAAGCCGTATGCGTCCAAGGTATGGTAAGAGACGGCGACGATCTGCCTCAGCCGGGTTCCCCGTTGCACATCCGTCGGCGGATAGCGCCACAAGACGGGCAGTGACGAGCCGGCCATCATGGGGATTTGGTGTTTCTGTGCCGTATCGTAGATCCACTTGGCGTCTTTCCAATTATCCGCCAGATGCTTGTCGCAAAAGACGGGCACCACCCGCCCAGCCTTTTCAAAGGCGGCCACGGTTTCTGCAAACAACCGCCGCTTGGGAAAAATCTCCTGGCCGGTGTCGGATTGCGGATAGTCGCCGTGCTCGGCGATCAACATGACACCGTCGACCGTCGTTGGTTCTCCGGTCCGATCATCGGCATTCAGAATGGTGCGCTCAACCGTATCATGAATCGGGATCCCGAATCGCTCAGCCAACTGCCGGCTGGTGTCTTTGGCCGGAACTTGATCGGTATAAAGCGATGCCAGGGTCATCGAAGCGCGTTGGCCGTTGCCGTCGAGTGTGTCGGATTCCAGCAACCGGCTGAGAATCACATCGGCGTGGGCGTTGTGATAGTAGGCGGTCACCACGCCGGCGACTTTGGGGATCCGAATTCGGTGAACGGTGAATGGATACAGCGTGGTCAGGTAGATTGAACCATCGCGGGCCGCGCAGATTCCCATGATGACATAGCGGGGCAGCAGCGTGTTGTCCGGGAGTCGATACACACCGTGGTGGTGTTTGCGCGGCTGACCGGCCTCGTCGACCAGCGTGGCGTAGTCCGGGTTCCCGATGGCGATCGGCCCGTGATCGATTGGCGCGCTACTGTCCGGTGTGTAGCTGACCAGGTGAAGAAACTGTCCCCGCTTGGCGAAGGTGGCTGCGACTCCCGCCCAGACGGTCCCGTCAGGTGCGACGCAGAGTGCCCGACAGTCTGTCTTTTCTGCGCCGGGCACAAGTGGTCCAAGGGCCCTGCCGGCCAGCACCTGATCGTCCTCGGACAGGTCATACGAGTACAGTTGGTTGCCGCTCATCGCGACCGCGTACAGTGTCTGTCGATCGGGCGAGGTGTCCCAGTTGATCGGGTGACTCTGCGGGTCCGCCAGCCGCGAAGCCTGGCTTGGGGGTTGCCCGTCAATTGTCTGCTTCAACCGCTCGAGCTGCTCGCTGCGAGGATCATAACGGGCGACCTCGCCACCGAGGATCGGATGGTAGGCACGACCCTTTGCGTCGACCACGATGAACGCATACATGTGCCGGCAATCGATTAAGTCGCGATAGCTGCCGTTCTCCAGGTCCAGCACCATGAAGTGAGTGCTCTCAATCGGGCGCTCATCCGAACAGGTCGAGATATACGCTACGCCACGTGCTTCGTCCGGCGTGACGCTGATGATGCCCTGTCCGGGGACCGGGATATCGTAGACGCGCGTCGTGCCGGTGGACGGGTCGTAGACCATGGGGTAGCCCCCGAGATAGTCGGACCGATCTTCCCCTTCCCGGGGATAACCTTGCTTGGTGCCGAAATAGATCTTCCCGCTCCGGCCCACGTTGTTGCGTGTGTGAATCTTGGCCTGCGCCGCGAATCCGCTGGCGTCGGTTCCAATCTCGCGATGTGCGTCGACAACGACCTGCATGGCTTTTGACTGCGGGTCAAAGTCGACCAGGTACGCGTTGTGGCCATACTTTGCTGTGCCGACATAGATATGGCCGTTGCGACCTTCCACGAGGGAGAAATAGCCACTCTGCTCGCTGGTGGTTTCCTCCGGTACGAGATGTGCCTCCGACCACAGCCAGTGACGCGTAAGCCAGCTTTCTTCTGCCGGAGTTGGCGTCGCCATCGAGGCAAGGCACAGGACGAAGCAGGATGTCACTCGGATGATTGCTTTGCGTTTCATGATGGACACTTATTCCCGGATGTTGGAGTCAGACGCCATGCAGGGCTGCGCCAGGCGCACGATCCCATTGGCGAGGTTGGGCCTCGGACAACGGCGAGCAAAACCTGGATGATTCATGGACGAACAACGCTTCAGTGTGAACCGCTGCGTCGCAATCGTTCACTGTAAACATACTCAATGCGCCGCGCATCTCGGCCGGAACGCGTCGGCGTCCGGTTCGCTCTGCGATCAACGGAACCGGGGGCGAACGCCCAACGGCTGATGAAGGATGCAAGCTACCGCAAGATCAACGCATCAGCCACGTCCAGATCAAGAACAAATACTCGACCCGTATCTGAGTTTTTCACCTCCAAATCGCGGCCGCTGGCCAGGGTCGCGCGGGCCGTCGGGGTTTCGATCGTGACGCGGACTTCCAGGCCGCGAACCGGTGCCTGCGTCCAGTTCACCAAGGGGATGACGGTACCATGCGGCGATTCGATGACGGTCGTCTCGACGAGCGGCTCGCTGCATCGAACCGGCGGTTCGATATTCGCTGCCGGTGCACCGATCAGTGCCGCGGCTTCCGCATTGAATTCGGTAGGCAGAAAATGAATCATGGCGTCATCCGAGGCGCCTCGATCAACCGGCCGTTGCGGGACCGCCGGGTGGAAATAGCCGAGTCCGGGCAAGAAGCCGCAGTAGCGGACCGTGCCGCGCCCCACGCTGTTGTCGACAACCGCCGGCGATCCGTCCGAGAACGTGGAATGGACCCGGGCCGTCGTCGGTTTGAATCGCTGTCGGGCCCCGACGACTGGGATCGGGGTCGATTCCTGGCCGACCCGCCGGACTTCGTCAAAGACTTTGGCGAAAGGAAGGTCCTGTTTGGTGAAGATGACCCGCGACGCTTCCGGCGTGTCCAACCCCAGCGGCTCGACACCCAGCAAGTTTCGCAGTGTCTCGTTCGGCCGATTCAATTCGTCGAACATTCCAGCGCCTGCTGTGGCGAACAGGTTTCCGCCGCCGGCGACCCAGGCGGCGATCTTCGCCGAGGCGGCTGCACTGACGTGGGCATCGGTCAGGTACAGGGCGTTGTACTGGTCAAGCGTGCCGTCCAGGGCATCCTCTTCGACGACCACGTCCAGCGGGATCTGTTGATGTCGGATGGCGGCGTACAAGGTTCGTTTGGCCGGGGCCCATGACTCGCGGCTGTCCCCCCAGATGTCGCCCGTCTCACTGAACCAGAGCGCGGCTTCGGCACCGCGCACTTGACCGTCCTGGACGATATCTTCGAACAGGCCGAGCTCCCGCAAGCTCTTCAGGACCATCCCGTACATTTCGGGTTCGTCAACATGGTTCTCCG
The DNA here is from genome assembly GCA_030430075.1 of bacterium. Taxonomy (GTDB): domain Bacteria; phylum Planctomycetota; class Planctomycetia; order Pirellulales; family Pirellulaceae; genus ARS98. The sequence continues at coordinate 10,118 of JAUIGN010000018.1, forward strand.
TGTAGGCCACGTGGACGGGGCGGAACTCGAACAAGTTCACGATTTTCATGCCATGTGCCAGGGCGCCAAAGAATAACCGCCGCCATTGGTTAGGCGTGTTGTTTGGCATGTGCGGCATCACGTAATAGATGATCTTTCTTTCCGGATGATGCCGATTGGCGGCGCGAAAAAGGTCGAGATTGATATGGTTCAACTGCGGCGTGGCAACGGGTACCTGCCAGATGTAGTCTTCGCTCCAGGGCAGCGTCATGCCGCCGGAGCGAAATACGGAAACCCATTTGAAGACTTCGCCCAGGAACATATGTTCCTGCGGATAATGGGGTGAAAAGTTGGCACCGATTCCTGCCCGGGGAAGATGCCGGCGAAGGATGTCCGTGCGTTCTTTGATACTCTGGATGCCAAAGTGATACTGATAGCGTTTTGACCAGTAGAAGGTCCCCGGACGTTGTTCGCGCGATTCCGCGTCGATGGCAAAGCTGATGCGATTCCAGTCGTTGCCGGCCCGCGGATCGACGTCGGCCGGTCGCATGCCTCGGGCGCGAAGCCAATCGCGAAACGCACCCTGGGCCGCGGCACCGCGAGGCGACGGCAGACCGATCTCGTCGCCCAGGCTGACGACGGCGATGTTATTCGAGTGCTCGCCCAGCTTCCGACAGTACTCGGCAAGCTTTGGGGTCGCGACGCTGCGGACATCGATATAACCTCGCCCTCCACTCGCCTCGGCGTCCGTATCCGCCAGACGAAAGGCCTGTTTGAATTCCTCGACTGCCGCCGCGTGGGGGCCGTCGTCGAGCGGTGTGAAGGTGGAGGCGTAGACGATCGTCTGTTCTGGTCGTCGGCCATGGGGTGCCGGGTTCGCTGTCTTCAGGAAGGCGAGTAGATCGTAGAGCACTTGCTCCTGACGGCGGAGGCGGCGCGAATAGCGGGTGTCGCCATCGGCTGCCAGGTTGAGCGCGCCATTGCCGGTGAACGTCGCCAGCGACGCGATCTCTCCATCGGCATTCCGGCAACCAAACTCGGCCCGGTAGTCCCCATTCCCGGTCCAAAACCACTGGCCGTCGGAGAGCGTGTCCATCGTCCCACCGACCTCGACCCAGTCGCTTGTTGCCCCAGCCGGAACTTCAACCGAAGGCGCTTGCCAGTCTCGGATGTGGACCCAATACGGTGAATGCTGCTGCCAGTTGCCGCCGCCCATGGCCTTCTTTCCGCTGAAGGTCAGGCGCTGACTGCCGCGGTTCGTGACGCGCAAGTAGACATCGCCCGATTGGGTCAGCATCCCGTCCAACGGCAGGTAGTTTTCCTTTTCGATCCGCATTTCCACCTGTTCTCGATCGGTGGTCAGCATCACCAGGTCAATATTCCGGCGCGCGGCCGGGGCCGGTTGTCTTTCTGCGATCAAGCGAATCTCAGCGATTCCCGGCTGGAGGCCGGCCAGCGCGTCGTGGCCCTCCCAGACGATGTTCTCAACCGCTCCCCAACTCCAGCCGACCTCTTGTTTGAGCTTCTGCCGAAAGGCCCAGATCTTCAGTTGCTCGCGCGCCCCATAGGGCCGGTCGAGCACGATTTTGCCCGCCTGTTCGACCTGCACTCGGAACTGCGTCTCGAATCGGTAGGCCGCCTCGTACCGCACCAGGACGAGGTACTCGCCCGCCTGTTCGATCTTGACACGCCGAGTCGCGACTGTTTTCTCGCATTGGGCGGGGGCACCGAGGAACGCTTGACGGCTGAGGAAGGAATTGGCGAACGTCGCCGCGTAGTAGTTTTCTCCGTACGGCTTCGCTTGCCAACCGGCAGCCGACGAGGGGGTCTGCGGAGCGACCTGAAACTCCTCCGCTTCGCAAATGTAGAGGCCGTCCGGTTGTTGCTTGACCGCGTTTCGCGCGCGACCGAAGGCTTGCGCGGCAGTCGGCGTGTCGACTTCGGCTGACCGTGCTGAAACAGCCAGAGAGACCCACGTGGCTACCAACAAGCCGGCGGCCCGGTGAAGGCGTGACAGGTTCGAGATCCGTGTTTTCATCAAGGGGCTCCGGAGACCTGGCGTGTCCGCTTGTCGGGCCGTGAGGTAGCCTGACCGAATGCGGTGAAGCTGAAGACGACCGACTGCCGGACGTTGGATTGCATCAGCCGCTGTGGATGTATAATCTAGCGGTCCGCCATGCCGATCGCCACATTGCGACGAACGGCTGCCGATCGTGCGCGTGCTTCCCGCAGAGCCGCCAGCGGCATTCCTACGGCGCCTGAACGAGTCATTATCCAGACAGCAAGGGGATTGTTGATGAGCGACGTTGTAAATGTGGCAATGGTTGGACTGGGGTTTGGTGCCGAGTTCATTCCGATTTATCAGAGCCACCCGAATGCGTCCGTGGCCGCGATCTGCCGCCGCAACGAGGCCGAACTGAATAAGGTTGGCGATGCCCTGGGAATTGAAAAGCGGTACACCAACTATGACGACGTGCTGTCCGATCCCGCAATCGACTTTGTCCATATCAATAGCCCGATTCCCGACCACGCCTGGATGTCGCTGAAAGCCCTGGACGCCGGGAAGCACGTGATGTGCACGGTGCCGATGGCGACCACGATCGACGAGTGTCGTCAGATTGTCGAGAAAGTCCGCGCGACGGGCCTCAAGTACATGATGGCGGAGACGGTGGTGTACAGCCGTGAGTACCTGTTCATCAAGGAACTGTACGAGAAGGGCGAACTGGGCAAGATTCAGTACATGCAGGCCTCGCATCCGCAAGACATGGACGGCTGGCCCGATTATTGGGAACGGATGATTCCCATGCATTACGCGACGCACGTCGTCAGCCCGGTTCTCGGACTGGTCAACGGCCGCGCCGAGCAGGTTTCCTGCTACGGCTCGGGCACGGTCCGTGATGACATTGCAGAGAAGTCAGGCAATAAGTTTGCCGTGGAATCGTGCCAGATCAAGATCGCCAACAGCGACGTGGCCGCTCATATCTGGCGATTCCTCTATGACACGGCACGCCAGTATCGAGAGAGCTTTGACGTTTACGGTACGAAGAAGAGTTTCGAATGGACGCTGACCGAGGGTCAACCGCACGTGTTGCACACGGCGAAGCAGCCCGAACCGGAGATCGCCCAACCGGTTGAAGTCCCGGATTACGCGCACTTGTTGCCCGAGCCGATTCGGAAATTCACTCAGACCATCGAAGACGCCGAGCATTTGTCATTCGTCCAAGGCGGTGGACACGGCGGATCGCATCCGCACCTGGTGCACGAGTTCATCAGTGCGTTGCTGGAAGATCGTCAACCGCGACCGGATGCGGTGACCAGCGCGAACTGGACCTGTGTGGGAATTTGTGCCCACGAATCGGCACTCAAGGGGGGCGAGGTTGTCAAGCTGCCCGCGTTCACGCTTGAGTAGCCCACATCAAACGTCCGTCGGAACGGTCACTGTGGCAGGGATGGCAAGGTGGCCCGCCACAATTCGGCCAGTTGGCGGGAAGCATCGTGGGGCGCGAAATCGCGCCTGACCCGCGCGCGGGCAGTTGCAGCGAACTGCTCTCGTTGCGATGCGTTGCCCAACAGGCCGATAATCGCAGTTGCCAGGGCGTGGGGGTCGTGCGGCGGGACGAGTCTTGCCGAGACTCCGTCGGCGACAATTTCGGAAGTGCCCCCGACGTCGGTGGCCACGATCGGCAGCCCGGCCGCCGCCGCCTCCAGGAGCACACGGCCCAACGGTTCCTGTTTGGCGGGGTGAACCAGCAGGTCCGCTTCATTCATCAGCAGGTTGACATCGTCGCGATAGCCGAATTGATGGAAGCGATCGGCCAGGCCCGCGGCGGCGAACGTTGAAACAAGTTGTTGCTCGAAGGCGATGCTCTCTGCCTTCGAAGAATGACGCTCGCCGACCACGCCGAAGTGGACGTTCGGAACCTGTTGGCAGATGGACGGCGCTGCGGCGGCGAGCACATCGAGGCCCTTGCGGAGGCCGATCTGGCCGATGGTGAGCAGGAGCAGGCCGTTGTCGGGAATCTGCCGCTCACGCCGGACGGCATGCGTCCTCGGCCGAGGTCGAAAACGGTCGGCATCCACTCCGTTGTACTGGACCACCGTGCGGTCGGCCGCCAGGCCTTGCTGCACGTGGTAGGCGCGTGTTGCCTCGGAAACCGCGATCAGGCGGCGATTCTGATTGAGGTCGTGGACTGCCGCGCGGCTGAGTCGCATGATGTCACGGAGGTGAGCGACGCAGGGATTCCCCAGCCGGTCGGCCGCGGCACCCGTCAAACGCCCCATGGAAAGGCTGTTGGCGTGGAGCAGGTTGAACGAGTTTGTGCCGACCGCCTCGACCAGTTGACGACAGGCGTCGTCGCGGGACCGACGCACACCGGTCATGTCGCGCAACTCGAACGGGACGTGTTGGATCCGGGCGGCGCGTAAGGCGGCCGCCAGCCGCCCGGCCGCGGGTGCCAACGCGGTGACGTCGAATTCGTCTCGACCGATCGACTCCAGCGCCTGCAGCATCGATCGCTCGCCGCCATTCAGAGATGGGTATTCGAACAAGACGGCAACTCGGTAGCGCATTCGTTGGTGCCTCGCCGCCAGGGTCGGAGTCCCTGAATCCGGCCGCCATAATTGGACGAATGATGGAGCCGGCAGACCGGCATGGCCGTGCCGGCGGGAGATCTGCGGCGTCGATTCCTGCCTGCCGATTTTCTTCCGAATTCATGGCGCGTGTCGGTAATTGCAATCGGGATTGGATACCATAGACGTCGGTAGATCGCAATCAGCGTCCGGCGGACGTTGACCGATCCTTGGCCAACGCGGTGGGAAGAGATCTCGCCACGTTCTACTGCGACTGGCTGGCAACGTTTTGCGTGAATCCCTTCCTTGATTTGAACATCATGAGTCCCATGCAAACCACGTTTCTTCAATCTGTCGGCATCCTCCGGCGCGTCTCGGCAGCCTGGCGGCGCCCTCATGGTCTGCTGGTGCCGTTGGGCTGGGCGCTGAGCCTGCTCGTTCCCTTAACCGGCAGCCTCGCTCAGCAGCCCCCGGCCGCCGCGGCGCCACCCGTCGAGATCGCTTGCGAGGGCCGCTACCAGCATCATTTGCAGGGCGTTTGCCGGGACGGTCAGGGAAACCTGTTTTGGAGTTTCACGACAGCGCTGGTCAAAACGGATGCGGCGGGCCATCGCAAGCGCCAGATCCCGGTCGAAAATCACCACGGCGACCTTTGTTTTCACGATGGCAAGATCTATGTCGCGGTCAACCTGGGCCGGTTCAATGATCCGGCAGGCAACGCGGATTCCTGGGTCTATGTCTACCGTGCGGACGACTTGACCGAGGTGGCTCGTCACCCCGTACCCCAGGTGTTTCATGGCGCCGGCGGAATCGCGTTCGGCCCCCGCACGTTTCTTGTTGTGGGCGGACTGCCGGACGGGGTTCAGGAGAACTATCTCTACGAGTACGACACGGCGTTCCGCTTCCTCGGCAAACGGGTAATCTCCAGCGGCCATACGCTCTTGGGCATTCAGACCGCCGCGTTCGCCGACGGGTATTGGTGGTTCGGATGCTACGGGAATCGGCTGCTCAAGGTGGACACTGATTTTCAGATGATTGGCAACGATCCCTTCGACTGCGGTTTGGGGATTCTGGGGACCGGCGACGGCAACTTTCTCGTCGCCCGCGGCAGTTGCTCGAAGACGGCGGGTTGTGACGGGCGACTGGTCGCGGCACGCAGCCACCGTCAGCTTGGCTTGGCACTGCAGCGGCCGATCCAACGGGTCCTGTTTGGCTCCTGCATCCAGCAGGCAGAGCCAATGCCCCTGTTGAAGACCGTCCTCGAGCAGCGGCCCGAGTTGTTGCTGATGTTGGGCGACAATATCTACGGCGACACCGACGACATGCAGGTCATGCGGTCGAAGTACGAGAAACTACGGTCCAACCCGCACTTCGCCGAACTCATGCGGACCGTTCCGATCCTGGCGACGTGGGATGACCACGACTACGGTGTCAATGACGGCGGAGCGGCGTTTGCCGCTCGCGACGCATCGCAGCAGGTTTTCGTTGACTTCTGGGGAGATGCGGCCGATTCGCCGCGTCGAACTCGGGCCGGCGTTTACGATGCCGCGGTGATTGGCCCGGCCGGTCGGCGACTGCAGGTCATCTTGTTAGATACCCGTTACTTCCGCGGGCCCTTGGCTACCGGGCCACGACGGACTGGCGGCCCCTATCGGCCCTCCGACAGCCAGGACGTCACGATGTTGGGTGAGGTCCAATGGAAGTGGCTCGAAGAACAACTCCGCCGACCGGCAGAAGTCCGGCTGTTGGTTTCCAGCATCCAGTGCGTCGCCAGCGCAGCCGGTCAAGAGACATGGTCCAACCTCCCGCACGAAAGAAGGCGGTTGTTCGAGTTGATTCGCCGGACGCAGGCCGCCGGTGTCGTGATCGTCAGCGGCGATCGGCATTGGGCCGAGCTTTCGGTCGAGCGGGAATTGGGGCCGTATCCGATCTACGACCTGACCTCGAGCAGCATCAACCAGGTGCATCCCCGAGGTACACCGACGGACAATGACCGACGGGCTCTGCCGACCACTTACCACCGCGAGAACTTCGGCGCGATTCGAATCAACTGGGACGCGCCCGACCCGCAGGTGACGCTGGAGATCGTCGATATCGAGGGATCGGTGGTGCTTCAGCAGAAACTTCGATTGAGTCAGCTTGCCTCACAACCTTGACCTGCTGCATTGCCATCGGCAGCTTGACGCCCGCTGTCGCCCATCGCATGCCGGACGGCCGGCGTCCGATCTGCGGACGCCCCATCCCCCCCCATTTTTCACTTCCCCCACCTTCCACCTCTCCCAATGCCTCCTGAGAACGCCATGAATGCAAACACGCTACGGGCTACGATCCTGTGTCTTCAATGTGCTGCCTTCTGCTGGCTGGCCGGCACGCAGGCGGCGGGCGCCGACGCGTACCGTCTGGCGCAGTTTTCTGCCGACGTGACGATTCCCTTGAATCACCGTTGCATGGGCGTCTTGCCGACCAAATCGCAGAAGGTCGTCGACCCGCTCTATGCGCATGGGTTTGTCCTCCTGGGTGCCGACCAGCCTGTCGTGTTCTGTGCCGTGGATTGGTGTGAGATTCGCAACGGCGCCTACGATCAATGGCGAACGGCCCTGGCTGAAGCGGCCGGAACGACCCGCGAACGTGTCCTGGTCAGTTCCCTGCACCAACACGATGCGCCGGTCACGGACCGGGATGCCGCCAGGTTGTTGCGCGAGGTGGGGCTCGCGGACGAACTGTACCACGAGTCATTTCACGACGAGACGGTCACCCGGTTGGCGCAAGCCCTCCGTGATTCGCTCGACAATGCCGTTCCGATCAGCCACATCGGCTTGGGCCAGGCTGCGGTGGAGCAGGTTGCTTCCAATCGCCGCGTTGTGCGCCCGGACGGCAGCGTGCACTTCGACCGTGGTAGCCGGAGCGCCGGCAATCCGCGGCTCGCCTCCGCCGGCGAGGGGTTGATCGACCCGATGCTGAAGACGATCGCCTTCTACAACGGTTCCACGCCGGTGCTGGCGATGCACTCGTATGCAACGCATCCCATGAGCTATTACGGCCGTGGCGAAGTGACATCGGATTTTGTCGGACTGGCTCGAGCCCGTCGCCAGCGTGACGATCCGTCGGTGCGCCAGATCTATTTTTCGGGCTGCAGCGGTGACGTCACGGCGGGCAAGTACAATAACGGATCGCCGGAGGCGCGGGTCATGTTGACCGACCGCATTTACCGGGCCATGGTGGCGGCTTGGAAGACGATCCACCGCGTCCCGCTGCAGAAGGTCGATTTTCGCTGCACCCCGTTGCAACTGGATTTTCATCCGGCCGACGGATTGACGGCCGACAGATTAACGGAGGCGCTGGAGGACGAATCGTTGACCGTGGAGAAGCGCATCCTGGCGGCAATGGGCCTGGCCAGCCGCCAGCGGGTCGCCGCCGGCCAGGCGATCGATTTTCCCTGCGTTGACTTCGGTCAGGCGCAGGTCGTGCTTTTCCCCGGCGAAGCGTTTGTCGGGTACCAGCTAATGGCCCAACAAATGCGGCCCGATTCGTTTGTCTTCGCGGTTGGCTACGGCGAATGCTGGCCGGGGTACGTTCCGACCGCGTCGGCCTTTGCGGACGATTTCCGTGATGTGTGGCTGTGGGTCGCGCCCGGGTCGGAGGCGCGGATCCGGAGTGCCCTGCAAGAGGTCTTGCTGCCCTGACCTGCCGGCCCTGTTCACGGTTCGAAGTAGATATCCGTCGACCCGCCGAACTTGGCAGGCAGGGGAATGTTCGACCAGGCCGGGTCATCACCGATCCGAAACTCCCATTGGCCGGCCAGTTCCATTTGCTGGTCACCCGAACGCAGTACGGGGGGCTTCTCCAGCCCGCCCCGACCTCCGCGATCGGCAACGCGCACCGCAAGCAGGTTGGCGTCGTTGGCATGGATCATAGCGGGTTCGATGACAAACATCTGGCCGCTTGCAGCAGACTGGTCGACGTTGGCCAGGGGATGGCCGTTGAGCCAGGCGGCGAGGTGATCGCCACCGTCGGGGATCGCCAGCAGCAGGCCGCCGTTGTGCATCCAGCGTTGGGGAACGCGGACCACGCAGCGGTACCAGCCGACACCGTCGTAGTCATCCAGGGCCCCTGCCGTGGCGGCTTCCCAACTGGATGGAACGGGCAGCAAGGACCAGCGCTGTTCGAGTTGTCGCCGGCGGGTTGCCAGGGAAATGTCGTCTCGCGGCGGAAGTCCGGCGACCCAGTAGAGGCCGTTGACGAGCAGCGTTGCAGAGTGCGGTTCGTCAAAGTCGGCCTTGTGCCCCAACGACGAATAGAACGAGCGGCCCCCGTCGCTGCGCTGGAAGGTCCAGGCGATCGGCTCGGCGGGTTGCCCTTCGATGGCTCCGGTCGCGATGACGGTCGTCCCCTGGGCCAATGGCGAGGTCTGGTAGAGCGATCCACCCAGGGGAAACGTTGGCTGGCTGATCCCGGTGGCAATTGCATGTTGGCGCTGATCGGGATTCAGCGAACCGGTCGCTTTCAACGAATTGCCGTGGTGCCCGTGGTAGTTTCCACCAAAGACCTCTGCGTCAAACTCCGGCCAGTCCTGGTAGCCTTCGGGAGGGGCCTTCTGTCGCAGAGAGAAAGCGTGGCTGGCGGTGCGAATGCCCATCACCGGTTTGCCGGCCGCGACGAACCGCCGCACGGCGTCCATTGCCGCCGGTTTCAATACTCGTCGACGAATGCTGAACAGAGCCACGTCGGCCTCGTCGAGAACATCCAGGCCCGGAATCTCATTCCGTTCGGTTTCACTGCCGTGGACAAAGCTGACGCGAAAGTCGTGACCCAGGTGGCGGATGGCGAATTCAGGGAGCGTGCGGTTGGTCTCGTATTCGTCTTCCGCCATCACGATCACCAGGTGCCGCCGTCGATCGTTTTTCGAGCGAAACGGTTGGCCGCCCAGGAACTGGTCGCTGGTGATCGTGGGGCAGACGTGACGTTCCACGTGAGCAACGATCAGGTCGGTCCCCGTGAAGTGGCTGACATAAGGCCAGCGTGCCGGGTTATACATGGTGTCGGTCATGTCGCGCATCAACACGACATGTTTCCCATTGCGGGCCATTTGCCGCAAGCCAAACGGGCGTCCCAGGACGCACATGTTGGTGTGAACCCCGGTGAGGATGACATTCTTGATGCCCCGCTGCTCCAGGATGCTCCAAACTTCCTCGCCGCGATCGCTGATGTAGTCGCGCTCGGCGTCGATCGTGATCAGGTCAGATTGCTGCTTCCAGGGCGTACCCGGATTGCGGCCCATCGCCTTCAGCTTGGCGGCCCAAGCCTGATGTTCTTGCGGATCGTCATCCTCGCCGCCGTCCGACTGGTCGATGGGATAGGTTGCCTTTTCTTCGCTGGGGATCCGCGAACACCAGGCGTCGATCTCGGCCGGCAACGATGCGGCCTCCGGCACAGCAACTGCCCGCCGGCGGGCCGGATGGTCCTCGTAGGCGGCCATGCAGTCACTGGGCGAATGAATGATGGTCACACCCTGCGCGCGGGCTTTCTTGATCACCTGGTCGAGGCGCGGTGCGAACTCTTCCAACCGGCGGACGGCATTCAGGCAGTGATGGTAGTCCCACACGTCACACACGATCAGCGCGGTTTCTGCGGCGGACCATGTTTCGTTCCGATCGAGCCGATGGTAGCGGCCCGTGGCGGGGCCGGTTTCGGTCTGATAGGTCAGCGTCAATGGCAGCATGGCATCTTCCGCGTGCCCGGGCCCGACCAGTGCAAGCGAGACCAGGACCGCGGCGGTCGTGCGGGCGACAATCGCCGTTGAAAGGTGAAACCGGTTCACGTCGTGTCCTCCAGGTAGGGGCGGGATGCAGGTGCCGTGATTCTAATCGAAGGGGAGGACCGCTGCACGCACGTGATGCGGCGGCCGACATTGGTACGGTGGATCGCCAGGCAGGTTCCCTGGATGACCGGGGGCGTCTGTCGAGTGACGCAGCGCCGAGCGTTGGCACACTTGAAACGAGATCCAAACGACGTCAGACTTGTCCTTTCGCAATTGCAGGCAGCGACCTTGATTCTCCTTCGGCCGGAGGCCAACGTGTCGCAGCGAACCCTGACCCCAGGAACGTGACGTGTCGGAAAAGAACTTACCCTGGTACCAGGGAATCACCGGTTATCAATGGCTCGTCCTGATCATTGCCTCGCTGGGATGGGTCTTCGACGTCTTCGAGGGGCAGATCTTTGTGGCCTCGATGCGGGACGCCATGCCGCAACTGCTGGGCGTCGTGGCAGACCATCCGTCGGTCGGCAAATGGAATGACCTGGCGTTCGCCAGCTTTCTGTTAGGAGGGGCGTTCGGCGGCGTCGCATTCGGCGTCCTCAGCGACAAGATTGGCCGTTCGACCACGATGATCGTGACGATTCTGTTCTACTCGCTTTTCACCTGCATCACCGCGTTTTCCCAAGAGGCGTGGCACATGGTCGTGCTCCGTTTCCTGGTCGCCATGGGCGTGGGAGGGGAATGGGCCGTCGCGACCGCGATGGTGGCCGAAGTGATGCCCAAGCGGTCGCGCCCGATCATGAGTTCCATCTTCCACGGTTCCAGCGTGTTCGGGACGTTGTTGGCGGCCGCGGCCGGCGCATTCGTCGTCGGCAATCCCGACCTCGGCGAATCGGCCTGGCGGTGGGGGTTTGCCATCGGCGTGATCCCCGCTTGCCTGACGCTCTTTGTCCGCTGGAAGCTCAAAGAGCCCGATCAGTGGGTGCGTGCACGCGAGCAGGGTGCGGCCGACGACACACAGCGGACCGGGCAATTGTTGCACTTGTTTCATGCGGAGAATTTGCGGAACACCCTGGTCGGCGTCAGCCTGGCTTCCATTGGCCTGGTCACGTTTTGGGGCGGACATATCTATGGCAAGAATGCCCTGTTGCGGCATGCCCAACAGCGCGTCCTGAGCGAGGCGGGGGTGGCCGCGGACGCCCCCAAGGATGTCGTCGCAGCCACGTTGGCCGAGAGTCGGCCGGAGTTGAAAAGCGCAGAGATGTTGAGCATGGTGCTGAACACGATTGGCGGCGGCTTGGGGCTGGTCCTATTCGGCACCATCTCCAATCGGATTGGACGCAAAGGCGCGTTCGTGCTCTACCACGCGGTCGCCTTCTTCATGATGGTCCTCCTCTTCAAAGTCCTGATTCCCGGGGACGCATCGGCCTTGGTGCTGGCGATCACCTTGCCGGTCTTCGGATTTTTTACGCTGGGAATGCATGCCGGATATGCGGTCTATTTCCCCGAACTCTATCCCACCCGCTTGCGCGGAACAGGAGCCGGGTTTTGTTTCAATATGGGACGCCTGGCAACCGCTGCGGCATTCTTTACATTTTCCTATTACACGGTGACCAATGAGAGCAAGGCCCTGATGTTATCGCCTCTCTACCTGGCCGGGTGCATTATCGTGCTCCTTGGCCGCGAGACGCGCGGCGAAGAACTTCCTGACTAGCGTCGCCGGGTGAGTGTATGCCCCCCCCCGTTTTGTTCGGCGCGGGTTTCCGACCTGCTGCTCGGCGCGGGTCTCCGACCTCTCGCTCGGCGCGGTTTTCCAACCTGCTGCTCGGCGCGGTTTCCGACCTCTCGCTCGGCGCGGGTCTCCGACCCCGCCGAAACCGCCGACCGAAGGTCTCCCATTCCTGTCGCACTCGCTGGGAGAATTCATGAACCAACGAAGATTCCGTACCAGCCCCTGGGCTGCAATCATGTCCGCTGGACGCCCTCCAGGCGTTGCGCGCATCAGCCGGAACGGGTTCGCTCCCGTTTCCGGTTTGCTCGACGGCCAACAAGAACCGCGGGCCAACGCCCAACGGCTGACGAATGATTCGGACCAGTTCCCAAGGGCTGATGCATGACCGGCTTCATCGCTCTCGGCGTCGTTCGCCGCACGGCGACCCAACTGCCCGGTATTGATTCGACCACTTTCTTAGATCGACCTTCTTCTTAGCAAAGGATTCCTGCGTGAGTGACCCGGTTCGTTTTGGCTTGATTGGATACGGCCTGTTCGGTGCCCACCACGCTGCGGCGATCGCCGCGGGCGAGGATACCGAATTGGCTGCGGTGGCAGTGCGGTCTGAGGCCAGCCAGGAAGCGGCCGGCGAGGACCACCCCGGCGCGGACGTCGGGGGTGACTACCGCGAATTGTTGAACCGCCAGGACATCGACATCGTTTCCGTCGTGGCGCCCAACGCGCTGCACTACGAGATCGGTAAAGCGGTCCTCAATGCCAACAAACACCTGCTGCTCGAGAAACCGATGGCGCTCTCGTTGAGCCAATGTGACGAGCTCGTGTCACTGGCGGAGACGCGGCGCCGCGTCCTGGCGGTCGGGCATGAGCTGCGGTTGTCTTCGCTGTGGGGCGGAGTCAAGGAATTGATCGACGAAGGCGCCATCGGCCGCCCCATGTACGCGATGATCGAACTCTCCCGCTTCCCCTACCGCCAAGGGTCCCAGGGATGGCGCTACGACATTCAGAGTGTAGGGAGTTGGATCCTGGAGGAACCGATCCACTTTTTCGATCTGGCCCGCTGGTATCTGTCGGCCTGCGGGGAGCCCGAGTCCGTCTATGCACGCGCCAACTCGCGACATCGAAAGCACCCCGAGTTGAAAGACAATTTTTCCGCCATCGTCAACTTTCCGGGCGGTGCCTACGCGGTCGTCTCGCAAACATTGTCGGCGTTCGGGCACCACCAGACTGCCAAAATCACCGGAACGGATGGGACCATCTGGGCCAACTGGAGTGCTGCCGATGCGCGATCGGACGAGGTGTCGTTCGAGCTGCGTTACGGGATCGGGGATGATGTCGTAACCAAGACGTTTGATAAGCCGACGGGGGAACTGCTGGAACTTGCCGACGAGATTGCGGCCGTGGCCAAATGCGTCAAGACGGGCGATCCGCCACCCTGTTCCGGCGTCGACGGCCGCTGGTCGACGCTGCTCTGCCTGGCCGCCGAGCGATCCGTTGATTCGGGTCAGGTGATCGCCATGGATGACTTCGTGCAACGCGGCAGGTAGAGGTCTTTCCCATTTCAACGCTGACCGGATACCGGATTCTGTTCCTGATGGCGGCCGTCTTGAATGTCGTGCTGGCGATCGTCAGCGGGCTGTTTCCGGACCCGTTCTTTGCCCTCTTCGCAACCGTTCCGCCGGACGATCCCTGCCCTTGGAGTTGGGTGGCGGTGGCGATCGGAGCCTGCGGCCTGCTCTACCTGTACGCTGCGTGGCGGCCCGAACAGGCGGACGTCGCCATCGCGGTGGGGCTCGTCTCCAAGATGATGGGTCCCATCGCGTGGTTGGGAATGCTGGGACTGGGCCGAGCGACGCCGGCCCTGTTTCCGCTGGTGGTCGGCGGCGACATCATCTGGTGGCTGCCATTCGCCTGGTTCCTGTTGAGACGGACGCCGTGGCGGAAGACCGTCATCGCCTGGTTCTCCGTGGCGGCCCACCTGGCGGCCTCCGTCGGCCTGTTGTTGGTTGCCCAGGGAACCGAATTGAACACGGACCTCGCCGCCCGGCAGCAGTGGATTGTCGCGTCGATCGGGATCTGGGTGGCCACCTGGACCTGTTGGTCGGTCTCTTCGTTGAGCCTGCTGGCAGTCTGCCTGGCATGGTCTGACACGTTGCGGCAACCTGGGAAGTGGCGGCTGGCTGAGTTTGCTGCCGCGATCGTGGCCGTCGGTGTCTGCTTCGATCTGGCCGGCGAATCGGTCGCCGTCACGCAGTTGACGCGCTCGGGTCTCAGCCTGCCAGATTTCGCCTTCTATGCGCGGTGGTACCAGTGGCTGAGCCCGCTTGTTGCCAACGGCCTTTATCCGGTCGGAGGTATCGTTCTGAGTTGTCTGGCCTGGCAATCCGGCCAGTTGCGGGGCGCTGCGGGTGTGGCCGGTTTCGCCATGTGGAGTTGCGCGATCATCCTGACCATTGCCACGCTGGTCAGTCAAACCGCGATCATGACCGCCAGCGGGGCGTTGATCATGCTCCTCTACCTGTACTGGGCGACCAGCCTGGGCATTCGCTGGCGACCGACGTCGGACAGCGCAGGGCGCGAGCCACGGTCTGGCGACCGTGGCTCCGGGTGACATCCGTCCACTTCGATGGGAGATCAGGGAACGGCTGCCGGCCGTGGCTCCAGTTTGAGCTCGTATCCGGCGGCTTCGAGAAGGCCGAGCAGTGGTTGGGAGCCGAGCACCTGGTAGGCGGTTGCGGCCCCTCCGGCCGGCGGTCGTGCTTTGACCAGCCGTGTCGCAACGAAGACTGCCGGCAGTGCCGCCAATCGCTGTCCGTCGGCATGGGCAATCACCGCGCCTCGGCCCACAGCCCGCCCATCCGCAAATGACTCAACCATCACCTGCCCGCCGGAAGACCCGACGAAGCTCAACAGCCGGCTCCAGGGAACTAGGCGGGGGATCAGCCACCGTCCCGCGAACGGCGCGTAGCGTGAGGCAAGCCGAAAAGAGGTGGTCACACCCGCCAGCTCGAAGCCGACCTTCACGACCAGCGACTTGAGGTCGAGTGCAGCGGGCAAGATTTCATAGTCGGGACTGTTGAAGTTCAGCACGCGGCGGCAGCCGAACGGGGCGTAGAGGGAAACCCGTTCCGAGTCGCCAAACCCAATCAGCGTGCCCTGGGGGGCGGCAATCGGTAAGCCGATCGAGGCGGCCGCCGATTCGACGGCGCCGCGGCCCTTCGGATTGCGGTTGCCGATGAACAACGTGACTCGAAGATGGTCAACCGCCAACTCGGCTTCCGCGCACAGCACGTGAGCGATCGCGCCGGAGATGCCGGGCAGCGACGAACAGCCATAAGCGGCTGTGAGGCCGGCTGTCGCGAACTCTGCAGACCGGCCCCGCACGATGGCAGCGTAGTTGCGGTCGTCGGTGATGTCCACATAGTGACAGCGGGTGGCGAGGCAGGCATCCAGCAGGGATTCACCGAGTGTCGAGAATGGTCCGGCGGCATTGATGGCGACACGGTGCCCGTTCACCGCCGCGCGGCAGCCGGCGGCATCGCTGACGCTGGCTGCAATCCCCCGGTTCGGTCCGCCGTAACTGCTGGCAGCGCGCTCGGCCCGATGCCGGTTGCGGCCGGCGATCGTCACTCTCAACCCGGCCCCAATCAGCTCGCGGACAACATGCGCGCCAAAGGTCCCATAGCCGCCGAAAACGATGGCATCACAGGCAGCCAACTAACCACCTGCTGCGGCATCGGGGGCCGGGGCGAGCAAATTGCGGAGCGCGGTCCGCAATTGGCGCACTTTAAGCGGCATCGGCAGGACGATCCGCTTGCTGTCCGTCTTGGCCTCGCCGGCCAGCTTCTTGTGCTTCTCGTCGACGCAGAGTATCGACGGGATCGCCTGCCCTTCTTCCAGTTGCGAGAACCTGTTGAAGGCGTCAATTGCTTCCCCGCCGAACTCCGTCGAACAAAAGACCACGCACTCGGCCGGCGGCTCGAGGCTGGTTTCCCACCGCGCCAGGGCCCGGTTGCAGTCCCCGATCACCAGCACGCGGTATCCGCGTCGCTTCAGCAAGTCCCGCAATGTGTCCTGCATTTCAATGTTTGATTCGACGATCATCACGCTGTGGCCTTTGCCTTCGCGTTCGACCGCTTTCTGCCCGGCCGCCGCATCGGACTTGCCCCCGCCGGAGAGGCCCTGCTGAACGGCCTTAATATCCGCCAGGAACTCGCCGGCCGACTGGTACCGCTTGTCCGCATCCAACTCCATGGCCTTGTTGACCAGGGCGACCACCGCGCCGGGCAACTCCGGTTCGAGCTCCGTGATCGGCTTGATCTCGCGGAAGCGAGACGCGGAAAGTCGCTGGGACACCTCGCGAGTTTCGGTCAGCGGCGATTTGCCGGTCAGCAAATGGTAGAGCATGCAACCGGCGAAGTAGACGTCACTGCGGCTGTCCTCCTTGCGGACGCCGGAGACCCGTTCCAGCCCCACGTAGTCGATACTACGCTGGCTGCCGGTCGTGCTGCTCTTGTCATCTTTGGCCGCGTCCGCAATCGCCGCCAGTCCGAAGTCGACCAGCATCGCCCGGGCCGTGCTGGTGACCAAGACATTGGACAGCTTGAGATCGCGGTGTGTCAGGCCCTTCCCGGCAGCGAAATCAAGGCCCGAGGCAACGTCGCCGATCAGCTTCAGGCTCTCTGGAACATTGAACTTCTTCCGCTGTTTAAGGAAGTCGCGAAGGTCGGTGCCTTCCACGAATTCCATCACCATGTATGGCCGGTCCCGTTCCGTGTTGACCTCGAAGACCGGCACGATGTTGGGGTGCCGGACCGGCATGACCAGGTTCGCTTCGCGCAAGAAGTGGTCGCGACGTTCGAGATCCCCCAGCCAGCGATTGCGGAGAACCTTGACGGCGACGACGTCGCCGTTGGTGGTGTTGACGGCGCGGTAGACGCGAGCGAACGAACCCGCGCCGATCAAGTACAGCACCTTGTACTTGCCATAGTAGTAGAAATACCGTTCGCCTTTGAGGATCCGGTCGATCTGCAGATTCGTGATTAACTGCTTGCCCAGCATGTAGGACGTCAGTTCGTCCAGGCTGACGTCGCGCGAACCGAGCCCGCTCCAGACTGCTTCGATCTGCGTATGATCGAGCAACCCCACATCAAAGACGCGTTGGGCAAACTTCTCCGCATTCCACTCCGACATCCGCGAGAACCTCCGCTGAGCCGCCGCGCAGGTTCATCCGAGCGGACGATTCCAGAAACCGAGCGACGTTTCTTCATCGTATGCGACACGTTGCCGAGTCGCAACGCAGGCGTCCTGCCGGTGGCGGGCAACCGCGATCGAAATCGAAAAGGGAACCATCCCGACTCGCAACGGTCCCGCCCAGCAAAGATTTCAGCAACCGCCTAGTCGTCGTCCCGGTTCGATTCCTCTTCGAGGGACTCGCGATACCCGTCACGTTCGCGGCGCGTCGCCTCCAGATCGAAGACGAGGTACTTCATGTCCAGGCGGAGCTGAGAGAGCGCATCCTGGACGAGACTCAAGATCCGCCGCCGCCGCTGGGTGGTTTCGATGACCCGCGTGAGCACCGGGTCAAATCGCGACTGGTGCGGCTCGGGCAGGTGGGCGACCAGATCGACCAGCTCCAGCATCTCTGCGGACAGCGAATCGTTCGTCTCGACATTGAATCGTGGTGGGTTGCTCATCGTGGCTCCTGGAATCTGGCAAGTGCTGTTGCCACAACCAGGAAAGCAGCCGGCGTACCAAACCTTCGTGGGCGGCCGCTATTCCTGGCGTAAGGTCTGACCTTGATTGCAGTTAAGTTCGTGCGTCGCGACGGCGACAAAATTCAACTGTGGTCGTCAGGCATCCACAGGTTGCTCTGTTGTTGATTCGCAAATCCTGATACAAGCGCGTTTTACGTCGAATCAACAGGCCGGCAGGCAACTGTTGCCGAAATTCGACGTTGCCGGCAAGTCGTTGTCTCCGCGATGCAACCACTGTCTCTAAAATGAAACACGCTCGACTCCACCACC
Source organism: bacterium (assembly GCA_030430075.1). Lineage (GTDB taxonomy): Bacteria > Planctomycetota > Planctomycetia > Pirellulales > Pirellulaceae > ARS98. The sequence continues at coordinate 28,176 of JAUIGN010000018.1, forward strand.
GGCTACTGATCGGCCTGCTGCTGGTCCTGTCCTGGCAAGGATCGCTACGGGCCGCCATTTCCGAACCATTCGAGTCGGCCGAGCCGACGCTGCAAGTCATCGATCAGGACGCTGCGTTTCGGCTGGAAGAACAGGCCCGTACATCAACCCATGTCCATGGTGGGAACGCTGCCGAGTACGTCCGGTTGGCGGCAGCGCCAGGCACGAAGGTGGTCCTCGCGCAGCCGATCCCGGCGGCCCGTGTCATCGACGAGTTTGCGCCCGAGCTATGGGTCCGTGCCGATCGGGTCGGTTTGCAAATGGTTGCCCGTGTCGTCCTTCCCCGTTCAGTCGACCCCCGCACGGGGCGGCCGGTGCTGGCCTACGTCGGCGGCGATCTGTACCAGGAAGCAGATACCTGGCGGCAGCTACGGATCGACAAGTTCAGCAAGCGACTGGCCGAGCAGGTTCGTATTCTTCGCCAGAAGAACAAGGATCTCCGCATCGATCCGCTGGAAGCCTACGTGGACTACATCGGGGTGAATGTGCACCCCGGGCAAGGCGTGATCAATGTCTGGTTTGACGACCTGTCGATTGCCGGCTATGCGGAAGCGCCTCCGATGACCGTGGCTGCCGCGGATCGGCAGCCTGCACCGCCGGGCGGCACACCGGCGGACCTGCAGGCGTCTCGACTGCCCGACATCGTGCGCACGCAGGTCCCCGTTCGCGTCCAGGGGACGACGGTGATGGTTGGTGGCCGCCCATTCTTTGCGCGGATCATCGAACACAACGGGGAATCGTTTTCCTGGCTCCAATCGCTGGGATTCAACGCAGTCAAACTCGCGGCGACACCGACTGCGGCCGAGTTGCGGGAAGCAGACACATTGGGGCTCTGGCTAATTGCACCGCCACCTCCCACCGGCGCCGAAGCGGTTGCCAGCGACCGGGTGCTCGCCTGGGACCTGGGCAGCCGGCTGTCTGCTTTGGACGTTCCCGCCGTTCACCAGTTGGCGGCGCGGCTCCGAGCGAACCCGCGCTGTCCGGCCATCGTGGGAAGCGGTGAACGCGATATTGCAGCGCTCGCCTACGAGCTCGATGTGCTCCTTCACGATCGACCCAGTCTGGGAACCTCAGCCGAACTTGCCGAACGGGCAGCCTGGTTGACCACCCGCCGCCGATTAGCCCGCAGCCAACAGCCATTCTGGGTCGGCCTGGCGACGGAAATCGCCGACGAACAGGTCGAGCAACTGGCCTTGTTCGGATACGCCGACGCTGCACCGTTGCCACAGTTCGAACAACTTCGGCTCCTGGCATACCAGGCGATCGCCGCCGGGGCGCGGGGCCTCTGTTACCGCTCGCATTCGCGCCTCGACCAGCGTGACGAAGCGGCCCGGATTCGGACGGCCATGGTCCGCGCGTTGAATGCCGAACTGGCAGCGATCGTTCCCTGGGCAGCGGCGGGGCAGCCTGCCGGAAGGGTCGAGACGAGCGATCCGCGGGTCGTCGCCCATGTTCTGAAAACCGATCGAGCACGGTTGCTGATCGCGATTCAGCAGGCGGCCCAGCAACAGTTTGTGGTGGGGCCGGTCCCAGACCAGCGTCGCGTTTCGTTTTACCTGCAGGGGGTGCCCATCACGGATCAGGTCTTTCGTTTTGAACGCGGTCAACTGGAACCGTTACGCGCGGCCGGCGGCAATCGATCGTTCTCCAGTGAAGATGTCGATCTTGTCACGCTGGCGCTGCTCACCCACGACCACCTGGCCGTTAATCATCTGAACCGGGAGTTGAACAATCGACGCGAGGCATCGGCCCGCCTGCAGTTGGAGATTGCACAGGCCGCGCTGAGCGAGACGCAGCACGTGGTCCGGCAGATCGATGCAGCGGGCCATCGGGTCCACCAGGCAACGCAGTGGCTGTTGGATGCCGAGCAACTGCTCCGCAGGAGTGAGCAGTTACAGACCCGTGGCGATCCGGCCGGTGCCTATCGCTTTACCTCCCAGGCGAACAATCGCCTCCGTCGCGTCCGCCAGAAATACTGGGAGCAGGCCGCGATGGTTTTCCCGTCGCCAATCTCCAGCCCCCTCTGCACGACCTTTGCAACCCTCCCCAGGCACTACGAACTGGCAGCCCGCGGCGCCCAGTGGAGCGGCAATGTGTTGGCCGCCGGTCAGTGCGAAGACCTCAACCACCTCGTGCAGAGCGGCTGGCACCAGTACCGGGAGTCCGAACCTCAGATTGAGGCCAAGGTGGAGTTTTCCGGCGCCGACACGCATGGAGGCCGTTCCGCGTTGCACCTCACCGCCAGGCGGACGGTTTCGGGCGAGCCGGTCGACGGTTGGCCGATCCGGATCGTCAGTGCTCCCGTCTCGGCCCGCCGCGGCCAGTTGGTTCGCATCAACGGTTGGGCGAAGGTCCCCGAACAGGTTTCCGGGAGCCAGGACGGCCTGATGATCTACGAAACGTCCGGCGGACCTGCACTCGCCGAACGCATCCCGAAGACGCGCGGCTGGCAGGAGTTTACCCTCTACCGAACAGCAGACCGCGATGGTCCACTGACCGTGACGTTCGCGTTGACCGGCCTGGGAGAAGCCTGGCTGGATGACGTGACCGTTGCCCTGGCCGATTGACGGCCGGTCGCTGGAGGCGACCTGGGAAGCGGTCGGCAGGAACGGTCAGCGACTGAACGCCGTGATTTGACCTCCGATCAGCCAGTCATCATGGGCGCGACCTTCCGTGGTCACGAAGTAACGCCCGTAGGCGGTCAGGCGCCAACTGCCGTTCAGCCAGGCGTGGATCCCGATTTCGGGATAAGCGGCCGCCAGCCAGTGGTCGAATTCCCAATCTTTCTCACCCCATTCGTCGATCCAGCCGTCGTCGTCATTGTCGATGTTGTCCATGTCCGCCAGCTCTTTATGCGGCCAGGCCCCGAGAAACAAGCCGACACCCGCAAACGGTGCGATGCGAGAAGGCGTCTGCAGGCGGGCGCCCAGGTCGACGCCGATACGCCCCGCGCCGTCCCCCACGTTGGCCGCCAGCGCCGCCCGGCTACTCGCCCAACTGGTCCCATAGTGCTCGAGACCAAGCTCGGCACCCAGAAAAGGCTCATCGGCAGTGGCCTGATACTGGGCGCCTCCACTGACATAGCGACCGCTCAACCCTTCGGCATGCCGCGCGTCGAACGCCTGCTTCGCCTTGCCCAATACGTCCGACCGCTCCGCTCCCTCGGCATACTTCTCCGCATAGACAGGGTCGTCCATGGCATACCGCGACTTCAGCAGCGAGCAGCCGCTGCACGTGACCAGGGCCAGGCAAATCAGAAGTCGGCGCATGAGAGTCCGGTCGAGGGGGAAATCGAGAGGGAACTGATAGCAGGGTCCCCGCCGGGAGGCAAGACCGTTTGGAATTGCTCGCCGGCGCAAGGCGCGGCCGGCGCCAAGTCCGCTCCTGCTGGCCGCTGCCGTGGCGGAGTTGCTGGCGACTGAGTTGCTGGCCGCGCCGTCAACTACTGCGGTGTGGTGTCGAGTGCTATAACACTGGTGCCCGATGCCGGCAGCTTTCCCGGCCAGGCAGAAGACCGGGATTGGTAGTTGATGGAGAGGAACCCATGCGGATTCGCGAGATCAAGGTGCACCGACTCTTGGGCGGAACGGTCGACGGAGGCTGGCCAGACGGGCATGAACCGGAAGACGACCTGCACGCGTTGGTCGAAGTGATTGCCGACGACGGGTTGACCGGGATCGGCAGTGTCTTCACGAACTCGGCGTTAGTCGAAGCGGGGGTCGAAACGCTCCGGCCGCTGTGGCAAGGGGAAGCGGCTGTCGAACCAGAACGGGTGAGCGAGAAGCTCCGTCAAGCCTGTTTCTGGCAGGGGCGGGGCGGCACGCTGGAGCACGTCATTTCAGGCATCGACATCGGCCTCTGGGACCTCTTCGGCAAGGTGTGCCGGCAGCCCGTTTCTCGTTTGCTGGGCGGCTGCTACCGCCACCGGATCAAGCCGTACGCATCGCTCCTGTTTGACGAGCCGGACATCCTGGCCGCCCGATTGACACGGACCGTCGAACGGGGCTTCCGCGCTATAAAGCTCGGGTGGCGGCCGTTCGGCCGGCGTAACTCGAAATTCGATGAAGTCCTGGTGCGTACGGCGCGTGAAACGGTCGGCCCCGACGTCGACCTGTTGGTTGACGCCGGAGGGAGCGAACAGTTCTGGCCACACGGCTACAAATGGGCTCTGCGAACTTCACAGATGCTGGCAGATTACGACATCGGTTGGTTTGAAGAGGCCTTGCCGCCAGATGACATCGAGGGCTTTGTCCGTTTGAGAAATGCCTCGCCGGTCCCGATCGCCGGCGGTGAAGTGCTCACCAGGCGGCAGGCGTTTCAGCCCTGGATCGAGCGGGGCGCGCTGGACATCGTGCAGCCCGATGTGACCAAGTGCGGCGGTCTATCCGAAGCACGCCGGATCGCCTGGCTGGCATACGATCACAATGTCCAGTTCGTCAGCCACGGGTGGAATACGGCGGTCGGCCTGGCCGCCGACCTCCACCTGGCCGCCGCCATCCCGGTCGCCCGTTACGTCGAGTACCTGACACCGGCACCGTATATCGAAGAGATCCTGACGTCACCGTTCGAGCTGGATGCCGAGGGCATGCTGCCGATTCCCCAAACGCCCGGACTGGGCATCGAACTCGACCGCGACGCGCTGGCCCGCTTCGCCCAGCCATGATGAACGGGGTGCGTCACTGGCCGGGAATCAGGCAAACGGGCATCAGGCATAGCTGCCGCCGAACGAATCTTCGCGCCGCTCGTGCGGATCTTTCAGGCCGTCGCCCAGCTTGCTGAGGGCCTCAGTTTCGATCTGGCGAACCCGCTCGCGGGTCAGGCCGAGTTCTTCGCCGATCTCTTTGAGCGTGTGTGGCTCCATATCGTTGAGACCAAAACGCATCCTCAGCACGGTCGCCTCACGTTGGTCCATCGTGTTCAGCATTTCCATGACGTGCTTGAGCACATCGTGCTCGACCAACTCGTCCTCGGGGCTCTTCATCCGCTCGTCCATCACCATCTCCCCGAGCGACCAGCCGGCTTCCGCCTGATCCGTTTGTGGTGTGGAGTTATAGATGCGGATGGCTTTCTTGATGATGGGCAGCTTCTTCTTGGGCAAGCCCAGCACGCGAGCGATCTCTTCGGGGGTCGGTGTACGCCCCAGTTCTTCGGTCAAGCGGGCATTGGCCCGGCGCCACTTCGAAAGCAGCTCGACCATGTACGCGGGGATGCGGATGGTCTTGGCCGAGTTAATCAGTGCGCGCTTGATCGATTGCTTGATCCAGTAGCTGGCGTAGGTGCTGAACCGCGTGCCCACGCCCGGGTCGAAACCTTCGACGGCGCGGAGCAGGCCCAGGTTTCCTTCTTCGATTAAGTCGGGCAAGCCGAGCCCTTTGCCGGTGTACCCCCGGGCAATGTTGACGACGAGCCGAAGATTGGCGCGGACCATGCGGTCGCGAGCACGCACATCGCCCAAGGCGATCTGGGCGGCCAATTCCTGCTCGTCCTTCGCCGTCAGGAGGGCGGTTTCGTTGATCTCGCGGAGATACGTTTCCAGCGGTGATTGCAGCGACGAGCTGGACTTTCGCGAGTTCTTGGAGGGTTCTTCGTTGGAGTCGGAATGAAAAGTGCGTGTTGTGGGCATCGGAGGATCAATCGCCGGAGTGGGGTCGTGAGTTGTCAAATCCATTGACAAAGATGCCCGCCTTGAACAGACACTTTCATCGTCTGCTCGACAAGCATTTCTCCACGTTGGCGGACCACCGACGCTGTGCGCGAGATATTCACGCGATTCGGGCAGTAACGAATTGCGCGAACCGATGTATCCTAGGGGGAGCTGGAGAGCGACTTCCGCACCTCGCGGTTGTCGCTCCGCGGATGGGCGCCGCCGCCGCGCTGGGAACGGAAACCTCCGTGGATGCCCGCTGCGCAGGCCGAACGGGGCGGCCGGGATTCCCGGTCCGGGAAACCCCGAGCCACCAGATCGCGGTCGCCGCCCAGCTTGCTCGCCCGAAAGGTTACGACGGCGAGAACAGCTTACTCAGAAGAATCGGGTTTGGACGATTCGTCGGCTGATGCCGATTCGTCGGTCGCCGATGGTTCCTCACCGGCCGACTCGGCCGCTTCGGCCGCCGGCGCCGGCTCTTCTGCGGCCGCCGCCGTTTCACCCGTCTTGAAGAGCGGACCGGCTTCCCCGAGGCCGCCCTTCAAGTCTTCGCGCGGTCCGGGCCGTTCTTTCTGACCCGAGTCGCCGCCGCCGGCTTCTTCCTCGGCCCATTCAACCCGCTTGCGGGAGAGACCGATCTTGCGCTCTTCCGTATCGACGCGCAAGATCTTGACTTCGATCTCGTCACCCACCGAGACGACGTCTTCCGGGTTCTCGACTTTGTGATCGGCCAGTTCGGAGATGTGCAGCAAGCCTTCCAGGCCGTCCTGCAATCCGACGAACACGCCGAAGTTCGTAATCTTGGTGACGGTTCCCGAGATGACCTGTCCCGGCTGATACTTGCTGGGAATGTCGTGGGCCCAAGGGTCACCTTCGAGTTGTTTCAAGCCGAGTGCGATCCGGCGACGGTCTTGATCGACCGAAAGAACCCGGCATTCGACTTCCTGGCCCTTCTCCAGCATTTCGTTGGGATGACTGATCTTGCGCGTCCAGGACATATCGGACACGTGCAGCAGGCCGTCGATCCCTTCTTCCAGTTCGATGAACGCACCGTAGTTGGTGAGGTTGCGCACCTTGCCTTTCACGGAGGTGCCTTCCGGGTAATGATCGAGCACACGATCCCAGGGGTTGTCTTGCGTCTGCTTGATGCCCAGCGAGAGCTGCTGGCCATTCTTGTCGATCGACAGGATGACGACGTCGATTTCATCGCCGATCTGCAGCAGCTCGTTGGGGTGGTTGATCCGCTTCGTCCAGGACATTTCGCTGATGTGCACCAGCCCTTCGATGCCCGGCTCGAGCTTCACGAACGCACCGTAGCTCATCACATTCACAACTTCGCCGCGGTACTTCTCGCCCACGGTGTACTTTGTTTCGACCGTATCCCAGGGGTTGTCGCTCTTCTGCTTGAGGCCCAGGGCGATCTTCTGTTTCTCCCGATCGATGCCCAGGATCATGGTCTCGATTTCCTGATCGATGGCGACCATTTCCGATGGATGACCGATCCGCTCCCAGCTCATGTCCGTAATATGCAGCAGGCCGTCGATTCCGCCCAAGTCGACAAACGCCCCGAACTCCGCAATGTTCTTGACCTGGCCTTTGCGAATCTGACCGACTTCCAATTCGGAGAGCAGTTGTTCGCGATCTTCTTCTCGCTGTTTCTCGATCAGCGAACGGCGGCTGACCACGATGTTGCGGCGGGCCTCGTCGATCTTCAGCACCTCGCACTGCACCGCGCGGCCGATGTAATCGCCGATATCGGCCGGACGGCGGATGTCGACCTGGCTGGCGGGAAGGAACACGTTCACCCCAATGTCGACCAGGAGGCCGCCCTTGATCTTGCGCGTGACCGTGCCGGTCACGACCTGACCTTCGTGCACCGTCTTCATCATCTCTTGCCAGACCAGGATCTTCGCCGCCTTGCGTTTGCTCAGCGAAACCAGGCCGTGCGGGTCGTCCGTCATCCCGTGCTCGTCTTCAACGTCCTCGATCAGGACCTTGATGATCTCGCCAACCTTCGGCGGCTCTTCCTCTTCATCCCATTCGTTGAGCGGGATGCTGCCTTCGCTCTTGAATCCAACGTCTACGAGTACATGTTCATCGTCGATCCGCAAAATCTTTCCGTCGACGATGCTGTTGACATCGAAGGAGCCCTCGGTTTCGATCAACGGCAACATGTCGTCGCCTTCGTCGATGACACCGAGTTCGGTGTCCAACAGGGTCTGCAGGTCGGAGTCTTCCAAGTCGCGAATGAGGTTTCGATTGACCATCTGGTTGTTACAACGGGGTTAAGGTGAAAACGGATTAGTTTGCGGCGGATACGAACGCGAATGTTTGATCCAAGCGGCCCACACGGTTTGCCCTCGTTTGGGTTTGCCCTCGATGATGGGGGGGCGTCCCGACGTGGTCGGCGGTGTTTGCAAACGCGGTGTTTGCAAACAGCGGTGTTTGCAATCGGTGTCTGCAAACAGTGTCAGCGACCAGCCGGCCCAACGACGTGGGCGGTCCCGCTCGGTACGGTCCATCCAGCGCAACGAAGCCCGCAAATCTAGCAGGTTTTCGTGATCTCAACAACCGCAGTTGTTTGTCGTTCGGTTCTCGCCGCCCCGCAGTTTGCCCCGTTTGAACTCGAGGAATTTGCACTCGCGCCGTGGACCGGCAGCAATCCAGGCCGGCGGCATTCCAGGATCGGGCCATCCACCAGGCGTTGGGGAATGGCATTGGGCAATGGACTTGGATCACCTTCCTCCCGCGGGGGCACAGCGGCGGTTTCCCGTGCGCCGCGCAAGGCGATCGCGGAGAATGCGACCCTGGCGGCTGCGTTTACCGGCGCCGGTGGAGCGATTCGAGGCTGGCCACAATTCGACCGCGGAGATCCTCCACAAGCTGCTCGTCGCTTAGCTTCGCGTAATCGGAGTATTCGATTGGCGTTCCGACACGAACCTGAATCCGGCTCAACTTGATCAGGGCCGAGTCTCTGGGCCAGGCCTCAAAGGCACCGTCGATGGCGACCGGGAGCAGGACCGCTTTTGTGCGGCGGGCCAGGGCACAGAAACCGGGCTTGAGATCGGCCAGTTCCCCGTCCAGGGTCCGTGTCCCTTCGGGGAAGATGAGGACCGCTTCGCCGCGCCGCAAACGGCGAATCGATTCTTTGATTCCTTCGAGCCCCATCCCGTCACGGTCAATGGGGATCGCGTCGAGAAACCGAATCAGCCACCGCAAGGGCGCGAATTTGAACAACGACTTGCGGGCGACATAGTTTAGCCGGCGGTCAAAGACCAGCCCGACAAGCACGGGATCGAGGTGGCTCTGGTGGTTGGAGCAGACCAGGACCGGGCCTTCCCGGGGCATGTTCGACGCCCCGAAGCTCCGAAAGCGAAACAGGGCGACGACCACCAGGCGGGCCACCACACGGATAACCCGGTAACCGACGCGTTTGGTCCAGTGGCGATGCATGGCCGATACTGCAAGCGATTCAAGTTGGCGAGTGGCGGAACGCGGCGCGAATGAGTGACATTCCTAACGAATGGCGTCGTGGATCGGCGGTGAGGCGAGCGACCCGATCACGGTCCGCACCGTACCGCGCCGGTCGGCGGCGACAGTCGCTATTCCGGTCGGTGGCCGCCGCGGCGACAGGCGCGGACAATGGCTTCCAGGCGGTCCACGACTTCGTCGCTGGACAGCCCATCCGTCTCCACAAAGGTCGCGTCGGAGGCTTGCTGCAATCGTCCCACTGGGCGCGAGGCATCGCGCTGATCACGTTCGCTCAATTGTTGCACCAGTTGTTCCAGGTCGACCCCTTCTCCCCGTTGTTCCATCTCGCGCTGTCGCCGTCGAGCCCGTTCGTGGGGAGACGCCGAGAGGTACAACTTGCAATCCGCTTGGGGAAAGACGACGGTTCCCTGGTCACGCCCTTCGGTCACGATGTCGGCGTCTTCGGCCAAGGCACGCTGCAGGTCGACCAGCCGTTGGCGGACGTCGACCTGATCGGCCGCATGGTGCACGGCGGAGGTGACTGCCGCCGAGCGAATCTGGTTGGTCACATCGTCGCCGCTGAGCCGTACCCTGCCCGGTTGCAGATCGACGCGCACGGTTTCGGCAATTCGAATCAAGGCTGCGGCATCACTCAGATCGACACCAGCTCGCAAGGCGCCGTAGGCGACGGCCCGATACATGGCTCCAGTGTCCAGAAAATGAAACCCGAGTCGCTGGGCGAGCTTCCGCGCCACGGTGCTCTTGCCGGCTCCTGCCGGACCGTCAATCGTCACGATCATGGCGGCACTCAACGGGGCGGGTGGCGGGAATGGAAATCGGGCGAACGGTCGTCAGTCGAGTCCTGGGCTGAGACGAGCGCTCTCGCTGCACAGATGTTGCGGCAGCGACCAGCGGGAGCGGACCAGATGCTGGGACGTTCTTTGGTTGGGTGTGGCCCTGCCACATCAGGCGAACCTCGCTTCGATTTCCATCCACTCGTGCGGTGCCATCTCCAAACCGACGATGCCTTGGTCGACGACGAGATCGCCCAGCGCTTCACCGACGAAGTTGACGTTCCGAGCGGTCTCGACGGCGCGGAAGGAACGCAGTTTCCCGCGTGTTGCTTTCCCTCCGGTCTCCAGGATCCGCACGCGAAATCCGACCACGCGTCCTTCTTCGGTCAACGGTTCCCAGTGGGTGGCCAGCAGGTTTCTGGCGTCCACGTGAAACAGCCAGCTGCTCGCCGCCGGCGCGGGTGGCGGCCCGTTGCGGAAGACGGAGATGGGCGGTGCGATCAGCGCCATCGCCTCATTCACGGGGTTGACCAGTTCGACGCCCAGTCCCAGACGAAACTTCCGGGCACGTTCTCCTCGCACGATCAACGGGGTGTCGAGCATCCGCAGGCCGGCGCGCCGATGGTACGGGTGACCTCCGGTCAACAGGGCGGTTCTCGTTTCGCCGGTGTCGATTTCAATGAACTGGCAGGCTTCCATCCGTTTCTGCTGAACGGCGTGGCGTGTCTGTTGGCAATCGCAGGCCAGTTCGGCCATTTCGTCCTTCCAGGCAAACCGCGCCCCGTAGTACGAATTCCAGGGGTCGGCCGCCGGCTCGTGGCTCGGATCCAGTTCGATGTCCAACTCCAGGACCCGGCTACCGCGCACGGCCCGATACGTCTGAGCGAAGCCGGCCAGGTACTCGCCCTGGCGATCGACCAGCTTGCCCCGCACTTGGACTTCGCCGCGGATGCCGGGCACACTGGCCATCTCAATCGACTCGGCAACCATCACCGAATAGATGGCGGCCTCATCCGGGTCGCGCCACGCTTCGCCCGGACGCTGGGACGGGCCGGGGCTACGAAAGGCGAGCTGGTACGACAGGCGATTGCCGCGGGTTTGGTAGTCCTGCAGCGTTTGCAAGGCACCGGTGGTTGGATTGATGGTGGCTTCAAAGAAGTCATTGCGAAGCACGAGTTGCTCGTCGATTTCCTCGACCATCGAGGGAGCCCCTGGCCGGCTCTTCGTTGACGGGCCCGCGCCGGCCAGCCAGGCGAATCCCATCGATGGGACATCCACAATGGCGAATTTTTGGGCGCCCTCCTCGCCCACGGCATAGACCGGTTTTTCGGCTGCCGGCAAGGAGTCCAGCTCGCTGACGTCGACCAGCATCCGGCGCGGCGAGTTGAGCGGATTGGCGACGAGGTAACCTTTCTCGGCCGGTTTGTCCTGCGGCGGCAGGCTGCCCGCGAACCGTTCGACGCTCGCCGTGAGGGCTGCCTCGAGTTGTTGGTCGAGGGTCGTCTCGGCCGGCTCACTGTTGTCGGCCGCACCGTCACGCGTCGCGCCCTCACTGCTCGCGCCTGCACTGGCCCCAGGGTCAGCAAGCCCGTCGTCACCGTCACCGGCCGGCGAAGAAACCAGCGGCACGATCCGCTCGGCATCCCCATCAATCAAGGCGCCGAGGTCCTCGACGGGCGGCCAGTGATCGCCGGTGATCAGTTGTGACAACGTGCGCAAGTGGTTGACCGCGTCCCAGGCGAACCGCCGTCTCCAATAGCGCTGGACGGTCGAGACCGGATCGGCGTGGCGGCGAATGATGCTTTGGCGGAGGTAGGGCGACCGGTACTGGCTCGCTTCGAACCGGTCAAGCTGCCCGGGCATGTAGGTCTCGCTGAAATAAGCGTCCGCCGAAATGAACTTCCCAAGGGCCGAGCCGTACCGAGCGCAGCGCTTGAGATCCTCGAACCAGGGGCTCGCGTGCCCCGGCCAATGCGCCAAGCAGATCGTCGCCACGTGATCCATATCCATGGACTCGCCCAGCTTCTGTGCGAGTCCCAGAAAGGTTTCCGGCTTGGCCGCATCCAGGGGTACTTTCGCAATCGCATCAATCGCGGTGCCGTCCGTTCCTTCCCACCGGGTTTTGATCTGCGATCCCTGCGGGAAGCGACCGTCATCCAGTGAGATGTGAAAGGCGCCCTTGAATCCCAGCTTGCTGAGGATCTGGGGCAGACAGGGTGTCATCCCGAACCGCCGCCGCGCGAAGACCGCCGGCTGGTGGTCGAGCCGTTGCTGGTAGGTTTGGCGACCCTCGCGGAGCAGGCGAAGGACCGATTCCTGGGCCATGAGCGGCAGCCGGCTTTCGCACCGCTCACCGCCGATCAGGCTGACGGTGCCCGCCGAGACCGCCGTGGCCAGGGCCTCGATGAGCTGCGGCGATTGCTCGGCAAGCTGATCGAGGAGCTCGCCGCGAATCATCAGGTTGGCGGGCGTCGTGGTCTGGACTTCCGCCATCAACGCCGCGCCCAACGTGGTGGACTCGACCATTGTCAGGTCGAGCAGGAAGGCGTCCACCGAGTAGAAATGGTCCCGCTCCTCGCTGAGCAGGTCGAAGCAGGCGGTCAGCTTTTCCTTCGCGGCCGGCTCATCACCGGTGGCGGCGGCCTGGGCGCCGGCGACCAATTGCGAATTGAAATGGTACTCATCCAGGTTGCTCGAGTACCGCATCTGGCGGGTCAGGAGCTGGATCTGGAGGAAGCCGTACCCGAGGGCGTGGAAGTCGGCCACCAGGTCGGCGTCAATGTCCCCACCCCCTCCGTCCAAGTGGTTCAGTGCCTCGCCGACGATGGCGGTGCGATCGGTCTGGCTGCGGATCAAGCAGGCCCCTTCGCCGGTGGCCCGTTGGACGAAGCCGGTCGGAAGTTCGGCCTGGCTGACCGAAGGGACAACGATCAGGCGTTCGGTCAGGGTTTCCGGAATCTCGTCGATGCGTGACCAGGTGGGTGCGGCACCGGCTGCTGCGATGAGGGCCGGATGCCAGAGTGACGTCCAGGCAGCCAGCAACCCCGCCGCCTCGTCTCCTTCATGGTGCTGAGGAAAGTCCTCGAGACTGTGGCACGGGAGGAGAATGACAAGTTCCTGAAATTTCATGCTGCTTTGCGGCGCTGGGGGACTATTCTGAAGAGGTGGGCGGGGTCATCCACGATAGCTCGCCGGTCCAGGTGCGTCGACCTCGGGCAGGCAAAATTTGAATGCCCCAGGGAACGCTTGCGAGTCGCCGTTGCCGGCCCTGCAACAAGCCGTTGGCCCGTCGTTGAGCGAATTAAATTTAGTTGACAATCGTAAACCGGCGTCAGTAGGATAAATTAGAGAGAAGCAGGGGTTTGCGGCACCATATCTGCGCGCCGTTTCAGATCACAGCAATTCAAGAACCCAATCTCCTGAGCTTGGTGGCGGTCCCCTTCTGTGAACCGGCTGAGCGTACAGGCTGCGATTCTTTGGCAGAGGATTTGACTGATGGCAAAAAAGCCGAACTACGTCTGGGGACTCGACATCGGTCAATGCGGCCTGAAAGCGTTGCGGTGCCTGGAAGAGGATGGCCAGGTCGTCGCCGATGCGTTCGATTATATCGAATATCCGAAAATTCTCAGTCAGCCCGAGGCAGATCCGGAGGCCTTAGTTCACGAGGCCCTGGAACAGTTTCTGTCGCGCAATGACATCAAAGGCGCGAAGGTCGCGATTTCCGTACCGGGCCAGAGCGGGTTGGCGAAGTTCTTCAAGCCGCCCCCCATCGAAGTCAAGCGGATTCCGGCGATTGTACAGTTCGAAGCCAAGCAGCAGATTCCGTTTGCCCTGGAAGAAGTGATTTGGGACTTCCAGCAAATGGCCGGCGGAACGGAAGTCGACGGGTTCGCCATCGACACGGAAGTTGGCCTGTTCGCCATGAAACGCGAGCAAGTCTATCGCTACCTGCAACCATTTCAGAAGGCAGAGATCGAGCTCGACATCGTCCAGTTGGCGCCCCTGGCAATCTACAACTTTGTCTCCTATGACATCCTGACCGACGGACCTGATCCGGACGAGTTTGATCCGGATTCGCCGCCTGAGTCGATCGTGATCCTGGCCATGGGGACGGACGCGACGGATCTGGTCATCACCAACGGGTTCCGCGTCTGGCAGCGGAGCATTCCGCTGGGCGGGAACCACTTTACCAAGCAGCTGACCAAAGAGCTCAAGCTGACGTTTGCCAAGGCCGAACATCTCAAGCGGAACGCTCGGCAGGCGGAAGATCCCAAGGCCGTGTTTCAGGCGATGCGGCCGATCTTTAACGATCTGGTGACCGAAGTCCAACGGTCGATCGGCTATTTCCAGGGCATTGACCGCAAAGCCAAGATTCGCGGCGTCGTCCTGTTGGGCAACACCGTCAAGTTGCCCGGCCTGCAGCAATATGTGTCAAAGAACCTCGGCTACGAGGTGATCGACTTCGAGAAATACAACTTGCTGGGCGGGTCATCCGTGGTTTCCTCGCCGGCATTCACCGACAACGTGCTGGCCTTCGGCGTCAGCTACGGCCTCTGCCTGCAGGCTCTCAAGAAGTCGCGGTTGCAGACCAGCTTGCTCCCTCGCGAGATTGCGACGGCACGGATCGTTCGCGCCAAGAAGCCGTGGGCGATTGCTTCCTTGAGTACGCTGATGCTGGCCTGTGCATTCAGCTTCGTGTTCACTTACAGCGTCTGGTCGGAAGTTCAGGATAACTTCTCAACGGCGAACGTCGATTGGAAGACGGCCGAAGCGGCGATGAAACAGCAGAAGTCGACAAGCACGACCTACATCTCCGAACACGAGAACCATCTGGCCAAGTTGAAGTTCATGGCGCGTGTCGGCGAGGAGGTTGTTGGTGCCGGCGACCGCAGAATTCAATGGCTGGAGTTGATGAAAGCCATCACGGCCGCGTTGCCGAAAACAGAAGGACTCCCGTCAGGCGAGTACGTCAGTCACAAAGACAAGCCGCTCGACGAACGGCGGGAATTGTACATCGAGTACATCGAATCCGAGTACTTCCCGGACGTGTCGACGTGGTGGAACAACCCGCTCGTGCAGGAGCGGTACTACAACTTGACCACATTCTTGGATAAAGAGTTTCCGCTCGAGTCGCCTGCGGCTGGTGGCGGCGTGGCAGACGCGAGTGCCGATGGCGGGGCGGTCGATGCGAATGGGCTGCCCGTGGCTGGCGGTGTTGCCGATGCCGGCGGCGCTCCGGTCCCGGCCGGCGATGCCGGGGCGGGTGGACTCGATCTCCCTGGACCCGAAGGGCCCGGCTGGGTCATCGAGATTCGCGGTTACCATTACTTCAACAAGTCGCTCAGCAAGGGTGGCGCCGTGCACGTGCGCAGCACCCTCCTCAAAGAACTCGAACGGGGAACCGTTTCTCTGCCGGCCAAGAGCGACGGGACCGGGCCATTGATGGAGTTTTCCATGAAGGAGCTTGGGATCGGTTTTCCGATTCTCGCCGAAGAAAGTGGGCAACCCGCGCCGACGCAGGTGCCCAATCCGGAGTTCGAGCCGCTCAGTGGTGCGGCTGGCACGATGGGTGGCAACATGGGTGGCGAAATGGGCCTGGGTGGTTACCCGAGTGGGCCCGGAGCTTTGGGTGCTCCCGGTGGACTTGGTGCCCCCGGCGGGCTGGGTGCGCCTGGTCTGGGTGCGCCAGGTACGGGGGGGCAACCGAAAGGAACCGATGACGGGGACGAGGACGCGGCGCCGGCCGAACCGCCCTTCTTTACCGTCAAGAAGCACTCGTTCACGGTCCAGTTCGTCTGGCAGGAAAACAACTTGACGACCCGCGTCAAGGAGCGTCAGGAACGGGAGGCGGCCCGCGCGGCCGAGGCAGCGGAGGCTGCCGCCGCCGCAGCCGCTGCGCAACCGGTCGATCCAAACGCTGCACCGGCCGGTGCGGCGCCCGCGGCAACGGTCGACCCCAACGGAAACTGAGCAAGGGAGCCTCACGTGGACCAAATCAAGCCAATTCTGTCAGCACTCGTTACCCACCGTTTTTGGGTCGCCTGTGGCGTGATGGCGCCGTTGCTCTTGGGTGGGTGGTTTACCACGACGGCCAAGATGCGAAGTGATACGGAAGACGGAAAGAACCGCATCGAGAGCGCATTCAAGATCGAGAGCGCGATTCGACAGACGTCACCTCATCCGAATCCAGCTTCGGCAGCCGGGTTGGCCACGTCAGAAGAGGAGATCAGTGCCGAAGTCGTGGCCGCCTGGAAGATCCAATACGACCAGCAGCGAAAATTCCTGGTCTGGCCCGAGGAGTTGGGTGACGAGTTTATTTCGCGCGTCGACGGCTACCGACCCATTGAGAAGTTGAAGTTCACGCCCAACGATCCTACGAACGAGATTGCCATCCAGTACCGGGAACTTTACCGCAATTACATTCAGGCCGAGTTGCCCAAGCTGGCCAAGATCATCGGTGCCGATTGGCTGGCTTCCAGCGCGGCCGCCGGTACGGGAATGGGCGGTGAGATGGGGGGTGGAGGTCTGGGAATGGGCGGCCCCGGGATGGGGATGGGTGCCGGCATGGGTGGAATGGCCGGCATGCCCGGAATGGGCGGCGAGATGGGTGGCACTGGCGGCATGGCCAATGCGAAGAACCAGTCGAAGGCGATCGTCCGCTGGGATCCGGCCGACCAGACTCGCCTGCAGAACACGCGGTTTGATTGGCGGGGCATGAACCGGGGCGTCCCCCGCACGCTCGACATCCTCTACGCCCAGGAAAACCTGTGGGTGATGCAGGCCCTGATGCGAATCGTGGCCACCACCAACCAGGGCGCGACCGCTCGTTACAATGCCACGGTCAAAGAGATCAAATACATTCAAATGGGCCGTGAAGTGGGGCCCACGACCAGCCGCGTGACTCGAATTCAGGCCGCGGCCACCGGCGCCGGAGGCATGGGGGGCGAGTCCGGCATGCCCGGAATGGGGATGCCCGGCATGGGCGAGATGTCTGGGATGGGGATGCCCGGAATGGGAATGCCGGGCGAAGGCGGCGACGCCGGCATGCCCGGGATGGGGATGCCCGGCATGGGTGAGATGTCTGGAATGGGGATGCCCGGAATGGGAATGCCTGGTGAGGGTGGATCCAGCGGAATGCCGGGAGAAGGCGGCGCCGGAGGGGCCGCAAGCAATGATCCAGCCAATTTTCGCTATGTCGACAATGACTACGTTCCCATTGCCGCCAGCCGTCTCAGGGGCGTGATGGAGTCAGAAAACCCGGCGCCCGAAGACGCTTTCCTGGTTGTCGCCAAGCGTATTCCGATCCGGATGGGCATGGTCATCGACCAACGAAAACTGCACAACTTCGTCGCGGCTTGCGGCAACTCCAATCTGGTCGTCGAAGTCCGCCAAGTGCGGGTCAACCGCATCGGCAGCAGCGCGGCTGGTGGCGGTATGAACGGCGGCATGGGGATGGGCATGGGAGGTGAGATGGGCGGTATGGGTCTTGGCATGGAAGGCGGCATGGGCATGGGCACGGGCGGCGACGACGAGGGTGGTGGATTTCCCGGCGGCATGGGGATGGGTGGCGGTATGGGAATGGGAATGGGGATGGGCGGTGGCATGGGCGGTGGCATGGGAATGGGCGGAACCACCGGCGGTACCACCTTCAGCGACACGTCACCTTACGACCTGCCCGTCGAGATCTACGGCATGGTCTATATCTACAACCCGATCACTCCCGGCCTGCAAGAGGCGACCAGTCAGGTCACTGCCAGCACCGATTTGGATGGCGGCACGGCCCCGGCAACTGCTCCGGCTGCGGCCCCAGCGGCAGCTCCTGCCGGAGCGGGCGCGGCACCGGCCGGCGTGGTTCCAGCAGATGCAGGCGGGCCGCCCGCGAATCCGGCAGTGCCGGCGGGCGCAGCACCGGCCGGCGCGGCACCGGCACCCGCCGGCGCAGCACCAGCAGGCGCAGCACCGGCCGGCGCAGCACCGGCCGGCGTCCCACCCGGGCCGGCAGCCGGCACTGGCGCCGCCGTGGATTCGCTGCCGGCGGACGGTTTGCCGGCCTGGCAGCCGGTTTGAGCAGCCGGTGGACCGCGCCAACTGCAGACCCCACCGAAAAGGTGGCCGCAGGCTGTTGAGAGGATGTTGAACCCTTTACCGAAAGTGAGACAACCGCGATCGTATCCCTCGACGCGCGACGTTCGCCGTTGCGAGTCGAATCCAGGATCGCTTGTGATATACTGAAGCATCCATGTCCCGGCTCGAAATGCCCGACATCCGACGTGTGCGGCAAACCGTCGACGGCTCTGCAACGATCGATCGATCGGCGTTGTCGAGCTTGAGAAGGGCGTTAGGAGACAGGCGTTGGGAGAAGGGGGAGTGACCCCTTGCCGGTACACACCACCCGCAGGCCCGGTCCGGAATTGGCGATTGCCATGCGGACAGGAAACAATCACGATCGCGGGTCAGAAATCATCATGTTCGGAACGACGGACGTCGCCACGACACGAGGAGCCAGACAATGGCAAAAATGGGCTTAGACAAAGACGCTCTGAAGCGGTTTTTTTCCCTGCATGTCGAGAAGATCGTTCTCGGCGTGGTCGTTGTGCTCTTGATCTTGTTCGTGTACCGGGGCTACAGCCTGGAAGGATTGGCGAGCGACAAGCGGCCGGACAAACTCAAGGCCAAGGCGGCTGACGTACAGAAGTACATTTCTGACCCTTCCGTCGCACCAGTGATCGTGGAAACGAACAAGCCGCCGACCGGCTTTGTCAATCGCACCAAGGCGGGGCAGGCTCCGATCAACAGCGTCGTTTATGCGGCTCCCGTGACGCCGGATCCACCCAAGCCTTCCGGTCTGCAGCGGACCGATCCCGACCTGTTTCCGCCGCAAGATGTCGAGGCGGTTGCCCTGGCCTGGGCGCCGATTGCCTTTCGGCCCAAGTCGGGTGACGTGGATCCGTTCCAAGACGACGAGAACATGGAGCCCAAGAAGGCGGACGAAGTCAAACGACCAAAGCGCAAGAAGAAGAGAAACAACCGTAATGCCTACGGCGAAGGGATGATGGGCGGTTATGGGATGGAAGGCGAAGAGTCGGGCGGCATGGCGATGCCGGGGATGGACGCCGGGCCAGGAATGGAAGGGATGGAAGGAATGGAAGGCATGCCTGGGATGCCCGGCATGCCAGGGATGCCCGGGATGCCGGGAGGTGGCCTTGGCACGGGGATGGCCGGAGGGGTCGTCTTGGCTAATCCGGCCGATATCGAAGGGTTTCGGCCACCGCAAGGTGCCATCGTTCTCACACGACATATCGTCGGCGTCACGGCCCTCGTTCCTTACAAACGCCAATGGGATGAATTCGAGGCCAAGTTGTCGAATGCGATGAGCTACACTGCCGCACGTGACGTCCCGAAGTATCTTGGTTTTTATGCCGAGCGGGCCGAAGTGACAGACGAGTCGGACACCGACTTGAAGTGGGTGGCCATCTCGAATTCTGATTTCGTCGTCAAGCGGATGCGTGCCGGCCAGCGCCCGTATGGTGGCTGGGCCGGGTTCCCGCCGGAGATCGCGGATCGGCGGTATGTGTCGCCCAACCTGTTGACGATGCCGATCCCGCCCGTCGTTTCCAAGCCGGTCGAGGATCTGGCCCTCCACAGCCAGGTGCCCAAGCAGGAAGTTGTCCGCCGTTTGCCGGTCCGAAAAGAGGATCCGGCGGCCGACGAGGAGTCGGACGACGAAGATGAGATCGGCAGTGCTCCCTCCTTGACCGCCGGTGCCCGCGGTGCAGCCGGCATGGGTGCCGAAGGGGCCATGGGGATGGGTGGTTACGGCATGGGCGGCGGAATGCCTGGAATGCCCGGGATGGGCGGCGAGGGCGGTGCGATGGGGATGCCCGGAATGGAAATGGGCGGTTATCCGGGCGGCGGCATGGGGATGCCCGGGATGGCTGGTTCTGGTGGCATGATGGACATGGAAGGTATGGAAGGTATGGGCGGCATGGAAGGCATGATGGGCGGCTACGGGACAGAAGGCGGCATGGGTGGCATGACGACGTTCGGTCCCACGGTTGACTACCTGATGGTTCGCTTCTTCGACCTTTCGATTCGTGATACGACCAAGAAATACCGCTACCGGGTGCAACTTTGGGTCGAAGATCCCAATCATCCCAAGAGCCCGCTGGCGGAACCGAACATCCGAGCGTTGGCTCCCGATGTGCGGACCCGCATCAGTGCCATTAAGGAGAAGGAAAGTGAATCGAAGACCCGGCTCTCCTATTTCCGCGTCACGGAATTCAGCGAGCCGAGCGATGTCGTTTCCTTCGAACCGGCCAGGAAGACCCTGGGCGGCGAAATCGCCCTGGAGCGCGAAAGTGTCATCAATGACGCCTACGGAAATCGGTTTACGATCCCCATTGCCGAACCGACAGCGAAGGTGATGTCGGTGGTATTCGATACGAAACGGGCCGTGGAAGTACCCGGCCTGGTCGATGCGCGGCGCGGCACGTTCTTGAACTTCGTGACCGACGCGGATGTCGTTCACCCCGTCTCGCTGCAGTACAAGACGATCAAGGACTATGCGTTCAAGACCAACCGGATGGTCCTGGACCTCCAAGGGGGCGAGCCGTTGCCCGTCCCGAAGGAAGAAGAAGATGAGAACCCGCTGCATGCGCCGGCAGAATTCCTGTTCCTGAATGAGGATGGTGAGTTGTTCGTCAAGAATGAACTGGACGATTGGGATGGATTCCAGAAGCGAATGCCCCCCAAACCGGATCCCGCTCCCGACACCATGGGTGGCCCGGGCGGCTTCGAAGGAGGTCCCGGGATGATGGGAATGCCAGGCATGCCCGGAATGCCGGGGATGGGTGGCTATGGTGAAGAGGACGGCGGTGGCAGGGGTCGCGGCAGGGGCCGTGGCCGTGGCGACGAATAGACGCCGACGGAAGCCATCATCCGTAGATCATGCTGTGCATGACGTGATACGGTTGGCAGATTTCTTGGAACCCGGTGATTTCGAGGGCGCGGACTTTTGTCTGCAGGGTTGGGAACGGAGGAATTGGAGACCTTCGGTCGGCCGTTTCGGCGGGGTCGGAGACCCGCGCCGAGCACGTGGCGGGGTCGGAGACCCGCGCCGAGCATGTGGCGGGGGCGGAGACCCGCGCCGAGCACGTGGCGGGGTCGGAGACCCGCGCCGAGCATGTCTTGCTCCGTGCCGAGCACGTTTCACCCCGCGCCGAGCAAACGTTCGGCGGCTCAATGACCGTGGTTGCGGCCCAAGCTGGACTGCGCCAAGCGCTTCCCCCTGGCAACTCGGCCAGCGAAATTTCGTGCCCGTTTTCTTAATCGTGACAAAGTGATCTTGACCCTGCCTCGAGATCCTTCTAATTATCCCCCTCTCGTTTGCAGAGAGACTTGTCACGGTTGTCAAATCGCGGTGGTCTCAGGGCCTGCGTGGTGCGCCAACGCCTGTCTTTGAATTGCTCAGTGCGAGTTCTCGCGACTTCAAATGACAAGCTTGGACCAGCGTATCGGCAGTCGAATCCTGACCCCATTCGATTCGAAGCACCTGGAAGAAGGAGAATCGCGTTGAAAGCGATCGCCTATTTGTTGTTGACCGTTGCCGCATCCCTGGGGCTGGCTTGGAATCAGACCGCGGCCGCACAGTTGGCCCTCATGCAACTCGCGCACACGGCGGCGGCCGTTGGGCAGTCGTCACCGTCCGGCGGCGAGTTTCCCACCGGGCAGCCGGCGACCGGTTCGCCAACTGCCGGCAACGGGGCCGACGGGCGAGCGACTCCCGCCGGGGATGCCCGCGCCGCGCAGGCGGACTTTGGGCGTCTGCCGCCGGTGACTCCTCCCGGTCCCTTCAAGCCGGCTGGCAAGCCGTTGGCTGGAGGCCGAGTGGTTTCGCATCCCGCCAAGGATCGTGCCACTCAGTTGGTCTTTCAAGCTCAGCAGCAAATGTTGCGGGGCGAGATGGAGTCGGCTCGGCGGCTAGCCGAGCAGGCACAACGCCTGCAGGTTCCGGCCGCGGCATTCGGCCCGCAGGAGATGCGACCCTGGCAGGTGCTGATGGAGATCGAACGACGCCAGAAAGGAGTCGTGCAGGCCGGGAACTTCGTGCTTCCCAGTCAAGCACCCCGCTTCCCCGTCCAACGCGGGCTCTACAATCCGGACACGGATCCGACCAGTAACATGCAGGCCCAGAATGCTCGACCCACGCCGGCCGGAATCCAGCCGATTCCGACGCAACCGAATCAAGCACAACCGGTCCAATCGCGCGGCCACCAGTTGTTCCGTGAAGGCATGACGGCGCTGGAAAATCAGGATCGGGGCCGAGCACTCGATCTTTTCCGCCAGGCCTGGCAATTCCAGGCTGACCTCGATGTCGCCACACGCCAGCAACTCAAAGACAAGCTTGGCCTGATGAGCGTAGCTCGTGACACTACCCCCAGCGGTCGCGAACCTTCGCCGCTGGAGCTGGTGGATACCGCCCAGGATCTCTTGCGGCAGCAACTGTATCGCGAGTTCTCCAACGAAGAGAAAGTAGCCGACAAGCAGAAGACGTCGGACCCGTTTGGTGCCTTGGAGCGGATGGAACGGATGCGGGCCAAGGTGGCTGAGTCGACCTTGGACCCCGGTGCGCAGAAGCAGCTCTTGACGTTGATTGATCGGAAGACGATCGAGTTTCGGACCTACATCGACCAACATCGTTCCGAGATCGAGCAGGACGATCGCAACGCCGCCATTCTGGCTTCGATCGACCGCGACCGGGCGCGAAAATTTGAAACGCAGAACAAGATCGCCCAACTGGTCGAAGAGTACAACGACCTGATCGAAGAGCAACGCTATTCCGAAGCGGAAGTCCGTGCTCGACAGGTGCGCGCCCTCGATCCCGATTCACCGATTGCCCGGACGCTGTTGTTGAACAGCAAATTCGGCATTCGGCGCCGCGAACTGGAAGCCATGGATGAGGCGGCCGAAGAGGGTTTCTATGCCGCCATGGCATCGGTCGATCAATCACGGATCGCGTTTGACGACCGCAAGCCGCTGGTCTTTGGCGACGCCCAAGCCTGGGGCGACCTGAGCAGCAGCAAGTACCGCGGCCGCGAGATGAAACGCCGCCGGCTATCGCCTACCGAACTGAAGATTCAAGCGGCTCTCAAGCAACCGGTCCAGGTGAAGTTCACCAACCAACCACTCAAGGAAGTCTTGGACCTGCTGGGCAGCATGTCCAACGTGAATATCTATGCCGATCCAACCGGGCTCGGCGCGGAAGGAGTGACCTCCGACACGCCGGTGACAATTAACCTGACCGAAGAGATTTCGCTGCAGAGTGCTCTCAAGCTGATCCTCGAACCGCTCCGCTTGAGCTATGTCATCCAGCACGAGGTGCTGCGGATTACGAGCGAAGAGACGGGTGACGCGAACGTTTACACCGACGTCTACAATGTGGCGGACCTGGTGATTCCCATTCCCAATTTTGTGCCAGGCTACAATGTCGGCTTGCCGGCGGCGATCAGCGAAGCCCACCGATCGCTCGGCTACGGCAACTCGATGCCTGCTGGGATGGGAGCCCTGACGATCGCGCCCGGCGATCTGCAAGGCAACGCGAATATCAACTCGTCCGTGCTGGCCCAGTCGAATTCCTTCGGCATGCTGCCCCGCGGCGGATCGCGGCCCTCGCAGCCGTTGGGCTACGGAACCGGCAGCGGCGGTGCCGCCCTGGCGGACTTTGATACGCTGATCGAATTGATTACCTCCACGATCGCTCCCGATACGTGGGACGATGTTGGTGGACCTGGGGCCATCGAGTCGTTTCCGACGAACCTGAGCCTGGTTATCAGCCAGACGCAGGACGTGCACGACCAGATCGCCGACCTGCTCGAACAGCTCCGCCGGTTGCAAGACCTGCAGGTGACGATCGAAGTCCGCTTCATCACGCTGCGAGACGACTTCTTCGAGCAGATGGGGATCGACTTCGATTTTGACATCGACGACAACGTCCACCAACTGCCGCAGGACGACTCCGGCAATAGCGTCACGATCGGCCTGGACGCCACCGGCATACCGACCGCCGACCTGGATATCTCGTTCAACCAGGGAAGCTTCGCGGCCAGCCAGCCAGCTTTCGGCGGGTACGACGCGGCCAGTGCCGCCAGCATCGGCTTCGCCATCCTCAGCGATATCGAGGCCTTCTTCGTGCTCCAGGCGGCCCAGGGTGACCAGCGGAGTAACGTCCTGCAGGCACCCAAGGTGACGTTGTTCAACGGCCAGCAGGCATCCGTCAGCGACACCTCGCAACGGCCGTTTGTAACCAGCCTGATTCCGGTGGTCGGAGACTTTGCCGCGGCCCACCAGCCGGTGATCGTGGTCTTGAGCGAAGGGACATCCTTAAGCGTTCAGGCGGTCGTTTCTTCCGACCGCCGCTTCGTCCGGTTGACGCTGGTTCCCTTCTTCAGCCAGATCGGCGAGGTCGAAGAGTTCACGTTCGACGGGACCACGTCAACCGAGTCCGGCACGAATGTGATCGACCCGGACGGGAATCCAATCGCCACCGACAACATGAAGACCACGACGTCCGGTACCACCGTTCAGTTGCCGACATTCGCCTTCACGACTGTCTCGACCACCGTCAGTGTGCCTGACGGCGGAACAGTCCTGTTGGGCGGGATCAAGCGACTGCGGGAAGGACGCAACGAGCAAGGATTACCGGTTCTCAGCAAGCTGCCGTACATCAACCGGCTCTTCAAGAACGTTGGAATCGGGCGTGAATCCCAAAGCCTGATGCTGATGGTCACGCCACGGATCATCATCCAGGAAGAAGAAGAAGAAAAACTGGGAATCGAGCTGACCGAATAGCGAACTCGGTTTCCTGCAGACAGACATCACCGGGCCAACTGTCGCCGTAACCTGGCGACCAGGTCCGGTGTTGTCAGTTTCTTGGTTTGATTGATCAGGTGGACAAAGTTGTCGGCCAGGATCTCATCGGGGTGAATGATGTAAGCGGTGTTGCCGCCGATCTGGGAGTGAAACGAAGGCGTGGACTTGGGGTCCAACAGACGTGGTTCGCCGCCTGCGAGTGCCGGTTGCCAGCCATCGGCCGACTTCTCGATCGCCATCAAGCGGAACGTCAGATAGTCGAAGAAGGAACCACCCCGCTCCACGTCGTAAGCGGGGGCCGATGCGAAGAGGATCGGGACGGCCGCCACGTTCGCGCCGTCGATGTCGAGCTGAATGAAGGCGTCCAACTGGGGTGCATCGGGATTCGTCAGCTTGCGGTCTCGCAGCGACGGAGGCATGGCGATCGGCCTGCATGTCGTGAATCCCACCAGCGAATACAGCTTGCCGCGCAGCTCGGGGTTGTGGCTGCTGAGCACATGAAACAGCTCGTGGATCAAGAGCCGTTGCAGTGAAGTCGGCGGCCGCTTCGTCATTCTGGCGGGCAGCACGATAGCGTTGCCCCGGCAGTAGGCGGCGTTTCCTTCCTCCTGGCCGGTCGTCTTGATCAGGAGAATGGAATCGGGAAAGGGCAGATCAAACGGCTCCATCCGTACCCGGATCGCGGCAATCGCAGCACTCACGGTGCCCCGTTCCTCATCGGTCCAGGCCAGCACTTGCCTGGCGGCAAACGCACCCACATCCTGCCCCGTGACCATCGTGTCCGTCTTCAGCCGGGCCTGACAGTCGAAACGGCTGAGCGCGCCAAGAAAGCGGTCCGGTCCGGCCAACACGTCCGCGGCTTGGACAGTCGTCGCGAAATGCAGCTGACTGGCGTCGGTCAGGGCAATGCCTTCGTCAGCGCGGACCCCGTTGCGATTGATGGCCAGGCAGACGATCCAGAGTGCGATCGTAAGTCGATTCATGGTGATTCCTTGTCGGCAGCGATGTCGGGCAATGGCTGGTTCCGGTCATCAAGGATCCGAATCCAGGGCCACCCAGGCTTTGTTCAAGTAACTGCAACGGCAACCGGCCGATGCATCGGGAACCAGGACGATCCCTCCTGCGGGCAGGGCGTTGACCCAACAGCCGGGGCGCATGCCGCCGAAGTTGGCCGTCTTGTCGTTGGCCTTGAGATCGAAATAACCCAGGGTCGCTGAACGAAACAGCAGCAGGTCCTGGGACCCGGCCAGGATGCCGCATCCGTACGAGCGTTGAAATGGAAACGGCTGCGGCTTGCCGGTGAGCAGATCCCAGGCACCACCTTGAGCGTAGATCGTGCGGTCGTTGATCATCGGCCGGGAAGCATAATCGGCCTTGGCTTCCCAGAGCGGCTCGCCGCTGCCCGCCCGGTAGGTGCGAAGGCGGCCCCCAAGTTCCGAGTCCAAGCGAAAGCGGGTGGGCTGATAGCTCATCAGCAAGGCATCGTGGGACGCACTAAAGGCCAGAACCGTGCCGAAAATATCATCGTCGCTGCGCCATTTCACCTGTCCTGTGCGGGCGTCCAGGCAGACCAGTTTTCCCAGCGGGTGGACCTTGGTCGCCGGCTTCTTCTCGCGGTCGTGGAGGGCGAGCGGGCGGTCAATCAGAAAGACCTGGCCGTCGCCGATCGCGATGCTGTTGTGCCGAATCGAGTGCTCCGCGTCGTAGCGCCATTTGAGTTCGCCCGATTCCGGTTCGATGGCGAACAAGCTCTCGGACTCCGTGAGCAGTTTGCTCATGTCTCCACCTCGATTCACGTATCGATAGGTGACGACATGCTCGGGCTGGGCGACGGTTCCGTAGAGCAGCCCGTCGTGGACGCCGATGTAGCCCCACGTACCGGGCTGGCCGTTCCGGCGGGGTGGCGTGGCGATCTCGCGTTCCAGGGTCCCGTCGGCCGCGGACAATCGCAGGCAACGGTGTTCGTGACGGACATACACGCTTTCGTCATCGAGGCAGAAGTTGCTGCCGGTGCCGGCCACGCCCATCAATTCGTCACCATCGTACGCTCGCAGCACGTTCGGGATGTCGTATCGCCACAGTTCGCGCCCGTTGTAGGCGTCCACGGCAACCAGCCCGTCCAGTCCTTCGTGAAACAATCGACCCCGATGTGTCAGCGGTGCCGGCGCCCGGCCGTGACGCTGGGGAATCTCGAAGTCCACATCCCGAAACCAGAGCATGGTCAGGCCGGGCCGTACCAACTGATCTCCACTGTTGAGTGTGTTGGCGGCGTCCGCGTACTGGTGGGTCCAGGAACCGGCTCCCTCCAGGTCTCCCCGCGTTTTCACGCGGAGTGCCTCGCGAGGTCCCAGGCAGGAGACGCCCCCGTAGGGTCGGAGCAGCCGTTGCTCGACGCCCTTAGGAAGCGACCACTCGGACGACGCCGTCGAGCGAGCGGAGACGAGCAGGTTGGCGAAGTATTTCGGGTAGCCGGTCGCGTCCAGGCGGCGCTGATGGACCGTGATGCGCGTGCCCAGTAGCCCCGCGGCGGACAGCCGTCTGCGGGCCGCCGCGACGGCGGTCGGATCATCGTCCACGGCGATAATCTGCAGCTCCGTTTGCTCGGCCAGGGCCATCGACAGCGTGCCGTCCCCACAGCCCAAATCGAGGCAGAAACCCTCGGTTACACCGCTATTCCGGACGATCTCCGCCGCCAATTGCTGCACCGAATCCGGTAGCGGTTGAACATCGGGGCGTGCATTCGGTAGCGGCGCCGAGACGCTCGGATCCGAGTCGTAGCAGCAGACCGTTCCGGTGTCGGTCGTCGCCACCAACCGGCCGTCGGCGAGTGCCAGACCGCAGACGGTCCCGTCTGTTTCTGCAGTCCACGTCACGCGTTGCTGATCGATGTCGACGACCTGCACGTAGCCGCGGCCCCCGGTGATGACCTGGCGGTTGGCCACAATAAGCGAGGATGCCGCACCCTGCCCCTCGACGGACCATTCCTGTTGCAAGGCCTGCGTCTTGACGGGGTTGCCTTTCCGGTCCGCGCGCTCGACCTCCACCCAGCGATAGCCGCTGACGGTGTCCCCCACGTTACGGACGAGGCCTTGCGGCGTTACGGCCGATTCGCCGCCGCCAATCTTGGCTGCCGTGAACCCCGAGGAACCGTCGAAGCAGAGGCCGGCGTTGTAGAATCGATCCCCGGCCGCCATCAGCGCAGCGCCGCCGTTGTGGCCGTACTTCTGCAGGTGAAAGAATGCCAGCTTCCCGGTGCTTCGATCAAAGGCCGCGGGCACGGCGCGGCCGGTCGGGATGTAGAGCCGTTCGGCGGTGGCCGCCAGATACCCTTGGGCCGCGATGCCACTCTCGGCATTCGCTCCTCCATGCGGCTGCGGCATGTAGATGCTGCCGGACTGGTCGTTCTTCCACACGATCTTGCCGCTGTCTGCATCCAGCGCGTAGAGGTAGATGCCGTCGCTGGGCCAGATTCCGGCGGCGAACAGGACCGTGTCGTCAATGACCACGGGGCCGCCTCGAGCGGGCCACTTGGAGATCAGCCGTTCGTTACCCAGAAGCGTGCGCTGGTCCGGCCCACCCTGCTGCTGCCAGAGCAATTTCCCGGTGGCCGCGTCCAACGCGTACAGGTGCCCATCGTCGCTGGCAACAAACAAGCGGTCACGCCAGCAGGCGGGTGCAAAGCGCACCGGACCCTCCGTGTAGACCTTCCACAGCAGTTCGCCGGATTTCAGGTCGCGTGCCGTCACGGATCCATCCACCGAATCACCATAGAACAGACGGCCAGCCGCGATCACCGGCTGAAACGCGCGATCGAATTGCATGCGGTCGCTGCGCGGCCAGGCGCGACGGGGCCGGTGCGGGGACGTCCGTTGCCATCGTCGAGCCAACTCGGGCGCGAGAGATGACTCGGTGTACCCCGTCCGTCCCGCGTCATTTCGGTACATGGGCCAGTCGGCCGTTGCCGTTCGGCCGGTCAACGCCAGGCAAACCGTGGCCAGAATTCCGAGCTGTTTGAGGGTCGTCTCGTTGACGGATCGAATGTACTGTCCCCCGTCCCCCCACCGGGGCGACGTCGGGAGTGCAACCATAGCGGTGATACAGCGAGGCATGCGGTCTGACATTGGGGAAAGGTCCTGTGCGAGCGGACCGGGCGGACGCAGGCGTCGCGCACGGGGATGGTATTGGAGGGCGGGAGAGTCACCGCTATGTTAACAATCGCGGAACCGGTCAACAAATTCCGTCCCCTTGGATAGGCCCAAACTGATGGCTCGCTGGCCCCGGCACGCTTGGACGACAGTTTTCACGTATGGCTCGATCTTCGTGCTGTTTCCGATTTTGGCGCTGCTAGCCTATGGATATGTCAACGGTTGGTTTTCCTCGGGGGTGCCCCAAGATTAACTAAAATGAATGTGGGCATTGCGTATGTCGCTGCCGTCGCCGGGCGGCGGGCGATTCGAACATCCTGACGACGCGGAATAGCGGGAAGGCTGCTTGCATGTTGCATTCAGTAATCATGGCCGGAGGTGTTGGTGCGAGGTTTTGGCCGGCGAGCCGGAAGGCGCGTCCGAAGCAGTTGCTGCCGTTGGTGGGCGACCGGACGATGATCCAGGATACCGTCGATCGGCTCGGCGACCTGGTCCCCAGCGACCGGGTCATGATTGTCACCAACCAGGCACTCGTCGATCCGATTGCGGACCAGCTTCCCGCCTTGAACAAGCAAGCGATCATCGGCGAACCGTGTAAACGGGACACGGCTCCCTGTGTGGGCCTGGCGGCGGCCCTGATTCAACGCGAAGACCCGGACGCCACCATGGTCGTCATGCCGGCCGACCACGCGATTCAGACGCCGGACCGATTTCGCGATGCGGTTCGACAAGCGGCAGCGATTGTCGAAGCGTCGCCCTCCCGCCTGGTCACGTTCGGCATTCGACCCACCTACCCGTCAGAGTCATTTGGATATATCGAACGGGGTGACGCGGTGGACGACCAGGGCGGCGTGTTTCGCGTGAAGATGTTTCGCGAGAAGCCATCCAGCCAGGTCGCCGAACAGTACCTGGCCGCCGGCAATTTTTATTGGAACGCGGGGATCTTTGTCTGGAAAGTGGCCACGATTCTCGAGGCGCTGCAGCGGTTCGAGCCCGCCATGTACGAGCACCTCGAAGCGATCGCCGCCAGCCATGACACGCCGGCCTACGCGGAAACTCTCGAGACCGAATTCGCCGCGATTGACGGCAAGTCGATCGACTATGCGGTCATGGAACGGCATGACGACGTCGTCGTGATCGAAGCGCCCTTTGATTGGGACGATGTGGGCAACTGGCGGTCGTTGGCTCGCATGCGGCCCTCAGACGCCCAAGGCAATACGGTTCACGGAAAACACCTCGGCGTCAATTCACGCGGGTGCATCATCAGCGGGGAAGATGAGCACTTGATCGTAACCCTGGGGATGGAGGACTGCATCGTCGTGCATACGCCGGACGCCACGCTGGTGGCCCACAAGCACGACGAGGAGGCGATCCGCGAGATTGTCCAGCAACTCCAGGAAAAAGGGTGGCGCGAATACCTGTAGCAACGAGGGGTCGCGGCGAGTCGCCTGGGGCTTCGCGAACGTGATGCGCGTTCGCCCGGCAGGAGGCAATCGGCGCCGCGGTTGCCTGCGTGATTGATACCACGTTATTCAGGAGACCCATGATCGCGTCGTGTGCAGATTGCGTTATCCCTTTCGGCGATCGATTGCGGCCCCGGCCGCAGCGACGTTGCGGACTCCCGGACGGGCTGCGAACTTGCCGGTTGCCGCCGAGTGCACCGCTTACGCAATGGACTCTATCATGAATGTCATGTGCCGCAAGTATCTTTGCATCCTGCTCCTGGTGCTCGCTGCGCCGGCCGCCTCGGCGGACGACGGCGCACCGCGCGACACGTTGCAGCAGGAACCGGGCGTGCCGACCTTCGGGGGCAAGCAGTTTTGGTCGGACGAGCTGATCTTTCATGACTGGCGAATTCAGCGCAACGCGCTCACCAAGGCGTGTCGACTACTGGATGACAAGGACTATCGCCGGGCCGGAGGAACGTTTGCCGAGTGCAGGCGGGAATTGGAGCGACTGAAGTCCGAACTGCAAATGCCGCCGATGAAACCTCGCGTTGTGTTGGTCTTGCACGGGCTGCTTCGCTCGCGCCAGGCAATGCAGTCGCTCTGCCGGCACCTGGCAGAGGACGGCGAC
The DNA here is from genome assembly GCA_030430075.1 of bacterium. Lineage (GTDB taxonomy): Bacteria > Planctomycetota > Planctomycetia > Pirellulales > Pirellulaceae > ARS98. Next base: position 59,213 of record JAUIGN010000018.1, read on the forward strand.
TTTGAGGTTCTGGCGGTCTCCTACGCGAGTTCACGAAAAGAGATTACCGCTCATGCGACTTCGCTGGCACGCGTTGTCGCCAATTTGGGCGATGACGTGAAAGAGATCAACTTCGTCGCCCACAGCATGGGAAATCTCGTGATTCGTCGATACCTGGGCGGCCCGTGTGCCGTGGTCCCCAAGTCGCGCCGGTACCCTCGTCGAACGGTGATGCTGGCACCCCCGAATCTTGGTTCGATGTTGGCCGAGCGTTTCTTGGAAAACAGCATCTTCCGATCTCTCTGGGGTGTCAGCGGAATCGAGATTGCCGAAATCAACAAGCTCGAAAAACACCTGGCGACGCCTGCCAACTTTGGTGTCATCGCGGGCGGGCGCGGCACGGAGAATGGAAACAACCCGTTGATCCCGGGTGATGACGATTTCGTGGTCGGTGTGGCGGAGACGCGCCTGCCGGGGGCCCGCGACTTCCTGGTATTGCCGGTCCTGCACGGATCGATCATGGAAGATGCCCACGTTCAGGAATGCACACGACGGTTCCTGACCGACGGCCACTTTATTTCTGAAGATCAGCGGCAGCCGATTCCAGCCGCAGCACCAGCCGCGACGCCGCAGGGTGCATCGCGGGCTGGAGCGATGCCATGACCGATCAGTTTCCGCTCGCGGGACGGATCGCCGGCATCGACTACGGTCAGGTCCGGATTGGGATCGCGATCACCGACGCGGGCCGGTCGATTGCCAGCCCCTGGGAGAACTACACGCGACGCGGTGAGGCCGCGGATGCCCGGTATTTCCAAGAGCTCGTCGCGCAGGAAGACCTGCAAGGATTCGTGGTCGGCTTGCCGCTTCACATGTCGGGTGACGAGAGCCAGAAGTCGGCCGAGGCCCGACGATTCGGTGCCTGGCTTCAAGCGGAGACGCGATGTCCGGTTACCTTTCATGACGAACGGTATTCTTCGGCGGCTGCGGACGCCTTCATGGTAGGGGCCGAGCTGACCTCGAAGCAGCGGAAGAAACGCCGCGACATGCTCGCCGCTCAGGTCATCCTCAGTTCGTTCCTGGAACAATCGTCCGAATCGCCCGAGCGGGGCGGGCGCCCGCTGGAGTGAATGCCGAGCGGTGCCCTGCCGCGAGATTTTCGGTTGTCGTAAGTTGTTGCCGTTTCTTTCTCTACGCGTGCGTCGCCCGTCGTCGTTTGCTCGGCGGGCGTCTCTCCATCCGTCCCGGCAATTCGTTTGACATCGGCCGTCTCCTGAGAAAAGATGAGGTCTGGGTTGACTTTATGTCGCCTGGGCGTCCGATAATTTCGGCGGCGGCGGAACTTTTCATTCCTGCTCGCGTCGAAATTTCAAACCGTGCGGCCGTAGGATCGGCCCACGAGGGCGCGAACGCCACCGCAATGCGGGTGGAATTGAGACCATGTCAGATCGTGTAAACAATGAGCTGCTAAGCGCTTACCTTGATGGCGAGGTGACCGCGGAGGAACGCGCCGAGGTTGAAGAGGCCCTGGTCGCGTCCGCGTCAGCTCGCTCGGCGCTGGAGACGCTCCGGCAGGTCCAAGCGCGGATGAGGGCCCTGCCCCGGTTGTCCTTGCCGGCCGATTTTCACGAACGGGTCGTGCAGGAGGCCGAACGGCGTCGGGCCGAGGAAGGGCTAGTTACTCCCGCCGCGGAGACCACGAAGGCTTCGCCCGGGCGGTCTGCCGGAATCGCCTGGGGACGGTATGCAGCCGTGGTGGTCAGCGTTGCCGCGCTGGTGATGATCGCGGTGTTGGTGGCCGGCCGGGATGGCGATACCGAGTTGGCCGGAGGTTCCGCAGAGACCGAGCCGGAATCGGTTCAGCCAGAGCACTCGCTGCCGGGTGATACCGAGTTGGTCGCGGCCGACCCGCGTCCGTTCCCGAAATACGTGATGGTCTTTGATCTGGCGATCACCAAGAAGGGGCAGGACGCGGACCTGTTTGGGAAGGGGCTGCGGGATGTCGGCATCGCCTTCGACCCGCGTGACGAAGGGGTGACGCTGGGGAAAGAGCTTCGCACGCAATTGTTGGAATCCCGGATTGCCGTCGGTTTGAATGGCGGTTCGTCGGCAAACGAGCGATTTGATGTCGTCGACATGGTCTACATTCGTGCGACTCCCGAGCAATTTGATGAGTTGTTTCGCAACTTGCGGCAGCAAGATCAGGTTCGCACGTTGATCAATGCGGCCGTTCTGCCGGAGACATTGCGTGTCTTTCGTTCGGTCAGCGAGCAGACTCGAATGTTGGCCCAGGCGGAGCCGGCAGGGACACCGCCGGCGTACGCGTATCGGGTGAATGTGGGCTTCACGTTGCATTCCAGTCGAAGCGGATTTTTGGCCAAGTTCCCTACGCCGGGTCTGGATATCAAGGTGCTTGACGGCGAAACCAATTCGGGTTCCCTCGGCGGATTTAACTTCCCGATTCCGCTGAATTTGGGCGGCCAGCCGGCCAGGCCCGCGCCTGCCGCGGATGATGACGCTCAGAATGCCGATGGGGATTTACTGTCCGAGCTCGTCATCATTCGACGCAACCTGGTTGACGGATTCCCGCGCCCCGAGCCGGCAGGCGACGTGGAGTAGACACGCTCGCCGGATATTTTGCGAGGCACGCGTCAGCCGCCTCACGGTGGAAACTCCGGAACCGACGCGGACGTTGTTCTTGGTATCTACGAAGCGTGTGGAAAGTCGGCGCGCCCACACCGGCGACGTCTGCTACGTGCGGTCCGTTCGAGCGAGGAACTCGTGAATCGCCCGATTGACGGCTTTCCCTTGTTCGGCCGGGGCCATGTGGCCAGCTGCTTCAATTTCCCGGAACGCTGACTGCGGCAGGGCCGCCGCCATCGCCTGCATCTCGCTGACCGGGGTGATCGCATCGTACTGGCCGCAGAGGACGAGCGACGGCACGTGAATTTCGTCCAGTCGCGTCTGCATATCGGGGCGTTCGGCCATCGCCAGCAAAGCGGCCGCCACGGTTTGGGGAGCGGTTGCCTGCATCACCTGGCGAATCGCCGCGACACACGTTGCCGAGGCCTCAAGCGTCGCGGCGGCGAACAGTTTGGGGACCATCGTTTCGACGACGTCTCCCACACCGTTCTGCAGCACGGCCGCGGCCGTTTCGCGGCGACCTGCGGCGGCCTCGGGCGAATCGGGTGCTGCTCGCGTGTCACAGAGAATGAGCCGGGCCAGCCGTGAGCGATGGCGGTCCCAGAACTGCCAGGCAACGTAACCGCCCATCGAGAGGCCACAAAGGGTGACGGGCTGGGTCACCTCCAGGGCGTCCAGGAGTGCCACCAGGTCATCCGCGTAGCGGGCCATCGAAACCGGTTCGCTTCCCAGTTCGCTCGCTCCGAACCCTCTCAAGTCGGGCGCGATCACCTGGTGGCTGCGGGAAAACTCAGAGATCTGCCCCTCCCACATCGAATGATCCAAGGGAAACCCATGGACAAACAGCAGGGGCGGCCCAGAGCCCTCGCACCGAACGTTCAAACGTATGTCACCAAGCTGAATCTTGTCCATGTCGGCTTCCTTCTTGTGTCGTTCGGTAGGTCCGTAGGTCATGCTGTGCATGACGTCGCGCGGTCCGGCAGGAGGCAGGAACGTGTCATCAACAACTTCCCCCATGTCCGTTCCGCTGGGCGCCCTCGAACCATGCGCGCCCGTTGTGCACATGTCACATGGTAAGATTCGAACGCCGATAATTCATCAGCCGTCGGGTGTTGGCCCAGGTTCCGTTGCCCCGGTTCCGTCAATCGCCGAGCAAGCCGGACACCAACACCTGCCGGCGGAAATGCACGGCGCTGCAGGCAAGTCCTCTACCATTGATCGCGACACAACGACTTGCACCGAGTGGTTGTTCGTTCATGAACAATCGGCGCTAACCCAGCATGGAGCGGAGCAGCCACTGGGACAACAGGGCGACAATCAACGTTCCAGTGAGATAGTGGGCCAGCCGGTTCACGCGCAGTTCCCCCAGCCCTCGCCGAATTCGCCAGATCTGGATGGCGCGAAAAGGGATCTGAACGGCGACCAAGGCGAAGAAAAGAACGCCGGCCGGGTTGAAGGACCAGGCCGCCGAGGGACGTCCATGGGCCAGACTGATAAAACAGCGGGTCAATCCGCACCCGGGGCACTCCATCCCCATGTACTGCTTATAGGTACAGGTTCCAGGCAGGGGCATGTCGACCAGGGGGATGACGACGGTCTCCGGACCACGCACCTGCAGGACGGCTGCCAGCAGCAAAACACAGCTTGCGCCGACCAGCATCGACCAATGGAGCGAGGTGTCGAGCGTCGTACTTTCTTCAACCAATTCCACCGTGCCCTCCGGCAATGTGTCGTCAGCCGAGCGGTTGGGGGGCGCAATGGCCGCGTCGATTGAAATCGGATCGGAATGTGGCGAGGTGGACATGAAGTTCCGTTTGCCTGGAGATGCAACAAGGCACGTTGGAGACGGCCAACGATCCGCCCGTCGCTCGATCAGCCAGGCTTCGACCGGGTGAAGGCGGTGCCGCCTGCCGGGCGATGTGCGGCGAGCGCTGGGGTATTGATGGTCCTCAAATCAGGATGGTGGGCCGCACGATGTTCGGGAATCGGCCTGTGCTTCGTTATTCAGTTGGATTCGTCTGCCGGCCCTGATTCTTGGTTCGTCTCTTGTTTGGCCAGTTCCGCTTCGAAGAAGGCAAGTTGGCGGCGTATCTGCTGAAAATAGGGTGCTCTCTCCACAGCCCTCCGCTGAGTCTTGACTGCATTCTTGAGGTCCCCGACGGCATAGAAGCAGCGGCCAAGCGTGTCGAGGTAGGCGCCCGAGTTTGGTTCGAGTTCGAGCGACTTCTGGCTGTATTGCAGGGCCGCTTGATAGTCGCCGGTCGTGTTGCTGATCAACCACGCGTATTCATTGCATGCCTCGGCGAGCAGTTCCGCGTTGCTGATACGATTCTCGGTCCGCGCGTTTCGCATGGCGTGCCCTGCCAGGCGGATTGTATCTTGCAGCCGTTTTTCCGAGGCCGCGATCCGGCGGAGCGTGGACTCGCGGAATTCCGCGTCCGCCTCGGGCACTCGGTACATCGCGATCAAGTAATCCGGTTGTGCCGGGACCAGCCGAATTGCTTGCTGAAGCAACTCGACTTGTTCTGCATGGTTGCCCAGTTCTCCCTGGTGCATGGCTCGGTAGAATGCGGCGGTACCGCGGACGGTCTCACCGGTTCTCCGCGACTGGCGGAGCAATTGGGGGTTCTTCTCGATGGCCGCGGCTGCCGACTGGGCCATCTCGGCGGCTTCTTTGTTTTCTCCCAGGTCGAACAGCATGTCGGCCAGCGAATAGCGGGCATCCAAGGTGTAGCGGTTGTCGGCGGATTGGGAATCGATCACGAACTGGTATTCGTTCCTGGACCAGTCGTACATCTGGCGGAGCATCAAAGTGAGCGCCGTCTCCAGGTGCCGCTCGAGAATCGTCGGGTGCATGGCCAGTGCGCGGGCCGCCGTCTGTTGGGCCCGTGATTCTTCACCCCGCTTGCGCTGGGCCTCGGCGAGCCGATAGATCAGGCCGGTCTCCTTATTGAAATGGTCGGGAAAGCGTTCCGCGATCTCATCGACGACCGACCAGGCTTTGCGTTCGAGCGACCAGTCGACGATGTCGAAGATTTCTCCGCGATCGCCGTCCATCAAGTCGAGCGTCCGGCGGATGGCTGCCAACGCCTCGTCCTCGCGGCCCAGTTGACGGAGCAACTCGGCCTGCCAACGCAGCAAGTCACGTACGATGTCCCGGTCGGTCTCTTCGGGGTGGCGCGCCAGCCGAGTGAACTCGGCTTCCACCAACTGCTGCCACAGGGGGAGTGTCGGTTCGCCCGCTTCAAGCGTCTGGGCATAAGTCAACATCCAGCCCGCTCCCGTGCGGTCGCTCAGTTCAATCGCGGCCCGGATTTTCGCCGCCAATGCCGACCGCCCGGCCTTTTCGCTGGGTGCCACATGGTTGAGGACCAGCAGTGCGGCCTGCTTGGAGAGCAGGTGGTCGGTTTCGAATCGAACCAGGCGACACAGGGCCTCAATGCCACTCGAATCGGGCATCTCCGCCAGTTGCTTCATGCGGGTCAGCCGGTCGGCCCGATGTGCCGTGCTGTAGGTTGAAAGCAAGTCCTTCACGAGGCGGGGGTCGGTCTCACGCGCCCAGCGAATCGGCATGCTCCGCACCAGGTAGCCGGCCCGCATGGCGATTTCGATATCCGGATCGCGTTGGGCTTCGAGGAGTGCGTCGAATGCCACCAGTCCCATCTGCTTGAGCGCAGCCTGAGCATGTTCCCGGCGGGCAAACTGGTCGGCGCCCAGGTCGTCGATCAGTTGCTCCACCTTGGCAGCCAGTGCCTGTTGCTGTTCCTCGGCCTGTTCATCGCCTGCCGACCAGCCGCCCCACACGACCGAAAGCAACAGGACCACGATCGCTGTTCTCCACCCGGGGCGCCTGACGCGGCTGCACGCTGGCTGGGGTCGGACGGGTGAGGGCAACAATCTCCGCATGTGGTCTACCTCGTGTTTATCGGGGGCGATGTCTTGAAGAATACCCTACGTTCGCGGCTAACGGCAAGGGAAACCCGCCAGGGCGTGCGGCCGAGGGTGCCGCCGGGCCCCGGATTCTCGCCGTGGTTGACGACGCGCCGCAACAGCGCATCGAGCACCGTTCGAATGTCGCCCCGGATCGCGGCCCGGAAGTTTGCATGCCGACCGCGGATGAACCATGATGGCAGCCGTCACACCGTCCCCGCAGGAGAGATTCCATGGCCCGTTACTGGTCTCCACGAATTGCCCTCAACGCCCACTGGGGATTCCTGTTGTGCAGCGTGATGGCACTGGGGGCCGACGGCGCCGACAAGCCGGACGACGAGCGATTCGCGCCGCTCCGAGAGAAGATCCAGAAGTCGCTCGTCGACCGCCAAGTGCCGTCGTTGGCCGTGGCGGTCGCCCGGGACGGCCGGATACTTTGGGAGGAAGGCTTCGGTTGGGCGGATCGCGAGCAACGTGTGCCCGCCACCGAACATACCATGTATTCGTTGGCATCGATCTCGAAACCGATCACCGCGACAGGGATCATGCTGCTGGTGCAGCGGGGTGAGCTGCAGCTTGACGACCCCGTCAATCAATATCTGGGTGGCCCCGGCGTGACGGCGCGGGTCGGCAACGCGTCCGGCGCCACGATTCGCCGGGTTGCCAACCATACGGCGGGTCTCCCACTCCACTACCAGTTCTTCTATGCGGATGAGCCGGCTGAACGTCCTGCATTCAGCGAGTCGCTGCGGCGCTACGGTGTGCTGATGTCGAAGCCGGGCGAGCGGTTCCAGTACGCAAATTTCGGCTACGGCCTGCTGGACGAAGTCATTCGCCGCGGCTCGGGAACCAGTTACGCGGAGTTCATGCGGCGTGAACTGTTTCTCCCGTTAGGGTTGACCCGCACGGCCGTCGGGCTCCCGGCCGAATTAAACCAGTTTGCGGCGGTCCGCTACGCACCGGACCAACGGCCGTTGCCCTTCTACACCTTCGATCACCCGGGCGCTTCCGCCGTATTCAGCAGTGCGCACGATCTGGTCCGCTTCGGCATGTTCCACCTGGGCCATCGGGCAGCCGATCAACGGCGGCTGATGGATCCCCGTTGGATCGAGGAAATGAAGAAGCCGACGGCTCACGTCGGTGGTAGCCGGCACTACGGTGTTGGGTGGTTCATCGACAAGGACGAACATGGGTTCGAGACGGTCAGTCATTCGGGCGGCATGGGCGGCGTGCGCACACGTCTGACCCTGATCCCCAGCGAGAAGCTGGTTGTCGTTGCACTTTGCAACGCCAGTTCCTCGTTGCCGATCGAAATTTCACGGGACATCATCGGCAAACTCCTGCCGGACTACGAACGGGAGCGGCATCTGGCGGCCGGTCGCCACAAACCCAATCCGCAGCCTCCCGAGCCCGGCTGCCCGCCGGCGTTGGTCGGGTATTGGCGGGGCCGCATCGCGACGTACGCCGGGCCGCGGCAGTTGGAACTTTGGCCGCAACCGGATGGCGAGATCAAGGTCCGCATGGCCGGGCAGTTGGCGACCCTGCTGAATAACTCGCAACTCGAAGACGGCGTCCTCACCGGGCAGTTCGCCGGAGACATTGATACCGAGGATGCCAACCGTCGGCCGTATGACTTGCACTTGCGGTTGAACCTGCACGGAGAACAACTGCACGGTTCGGTGGCCGCAATCTCGCGGCCTGCCAACCGGACCGGCAATGCACTCAGCTACTGGGTCGAATTGCAGCGAATCGATCCCGACCCGTCGATCCGGTCTCTCTTCAATGGGCATACGTTGGCGGGATGGCGCGTGATCGACAAGTACGACTTTCAGCGACACGGCGACGTCCGTGTGCGTGATGGAGCGGTGGTTATGGAAGCGGGTAACCCGGCGACCGGTATCGTGTTCGCCGGCGCGCCACCGCGAATCGACTATGAATTGGCCTGGGAGGCTCGGCGGATCCAAGGGTCGGATTTCTTCTGTGGCGTAACCTTCCCGGTGAATGAACACTACCTGTCGCTGATCGTGGGCGGCTGGGGTGGAGGCGTGACCGGAATCTCCAACCTGGATGGGATGTCGGCGGTTGAGAACGAAACCACGGACTACCGTACGTTTGAAGAGGGACGTTGGTATCGTTTGCGATTGCGGGTCACGCAAGACAACCTGGCGGCCTGGATTGACGGCGAACAGGTGGTGGACGTTGCCACGAAGGACCACGAGCTGTCCATCTGGTGGGAGCAGGAACCGGTCCGACCACTGGGCTTTGCCGCCTGGTACACACGGGCCGCGCTGCGAAATCTCACCTTGAAACGGTTGCCGGCCGCGACCGAATAAGCGGTTGGCGGCAGGTTGAGGAATCACGGCGTGACGCGCGGTCACAGGAATCGGATCGGTTGTCGGCGACGCCGTTCCGACGAGCGCTGATTGCTCAGGCGGGCCGGACGCCGTCGGCCCAGGCCTCCAGCATTTGGAACTGGCGCCCGAAGTCGTTCTCTTCGATTCCCAGCGGGCTCTTGAAGAAGCTGGCGAGAAACGTCAGCAAGCCCCGGTCCCCGTTGCGGTGTGCCCGCTCAGTGAAGCGAATCAGGTCCAACACCAAGGGGGCGGCCAGGAGCGAGTCGCAACCTTGCCACGTGAACTGCATCGTCATCGGTGTACCGAGGAAACCGCGGAAGTGAATGTGATCCCAGGCGGTCTTCCAATCCCCCATGCTCTCGATGTACTCGATGCTCACCAGGGTCTGAGGTGAATACCCGAAGATCTGTCCCAACAATCGGTCCTTGCTGGTCACCTTGGTCTGCTTGTTGGCCGGGTCGTCCAGCACTTTTCCGTCCATGTTGCCGAAAATGTTGTGTCCCACCCAGCTCATCACCTCCAGGTTGCGGTTGGCAAACATCGGCGCCAGAGTGCTCTTCAAGAGCGTCTCGCCCGTCTTCCCGTCGTGCCCCATGTGACAGGTGTCGGATGCCAAGGCGAGCTCGCAGATTGCGGGCGGCGCCGAGCCGAGAGACGGGGTGAAGTTGATGAACGGCATGCCTAGTTCCAATGCCCCAATCGCGTACAAGGAACTGGCAGCGAGCTGGCACGTGGACCCATCATCCAGCGTGGCGTTAAGCTGCTCCCAAGTGGTCGGCAGCGAAGCCGGATCGATCGGCGGCTCGGTCGAGGCCACGTTGACCATGATTACCTGGTCCAACTGGTTCGACTCCTGGAACGCTTGCAGGTCTTGTTGAACACGGCGGATCGAGTCCCGTGGAGACTCGACGTGATCGCGCAAGCTGTCTGTGGCGAACTTCTCGATGGTGGGGCCGACATTGAACAAGACCCCCGGGCGAATGCGGTCGTCGATGGCATCCAGCTCCGCTTTGAGTTGATCGATGAGTCCGCCATCGATCGCTCGACTGACCGTCGCCAGCTTCATCGCCTCGTCGTAGAGCGATGTCTGACGAATGTCATGACCGCCAATCACGATGTCGTTCCAGGGTAACAAGTCGAGCGCGGCGAACTGCGGCAGAGTACTAACCAGGCCTTGGTTGCCCGTGAGTCCCTTCTGCAACGCAGCCAGTCCGACGATCGCCGTGGTCGCCACACCGCCTTGCGCTCCCAAGAGCCAGACACCAATACGCTGTTGTTTCATCGTTTCGATTGCCCGAATGGGTGATGGATCTCCAATGCCGTCATCTCTCGCCGACCTGTCGGCCTCCCGGTTCCCCTCCGCCTCGCGTCACCCTGATCGGTTGATGCCAAGACCGCGCCCTGCCGGTCCGAGGTCCGCCAGTGCGGTCAACGGAGCGGACAGTCGGCAAAGGGTGCGAAGCGGCGGTCCGCGGGTAGGGCGGCCGGGGGTGCTGCCGTTTGCGGGCCGGGCGGCGGGGATGGCCCGATCCGTGGTTGCCCGGCTGCCCACGGGGCCTACCTGGCAGCGAACGCTCAAGCTAGGATGATTGTCACACGCCGTCAGGCCGATCGTCAACCGCCCGCGAAGTCAACCGCCCACAAACAGGCCATCCCAAACAGGCCACCCCAAACAGCTCGAGAATCGTCCCTCGGTTCCCGCCGTTTCTCTTGGAAGTGACTCATGTTCGAACACCTGGATACCGCCCCCCCGGATGCGATCCTGGGGCTGAATGAAGCGTTCCGCAACGACCCCAACCCGGACAAGATCAATCTGAGTGTCGGCGTGTACAAGGATGCGGCCGGGCGGACACCCGTCCTGGCGTGCGTTAAGGAGGCCGAGCGGCGGTTGGTGGAGGTCGAGTCCAGCAAGAGTTACCTGGCGATTGACGGGCTGCCCGAATTCGGCCAGTTGGTTCGGGGGCTGATGTTCGGGCCCGAGCACGAGATCACGACGTCAGGAAGGGCGGTCAGCCTGCAGACACCCGGGGGTACGGGAGCCTTACGCGTTGCCGCCGATTTTCTCCGCAAGAAGTTGGCCGGCACAACGGTTTGGTGCAGCAAACCCACCTGGGTCAATCACCCCAAGATCTTCGAGGCGGCCGACTGTCCGGTCAAGACGTACGACTACATCGACGCGGACGGTGTGGGATTGGACTTCGATGCCATGCTGAAATCGTTGGAACAGATCCCGGCCGGCGACGTCGTACTCTTGCACGGCTGCTGCCATAATCCGACGGGGATTGATCCGACGCCCGAGCAATGGAAACAGATTGCCGAGGTGGTGCGGAGACGGGCCCTCCTGCCCCTGGTCGACTTCGCCTATCAGGGGTTCGGTGAAAGCCTGGAAGCCGATGTCCGCGGCTTGCGCGAGATCTGCAGCGAAGGCACCGAGGCGATCGTCTGCAGCTCCTACTCGAAGAACTTCGGCCTGTACTCGGAACGCGTCGGGGCGTTGACGTTGATCGCGGAAGGGCCGGAAGCGGCCCAAGCTGCCTTGAGCCATGCCAAGACCTGCGTCCGCACGAACTATTCAAATCCACCCCAGCACGGGGCCGCCATCGTAACGACCGTGCTGGCGGATGCGGAGTTGCGCCGTCAATGGGAGCAGGAGCTGGCCGAAATGCGCAACCGCATCAACTCGATGCGTGAACAGTTTGTCCAGACGATGCGGACCGCGTCGCCCGGACACGACTTCTCCTTCATCGCGGCCCAACGGGGCATGTTCTCGTTCTCCGGACTGACCCCGTTGCAGGTCGACGAACTGCGGACGAAACACTCCGTCTACGTCGTGACTGCCGGCGGCCGGATCAACGTTGCAGGGATCACCCCGGACAACATCGAACGACTCTGTGCCGCCATCGGCGAAGTGCTGTAGGCCGCGCAACTTGCTGACGCCCAGGCACGGGCTGCCAAGAACTCCCGTCGTTCCGTAGGTCATGCTGTGCATGACGTTCTGCTGGAACGTGTCATCAACCAACAGCCCGCGCGCATCCGTTCCGTTGGATTCGCGGTCCCGCATCTGCGCTCGTGCTCGCCCGGATCATGCATGAACGCAGGACGACTCTCTGCAAGTCGCTCGGTCGCAGTCGTCGTCCCTGAACCGATCCAACGCAGCGACCATCGTTGCTGGGATGCGTTCGCATTCGTTCTTTGGCGCTTCACGGAACCGTGGGGCGAAAGGTTACGGAACGTGGGGCGAAGGTTGATTCAGGATCACGGTAGATTGGAGACCTTCGGTCAGCGGTTTCGGCGGGGTCGGAGACCCGCGCCGAGCGTGTGAGTGCGTCAACCATTGCGCCGAGCGTGTGAGTGCGTCAACCATTGCGCCGAGCGTGTCAACCATTGCGTGAGCGCGTGGCATGATTGCAGCGAGCGGAGCCCAACAACCACCGAAGCCCGCTGTCGTTCGACCCTACTCGTCGGCTGCCGTCGTCCCCAGTCGAAACCAGTCGACTTCTTCGACGAACCGATCGGCGGACCACGGTAGTTCGGCGACAACCGGCGGCACGCATCGCTGCTCCAGCTCTCGGCGGTTGCTCGACAGACTGGCGTCATCGGACGGATCGGGAGGGGCGGCCTGGTTGAGCACAATGCCGGCAACGTCGAGCCCGTCGCGAAAAGTAGCGGCGGTGATCAGCGTCTGCAGTGTCTGGTTGATGACCCCCAGGGCATTCGGCGCGACGACGATCAAAGGATACCCAAACTCGGCGGCCAGGTCGGCCACGTAGTCTTCGTCGCTGATGGGCGACATCAACCCGCCAACACCCTCGACGATCACAAACTCACTTGTCTCCTGCCAGTATTGCAATCCCTCGCGGAGGAGCCTCGCATCCACGGATCGTCCTTCGGCAGCAGCCGCCAGGTGGGGTGCCAGGGGTGCGCGGAACTGCTGCGGGCAAACCCGTTCCAATTCGCCCGGCTGCCCGGCAGCATTCCAGAGGACCAGCGGATCGCTGAGCGCATGATTCGGATCTCCTGGGACGGTTACCCCGCTGGCCACCGGCTTGTAGACGCCCACCCGGTGTCCGGCCGCCACCATCGACTCGGCGATTCGCGCGGCAACATAGGTCTTGCCAATTTCCGTGTTGGTGCCCGTGATCATCAGCCCGGGGAGCCGTTTCGCGTTCATGGCGCTTAGATTACCATCACGGCTGCCGATGTCCCAGTGGACACTCAGTCCGCGTCCATTCGTCCTGTTTGCTCCGGCCCAGGAAGGTCCGCCTATGTCTCGTTCGGTTGCCGTGGCCCTGGTGCAGATGGAGTGCCTGGCTTCGAAGGAGGCGAATGTGGCGAAGGCCCTGGCGAAGATTCGCGATGCCGCCGATCAAGGAGCGCAGGTCGTCTGCCTGCAAGAGCTGTTTGCCACACCCTACCCGTGCCAGAGCGAGGATCATCAGCGCTTCGCAGAGGCCGAGCCGATTCCCGGGCCGACCAGCCGGGCGCTGGGTGAAGCGGCGCGGGAGCATGGCGTTGTGGTCGTTGGCTCATTGTTCGAACGACGGGCGGCCGGGGTCTACCACAACACGGCGGTCGTCTTCGATGCGGACGGGACTCAGGCCGGCCTGTATCGCAAGATGCATATTCCGGACGATCCCCTGTTCTATGAGAAGTTCTACTTCACTCCCGGCGACCTCGGTTTTCGCAGCTTTCCGACTCGTTTTGGCCGGATCGGCGTATGCGTTTGTTGGGATCAGTGGTTCCCCGAGGCAGCGCGACTGACTGCCTTGACCGGCGCTGAGATCCTGTTCTACCCCACGGCCATCGGTTGGTTGCCGGAAGAGAAGCAGGCCTATGGTACCAGCCAGCATGCGGCCTGGGAGACGATGATGCGGAGCCACGCCATTGCCAACGGAATCTACGTGGCGGCACCCAACCGGGCCGGCCACGAAGGGCAGCTCGAATTCTGGGGGGCCTCCTTCGTCTGCGACCCGTACGGCACGATTACGGCCCGCGCCGCGCACACGGGGGATCAGATCGTGCAGGCCGACTGCGACCTGGAATTGATCGACGTCGCGCGAACGCACTGGCCCTTCCTCCGCGACCGTCGCATTGATGCTTACGGTCAACTCAACCGGCGGCTCCTCGATGACGAACCGTGACTCCACCCCCGTAGCGGCCGGGTATCGTTGGCCGGCCGAATGGGAACCGCATGCCGCGACATGGCTGGCCTGGCCGCACAATGTCGCAACCTGGCCGGGAACGTTTGCTCGGATTCCACCGCAGTTCGCCGCTTTTGCGCGGACCGTCGCCGACCATGAACCGGTGCGCATTCTGGCCGGGGGCGCGGATGTGCTGGCGGTCGCCAAATCGCACTTGGGCACGGCGCCGGCAACGACGTTCTACGACATTCCCACCAACGACGCCTGGTGCCGGGATCACGGACCGACGTTTCTGCTCGCGACGGCAGCAACCTCCGATCCGCCGGCTTCTCGCGGCGAGCGGCTGGCGTTGGTGGACTGGCGCTACAATGCCTGGGGTGAAAAGTATCCGCCGTTCGATCTGGATGATCGCGTGCCCGAGCGAATTGCGGCCGAGCTGTGTTGCCGGCGCTTCGCGGTCGATCTGGTTGTTGAAGGAGGCGCCATCGAAGGCAATGGCGCGGGGACCGTTCTGACCACCCGGTCTTGCCTGTTGCATCCCAATCGGAATCCGGGCCGGTCAAAGGCTGAGATTGAACGATGCTTGAGCGACTGTTTGCAGGCCCGCCAGGTGCTTTGGCTGGACCGCGGCGAACTGGCGGGGGATGACACGGACGGGCATATCGACCAGTTGGCCCGCTTCGTCGGGCCCCGTACGATCGTCGCGGCCACCACGGATGATCGGTCCGACCCGAACTACGCCCCTCTCCGCGACAACCTGGCACAGTTGCGGGGCATGGTCGATCAGGACGGTGCAGCGTTCGAAGTGGTGCCGCTTCCACTGCCGCAGGCCAAGTTTCAGGCGGGGCATCGCCTGCCGGCCAGCTACTGCAATTTTTACTTTGTCAACGGTGCCGTCATCGTTCCCCAGTTCGAAGATGACGCGGATGCTGCTGCCGCGGGGATCCTCGGCGAGCTATTGCCGGGGCATTCCGTGATCGGGCTGCCCGCTCTGGACCTGGTCTGGGGGCTGGGTGCGTTTCACTGCCTGGCGCAGCAGCAGCCGCTGGCGCATGTTGATGGAACGAGTCAAGAATAATTGCCGCACCTTGCCCGGAGGACCGTCGGGCGATGGTGGGGCGATGGTGGGGCGACTTCCTGAAGGCGATCGACGGCTCGCTTCCAAGGAACTTTCAGGCAAGCTTTTGCTGGGCCGCCGCGACCATCTTTTTGAACAGGGCGACCTGTGCGGCCAGCGCGGCGACGCGATCGGCAGGTTGGCTGGAAGCTTCAATCATGACGTATCCGGCGTAGTCGTCACGGACCATCAGGTCGATCAGTTGCTGGTAAGGATAGTCTTTGCTGTCGAGTTCACGGACGTGGCATGTCGCGCCGAAGCGGGCTTTGACCATTTCATAGTTGGCCGCCAGGCCGGCACCCTCGAGGTCCTGTTGATTGGAATTCCAACAGACGGCCACGTTGGGATTCTGGGCCACCTCCATGATCGCTTTGATGGTTGGCAGTTGGGCACACTGGCCGTGGACTTCCAGGCGGATCTGCTGACCGAAGCCGGCGCCGTAGTCGCCCAGTTCGTTCAGCGCCCGGCCGATTTGCTCGATCGTCTTCTCACGCGGCACCGACGGATGGAAGCGATCCGGCTTGACTTTGACGCCGGTGCTTCCCACATCGTGGCTCAGGCGGACAAACGCCTTGGTCGCTTCGATGGCCTTCTTCACGACCGCTGGATCCGGGTTGTCGAATCGTTCATTGCTGCCCAGGCCGACCAGCGTGACCGGGCTGTCCTGAAACGCCTTCCGCACCGCTTGCCGTTGCTTTGCGGAGAGGGTCGGTTCGACCCCGTGGGCATGCGTGGTTCGCAGTTCGACGCCGGCCACGTTCGCCGAGTCACAGTTCTTGATCAACGTGGGTAGATCCCAATCCTTGCCCCATTGGTAGGTCACCAGTCCGTACGCCATGTCGTAGCCGGGAACCAGGCGCGTGGCGGCGGCGTGCGATGTAGACAGGCTCCAGGCGCTGGTGGCGGCGAGCCCCGCGCAGCATCCCAGGAACTGACGACGTGAGGAATGGGCCATGATCGGTTCTCCGGTGGTTGTTGGAAAAGGCTGGTTGGCCATGGAATGGGTCGCGGGTGGGAAGGCGTACGGAGCGGCTCCGGCACGGTCAACGTCGCTGCTTGCCGAGGATACCACGCCACGATCGCGGATCAAAACCGTTTTGCCGCGGCGCCGGCGGTTCGAAACGCCTGGCAAGAGCTGCAATAGTGGTCGATCCACGACCACCCACGGCGGGGCCGTTTCACGCCCACGCTCGACGCGGGCTCACACCATGCGGAGCCGTTCCTGTTCCAGCCGTTCCGCCAAAAAACCGATCGCCTTCTCCGCCATCGTGTCGTAATACTCGAAGCCGTGCCCGGCTCCAGGCGTTTCCAGATCGGCCGTATGCGGAACGCCCAGCGACCAGAGCTTCATGCGGAGCCGGTCGTTGCTTTCCCACCAGCGGACATCTTCCGGGCAGCAGCAGAAGAACTGGTGCCTGGGCCAGTTCAAGGGGTGGATGTGCAGGGTGGCCGTATCTTGTCGCACGGCTTCCGCTTCCGGGTACATTTGTTGCAGCAATTCGTCTTCGTCGTACCGGATCTGGTAGTCGATGGCGGGGGAAATCGCGGCCACCACGGGAAATGTGTCCGGATGTTTGTACGCCAACCGGAGGGCGCCCTGGCCACCCATGCTGGTTCCCAGCAGGGCCAGTCGTGGAGGTATCGCCGCGAACCGTTGTTCGACAAACGGCACGACCGCTTCCAGGATGTGCTGTTCCGCGGTCACCCGCTCGTCGAATTCCGGACAAATGCGGTCGCTCCACCAGCTCCGCCCCGTGACGGGTGCCACCACAGCCAGTTGATGGCGATCAAACTGTTCGCGGAATGCCCGCTTGTCGTTCAGGCGGTTCTGATGCACGCCGTGCAGGTAGATCACCACGTATTTCATGTCGTGGTGTCGAGGTGGAAGGTAGACATCGCACGGATGACCGCCCACCAACTCTTCGATCCAGGTTCCACTTGCATCGGCCATCCCGGTCTCGCAAAGAAAAAAGGCGTGTTGGAATCGGGCGTCCCGCCGGCCGGATCCTCGGCTGCGGGCCGAGCCTGGACAGGGTCGACGTTCCTCGCCACGACCCGCCGCAAAAAGGGGAAGGTGCCCCGCTACCTGCGTGGGCATCTGGTATTAGAATATCAGCGTTGGGGTTCGTCGCGATAGGTCCATCGCCGCGCCATGCCCGTCTGCTCGCATTCGTACTACTCGTAGCCGCCGGCCGACCGTGAAAGTTCTCCTCGACGAAACTGAGCTCCAAGCCGGGGTCACACGCATGGCGCGTGAAATCCGTGCCCATTACGGGGATCGACCGCTGACGATTGTGGCGGTCCTGACCGGAAGTGTGGTCCTGCTGGCGGATCTCATCCGCCAGTTGGAGATGCCCTTGCGCGTCGGTGTCATGCAGGCCAGCAGTTACCGCGGAGAGACCACCCGCGGTTCGATTTCAATCAACACGGACCTGCTGTTGGATGTGAATGGCCGCGATGTGCTGTTGGTCGATGATATTTTTGACACGGGACACACGTTGGCCGAAGTGATACCGCTGCTGGAGAAGATGGGGGCCACATCGGTGGAGGCCGCAGTGTTGTTGCGGAAGGAAGGGCGGCAGGAAGTGGATGTGCGAACGAAGTTTGTCGGCTTTCACATTCCAAACGAATTCGTCGTGGGATACGGGCTCGATTATCAGGATCACTACCGGAACCTGCGACATCTGGCAGTCTTGGAATCGGCCGACCTGACCGACGATCTCACGGGCGAGAGCGCATGAACCCGTTGAGGCTGCTCATCGTTACACCCCGCTATTGGCCGTTGGCCGGAGAGATGGAGCGAGGTTTGACGTTGTTGGCCGAAGGCTTGCACGACTACGGTGTGCAGAGCACTGTCTTGACGGCGGCCTGGGCGGGTGACTGGCCGTGTCAGTTCGTGCACCGCGAGGTGCCCGTACATCGCCTGCCGCATGCGCCACAGGGCGGTTGGCATACGCTGCGCTTCCTCCGCAGCGTCTCGCGGTGGTTGCGCGACCATCGGAGCGAATTCGACCTGGTCTACGTCGCCCGCCTGCGGAACGAAGCATACGCCGCCGTGGGGGCGTTACTCAAGACGAGCATCCCCGTGTTGCTGCGGTGTGGCGAACATGACTGCGAGTGGCAACAGCAGGCCCGATTTGGACGTCGCATCAAGGCCCGTTGTCAGCAAGCTGAGGCGATCATCGTCAGCAATCAACGGGTGGGGTCCGCGCTGGTGGAAGCAGGGTATGACCGGCCTGTGATCCATCACATCCCCTGGGGGGTCCCGATCGGAGCGGACCGATCCAGCGCCGCGCGGAGCGAAGCCCGGCGGACGCTGGCGGCGGCCAATCACGACCTGGCGGCAAGCGACGTGACGCCGATCGTTGTGTGCGTAACTCGGCTGGACGACTCACAGGCGCTGCAGCCGTTGATTCAGGCCTGGCAAACGATTGCCAAACGGTGGCCGAGCGCCAAACTTTGGTTGATCGGCGATGGGCCGCGACGCCATGACCTCTATGAGGTCCTCGTTTACGACGGGCTCCATCGCGATTGCCTGATGCCCGGCTCGTTCGATGAGCTGGGCGACGTGTTTCAGGCGGCCGACCTTTCCGTTACGGTGCACCAGTCCATCGACGAGACTCCCGCCCTGCTGCAGGCGATGGCGGCCGGATTGCCGCTGATCGCCGCCGCCACGCAGGCCAACCGAGATATTCTGGCTGGCGTCGACGGCGGACTGCTGCTCCCGCAAGTCGATCCATCCTCGTTGGCCGCGGCCATTTCCGGGCTGCTGGAAACGCCCGACCTGGCCGCTCGGCTGGCCGCGGCGGCGCGGCGAATCGCCGGCCAGCAGTACTCTCTGGACACGATGGCCTTGCTGCACCGCCAGCTTTTCGACCAACTGGTGATCAACCAACGGACGAGCCGATGACGATTCGCGTGCTGCAGATCATCCCCACCCTCGTCCGCGGCGGCGCCGAGAAACAGTTGACGTTGCTGGCAGGCGGATTACCCCGTGATGAATTCGACGTCCACGTCGCCGTCCTGACCCACAGCGGGCCCCACCGCCAGACGCTGGAGGACCAGGAGATTCCCGTCACGCTGATCGGTAAGCGCTGGAAGATTGATCCGGCCGCCTATTGGAAGCTGCGGCGATTCATCGGGCGGCTGGGGCCGGATCTGGTGCATACCTGGATTTTCGCCGCCAACAGCTATGGCCGGCAGGCTGCCTTGTCCGCCGGGGTCAAGCACGTGGTCGCCGGCGAACGGTGCGTCGATCCCTGGAAGGCGTGGCACGAACTGGCCATCGATCGCCGGCTCGCTCGGCGCACCGATCGGATCGTAACGAATTCAACGGGTGTTGTGGAATTCTATGCCGAGAAAGGAATTCCCGCGGAGAAGTTCGAAGTGATTCCCAACGGAATCGGCCCGGCTCCTGAGCCGTTGCGTTCGCGTGAATCCTGGTTGACGGAATTGGGCCTGCCGAACGAGGCCCGACTGATTGGCGCCGTGGGGCGGTTGTGGCCGCAGAAGCGCTACAAGGACCTGATTTGGGCGGCCGACTTGCTGAAGTCGGCCCGCGACGACGTGCACTTGCTGATCGTTGGCGACGGTCCGCAGCAAGAGCGGTTGGTCGAGTATCGAAGTCAGATCGACATCGCGGACCGGGTTCACTTTCTGGGGCCACGCCATGATGTGCTGCGGCTGCTGCCGCACCTGGATTGCTTCTGGCTTGGCAGCGGATACGAAGGACAGTCGAATGCCCTTATGGAGGCGATGGCCGCCGGCGTGCCCGTCGTCGCGACCGACATCGCCGGCAATCGGGATCTCGTCATGCCGGAGGCGACTGGCTATCTGGTACCGGTTGGGAACTCGGCCGAGTTCGCTCGCAAGACCCAGCAACTCCTGAACGACGACGGGTTGGCGCGCGCGATGGGCGAGGCGGGACGTCAGCGGATGATGGACCGGTTTTCCATCGAACAGATGGTTGATCGGCACGCCGCGCTCTACCGACAGCTTGTGCTATGATGGGCGATCACGGTCGCCGGTCAGACCGTGCCCTGTGGCCGCGAGAGGCTCCGTACCGCTGATCCGGTCGGGATTCGTTTTCAGGGAACACCCAGGTTCTTGCCAGATTGGCGGACTCGATGTGCGGCATTACCGGCGCGATTTGGACCGATCCTGAACGGGCGATTGACGCCGCCACGCTGCGGCGGATGACGGACGTTCTGCGCCATCGTGGTCCTGACGACGATGGTCACTACGAGAGCCAATTCTCGCTCCGGTCGCCTTACGAACCGATGCCCGGCGTCGCGCTCGGATTCCGCCGGCTGTCGATTATCGATTTGGCGGGCGGTCATCAGCCGATGTCCAACGAAGACGGCTCGGTGTGGGTCGTTTTCAATGGAGAGATCTACAACTTCGCGCGCTTGCGACGCCGGCTGGAAGGAGCGGGGCACTGCTTCCGAACCGATAGCGACACCGAGGTCATTGTTCACTTGTACGAGGACGAGGGTCTGGAGTGCCTGAGTCATCTCAACGGCATGTTCGCATTGGCAATTTGGGACGCGAATCGTCGCCGCCTCGTGTTGGGTCGTGATCGGCTGGGCCAAAAGCCGCTCGTCTACCGCCGCGAACCGGGGCGGCTGATATTCGCCAGTGAGCTCAAGAGCCTGCTGGAAATCCCAGACGTTCCGCGCGAGCTGGACTCGGCCGCGATTGACGAGTACCTGACCTACCAGTACGTGCCCCATCCACGGACGATCTTCCAAGGCATCCAAAAACTGCCGCCCGGCCACCGGGCCGTGTTCCAGGATGGGCGTTTTGAGGTCGCGCCGTATTGGGAACCGGACTTCAATGACGAGCGTCCATTGTCGGCGGCCGACGCCACCGCCCAGTTGCAAACGCTGCTCGACGAATCCGTGCGGATGCGGATGCGGGCGGATGTGCCGCTGGGAGCGTTCCTTTCGGGAGGCGTCGATTCTTCGTTGCTGGTCGCCTTGATGCAGCGAGCCGCGGCGGAACCGATTCGCACCTTTTCGATCGGTTTTCCGGTCGCCGCCTATGACGAGACGAAGTACGCGCGGCAGGTTGCCGAACACTTGGGAACCGAGCATCACGAGTTTCAGGTGACGCCGGAGGCGGTTGAGATCCTGCCAAAGCTGGTCTGGAACTACGACGAACCGTTCGCCGATAGTTCGGCAATTCCGACCTGGTACGTGTCACAAATGACGCGCGAGCAAGTCACCGTGGCGTTGTCGGGCGACGGTGGTGACGAGCTGTTCGCCGGGTACCCTCGCTACCGGGCGATTTGGCTGAGTTCCTTGCTGGACGGCGCTCCGCTGTTGCGGTCGTTGGTCGCTGCGCCGCTGTGGCAGCGTTTGCCGGGCGCACGGCAGAAATCCCTCTTGCGCCGCGCCAAGCGATTTGCCGAAGTGCTCGCCAAGCCGCCGCAGCGCAGGTACCTCGACTGGATCGCCATCTTCAACGAAACGCGGCGCGCAGCACTCTACTCAGACGCTTTCCTGGAACAGCTGCCGGATGCGGACCCCTTCCATTTCTTGCAGCACGCCTGGGAACGGGCGGGCAAACGCGATCACGTCACCGCGGCATCACTGGCGGACTTGACCACGTACTTGCCCGGCGATCTGATGACCAAGGTCGATATCGCCTCCATGGCTCACTCCTTGGAGGTCAGGCAGCCATTCCTCGACTATCGGCTGGTGGCGTTTGCTGCATCCCTGCCCTGCGAGCTGAAGTTTCGCTACGGTCACGGCAAACGGTTGCTGCGGCGGGCCTTTGGCGACCTGCTTCCCGCGGATATCTGGCGGCGACCGAAGATGGGCTTCGGCGTTCCCGTCGACCACTGGTTCCGACACGAACTGAGCGACCTGGTCCGCGACGTGTTGCTTGACGAGACCGCCCGCCAACGAGGCCTCTTCCGCCCAGCGGCCGTCGAACAGCTCATCGCCGAACACCAGAGCGAACAATTCGACCACGCCTACCGGCTGTGGGCGCTCCTGTTTCTCGAGCTCTGGCAACGCGAGTGGGTCGATCCGCAATAGTCCGTTTCATGCACATGGAGGCAGAACGATACAGTGCCAGTCGCTGGGTCGCCGTCGTTGGTCGTCAATTGACGACAAGCAGCGCGCCGATCAGCCGGAGCGCGCAAGCGCCTGGTTTTCTCTGTTATCAACGGAACCGGGGCCAACGCCCACCGGCTGATGAATGATCCGGCATCGTGCCCGGTTGGCTCGGCGATCAGCGGAACCGTCCGCCACGCCTGGTGGCGGATGAAAGGTCCGGGCTAATGAACCCGTTGACCCGGTTGGCCGCCTTCATCCACGCCCAGCATGAAGACCTCCTTGCCGCCCTCGCCGCTGGCCAGAATCATCCCTTCGCTGACGCCGAACTTCATTTTGCGCGGAGCCAGGTTGGCGGCCATCACCACCAGTCGTCCCTCCAGATCTTCCGGTTGGTAGGCCTTCTTGATTCCGGCGAAGACGGTGCGACGCTCGTCGCCCCCCAGGCTCAACGTCAGCTTGAGCAGCTTGTTCGCTTCGGGAACGTTCTCGGCGGATACGACTCGAGCGATCCGCAGATCGACCTTGACGAAATCGTCGAAGGTGCACTGGTCGGCCAGGGGTTCTGCCTTCAGCGGCGCGTCGCTGTCTGCCGTCGTCGTGGAGGGGGTCGAGGAATCTGCTTCGGCGTCGGCAGCCGCTGCGGCCTGTTCTTTACTTTCGTCAATCATGGCTTGAATGTCCTTGGCTTCCACGCGTTTAAGCATGTGTTTGAACTTGGCGACTGGCGATCCAGTCAACGGTGTCTGCGCGTCGTCCCAGTGCTTGATTGGTTGGCCCAGCAGAATCTCGGTCTTCTCGGCCAGTTCGGGAACCACCGGTGCCAGATAGACCATAATCTGGCGGTAGAGGTTCAACGCGACCGTGCAGATCTCCTGCACTCGATCTGCCTGGGCCGGGTCCTTTCGCAGGACCCATGGCGCGGCATCGTCAAAGAACGGATTCGCGCGATCGGCCAACTCCATGATCAATCGCATCGCCCGCCCGTAATTGCAGGCCTCGTATGCTTCCGCGATCAGCTCGCTGGCGGCGGCGCCTTGTTGAAAGAGTCCGCCGTCGTCCGGATAGGTTGCTGACAGGCCGGTTTCGGCAACGAACTTGGCAGCCCGGCTGGCCAGGTTCACGACCTTGTTGACCAGATCGGAATCGACCTTGTTCTGAAACTCCTCGAGATTCATGTCGATATCATCGAGCCGCGGGCCGAGCTTCGCGGCATAGTAGTATCGAAGGTAGGTTGGATTGAGATGCTTGAGGTAGGTGGCGGCCATCACGAAGGTGCCGTCCCGCTTGGACATTTTCCGGCCATTGACGGTCAGGAAGCCGTGAATGTGAACTTTCTCCGGCAACGTGAAGCCGGCTGTTTTGAGCATGGCCGGCCAGAACAGGCAGTGAAAATACTGGATGTCCTTGCCGATGAAGTGGTGGATTTCGGTGGCCGGGCTCTTCCACCAGCCGTCAAAGGATTCACCCTGCTCCGCACACCACTGTTTCGTTGAGGCCATGTAGCCGATCGGCGCGTCGAACCAGACATACCAGAAGTGTCGGCCTTCAGTGCCCGGGATGTCGAATCCGAAATAGGGTGCCGGTCGCGAGACGTCCCAGTCGCGGAGCGGCTCGTGGAGGAAGTGCCCCTTCAAGTAGTTGGCAACTTCGTCCTGAAGATGGCTGCCGGACTGGGTCCATTCGTCGAGGAATTCGTGGAGGGCTTCAATGGTGACGAAGTAGTGGACGGCTTCGCCTTGCACCGGCGGCTGGCCACTTGTCGTGCTGATCGGGTCGATCAAATCGACCGCACTGTAGGTGGCGCTGCACTTGTCACAGTTATCTCCGTACTGATCAGGCGCCCCGCATTTCGGGCAGGTTCCTCGCACGAAACGGTCAGGCAACGATTCTCCGCTCTGGCTGTCGAACAGCTCGACAACCGTCTCCTGCTTGATCAGCCCCTGCTCGTTGAGTGACCGCCAGATTTCGTGGCACAGTTGCCGATTCTCGTCACTGTGGGTGCTGCCGTAATTGTCGAACGTGACCCCGAAGCCGGCAAAATCTTCCTGATGGGCCGCCTGCATCTCGTCGATAAACTGTTGCTCCGTACAGTTCCGTTGCCGAGCACTCTTCATGATCGCCGTGCCGTGGGTATCGTCGGCACAGATGAAAATGCAGCGATGCCCGCGGAGGCGCTGAAAACGGACCCAGATATCCGTCTGGATATACTCGACCAGGTGGCCGATATGGATCGGTCCGTTGGCGTAGGGGAGTGCGGCGGTGACGAGGATTTGGCGTTGAGTCATCGGTTCTCTCTCAGCAGCGATCGGAGTTCAGGATTGTAGTGAAACAATCCATGTTAGGGGAGTGCGCACCGCCGTTTCCGGTCCGCGCACGCTGGCCGAGCAAGACCCTCAACGCTATTGACCCCAACCGGCTTGCGAACGATACTTCATCAGCAGAGTGAAGGAATTCAGGACAGAGAAGGTGCATCACGCGTGACGGTGCAAGAACTGATTCGTGCCTTACAGGCTGCTGGTTGGCAGGTCGTCAAATCAGACGATGAACTGCACCAGCTCAAGCACGAGGATCGCATCGTCACGATCGCTGGAAAACTCGAATTGAGCCTGCCGCCAGGTGTGGAATACGTGCTGGCGCGGCATGCGCAACTTGGGGGAGACTGACTGATGCGCTACGCGGTTGTATTCGAAAAGTCCGAAACGAATTTTGGGGCCTACGTACCCGACCTGCCCGGCTGCATTGCCGTCGGCGAATCGTTGGCCGATGCGAAGTCGGCAATTGCCGACGCCATGCGGCAGCACCTCGAGGACTTGAAAACTGCGGGACGACAGGCTCCCGTCCCCGCCTCCGTGTGTGCCTACATCGACGCCTGACCGGGACTCCCACCACGCCCGGATCGTCCGTCAAATCGTTTCCAAGCCCCGGTGGACTGTCGGGGTGGTAGTCTGCCGCCTGCCATCGTACGTCGTCGCGCTGGGCGGGCCGAGTCGGTTGGCTGTTTCGGCGGAGCTTGCATCGCCATCATCGACGGCACCGCCGGGCTGGCAACTTCCCCCCGAGAAAACCCTTGCTTGGCATGTCAGATGCACTCACGGTGACTACTGATAGGAGAATCGTCGCCCGCTCTGGTTTCACCCGAACCCGGCAACGGTCGGCAGCTTTGCCGAGAGGCGGATCGCCGCCACTGGTTGTAACTTTTTCAAAACCACCACCCAATCTTGCATTCCTCAATTTGAAGAACTCAGGGCGTACCGATGGATCGGTACTCGCTGACCACACCCTGACTTGTCGGATTCGCTGACTTGCCGGAACCGGCTGGCCCCACATCGATCCATGGAGGGAAACGATGTCGACTGTCTCTGCTCTTGTTCTTACCCTGGCGCTCTCCGCCCCCAGTGACACGGTTCTGTTGGAATTCTCGGCTGCATGGTGCGGGCCCTGTCGCACGGTCGAGCCTACCGTGCGGCGCCTGATCTCGGCCGGGTACCCAGTTCGTCAGATCGATGTTGATCGCGAGTCGGCGATCGCCTCGCGTTTTCGCGTTACCGGGGTGCCTTGTTTTGTGATGCTGGTGGACGGGAAAGAGGTCGACCGGGTTTCCGGGCCCGTCAGCTACGCACGTCTGACACAGATGTACACGCATGCCCGAGTTCGCCCCCAGCCAGCGCAAGCTGCAGCACCCGGGTCGTCGATGGTCGGGGCCAATCGCCGCGACCCGCGAGGGAACATCGTCCGCGCGCAATCGCCGGACGGCCCGCCGTCGCCGTCCACCCTGGCAGCGTTGCCGCGAACGTCAGCACCGCCGGCCGGCTCGTCCGCACCAACAGGTGTCGACCCGGCCGCCGTGCAGGCTGCCTTTCAGGCCACGGTCCGTCTCAAGGTCGAAGATGCGCAGGGGCACGGCAGCGGCACGGGGACGATTATCGACGCGCATGAGGGTGAAGCGCTGGTGGTGACCTGTGGACACCTGTTTCGCGAGTCGGCCGGCAAGGGGACGATTCACGTGGACGTATTCCAGGACGGAACGCCCCGCACCGTGCCCGGAAACCTGATCAGCTACGACCTGGACCGCGATATCGCGCTGGTCAGCATTACGCCGGGCCGGCCCGTGTCGCCCGTCCGCGTGGCGACCGACGGCAAGGGTATTTCCCGCGGGGCGGCCGTCTTCAGTATCGGTTGCGATCAGGGCGCGGCGCCCAGCGTACGGAAGAGCCATGTCACGGCGATCGACCGGTACCTGGGCCCACCCAACATCGAGGTCGCCGGACAACCGGTCGAAGGACGCAGCGGCGGGGGACTGTTCTCCAGCGACGGGCGGCTGATCGGGATCTGCAACGCTGCCGACCCGGCGGACGACGAAGGTATCTATGCCGGCCTGGCAACGATTCACTGGGAGCTGGACCGGATTGGGCAGCGACGTATCTATGCCGCCAACGACCGGCCAGCTCCGGCACGGTCTGATCTTGCCGCCGTCGCCTCGCCCGAGCGGCTGCCGCAACCCGCTTCGCCGCCGGCAATGCCGGACCGGATGGTGGTTCCGGTAGCGGCAAGCCAGATGCAGCCCGTGCAGCCGACGGCGAGCGATCCGTCATCCACGGGCATCGCGGATGCGGACACCGAAGTCATCTGCATCATTCGCTCACGTCGCGATCCGCAGGGCCAACAAAAGCTGTTGGTGCTGGACCGGCCATCGGCAGAACTCCTCAACCGGATTCGCCGCGAATCCCAGTCATCGCCGGCCGCCGCCTCCATCGCCCGCCAGCCGACCGCACCACCGCGACGCGGTAACGAGCCCGTGATTCGAGCCCAATCGGCAGATCGTTAGCGAGGCAGGGCCGCGGACCGGCGGCGAGTATCGCCCGGCGTCGGGCGTTGCCCTTACCTGGCGCGCCGAATGTCTGGCCCGCCCGCCCGCAAGTCTACGGTTCGATCTCGAAGATCACTTCGACTTCCACCGGGATGTTGCCGGGCAGGGAGCCCATCCCGACGGCGCTCCGCGCGCCGACGCCGGCATCCGCGCCGAACACCTCCGCCATCAATTCGCTGAACCCGTTGATTACGGCCGGATGCTGCGTGAAGTCGCTGGTGCAGTTCACCATGCCCAGGGCTTTCACAATCCGCTTGACGCGGTCGAGGCTACCGAGGTTGGCTTGGAGCGTCGCCAGAATTGCCAGCCCCGTTTGCCTGGCGGCATCGTATCCTGCCTGTTGATCGAGTGCGTCGCCAACGCGTCCGGTGATCAGACTTCCGTCGTTCTTGACAGGCCCGTGACCGGAGACATAGGCCATGTTGCCGGTGATGACGACCGGCTTGTAGACGCCGGCCGGTTTGGGCGCGGGCGGCAATTCCAGGTTCAGTTCCGTAAGCTTTGCATCGGCACTCATAAGGATCGTCTCGTCGTGTGGAGTCAGTCAATAAATGGGAAGCGTGTCGGCATCCGAAATGCCGACGTTCGCAGTTCAACGCGAAAAATGCAGGTCGGCAAAATCCAGGTAGCACTTCCAGTCGAAGTCCGTGACGTCGTGCTTGCCGGTGCGGATATGGTAGCCGATCGAATTCATGACAGGTTGGTTGACGCGCGGCATCTGTTCGTCCGGGAGGCCCTTTTTTCCGAACAGGTGGTAGACCGGCGTGGCGTGGTAGCCCGCCAGGTACTCGCCGCGCGGGTCTGCCCAACGGTCCTCTTCCGCACTGGCGATATAGACCGGACGGGGTGCCATCAGGGCAATCAACATGTGCTGGTCAAAAGGCAAGGCGGCTTCGTTGTCGTTGTACTTGAGAAAGTTGTCGCAGAACCAGTGAGGAAACGAGGTGTTGATGCGTTTGACTTTTTCCCCAAACCGCCGCCGGCTCAAGGCGGCTCCCCCGCACCCGGAATCATTCGAGATCACGATGGCGAATCGCGGGTCGGTGGCGCCGGCCCACAGAGAGGTTTTGCCCAGCCGCGAATGGCCCATCACGGCGACTCGATGCTGATCGATAGCATCATCTGTTTCGAAGTAATCCACCGCACGGCTTAACCCCCAGGCCCAGGCGGCGATCGAGCCCCATTCGTCCGGGGCGGGTTGCCGCTGACCGTCCCGGTAGAAAAGCGGGTGCACTCCGTTTTGAAAGCCGTCGTCAAAGTCGGGATCGATGTCCCCGTAGTAGATGGTCGCCAGCCCATATCCCCGGGAGAGAATATCGTCGACGGCCCACCGCGTGGCGCTCGTACCCCGCGACGCTTCGGTTGCCCGGTGGTCGACGACGGCGGCTCCCTTGTTGCGGATCCACGACGTTGACAAGTGGATTTGGGGATCCGCATGGACCGTGTGATTCCCGTTGAAATTCAAGCCCAGAAAGACCGGCGTGGGGCCCGTTGCCGTGGCGGGGAGGTAGACCAAGAGATCCATTTTGGGCCCCCCCTTGTCGGCAGAGAAATAGATCCGGACCTGTTTGCGATGGGCTTTCCCATCCAGGGCCCGGGGGTCGCTCTCGGTCAGTTCGGCATGCATGCCGTCAAGCGGCGCCGGGCTCTTGCCATACATCTCGGCCGCGAACATCTGCAGAATTTCGGGACGCCGCTTGGCGGACCAGGTCTGCGCTTCCTTGACGGGAGAACCGTCGGCCATTACCAGCGGGTCGGGGAGCGAATAATCGGGAACGTTTTCCTCGTCATAGTTGACGTCGCGCTGTTGCGCCGAAGTGGTTTGTGACGTTACGGCGAGAAGCCAGCATGCACAAAGGGCCGGGCCAAGCCATCGTTGAATCGTCATGGGAATGCCTTCGGGAAGGGGATGAACTGGCGGTTCCATCGGACCGTTGTCACGTATCGTAACGCATGCCGAGCGAACATTCATGTGGTCGGGCGGCCCTTACAGGAATCGGCCCGAAACGGTGGGGGCTGGCTGTGCCACGCGCGGCCTGCCCTATTTGTGGGCGAAGTTGACGACGCCGTCCCAGTCTGCAGGCGCGGTGAAATTCCGTTGCGCCATGTACCACATGAGATAGTCCTTGGCGCGGTCTGCCGCCGACATGGCCGCAAAGATATCGAAGGCCCGCATCCAGTCGCCTTCGATGAAGGCGTCGACCGCCACCTCGTGCTCGGCGATATCCGCATCCGAGATGCTGCCCGGGGCACTGGCCGGCGGCAGCAACTCACTGATCAACGTCGCTGTCTTCATCCCCAACGGTCGGACACGAGCCAGTTTCCGGCAGCGGGCCGCCCCGCGTGACATGTGCTGTTTGACAAACTCCGCCGTCGTGTCATTGACAACGATCGGGACCCGGAAGTGCTTGGTCATGCCCTCCAGGCGGGACGTCAGGTTGACGACCGGCCCGAAGACGCCGACCTTGACCTGCTCTGCCGCTCCCATCCGCCCGGCGATCGCCGGCCCGTGTCCGATGCCGATCCCCACCTGGAACGCGTCCAGGTTCAAACCGTCATTCTCTTTCTCTCGATTGAACTCCTTGAGCATCGCCAGGGCGGCCAGGCAGGCGGACTGGGGGCCGTCTTCCAGAACGTGCGGCCAGCCCCAGAACGCCAGGGCCGCATCACCCTGAAAGTCGGCAATCGCGCCCTCGTGCTTGTGGATATTGCGCGTCATCACACCCAGGGCGTCGTTGACGCGATCGAAGATCTCCCGCAACTGCCGCTGTTGGCTGTCGACGCGCCAGGAGAAGCCGCGCAAGTCACAAAACAACACCGTCACATTTTGCTCGTGTGGCTCCAGCCGAGCGTTGTCACGCTTGAGCGTGTTGACGATCGCCGGCGAAAAATATTGGGCCATCTCGGCCGCCTGGTGCTCCAGCAGGCGGACCTGGGCAATGGAGCCGACGAACTGGGCCAGGACTTCGGTGGACCGCAGATCCGCCAACAACTGTTCGCGTTTGATTGACGCGTTGCAGGTCGAACCTGCCGCGTACAGGCACCAACCGGCGCAACTTCTTTCATTGACCGGCGAGCAAAAGGCCCAATCGAGGTTGCCGACCATCGTGTACTCCGCATCCGACCGCTCGACATCGTTCCACATGTGGAGGACGTTCTTGTGGCTCTCCATGGTCGCCCGCAGCAGGCGATGGCTGGGCCGAAACGGCAGCGTGTCGTCGCGGACACGCGTGCGCATCATCTCTGGCGTGCGCAAGGTCGGGTCCTTGCCGATGTCAAAATTCATGACGGCGACGGCCGAGGCGTGCGGAATGGCAAACAGCATCTGCTCCAAAATCAACTCGGCCAGTTCCTCCGTCGAATTGGAACGGGCGATCAGGTTGGGCAACTTCCCATAGACGATCTGCCAGGGACTCCCTTCATCAATCCGCACGCTGGAGAGTTCGTCACGGTCGTACGAATGCTCGTTGACGACTCCCGAGGGTTCCTCTACATCGGAAACGAATTCGAAGACGGTTTGCCCGATCTGAAAGCGTTCGCCGGGATGCACGTTAAATTCGCGCACCGAGAGACCGTTGACGAAGATCGGGTTCTTGGCCGTCCCCAGGCAGGTGACTTTGAGTTGGCCGTCGACCAGGATCACGTTCGCATGCTCGCGCGAAATCTGCTTGTCCCAGGTGACCGCCCAACCGGTGCGCGGGGCACGCCCCAGGCGAATATTCTCACCAATCGGAATCTCCATCCGCCAGCGATGATCTTGTTCTTTACCGATTGCAATCAAGTCGGCCATCGTCCATTCCTCGCAGAAGCCAACAGGGTCGAGTCGTGATCCAGTTTGCGGCTGGAGAGCGAACAACGGTCGACGGGACGAGCGTCCGGAAGCGTCCCACCGCGGAGTTCGTCCCAGGTCACAAACGATCGATGACTCGATGACGGGGCGTGACCTGACGATAGCCGGAAAGACCTGGCAGCTCAATATGCGAAGCGAGGCCCCGCGTTGCGCGCGGTGCGGTCGTCGCTTCGCATCGGCGCCCCCTTGCGACCGACGGCACGTCCTAGGCGGGAGCGCCGTCGGAAAGATGCAGAAAGGCGGCTCGGCCGGTATCATGCATGGACGATCCGTCGTCGACCGCACGGCCGACGTTCGCCGCCGAGGCGCGCAGGCGATGCAGTGCTTGACGTAACGTATGCCAGTTTCAATTCGACGTCTCCTGCCATCAAGGCGCGTCGGTGATCGCATCGGCGAGCCAACACTTGGCGGAAAGACCTTTGCAGGAAGTACGCACACGGCAAATCGCTGGTGGGAGGGACTGCCATGCTGATGGCGCAGGTGACATCCAAACAGAAAGCCGCCGGGCATTACTCACGGGGGCGGTGGGCGTTCGGCCGAGCAAACCGGTTGCTGGCGAAGCTTTGCCTGGGCGGCACGCTGGCCTCCCTGCTGCTGATCCACGCGAAGTCTGCCGCGAGCGTCCTGCCGTTCGAGATCGGGTTGGGCGGTGACGCGTTCGTCGTCAACGAATCGGTCGCCCGGAACCGCGTCGCCAGCGGACCGAACGGCAACCCGTGGCGGACCAATCGCCGCAATGACGATGGACGTTGGTTTGCTCGAGAGACGCAGCGTGCGCCAAGCGAAGGGCCGTTCGATCGACGGCTTGCTTTTCAGAGTCCCCCCATTGCCACCATCGCCACGGCGGCGAAACCTCCGCGCAAGCGAAAGCCGGCGCCGCGGCCGAAAGGACCTCAGCAGTCCGCCTATGCCAAGATCGCGGAACAGATCACGCAGCCGTATCGCCTGGCAAGCGCGAGTAAAGGGGGCAGTCCCAGCACGGCGCTGCTAGCCGACATGGAAAAGTCGGCCAAGGATCCCGCGATTCGCAAGGCGGCCAGTCATATCATGGACCTGAACCGTGATTCTGCCGACCGGCTTGAAGTTGCCAAACGCCGTCGGGATGCACAGATTCGCAGCGCCAACGCGACCATTGCCGCGGCCGGGCGGGGTGAATACACGTACGAACGGACCTATGAGTACACCTATTCAGACGGAAGCACCCACACGCGCAAGGTGCTGGTGGACCAGAACGAGTTCGTATTGCTGGCCGCCCGAGCGAAGCTGGCCGCTGCCAAAAGGACCAGTGACCTGGTGTTGCAGGTTGATAACGAGGATCAACGTCGAGATCTGATGCACCAGGCACGGGCGGTTGCGTGGGACGAATTGCTCCCTGCGCTGCCGGACAAATTTTCCGGACCGGTCTCCAAGTCGAGCCTGGTGGAGATTCGCTTTATCCCCCAGAAACGTCCCACAAACGTTCCCTACACCGGGCGGTCACGCGGCTACTCGGAACGCCTTCAGGGCAAGTACGTCGCCAAGAACGTGGCCGGCAAGCAGCTCAGCCACGTGACGTTGGCCGTCGACTTCTACCATTTCTCGACGATGCCGGAGGTTACCGCGCGGCATGTTTACTATGTGCCCAAATGGGCGGCGGGAACTGACCTGGAATTGTCGCGCGTTCTCATGCCGGACTCGACTCGCGGGGGAGACCGCTATCGCGTGCCCGCGACCGGCCACGTCAACGATCCTCCCCACGATGAGCTCGACGGGATGGGCGGCGTCTTGAAGGTGGATCTCGCGGTGTGGTCGAACGAAGCGAAGCAGAAGAAGACGACGGTCACCATCAAGGAACGGGTGGATACGGTGGCTCCCATCTTGCTGGATGTGGCCAAGAAGACGCTGACGAACTCGCAGTTTCTGTTCAGTAGTGTCCGGGAGACCGATCCCAAGTCGGTTCGCTCGGGCGAGTCGTTGGAGGAACGTCTGGCTTCGCGGCACAAGATGCTCAACTTTTTGATGGCTCCGTACCTGGTCCCATTGATTAGCGCCTTGCCGAAGTCGTCGCCCCATTCCCGGACGGCCCGGCACTACCTCGTTGATCCCGAGGGCGCTCAGAAGCTGTTGTTGAACCAACATCAGTCGGCCCTTGTTGCTGCCTGTGCCGAGGGCAAGAAGTACGTCGGATCATGGTTCGGACGCGCCGTTGGTCCCACGGAGATCGGGCTGCTGTTCGTATTCGCCGACGACGATCGAGGGCGGGTTCGGGCGGAGTTGTTCAATCCTCGCCAGCCGGATCAACGCCGCGCATTGGGCGGATACCTGACGGCCGATCCTCGCAATCGAGAGAAAACGTTGGTTCTTGCCGCCCTGGCGCCGACGTCCAATTACAAACCGCCTACGCCGGCAGGCGTCGATCAGATCCTGGCTGACAGTGTGCAAACCTACCGCTTCACGCTCAAAGACGACCAGTTGATCGGAGTGGCGTCACGCCTTTCCCATGAGAGCTCCTGGTACGATCCCAGCTTGATGTCGCTCCGGTTGAAGTCGGCCAGGTCCAGCAAGCGGGAGTTGGCGGATGCCAAAGCGCGTGACCGCAAGGCGCCGCGGGAGCAGCCGCGTCCACCGCAACCGGGACGCGTTGCTGGGGCTTCACGCCCGCGGCGCGGTTCGCCGGCGGCCGCACGAGGTACACGCAGCGGCGCCCGCGCGGCATCGGCATCCAGCGGCCGGCGCGGCGCCGCACGCCCAAACGGCCGTGACGACACACCCGGCTCGGAAGACGCATTCCGAGTGTTCAAGGATGCGACCGGGAGATTCTCGGTCAAGGCCCGCTTTACCAGCTACGGGAACGGTCGAGTCACGTTGGAGAAGGAAGATGGGACACGCCTCAAGTTGCTCCTCTCCAAGCTCAGTAAAGAAGACCAGGAATGGCTGAAAGCAGAGATCATTCGACGACGCTGATCGCCGGACCGGTGCGAGAAACAGAAACCCCGGTTCACCGGTGCGAATTGGGAACAACCCGCGGCACGAGTTTCACCGATGACCAGGAGTGAAATGCACGCCAGGAAATTGCGGATGGCGCTGATCGGAGGCGGTGGCGCCGGGTTCATTGGCCGAGTCCACGCCATCGCCGCGACGCTTGATCATCGAGCGGAATTGGTGGCGGGCGCGCTCTCTTCGGATCCGGCCAAGGGTCGGGCGGCTGCGGAAGCGTTCGGGATCGACCCGGCGCGGGCCTATGGGAGTGTTGACGAGTTGCTCGACAGGGAGGCTGGGCTGCCCGCGGACCAGCGAGTCGATTTTGTCAGCATCGCGACTCCGAACCACACGCATTTTCCGATCGCCAGGGCGGCACTTCAAGCCGGATTCCATGTCGTTTGTGACAAGCCGATGACGACGTCCCTGGCCGATGCGGAACGATTGCGGGAACTGGTGGCTGAGACCGGCAGAGTATTCGTCTTGACCCACAATTATTCCGGCTATCCTCTGGTTCGCCAGGCTCGCGAGATGATCCGCCAAGGCGAACTGGGTGAGGTGTTTGCGGTCCGCGCAAGCTACCTGCAGGGGTGGCTTCATGGTCTTGACCCGGACCGGCCGCCAGCCCGCGGTGCCTGGAAATCGGATCCAGACAAGGCGGGGCCCGCTGGAGCGTTGGGCGACATTGGGACACACGCCTACCAGCTCGCACGGTTCACGACCGGACTGCTGCCCGCGGAGGTCGCGGCGACGTTGCGATCTTTTGTCTGCCCGCAGCCACTGGACGATTACGGCCACGTACTGCTCCGATTTCAACACGGGGCGATGGGGTCGCTTACGACCAGCCAGGTGACCCACGGACGACTGAATGACTTGACGCTCGAGATTGACGGGACCAAGGGATCGCTCGCCTGGCGCCAAGAGGCACCCAACCAACTGATGTTGCGCCGGCTAGGAGAACCGACGCAAACCTATGAACGCAACCCGAACGCCGCCTATACGAGTCCGGCCGGCCGGGCGGCTTGCCGGTTGCCGGGCGGCCATCCCGAAGCCTTTTTCGAGGCTTTTGCGAATGTCTATCGCGACGGTTTCGACGCCATGTTAGCGCACGCCGACGGGCGGCCGTGTGATCCGCTTGCGGCGGACTTTCCCACGGTCCTGGATGGATGGGAAGGTGTTGCGTTCATCGAGCAATGCGTCGCCAGCAGCCGGGCAAACGGCGCCTGGTTGCCGCTGACAGCCGGTGACTCGCGCGGCACACGACCAGCCAGTTAGGCACACGAGCGCTCCCTGC
Source organism: bacterium (assembly GCA_030430075.1). Lineage (GTDB taxonomy): Bacteria > Planctomycetota > Planctomycetia > Pirellulales > Pirellulaceae > ARS98. Next base: position 94,407 of record JAUIGN010000018.1, read on the forward strand.
ATGCCAGCAGTCTCCAACCACCTGCTCGGCGCGGATCTCCAACCACCTGCTCGGCGCGGGTCTCTGACCCCGCCGAAACCGCCGACCGAAGGTCTCCCATTCCGATCATCCTGCCCGCTCGACTTTGCAGTCGCCTGTGCCGCGAACGCGTTTGGGCGACGCTTGCCGAGCGACCCCAACCAGGTCGCTCGGCATCTCAATTCAAGTCCGCAGTAACCACGGTGTCCTGCCCAGGCCGACTGCTTGCTCGAGTTACTTCCCGCCACCTCGACGTCGGCATCGGCCTTGATCGACGCAGCGACCGCATACACGGCCCACCTTCAACCAAGAGAAGGGCGCGCCGGCACCTGGTCGCACGCGCTGGCATGGTGGATACACCGAGGGCATGAATCACGATTCGGTCGTGCGCCCCCATTTTGATCGGGCCTACATTCACGCGCTCGCCGCATCGTACGAATGGACGGAGAATGCCCTTGGCTGGATCAGTCCCGGCTTCGCGGCCAAGGTCAAGCGTTACCATCCTGATGCTGACGACCGAAAACGGCTTACTGCCGATCAACAGGCGTCGATTTACGTTTCCGAGTGGGTTGTCAGTCCGACGGATCTGACCGTGGACGGCCACTGGAATGGGAACCGCAGTAGCTACCCCGCAGCGTTTTTCAAGTACGTCGCGGAATGGGCCGTACTCGCCAAGGACTCAGTCTATGTCCGGACCTTCAAAGAGAAGAAGGTCTACGCTGCACTTGCGAAGGATTTGTATACGGACAAGGCGGCTCAGATGCCCCCATTCAAGACCTATCCGACCACAGGCCGGGTGCTCGGAATGCGGACGCTGAATGTTCACGCGAACTCAGCGATCACGGGTACGGATTCGTATTTTGGCACGCTGGTCGCGACCAACGTTGGAAACGGCAACTACGAATACCGGGATGCAGCGCAGTTCCACCGCCCACGTACTGATGTACCGTGGCTTCAGTTGGTATTCGTTCCGACGACTCAGAATACCATCGACCTGCAGTACACCCTGTGGAATGAATGGAACACCACCAACAACGACCAGGTGCCGATCCATGGGCGAAAGAAGACGTTGAGTTTCCGATACAATCTCGACAACGCAACCTGTTCCGGAGACATTTCCGGCGCTTGGTCTGCTTCAAATCCCTACACGACGAAGGGCAACGGCCTGTCCGGTGTGGCCGTCAAGATGTACTTCTACACTCGCATTGCGTCACCCTGAGTTCTACACTCGCATTGCGTCACCCTATAAGTTCGAGTGGCCCGGGACGAATCCCTAACGACAAAGATGATCAGACAGTAACGCGACCCGGCCGCCACTAATTGACAGCAACCGCTAATAACGCGGACAATGTCGAAGCCGTGACCAAACGTGTCCAGACGGCACCGACGCTAGAAAAGGTGGGAAAGCCGTGAAATTACACCAAGACGAAGTACTGACGATCGACGAATTGGCGACCTATTTGAAGGTCTCCAAATCGACGCTCTACAAACTCGTCCAGGAGGGCAAGATCCCCGGCCAGAAAGTGGGCAAGCATTGGCGGTTTCATCGCGACGTCATCGAACAATGGCTCGGCAAAGACACATCGACCGAACGCAAACGACCTAAGTAAACCGAACCGCCCCGCCACCGAACCAGCGACATAGTCAACTAGTTATTCAACGATAAAGCCGATGGATCAAGCAACGCACAATAAGATCGTCTCGTTCATCTGGGGTATCGCCGACGACGTCCTGCGCGACCTGTTCAAGCGAGGCAAGTATCCCGACGTCATTCTGCCCATGTGCGTCTTGCGTCGTCTCGATGCGGTTCTCGAGCCTACATCGGCAGCGGTTCTTGAAACGAAGCAGATGCTCGACGAAGCCAAGATCACTGAACAAGATCAAGGACTCTGCGACGCTGCCGGCCAACCGTTTTACAACACGTCACAATTTACGATGCGGGATCTTCGCTCGCGAGGAAACCAGCAACAGCTACGCGCCGACTTTGAAGATTATCTCGACGGATTCTCGCCCAACGTTCAAGACATCCTCGAGAACTTCAAGTTTCGCAACCAGATTCCGACACTCTCGAAAGCTGACGCACTAGGTACGCTGGTCGAAAAGTTCTGCGACCCCGAGATCAATCTAAGTCCAAATCCGGTTCTCAACAGTGACGGCAGCGTTCGCCATCCGGCGATGGACAACCACGCGATGGGGACCGTGTTTGAAGAACTGGTCCGCAAGTTCAACGAAGAGAACAATGAAGAGGCCGGCGAACACTGGACACCGCGCGATGCCGTTCGTCTGATGACCAAGCTGATGTTCTTGCCGGTCGCGGACAAGATCAAACCAGGATCCTACGAATTGTACGACGGCGCATGCGGGACCGGCGGCATGTTGACCGTAGCCGAAGACACGTTGATCGAACTGGCCGGCGGCGAAGGATCCGGCGTGAAGACCTATCTCTACGGTCAAGAGATCAACCCCGAGACGTTCGCGATCTGCAAAGCGGACATGCTGATCAAAGGCGACGGAGAGAACGCGGACAACATCCGAGGCGGGGCCGAATATAGCACCCTATCGAACGACGCGTACGGTGCCAAAGAGTTCGACTTCATGCTTTCCAATCCACCGTATGGGAAAAGCTGGAAGAAAGATCTCGAGTCGATGTGTCCATCGGGAAAGAAGGATTCGCTACGGGATCCGCGATTCCGAATCTCCCATGCCGGCGATTCCGACTATTCACTCGTTACACGATCCAGCGACGGCCAGATGATGTTCCTGGCCAACATGGCATCCAAGATGAACGAGCGGACCGAATTGGGAAGTCGGATCGCTCAAGTTCACAACGGTTCGTCGCTGTTCACTGGCGACGCTGGCCAAGGGGAAAGCAACATTCGGCGATGGTTGATCGAAAACGACTGGGTTGAAGCGATCGTCGCCCTACCGTTGAACCTGTTCTACAATACGGGCATCGCGACCTACATTTGGGTGCTTTCCAATCGGAAGTCCGAACAGCGTCAAGGCAAGGTACAACTGATCGACGCGACGAAGTGGTATCGGCCACTGCGGAAAAATCTCGGCAAAAAGAATTGCGAGCTCGGCGACGATGATATCAAGCGGATCTGCGATACCTATCTGAACTTCGAGGAAACCGAACAATCCAAGATCTTCCCCGGCGAAGCGTTCGGATACTGGAAAGTCATCGTTGAACGTCCTTTGCGATTGCGAAGCCAATTGACGATCCCACGCATTGAGGCGTTACGGTTTGCTTCCGGTGACGAAGAGATTCGTGAAACGCTGTATGAAGAATTCGGCGACGCATTGGTCGAAGACTTTGGAAGCATCAAGAAGCAACTCACCAAGCGATTGGCCGAGTGGGGAAGCGACGATGATGACGACGACGGCGGAGGCGGAAAGAGCCTACCCGAGAGCAAAAAGAAGAAGCTACTCAAGCCGGAGACTTGGGAACGCGACGCTCGGTTGGTGGAGTTGGGAATGTGGTTGCGTGAGCATGTGGGAGCCGATCGATTTGATGACTACAACGTGTTCGCGGAAGTCGCCACAGAAAAGTTGGCGGAGCATGACAAGAAACCGTTGGCGGCCGAACTGAAACTTGTCTTGCGAGGCGTCAGCGACGTTGACCAAACCGCGCCGCCGGTGATCACCAAGGTTTCCAAACCGAACAAGAAGGGCGAAACCAAAGTCGAAGCCGATCCAAAGCATGGTCGATACCGGTGGGGCGAACTACCCGAATGCCTTCGCCCGTCATCCGGTCGCGAAGACGCCTATCCGGTCGAGAGCGTTGTCGAGTTCGAGCCTGATGCGGACTTGCGAGACAGCGAGCAGATCTCACTACTCGAAACCGGCGGGATCGAAGCATTCATCGAGCGCGAAGTCTTGCCTTACACGCCGGACGCCTGGCTACAAGACAAGAAAGGAAGCGTAAAGACCGGCTACGAGATCTCGTTCACCCGACACTTCTACAAGCCCGAACCGCTGCGCACGCTTGACGAAATTCGCGACGATATTATCGCGGTCGAGAAAGAGGCGGAAGGATTACTCGACGACTTGCTTCATGGGAGCGTCGCATGATCACTGATCTGAAGCCATACAGCGAATACCGAAGTTCAAGCCAAGTGTGGTTTGGGGACGTGCCAACGCATTGGAATGTGCTTGCGAATCGCGGCGTGTTCTTCGAGGTTAAGGAACGTGGACACTCTGATGCGTCAATGTTGTCTGTGACAATTAAGCGCGGAATTATTCACCAAGCTGACCTGCTAAGCGAAACATACAAGAAGGACAGTTCGAACATAGACAAGTCGAAGTACAAGCTCGTTCGCCCGAATGACTTGGCCTACAACAAGATGCGTGCTTGGCAAGGCGCTCTTGGGGTGTCAAGTCTGCGAGGGATAATCAGCCCAGCATACGTTGTGATGCGACCGCACGTCGAATGTCAACCGAAGTACTTTCACTACCTATACCGAACGCCCGGTTTCGCAAAAGAAGCGGAACGATGGTCGTATGGAATTACTTCCGACATGTGGTCGCTACGTCCTGAACACTTCAGAATGATCTACACGCTCCTGCCCCCGCCGGACGAGCAAGCGTTGATTGTTCGGTTCTTGGATTGGGCGAGTGTTCGTTTGGGGAAGGCGATTGCGGCGAAGCGGAAGGTGATCGGGTTGCTGGAAGAGCAACGAAAGGCAGTTATTCAAACTGCGGTCGATGAAGTTTCCGGGGCTGATTGCGAAACAATTCCGATTCGTGCCCTACTGCGTCCTGTCAAACGACTGGGTTTTCCAAAGCAAGAATTGCTTTCGCTGTTTAGGGATTATGGCGTGATCCCCAAAGACTCAAGAGAAAACAAGAACGCCGACGTTCGCGATCTCGCACTATGTCAGCTAGTCAATTCTGGCGACGTGGTTATGAACAAAATGAAAGCGTGGCAAGGGTCGATTGCGGTTAGCAATCTTGAAGGCATTGTCAGTCCTGACTACATGGTCTTGAAATTCTTGATTCAACCAATAGTACCGTTGTTTTATCACTACGCCCTACGGTCGCCTGCAATGATCGCCAACTACAGAAGAGTGGCATACGGCGTTCGACCTGGCCAATGGCGTTTGATGTATCCGGATTTTGCGCGTTTGCGTTTACCGCTTCCGAGCGTGGAACAACAGCAAGCTACAGTCGATCGAATCAATTCCAATACAGAAGCAATAGAGTCGGCAATTTCGAGAATCCGACGCGAAATCTCGCTCCTCCGCGAATACCAAACGCGATTGATCTCGGACGTGGTGACGGGGAAACTGGATGTTCGCGAATTGGCTCGTTCGCTCCCAGAGGACATCAGCGAAGAAGCCGCCGAACTGGCCGCCACCGAATCGGCCGACGAAGACTTCGCCACCGCCGACGAACTGATCGAGGAGGCGGTGTGAACCAAGTCCCGGCCAAGCCAAAGATCTACCACATCACCCACGTCGAGAATCTTACGAAGATTATCGCGCAGGGTGGTTTGTGGTCCGATCGCGAGATGATCGATCAGGGCTTGAAAGTCAACGCGGTCGGGCTTGCCGAGATCAAGGGCCGGCGACTGAACGAATACGAAGTCACTTGCCACCCGGGAACGAAGGTCGGCGACTACGTGCCGTTCTACCTTTGCCCCCGAAGCGTGATGCTTTCGGTGTTCTGGTACGACAATCTCCCCGAATTGACGTACCACGGCGGGCAAGAACCAATCGTCCATCTGCAAGCTGATATGATGAGATGTCGGTCATGGGCGAGTCGGAATGGCGTTCCGTTCGCGTTTTCGGATATGAATGCTGGGATGGCGACGGCCGAATTCTTCAACCGTAAGCAAGACTTAGGCCGAATAGATTGGGAGGTAGTTGAAAGCAACAATTTTGCCGGCGATCGAAAGCACAGAAAAGCGGCTGAATTCCTGATCCATCGATTCTTCCCATGGGAATTGGTGGAAAGCATTGGAGTGATTGACCGTAGTCGATCGAGAGTCGTCAAGAAGGCGATTGCGGACTGTGAACATCAACCGCCAGTCGCAATTAAGCCGGAATGGTACTTCTAATTGAAGAGCAGAACGATGATGGAATTCACAACAGGTGACATACTGAAGGCGGAAGCAGAAGCACTCGTCAACACCGTCAATTGCTACGGTGTGATGGGGCGTGGCATTGCTCTGCAATTCAAAAAGAAATTCCCCGAGAACTTTAAGCAATACAAGAAGGTTTGCGATGCGGGCGATCTGCGCCCCGGAATGATGTTCGTCTTCGCGACCGAAGAGATGTTCAATCCGAAGTACGTTATCAACTTTCCAACGAAGAATCATTGGAAAGGACGAAGCAAGATTGAAGACATCGATTCAGGACTCGAAGCACTCGTCGACGAAGTACGTCGGTTGGGTATTCGGTCGATCGCAATGCCACCGTTAGGTTGCGGACTTGGCGGTTTGAAATGGGAAGACGTTCGCCCACGTATCGAATCAGCCTTCGCTTCGATGCCCGATGTTGCGGTGTTTGTCTACGAACCCGGCAAGGCACCATCTGCCGCGGCAATGACGAAGTCGGCCAAGGTGCCCACAATGACCAAAGGCCGCGCGGCAATGATTGGCCTGATGCGGAAGTATCGCTCCGTTGCGATGGATCCAGATGTAACACTTCTCGAGATTCACAAACTGATGTACTTCATGGTTGGTTTTGGCGAACCAATGGAGCAATTGCAATTCTCCAAGGGGCCCTATGGTCCGTATGCAACAAAATTGCGACACGTCTTGAACGCGACCGAGGGACACTTCACCCTTGGTTTCGCAGATGGTGGCGAGAACCCCGACAAGCCCTTGTCTCTCGTCGAGGGAGCAATCGAGAAAGCCGAAGAGGTTCTCGAATCTGAACCGCAAACGAGAGCGAACTTTGAACACGTCGCCAAACTGATCAAAGGATTCGAGACGCCATTCGGAATGGAACTTTTGGCGACCGTTCAATGGGTCGCAACAGATGAAGGTGCACGCGATCCAGAAGAGGCAATGCAAAAGATCGCAGAATGGTCACCTCGAAAACGTGAAATGTTTTCGCCCCATCACGTCCAACTAGCTTGGAAGGTGCTTGCCCAGAATGGGTTACTAGAAAGTGTCTGACATAATGCCCGAAACGAACAGTGACGCAAGCAAGGTTCAAGAGAAGGGGCCGCACTACAAGAAGATCGCCGGCGGCGTCAGCGACACAAGCGAAGGTGGACTCGAAAAGATCATCTTCGACGATATGGTCGATCGCGGTTGGCGATCGGGCGATCCGAAGGACTATGACCGCGAATACTGCGTTGACTTGGCGAAGCTTCGCGAGTTCTTAAAAGAAACCCAACCGAAGATCGCGGAAGAATTGCTACTCGAGAGCGATAATCCGACGCGACGCAAAGTTCTTGCGAGGCTCGAGAAGGAGATCGGTTCGCGAGGCGTTATCGACGTCATTCGGCGTGGAATAAAGTTCGATCACCACGACATCGAACTCTTCTACGGAACGCCATCGCCCGGCAACGCGAAGTCGGCTGAACTGTTCGCCGGCAACCGATTCAGCATCACAAGGCAACTGCGGTACAGTCTCGACGAATCCGGTCGCGCGCTCGATCTTGGCATCTTCATTAACGGCTTACCGATCGCGACGTTCGAGCTCAAGAACAACTTAACGAATCAAGACGTCGACGACGCAGTCGCTCAATACAGCGATCCGCGACAGCGCAATCCGAAAGAGCGTCTCTTCGCGTTCGGGCGTTGCATCGTTCACTTTGCGGTCGATGATCAGCAAGTGAAAATGTGCACGCACCTAAAAGGCAAGAAGTCTTGGTTCTTGCCGTTTAACCAAGGTTGGAACGATGGGGCGGGCAATCCGCCAAATCCGAACGGATTGAAGACGGACTATCTATGGAAGAGAGTTCTGACGCCGGAAAGCACAACGAACATCGTCGAGAACTACGCCCAGATCGTCGTCGAGAAGAACAAGAGGACGGGACAGAAGACGCGCAAGCAGATCTTTCCGCGTTATCACCAATTGGATCTCGTTCGCGGGTTGCTTGAGAACGTTCGAGAACGCGGCGTTGGCCGTCGCTATTTATTGCAACATTCGGCCGGCAGTGGCAAGTCGAACTCGATCGCCTGGTTGGCTCACCAATTGATCGGACTTCACGGCGGAAGCGGCGGAGTCGATGACCCGGAGATCTTCGATACGGTTATTGTCATCACCGACCGACGGATCCTCGATCAACAGATCGACGCAACGATTCGCCAGTTCATGCAAGTCGGATCGACCGTCGGCCATGCGAAGCGAAGCGGCGATCTGCGAAAGTTCATCGAGTCCGGCAAAAAGATGATCATTAGCACCGTTCAGAAGTTCCCGTTCATCTTGGACGAGATCGGTGACGCCCATCGCGGTCGCAAATTCGCGCTGATCATTGACGAAGCCCACTCGAGCCAAGGCGGCAAGGTTGCTGCGGCAGTGAACGAAGCGATCAGCGATCCAGAAGATACGATCAACGATGCGCTTGAAAAGCGAATGGCCGCGCGCAAGATGGTGTCCAACGCAAGCTATTTCGCGTTCACCGCGACCCCGAAGAACCGGACGCTGGAAATGTTCGGTGATGCCTTCCCCGGTCCCGAGGGGAAGACCAAGCATCGGCCATTCCACACTTACACGATGAAGCAAGCGATCGATGAAGGCTTCATCATTGACGTCTTGAAGTACTACACGCCGGTCGCCAGCTATTACCGGTTGGAGGCGGTTGTCGAAGACGATCCGATGTTCGATCGGAAGCGGGCGCAAAAGAAGCTCCGTAAGTACGTCGAGCGCCACGACCACGCGATCCGCTTGAAGGCGGAAATCATGGTTGACCACTTTCTCGCCTACGTCTTGGCCCCTCGAAAGATCGGTGGCGAAGCTCGAGCGATGGTGATCTGTAGCGGGATCCCCGAAGCCGTCAAATACTACCGAAGCATCAAGGGTTACCTGGCAGAGATCAAGAGCCCGCATAAAGCGATTGTAGCGTTTTCGGGTGAAACCGAGGTCGAAGGGGAGATGATGACGGAAAGCCAGTTAAATGGCTTCCCGAGCGACGAGATTCCGGAAAAGATCCAAGAACACCCCTATCGGTTCTTGGTTTGCGCGGACAAGTTCCAAACCGGGTACGACGAGCCGCTGTTGCACACGATGTACGTCGACAAGAAGTTGTCCGACGTTCAAGCGGTTCAAACGTTGTCACGTCTCAACCGAGCCCATCCAAACAAGCGAAGCGCGTTTGTCCTCGACTTCTACAACAACGCGGACACAGTCACCGAAGCATTTGCGGACTATTATCGGACAACGCTCCTTTCAGAAGAGACTGATCAAAACAAGTTGCATGATTTGCAACGCGAACTCGAAGACGCGCAAGTCTTCACGAAGGAACAAGTCGATACGCTTGTCGAGCGATACTTGGGCGGCGAACGCCGTGATACGCTCGATCCGTTGCTTGATCCATGCGTCGCGGTCTACAAGACGACATTGGACGAAGACGGTCAAGTCGAGTTCAAGGGCAAAGCGAAGGCGTTCGTCCGAACCTATGACTTCCTGGCCTCGATCCTTCCCTACAGCAACGCGTCTTGGGAGAAGCTCTCGATCTTTCTGACGATGCTAGTGCGCAAGCTTCCGGCGCCGACCGAAGAGGATCTATCGAAGGGAATTCTCGACGCGATCAACATGGATAGCTATCGCGTTGAAAAGCAAGAGCGGTTGAAGATTATCCTTGGGGATGAAGACGCCGAGATCGATCCGACGCCGACGGGCGGGGGTGGGCGCAAGCCGGAACCCGAACTCGTCCGCCTAAGCGAGATCTTGCAAACATTCAACGAGCAATTCGGCACGCTATTCACGGATGCCGATCGAATCTTCCGGCGGATTAAAGACGATGTTGCGCCGGCAGTTGAAAAGGATGAAGCGTATCAAAACGCCAAGACAAACACGCCCGGGAAAGCACGTCTCGAGCTGACGGCGGCCGTTAAGAAGGCGATGGGGCCGATGCTACGCGACGATACCGAGTTCTACAGACAGTTCGTCCAGAACGATTCCTTCAAACGGTTCGTGACTGACTTGGTCGACGAATTGATCTCGCAATAGCGAACCCGCCAGCATCGAGAGGCAGCTTGACCGGCAATCAATGATTGGTTCGCTGGTTTCGCGAGTTGGCGACCTAAAAGGGTTCTCCCGCACTTTTGGTGAAACCACCAACCGGGTCATGTCGGAACCGATGGTTGGCCATCGAGTTAGCATCCTGTATGCAGCGACAGCACTCTTGGCCCTCCGTATTTCGCCGAACGTGTTGCGGCGAGAAGACTTGAACTCGATATCCTTCACCAAAACAGGGGAAGAACCCCTAAAAGGTACACCCGACGTAAGCGCGCAGTCTGACCGGCTGCGGAAAATGTCAGAGACCGGGATTTTTGGCTGATAGCTGGAGAGCGGGCATTGGGTCAAGCTGTCAGAGGGCGCTTGAATCCGGTTCTCCCGCACTTTTGGTGAAACCACCAACCGGGTCATGTCGGAACCGATGGTTGGCCATCGAGTTAGCATCCTGCATGCAGCGACAGCACTCTTTGCCGTCTGTATTTCGCCGAACGTGTCGCGACGAGACGACTTGAACTCGATATCCTTCACCAAAACAGCGGAGACGAAACCCGTGATCCTAAACTCAGCGCCTACAACGGTTCTGGTGTACGGTTACGAAAAACCTTTTCAAAGCGCTCGGTGACAGCGGCAACGGCCGGTCGTTGCCTGTACGAATGACGAGCCGGCAAACATCACTTTCCGAGCGCGGGCCGAATTGTCGAGACGACTTGCTTTGCCAACTCCTGGGAACCCACGGGGGTGAAGTGCACGTTGGCCGGGCGCATGATCTTATCCATGCGCGGCTTGACGAAGGTGAACAAGTCATCCACGGCGACGTCGTGTTCCTCCATAATCTTGGCCGCGATCTGGTTGTACTTCGCCGCGTCGCCGACCACGCGACCTGCCGCGCCTTCGGGAACGGGGGTGGTCGAGCACCAGATCAGTGTGGCGCCGGTCTCTTTGAGCCGGGCGACAAGCTTGCTGAGGTTTCGGGCATACTTTTCCGGCGGGACTTGCTGGTGGCTGCCGGCGGCCTTCGGGTCTGCCAGGCCCTGCCCGGTCGCACCCAAGTACTTCAGGTCATGCAGGCCCCAATTGAAATGGATGACGTCCCATTTGCTCTCGCCGAGCCAGGCGTCGATCTGTTCCAGGCCGCGCGTGGTTGGTCCACAGTTGGTCGGGGGCCGATGGACATTTGCCTGCCCTTTGAGGAGGTCTCGTACCGGCAACGTATACCCGATGGAAATCGAGTCGCCGATCAGCAAGACACGCGGCAGCGCGGGATCATCGTTGATCGGCGCGAAGACCGGATTTGGCGTGCGCCGGGCCCGTTTCTTCTTCGTCGCTTGCTTGTCCTGAGCGGCAAGCAGCGAAGGCAGCATCGCGAGCAATGTGACGGTGAGGACGAGTCGGGGCAGGCGTGCCATGGTGGCTCCTTGAATCGAGGAGGACGTTGAATCAACGGGAGACGCTCCACATTCTTCCTCGTTGCGCCGGCCACTGCAAGCTGAACGGGCGATTTCTTGTTCGTCCCCAGCCGACGCGCTCAACATCGTGCAGCGCATGGTCGCCCGGAGGTGGCATGCTGTGCGAGAGGAGTGCCTCGCAACCGCGCGCGAGTCAGAGTATCATTCTGGCTGGTGTAGAAGCCTGCTCCGCGTTCCCTTGACGCTCCCCTGGTGCTTCGCGCGGCGCCGTTTCTGTCCACACAAATGACCTCACCATGCTGAGGGAAATGGCCACTGTCCGGTCCTTGGCCCGCCGAATGATGGTTGGCGCAACCTGCCCACGTACGACTTACCTGGCCACCCCTGCCGTCGCTTCGCTCAGCGAAAGGAACTCTACCGATGACTCGACTTGTCTGCTTCTTGCTGGTGTTGACTTCACTGCCCGGCAGTCTTACGGCCGCCGCGGAATGGCCTCAGTTTCGAGGTCCCCAGGGTGACGGCCATGCGACCGGCGATTTGCCGTTGGAAATCAACGAGCAAAAGGTGCAGTGGGACGTTGCCATTCCCGGCAAGGGTTGGTCGTCGCCGGTGGTCTGGGGTGACCAGATCTGGGTGACGACGGCGACGATTGATGGTAAGCGAATGAGTGCCGTTTGCGTGGACCGTCGCACGGGCAAAGTCGTTCATGACGTCTTGTTATTCGAGAATGACAATCCTCGCTACTGTCATCCGACCAACAGCTACGCGTCTCCCACGCCGGTCATCCAGGAAGGGCGCCTGTTCGCTCACTTCGGCAGCTACGGAACCTGCTGCCTTGACACGGTCACCGGGAAAAAGATCTGGGAACGGCGGGATCTGCCCTGCGATCATTGGCGCGGGCCGGGGTCCTCGCCGGTGATCGACGGCGACCGATTGTTTGTCGCCTTTGACGGCTACGATCAACAGTACATGGTGGCCCTCGACACGAGCAGCGGCAAGACGGTCTGGAAGAAGGACCGGAAGATCGATTACGGGACGGACAACGGGGATCGCAAGAAAGCCTACAGCACGGCGATCATCATTCACGAGAAAGGTCGGCGCCAGGTGATTAGCCCGAGTGCGGGCGACACCATCTCCTATGATCCCGCGACGGGAAAGGAACTTTGGCGCGTCCATCACGGCGGTATGAACGCGGCTGCCCGGCCCCTGTACGGGCACGGCCTGGTCTTTATTGCGGCGGGTGACGGAGGAACGTCGCTCGTGGCGGTACGTCCCGACGGCAAAGGCGATGTGACCGAGTCGCACGTCGAGTGGGGATTCGGGAAGAGTGTTCCCAAGCGTCCCTCGCAGCTTCTCGTCGGCGACCATATTTACATGATCAATGACGAAGGCGTAGCCTCTTGCCTCGAAGCCAAGACGGCCAAGATCGTTTGGCAAAAACGCATCGGCGGCAAATTCCGCGCTTCGCCGATTGTCGCCGGCGGCAACGTCTATTGTTTTGGCCTGGACGGCGAGATCAAGGTGTTTGCCGCATCGCCGGAATTCAAGCTGGTGTCGGAAAGCAAGCTGGGCGACGGATTCCAGGCCTCGCCGGCGGTCGCCGGGGACACGTTGATTTTGCGCTCGATCAGCCGCTTGTACTCGATTACCAAGTAGGAGGCGCGGGGGAGCTGAAACAAGCTGCGTGCCTGTGGAAGGTCGCGGTGAAAATCACTCTGCGAACGGCGATTCGACCGTTGGTGCCCCGTTCCAGCCTTGTGCCCGGTCGCACCCCATGGATCTTGTGCTCGCGGCCACGCCTGCTCACATTTTTTTTGCTGACGATCTTCCATCCTTCGTTCTGACGATCTTCGATCCTTGCACCTGGTGGCAGCCTCATGACGTTTTCACGGACCCTGGCCTGGTTGGGTCTGGCGACGGTGTTCGCCGTTCCTGTTGCTGCGAGCGCCCAGGAATGGACCCGCTTCCGCGGCCCGAACGGATCGGGGTTGAGCGACGCCACGACGATTCCCGTCCAGTGGACACTGGATGATTACAACTGGATCGTCGATCTGCCGGGCGCCGGCAATTCGTCGCCCGTCATCTGGGGCGAGCATCTGTTTGTCACCAGTTCGAATGAGCAGCAGCAGATCCGTTACCTCAGTTGCTTTGACACGAAGGATGGCAGTTTGCAGTGGGAGCGTCAGTTTTCCTACCGGACCCACAAACGCCACAAGAACAATAGCTCGGCATCCAGCACGCCGACGGTGGATGCAGACGCCGTTTATGTGTTGTGGCACTCCAGGGAAAGTTCACCGCTGGTGGCCCTGGACCACAACGGCCGCGAGCTGTGGCGCTACGAACTCGGTCCGTATCTGCACGGTCAGGGCGGGGCGACGTCACCGATTCTGTACGAAGGCCTGGTGGTGGTCGCCAACGACCACAGGGCAGGCAGCGCGCTGGTCGCCGTCGATCGCGAGACCGGCCGGGAAGTCTGGAAAATCCCCCGCGCGGGAAAGCGGGCCTGCTATTCGACGCCGTGTGTCCTGGACGTTGCGGGACGGGCGCCGGAACTGATTTTCACCCACTGCTACGAAGGCATCATCGGGGTCGAGCCGCGAAGCGGACGTCAGACGTGGATGCTTGATGTCTTCGGTCGCCATTCCCAGCGGGCCGTCGGTTCGCCGATCGTTTATGGACAGCTGGTGCTCGGCAGCAGTGGCGCCGGCGGCGGCGAGCGTAACGTGGTCGCCGTTCATCCCGCGACCGATTCGGAAGCGGCCGCGGAAGTGTATCGAGTGCAGCGCGCTGCGCCGCACGTTCCCACGCCGTTGGTCTATCGCGACAGGCTCTTTCTCTGGGGAGACGCCGGGATTGTTGCCTGCCTGGACGCTGCCACGGGCAAGTCGATCTGGACGGGCCGAGTCCGGGGGAATTTCTTCGGTTCGCCCGTATGCGTGGACGGGAAGCTCTACTGTGCCGACGTGGACGGGGAAATTGTGGTGTTGGAAGCGGGCGACGCGTTCCGGCAACTGGCGCGCAATCCGCTGGGCGGACCGATTCGTTCGACGCCCGCCGTGAGCAACGGCACGATGTTCCTGCGGGCTGCCTCGCGATTGGCCGCCATCGGTCATCCGGGCAGGTAGGTGGTTCCGCGAACCGGGGGCGGTTATTTCGGCGGACTTTGCAGCAACGCCGCGACCTCGCGATGCCCGTTCTGCAGGGCGAAATCCAGGGCCGAATCGCCGTCGGTGTCCTTGAGCGTCGTATCCGCGCCATGCTCTAACAACACCTGGACCACTTCCCGCTGACCTTCCGCGGCGGCGAACATGAGGGCCGTGAAATGTTCGACGTTGTCCACCACATCCGCGTCGGCACCTGATTTGAGGAGCAGTTCCACGGTTTGGCGGTTGGCACCGCTGGCAGCATACATCAGGGCCGTGCGACCCGAGGCATCGACATGGTCGATGGTTGGCTGTTCATCGAGGAGCGCCTGCACAACCTGGGTGTGCCCGTCGAAGGCGGCGAGCTGCAGTGCCGTGCGTCCGTCTTCATCTGCGGCATCCACGTCGACGCCCTGGGCAATCGCTCGCCGCACGGTCTCGATCTGGCCCTGCAACGCGGCTTCGCGAAAAGCCAAGGTACTGACACTGGCTACCTTTGCCGGTGCGGATTTCTCTTGCTTCACCTCGGCCTTCGTGCCGCCAGGTGACGATGCGGGCTCGACGCCATTTCGCCCGCAACCAGCGAATCCAGCCGCGCAGGCCAGTAGCAGAGGGGCCAGTCGCAGAGGGGCCAGCAGCAGAGGGGCCAGCAGCAGGAGCAACCGGCGGGCGGAGCGGTGAACGGGGCAAAACGTCGAATCGATGAACGTTCGCATAGCGGTCAACGTACTACTCTCCTATGTCGAGTGCGACGCGCCGACGGCGCCGAAACGATGGTTGCCGGGTGCTCGTCGCGTTGCGATCGGTCTCACGACGAGTCAGGCCAACAACGCCCGCATGCGTTCCACACCGGTTCGCAGCACGTCGCCGGGATCGCGATCCCAGAGCTCGGCATTAAAGAGTTCCAGGCTGATGGCACCTTGGTAGCCGATTTCGCGGAGCACCTGCAGTTCGGCCCTCAAGTCGATCACGCCGTCGCCGATCATGACCCGGTCCGGGTCCATCTGTTGCGTCGCCGGGATCTCCGGATGTGCGTCGTCAATGTGGTAGTGGCTGATCCGATCTCCGGGGATGGCCCGCAGCTCGTCGAGCGTTGAATTGCTGTTCCAGCTATGGAAGGCGTCGAGGATCAGCGTGGCATCCGGGTCATCCACCTGTTGCACGACCTGCCAGGCCTGTTGGAGCGAGTAAACCGACTTGAAGAAGCTGATGTACTCGAACGTCGGTTTGACGCCGATCTGCCGACCCAAGTCCAAGATGTCCTTGTAGCGATCGGCGATCTGTCCGAGATCGCACGGCATCCGCGGCGGCGAGCAGACGAGCCACGGCGAGCCGAGCCGGGCACACATCTCCAGCCGTCGCTTGACTTCGTCCAGCATGATCGGATACTCCACGTCGATCGCCTCGCCCCAGGCCCGGGCCGCGATCATGCTGGCTACCGGTAGCCCATGGTCTGCAAGTGCTTTTTCGACATCGCGGACCTCCCCGCCCCGGCCAACGTACTCGTAGATGTCGTTGATCCAAAGCTCGATGGCGTCGAACCCGGCTGCTGCGGCGAGTCGTATCTTCTCCAGCAGCGGCTGCGGCATGATGGTACTCGTATTCAAACAAAGGGGGAAACTCATCAGGCGTTCTCCGGCATGCAGGGCGGCTCCTGCGGGAAGCGGGCAGACAACCAGCCACCGCGGTGGTCGCTGGTGCGCCAGCTGGGCTAAGCAGGATGACGTGGAGCGACTATTATAAGGCGGCACCACGTTTCCTACTATCAGCACAACGCCGCGCGGCGACAACGACGCAGGGTGATCCGCATGTTGAACGAAAAGTCGACGGACAATACACAGCCCGAAGAACTAGCAGCTTTTCCGGCTGTCATTCGGCTGCCGATTCACTGGGGCGACCAGGATGCCTTCGGCCACGTCAACAACACGGTGCCGATCCGCTGGTTCGAATCGTCGCGGATCGGCTACATCGAGCATGGTTGCAGCGACATGATGAAGGAGACTCGGAAGGTAGGGCCGATTCTGGCTTCCGTCACCTGCAACTACCGCCGGCAATTGCATTTTCCGGATACCGTCCGCGTGGGGGCGCGCGTGTCGAAGCTGGGACGCAGCAGCTTGACGATGGAGCATGTCGTGTACAGCGAAAAGGACGCGGCAGTCGCGGCCGACGGATCCTCGGTCGTTGTCATGTTCAACTACGAGACGAATCGTCCCACCAGGATCTCGGATGCGGTGCGATCGGCAATCGTTGCCTTCGAAGGCAAGTCGTTCGATTGATGCCCGCCGCGCGTTGCCGTCGACCGGCGGCGGAGGCACTCGGCGCCTGCGTTCAGTCCTCGACGACATGCGATTCGAACTGCTGACGATGTTGTTGCCATCGTTCCCGGTCCAACACGCCTTGAGCGCTGAGGCAGGCGGCCGCGGCGTACGCCATCGCCAGCGTGTGATGCGTGTTGTCATGGGCAAACAGGCCTTGCCTGCCGAACGTCAGGATGCGGTGCATGGACCCCAGCCAGGCGTCGATTGCTGCGAATTGCGCCTCGTATCCACGCGCGTAGATCGGGTAGGCCTGGGGGAGTCGCCGCGTCACGATCCGCTCAATCTTGCTTTGTAAACCAATCCCGGATCGGTGCAGGTCGCCGGCCACCAGGTTCCCCAATTCGTCCTCGGACATGCTCCAGCAGGGATCGGCAGTCGAGCAGGGAAGTTCGGCACACAGGACCGTCCGCCCCGGCGGATCATCGCGGGCCGCGTAATTTTTCGGCTCGGACAACCGGGTGATGGCGATCTGGCGTTCCGGAAAGTAGTGCGCATCGAACTCGCTAAACCGCGTCTGATCCAGTACCAGGTAGATCAGGATCATGCTGCGAAATCGGATCATCTCGCAGGCTGCCGTGATCTCTGGCGGCGCCGCCGGTTGCAGGAGGTTGACCAGCGCGGTAACGGGGATCGTCGACCAGAGGTCGTCAAACTCCATTCGGCGAGAGGTATCCCCCTGCCGGTAGTCGATCAGCACCGCGTCGTCTTGCCGAAGCCGAATCGACTCGACATTCGCACCGAACTCGAACCGGGCGCCGGCCCGTTCGGCCGCCTGGTGCAGGCCGTCGGTGATCTGGCCGAATCCATTTCGCGGGTAAAAGAAGTGTCCGAATCCCTGAGGTCGAATTCCGGGAAGACTGCCGAGCACTTTGCGGACCAGTTTGGTCAGCGAACCTGCCTGGACGCGCCGCCGGGCTTGCACCGGGGAGAGGCGATCGGGAGCGAGTCCCCAGAGCTTCTCCGCGTAGGGAAAATAGAAGTCTCGACAGATCGTCCGGCCCAGCCCCCGTTCGAGGACCGTGCCGAACGTCTCATGCTCGGCGGCCGGTTGCGGTCTCGGCAGCATCCCCCGTGCCGCGTCCGCCGCCACACCCAGCGAAAACGCGGGCGCCAGCGAGCGCGCCAGATCGAGCGGACGGAGGGGAAAGCGGATCCAGCGATCGCGAAGCCGGATGCGACCGTGACGGGGGCGTTCCAGCAGGTCGTTGCCCAGCAAGCGACGAATATCTTGCAGCACGCCTGGGTCGCACGATGGATGAAGTCGATGGCTGCCGAAGTCGGCCTGGATGCCGGCCAGTTCAAAGCTGCCGGCCAAACCGCCGGCCGTCGCCTGGCGTTCCAGGACGGTCACCGCGGCGCGTCCCGAGTCGGCCACGCGATAGGCGGCTCCCAGGCCGGCCGGCCCCGCTCCCAAAATGGCGATCCTGCGCTGACTCACCGCTCGATGTACCTCTCATGCCACATCAAGAAACTCAGTAGTCCCCACAATGCCCGGCCGTGGTCGTGGATGTTGTCACGATGTTCCTTGATCATCGCCTGGACGGCCTGTGGCCGAAACAGCCCGATTCGCTTCAGCCGTTCGGGCGCACCGTAGTCGGCCAGGATGTCGTAAAGATCCTCTTTCAGCCACCGCGCGTAAGGCATTTCGAGTCCGACTTTCCTCTTGTTCAAGATCTGCCGCGGCAGCAGACCGCTCATCGCCCTCCGCATGATGTGCTTCTTTCGCAGCCGGGGCAATTTGAGACGCGCCGGCACACGGGCCATCATTCGCGTCAAGTCGGGGTCCGTGAACGGGACACGGGCTTCCAGGGAGTGTGCCATACTCATCCGGTCATTCTTGACCATCAGGTCATCCGGCAAGAATACGGCCGCATCAATGTGCAACAAGCGGTTCAACTCGTCTTGGGCCGGAGTTCTCCGCAGCACTTCGTCGAAGTGGCGTTGGGGCGACCGGCAGGTTCGATGCCGCCAGACGTCCGGGTCGTAGAGTTCCTGCTTGGCCGTTTCGGTCATGACGATCCGCCACCAGAGGTGGGCGGCTTGCGGGGACAAGTCGAGCCCCCCCAGGAATCGTTTCAGCTTGAATTCGAAGCTCAGCTTCTTGTCCGAGACCGGCAGGCGGCGGACGAGCGGGGCGAGCAGGCCATTGCGAAACCAGCGGGGGATGTGCCGCGCCAGCCGGGCAACCTTGTAGGCCGCGTGGGTCTCATATCCGGCGAAGACCTCGTCCCCACCCTCGCCCGACATCACGACACCGACGTGCTGTCGAGCCAACTCGGCCACAACGTAGGTCGGGATGGCCGAGCCGTCGGCGTAGGGTTCGTCGATGAATTCGACGGCCTTGGGGAGCGCCTCTCGGACCATCTCTGCCGTGACGATGACCTCGTGGTGGACTGTCCCGAAGTGGCGGGCGACGGTGCGAGCGGCCGGCAATTCATTGAAACTTGGATCTTCAAAGCCGACCGAGAAGGTGTGCAGCGGCGTTCTCGCCAGTTGCTGCATCCAGGCCACGATCGTGCTGGAGTCCAGGCCGCCGGAGAGGAACACGCCGACCGGAAGATCCGCCACCCGCTGCCGCTCGACCGCCTGCCGCATCAACCGCCGAGCCTCGCGAACGACAGTGGTCTCGTCCAGCGAGTCGTCTTCGCGATCCGCCGGTTCGGCAAACCGTTGCAATCGGCCGGTGTTTTCCAGGCCAGGCGAATCATCCAGACCAATCGACAGGGTGTGACCGGGAGGCAATTCATCGATCCCCGCGAATGCCGTGTTCGCGCCCGGGATGTAGTCAAAGGTGAGGAAGTCGTGCAGTGCTTGAAAGTTGACCTCGCGGGGGATGGTGGAGTCCTGGAGAATGCCCTTGATCTCGGACGCGAACAGCAAGCGACCATCATGGCGACAGTAAAACAGCGGCTTGACGCCGAATGCGTCACGGGCCAAATGAAGTTGCCGGCTCCTGGCGTCCCAGATCGCATAGGCGAACATGCCGTTCAAGTGGTCAACCATCGCCGGCCCCAGCTCCTCGTAGAGATGAACCAGGACCTCGGTGTCGGTGCGGGACTGGAACGTGTGCCCCCGCTGCTCCAGCGCGTGCTGTTGCTTTAGTTCTTGAAAATTGTAGATCTCGCCATTGAAGACGATCCGTACCGAGCCGTCTTCGTTGCTCATCGGCTGGCGGCCACGAGACGTGAGATCGATCACGGAGAGCCGCCGGTGGCCGAGCCCCACATGCGGGTCTCGCCAGGTACCTCGATCGTCCGGACCGCGGTGCGTCAAGGCATCGGTCATGCGGTCAAGCAGTCCCGCATCGACCGGCGGCAAGCCTGGGTCAAGGTTCAAGACGCCACAGATGCCGCACATGTTGCCCTGTCTCCTGCCACACCCTCGGACGCTGCCAGGCTGCCCCGGTGCAGCCCGCCGTCCACTTGCCTTGGCGGGTCTATTGGGGAGGCGTCCGCGGGTGCTGTTCGTCGTCCAAGTGTGCCAACGCTCGCTCGCCTGAGATCACGATCGATCCCGGCCGGCGGCGCCCCACGTGCGTCGCGATCGCCTCGGCGATCATGCCCAGAAACGTGATGTTGACTGCGGTGTTCATCATCAGGACCGCCGAGGCGGAGACCATGCGGTCGCCAACGATTCCCAGGTCGATGATGGTTTTGATCACCGCGTAAAGGAAGCAGATCAATGCCGGGGGCAGCATCACTCGCAGGGGCCGAAACAAGATCGCCATTCGGACGATCAGCATCGCAAAGTTCATCGCGTCCCACGGGACAATCTTCGACTTTCCTTTGCGCTGACGGTAGTCGATCGTGTGGTAATTGATCGCATAGTTGTCGCACATGAGGGCCAACGTGATTGTCGTCGTCCAACTGAAACCGTCCGGCAGGATATGAAAGTATTCCAGCACCAGGTCCCGGGAGAAGACTCGAAAACCACTGTTCAGATCGGGGATCCTCTTACCGCAAACGTAGTTTGCGAACCGGTTCAAGAACCACTTGGCGGGGCGGCGAATGAGCGGGATGCGGACGTTCTTTCCGGTACGCGAACCGACGACCATGTCGGCTCGCTGTAGTTCGTCCAGCATCACCGGGAGGGACTCGAGCGGGTACGTGCCGTCGGCGTCGGTGATCGCGACAATCTCGGTCGTGGCGGCGAGGATTCCGGTTTTCAGGGCCGCACCGTAGCCACGCTGGCGCTTGTGACGGATAACCCGCACGTTCTCGCCGGCGGCAATCTCTGCTGTGTTATCCGTGGACCCGTCGTCGACCACAATCACTTCGGCCGCCAGTTCGCACCTGGCGACAATTGCCTGGAGTTCGTCGAGCGTTTCGCCGATGGCCTCCGCCTCGCAATAGGCGGGGATGACGATCGTTACGTTGCTTGCCACGGACACGGGTTCGGCGGACCGCAAGGCTGCACGAGACCGCCAACCGGCGCTCTGTTAGGGAAGGGTGATGGGGCCAGGAACTGAAGGTTTATACCGCCTCGTTGCCAGCGAAACAACCTCGGCTGCCTGACGCCGCTCAGTTCCCCTGGCGCTGGTACTTGGTCTGATATTTCTTCCATAGCCGCTTGTGCCGGTCCGTCAGCTCGACCCGCCGTCCCTGGACGTAGGCGGCTTCAACCAGGGTGGCCGTTTGCAACGGGTTACCGTCAGAAACGAACAGGGTGGCGTCTTTGCCGACGTCGATACTTCCCACGCGGTCGGCGACTCCCAGGATCTCTGCCGGGTAACTGGTGATCGCTTTCAATCCGATGTCCTCGGGCAGACCAAAGGCGACCGCCATCGCGGCATGGTAGGGCAGATTGCGAACGTTGGATCCGCCGAATCGTCCGCTGCCTGTGATGCAGAATGCGACACCTGCTGCCTGCAGGCGGGCGGGGATCGTGAAGGGTGTGTCGTAGGGTTCCGAACGCCTCCGCGGCAAGCGATACACGCCGCCCAACAGGACGGGCACGTCATGTTTGCGCAGTAGCTCGGTACAGTGGGGTGCGTCGTAGCCCCCATAGATCATGATTCGCACGCCTTGCTGCTGGCCAAAGGCGACGGCGCCTTGGATCGCCGCCAGCGAGTCGGCGCTCACAATCAGCGGCTGAGCCCGTTCCAAGACGGGGAGCATCGCCTCCAGCCGCAAGTCCACCGGCTGGCGGCTCGACGCCGCCTGGCGAGCCCGGCGATAGGCCCGCGCATCGTCGAACAACGTCTTCAGTTGCCGCAGGGATGACTCGTCCGCTCGTCCGCTTTCCTGGGAGATCCGCGGCCAGTTGGCGTGCAGTGCGACGCCGGGCGCCAGCGTCATGTCTTCGAAGGTCCAACCATCCAATTGAAGGACCGCCGATTGGCCGGAGACGAGCCCACCGGAAGGCGCGGACAGGGCCAGCAGAACACCGTTGCTGCGCGTCACCGGAATCAGCTCGCTATCCGGATTGACGGCCACCCAGGACTTCACGTTCGGATTGATCTGGCCGGTCTCGCGTCGATCGACCGTCGCGCGAACCGCATTGACTTCAACCAGCCCCAACGGCGTGTAGGCATCGAACAGGCTGGGATAAACGTGCTTTCCGGTGACATCGATCCGGACCGTACCGGCAGGGAGTTCCACTTGCTTGCCCACTGCCGCGATCTTTCCTGCCACCAGCAACACCGTGCCTTGTTCGATCGGAGGTTGGGATACGGGATGAATGGTGCCACCCATCAAGGCGATCGGCTTCGTCTGCGGTGCACCCGGCGTTTCAGGAGAGGCCGACGCCGGGGGGCCCAGAAGAATGAGCGCGATGCACAAGCTGAGCCCGGTGAGGCGGGCCGCCGAGTTGTGGATGTGGTCGTTCTGCATGATGGTTGCCGGCTGGTTGTAGGAATCGGGCTTCGATCGGGAATGGCTCACAAATGGCTTCCGCATCGTCGTTGGGGCCGCCGTTTCATTCGCGGTCACCGTCGGGCGACAGTGACGGTTGACCTGAAGTGAGGGGACCGTTCACGAGCGGAAACGCTGCGTCGATGGCTATGGCTCGCTCTGCTGCAAATGGTCGTGGCTGGTTGCTCGTCGCTGATGAGGGTGTTCGTGGCGATGGCAGAAGGCGTCATCGCGGTCCCACAGTTCTTCCTCCGCCGGCTCTTCATCGTCCGTCATCTTTTCGCCGGAGGCCAGGATCTTCTGCACCAACGTGGCCTTCATGTGCCGCACCGTGTCGCGTGAACGCCGATCCTCTTCCAGGTCGAAATACTTTCGCCCGTCGACCCATGTCTGTTCGCAACGCGCGAAATTGGAAAGCGGCGAGTCGCTCCAGACGACCAGGTCGGCATGCTTCCCGGCCGTCAGCGATCCGGTGAACTGGTCAATCCGCAACTGCCTGGCGGGATTGAGCGTCACAAACTTGAGTGCCTCGACGGCGGGAACGCCTCCGTACTTGACCGCCTTGGCGGCCTCCTGATTGAGATGCCGAGCCAGCTCGCGGTCGTCCGAATTGAACGAGACGACCACGCCGGCGTTGTGCATCAGGGCGCCGTTATAGGGGATCGCGTCGTAAACCTCGTACTTATAAGCCCACCAGTCTGAAAACGACGATCCCATCGCACCGTGTGCGGCCATGGCGTCCGCTACCTTGTAACCTTCCAGGATATGTTGAAACGTGCCGATCTTGATATCGAAGTCGTCGAGCGTCCGAATCAGTGCCAGGATTTCATCCTGCCGGTAGCTATGGCAGTGAATCCACCGTGAACCGCCGAGGATCTCGGCAATCGCTTCCAACTCCAGGTCCCGCCGCGGCGGCAAGCCCTGATGGTTGCGCTCCCAGTCCTGCCAGCGTGCGCGGTAAGTTTGGCCGGCATGGAATGCGTCCCGAATCAACTGCTCAACGCCCATCCGGGTTTGCGGATAACGCGTCGTATACTCGTCGCCCCAGTTGCTTTGCTTGACGTTTTCCCCGAGGGCAAACTTGATGCCGGCCGGGGCTTCGGCGAACTTCATCGCTTCCGGAAGTTCACCCCAGCGGAGCTTGATGACCTGGTTCTGGCCGCCGATCGGGTTTGCGGAGCCGTGCAGGATATTGGAGGACGTGACGCCGCCCGCCAGCTGGCGATAGATGTTGATGTCGTCGGCATCGATGAAGTCGCCGATGCGGACTTCGGCGGTAATCGCCTGAGCACTTTCATTCACACCGCCGTCGGTGGCCATGTGCGAGTGGCAGTCGATGATGCCGGGTGAAATGTGTTTGCCGCTGCAGTCGACGACCGGCGTCTCCGCAGGCACATCGAGATTCCGGCCAACGGCCAGGATCTTGCCGTTGCCAATGAGAACGTCGGCGTGCTCCAACAAGCCCTCGTCATCGCACGTCCAAACCGTGGCGTTCTTGAACAGGATCCCGGCCGGTTGGTTGGGCGCTGTCCGGCGTCCCGCGGCACCCAACGGAAAGTTCACGGCAAACGAGGCGGCCGCCGGTCGTTCTGGCGAGGTCTCCTGGTCGACATCACCCGCGGCTCGTGCATCCTTATCCTGGCCCTTTTTCGCCTTGGCCGCCGTCCCTGTATTTGGTTCGGTGGGCGATTCAGGATCAGCCGAGTCAGCCGCTGCGGCCTCCTTGGCGGCTGCCAGATCCTCGTCGTAAGTGGAAATGCGGCCGGCGGTCAACGGCCAGCGACGGCCATCCGGCCAGACGAGGAATCCGGTCCAAGTGATCCGCTCGGCGTCCTCGGAAGGCCCCGCATTGCTGGGCTCGGCATCCTGGGAACCCGTATCCGGAATTCCAGCCGCTCGGGTCCCCGCGCCCTGAGAAACGACGACCGACAGTTGCGCGACGCCGATCTGGCTCGAAGCTTGGCCCAATGACTGGCCCAATGACTGGCTCAGCGTCTTGGCGGCGAACGTCGTGCGAAACTGCGCCTCGTGCAAGGTCGGATTCGTCAGCTCTGTTTCCGTGCGAGCCTGTTTCCCTTTCTCCGGGTGAACGATTCCAGACAACTTGGCTGGCTGGTCGCCGCGGAGGCGGATGATGATCGGCTGCGGTTTGCTCGCCGCGTCGTTGATCGTCACACGCCAGGTGCCACGGAGGTCGATCCCCGGCGGATCGATCAGCTCGAATCGTTTTCCGTGCACCCAGACCGCGTGCAATTTCGTTTTCTCTTCGAAGAGCGGTCCGTCCGTGACAATCAGGTTGGCCAGCTTTCCGGGGGCGATGGTACCCAAGCGATCGGCGACACCCAGGAGCTCCGCGGGTGTGGTCGTCAGGGAGCGGAGTGCCGCGTCGCTGCCGAGCCCTCGCTCGATTGCGGTCCGCACGGCATCTCGAAAGGTGTCCGGATCGTCCAGCCCGTGGCTGGTCAAGGCGATCGGAATCCCTGCCTGGGCCAGCCGCGCCGGGTTCTCGGGCGCGAGGTCCCAGTGCATGAGCCGATCGAGGGAAACCTCAAGGACCGACTCGGCCGTCGCGACATTCGGAGGCTGAGGGAAGTCGAGCGGAACGATCACGGCGCGTCCCGTCTCCTTGATCGCCTGCAGCCGTTTGTACTCGTGTCCCGAACCGAGCATGGCAGCGCGCAGCCCGAACTCCCGCGCCACCCGGTCGGCGCGAAGGAAGTACAGTTCATTCATGGCGTCAAAGATGAACAGATCATGGCCGCCGGATGCGGTTTCCAGGACGGCCAAGGCGTCGTTGCGAGCCGGGCGGGGCAGAGTCGGTCGAGCTCGATACGCGGACCAGGCGCGGCGGTACCAATCTGCGTCGGAGAACGTCTGCCGCGCCAGGGCAACGGCGCCCATGGGTGAATTAGGGTAGCTGGTGCGGTCGCGACCTCGCGGGGCGGTCAGACGCACGTGTTGAGCCACCGCGGGGGCGACGATGGCTTGCCGGCCGGGTGCGTCGCCCGTCAAGACAACACTGCTTGTTCCCTTGATGATGCCGGCATCCGGGGCGACGAGCCGCGCCGTGATGCCTTGACTGCGAAGCTTCTCGTGCAGGCGGTCGTCAGCCTGGTACTGGTCAGCCACGGCGAGCTGGGGTGTGATCAGAGAATTCCAGTGAGGCGATCCGCCACGCGGGATCTTGAGTGACGTCTGCCCGTAAGCATCGATCAGGCCGGCGTAGATGATCTTCCCCGTCAAGTCATGGACTCTCGCATCCGGGGGCGCCGTTACCGTTGCACCCGCCGCGACGATCATGCCGTCGCGAAGGACCACGGTCCCCTGCGAGATTTCCTGGCCAGGGGCCGTTACAATGCGGGCGTTGGTCAGCGCGTGGACTTGCGGAATGTGTCGCCGCAGACCGACGGTCGGGCGAGCATCCGGGGGCGATTCCGCTTCCGCTCGTCCTCCAGCGAAGGCGATCGGAACGGCGATGAAGGCAAGTCCAAAAATGCAAAGGCGATGCCGCGACATCGGAGTGTTTCTCCCAGGTGTACAATCGTTGGTGCCGTCAGATGCCGAGCCGACAGGATTCAACTACTCTACCACGCGGGCTGCCGGATCGCATGTTGGGCCGCACAGCACATCAAATCGCGACAATCAATTGCGGCGCGCACGGCCCGGCAGGACGCCCAACATGGTGGCCGCGGCGCACGCGTGATCAAGGCCCATTTCCAAGAGAGGATGCCTTTATGCCCACTCGGTTGATTGACGGTTTGACGTTTGTTTCCCTGGTGGCTGCCTTGGCCCCCGGCTTACCTGTCTGTGCCGACGGTCCGCGAGACAACATCGTGGAGAACGTGCGTCCCATCCCGCCGGAAGGCGTGGAAGTGGCGAGCGAGGATCGCGCGGAATTGGAAGGGGAACTCGCGAAACTGGGTGAGCAAATCGAGAGTTTGCGGCGTCGGCGAGATGCCCGCACACCCCGGTTGCTCCCCGATATCGAGATCTTCTACCGGGCCGTGCACGATGCGCTGACCTATGGCGAGTTCTTCAAGGCGAAGGAAATTGACGATGCCAGGCAATTGCTGAAGATCGGCGGCGAGCGGGCAGCCGAACTGCTGGCAGGCAGAGCGCCCTGGACGACGCAAACCGGTCTGGTGGTCCGCGGCTACGTTTCCAAGCTTGACGATTCCGTCCAGCCGTACGGGCTGGTCGTGCCGGACTCCTACACGTGGACCGGGAAGTCGACCTATCGTCTCGATCTGTGGTTTCACGGCCGCGGTGAGCGGTTGAGCGAAAACAACTTTCTCACCCAGCGGATGAAGCAGGTCGGTGCGATTGCACCCCGTGATACGATCGTCCTGCATCCCTACGGCCGCTACAGCAACGCCTTCAAGTTTGCCGGGGAAGTGGATGTGCTCGAAGCCATGGAGGCGGTCAAGGAGCATTACCGGATTGACCCCAACCGGGTCGCCGTACGCGGGTTTTCCATGGGCGGTGCGGGATGCTGGCAATTTGCCGTTCACTATGCCGACCAGTGGTTCGCCGCCAATCCCGGTGCGGGATTTTCTGAGACGCCCGAGTTCCTCAAGTTTTTTCAGAAGGAGACGCTGACTCCGACGGACTACGAAGAAAAGCTCTGGCGACTCTACGACTGCAATCGTTATGCCGCCAATCTCTATCACTGTCCGACGGTGGCCTACAGTGGCGAGCTCGATATCCAGAAGCAGGCGGCGGACATCATGGAGGAGGCGTTGGCGCGCGAGCAGATGACGCTGACGCACCTGATCGGCCCCCAGACCAAGCATTCGATTCACCCCGAGTCCGCCAAGATCATGGATCGGCGATTGCAGGGCCTGGCGGCACGGGGACGGACCCGTTTTCCCCGTCGTGTTCAATTGGTCACCTACACGCTCAAGTACCATCGGATGCACTGGGTTGCCATCACCGGCATGTACCGGCATTGGGAAGAAGCCCGTGCCGTCGCAGAGATCGCCGGCCGCAATCGGCTCGTCGTCGAGACCAGCAATGTCAGCGGACTTTCACTCGCCATGCCGGCCGGATCGTGCCCGTTCGATGTGCGGTTGCCGGTTCAGGTAGAAGTCAACGGCGAGGTCTATACGGCCGCGCGACCGGCAACCGATCGATCCTGGAGTTTCCACCTTTGGAACGGGAAATCCATCGCCCAGGCCGGGCCGCCTCCTGGCCAACTCCACAAGCGGCACGACCTGCAAGGTCCGATCGACGATGCGTTCATGGATCGCTTCATTGTCGTTCGCCCCACCGGGACGTCGCCTCATGCGGCTGTCGAAAAGTGGACCCGCAGTGAACTGGCCCATTGCCTCGAGCATTGGCGGCGGCACTTCCGTGGTCATGCGATCGTCAAAGACGACCAGGAACTGACCGATCACGACATGGCGACGGCGAACCTGATTCTGTTTGGGGACGCGTCGAGCAATTCGGTGCTGGGAAAAATCGTGGATCGGCTGCCGATCGCCTGGACGACGGACGGCCTGCGTGTCGGTAAACAGAATTTTGACCCGTCCCATCACGCCCCGGTACTCGTCTATCCAAACCCGCTCAACCCGTCGCGGTACGTGGTCCTCAACAGTGGTTTTACCTTTCGTGAATATGACTACCTGAATAATGCTCGCCAGGTTCCCAAGCTGCCCGATTGGGCGATCATCGATTTGCGGACCCCAGCCAACTCGCGGTGGCCGGGAAAGGTCGTCGCTGCCGACTTCTTTGACGAAGCCTGGCAACTGGTTGTTGAGTAGAATGGCAGCATGATTTCGCCGGGGCCTTCCCGGCGCGTCCCACCGGCCTGCTTCGCTGGACAGCACGACTTTCAGGCTTGGCGTTCCCGGTGAAGAACGCAATCGCTGCAACACAATCGACTTGTGTCGGGCTGCCAGGCCCAGTGGCGCTGTCTGCTGAGGATGACCGTCGAGTCGCTTTTGGTGGAGCGCAATGAGCGCAGCAGCGCGATTTGCGTACAGCACAAGGCGACATTGTGACGGGAATGTCTCATGCGATCCTGACCCGCCCGATCGACGAATTCTTTGCCATGAAGAAGAAACGCACGTCCCGCGCCGCTCGCGCCCGATCAACCCAACGCGGAGGGCCGCAGCGTGGCGGGAGCGTCTCGGCAGCTGCGACGTCGGACGCTGGGCCGAGGCGGCCGCGCCGCGAGCTGCGGATCGGGCGGTTGGTCGCGGTCGGCGGGCTGATCGCTGTCTGCCTGGTGATCGGCCTGGTTTTCTGGCGCGGTCCGTCGGTTGAGTCGCTGATCGATGAAGGTCGGGCGGCCCTGGAGCGTCGCGAGTTCCCGGTGGCGGCCGAGTTGGCCGCGGCGGCCCTTGAACGTGCTCCGGAGTCGAATGACGCATTGCTCCTGGCGGGGCATGTGGCGGCAGCCGAGGGTGAATTTCCCAAGTGTCTTCAATACCTGGAACGGATCCCGGACGATGGCAGCAGGGCCGCCGTCGACGCCCGGTGTTTCGCAGGCGACGTCTTGCTGTTGCATTTCAAGCGGCTCTCCGCGGCGGAGACCCAGTACCGCCGTGCATTGAGCCAGGATGCGGAGAACCTGTCGGCGCACGACCATCTGGCCTTTGCCTTGGGGGTCAGCGCGCGGCCCTGGGAGCAGATTCGGCACCGATTGGCGCTGATCGAAGGGAACCGCTTCGCGCCGGCCCATCTGCAGTCCCTGTCCCTGGGCGATTATGCGATCGAAAATGACAACCTGGTACAAGAGTACCTTCAGGGAGATGACACCGATGCTGCCCCTCGATTGATGCTCGCCCGTCTGGCAACCGAAGAGCAGGATTATCCGCGTGCCGAGCGGTTGCTGCGTTCTGTTGTGGAGGATGATCCTGCGCTTCTGGAAGGTTACGTCAAGTTGGGACACGTCCTCTTGATGCAGGGCGACATGGAGGGGCTGCGGCAGTGGGAAGCCGGATTGCCGCCAGGGGCCGAGAAGGTCCCCGGGATCTGGGTCGTGCGCGGGCAACGAGCTCGCCGCCTCAATGCACCCGCCGCCGCGGCCCGCTGTTTCTGGGAAACGGTCAAGTTGAACCCGGAACACGAGCAGGCCAATTATCAACTTGGGCAGCAGCTCGTGGCGCTGTCGAGGCCCGAGGATGCCGAGCCCTTTCTGGAGCGGGCTGCGCTGCTGCAGGAGTATGTCAACGTCGTCAAGGTGACGATTGAGGCCGGCCAACCGGAGATGCTGCGGCGGAGCGCCGAGCTGGCTGAAGAGTTGGGTCTTGTCTGGGAAGCGTACGCCTGGCTGAGCCTGCTGATGGGCCAGCAATCCCACGACGAGGCGATCCTGGCGAAGTGCGACCAGCTCAGGATGCAGTTCACCGGTCATCGGCAGTCCCGTTCCCTGGCAGCCGTCAACCCGGCGCGGCGGCTTGATCTCTCCGACATTCCGTTACTGGATGCCGGTGTGGCCTCCGGTGCCGTCGGCAGCTTGGAGACGCGCGGCGTGAACCCCACGGTTTCCCTGCGCAACGACGCCCCGCGGGCCGGCCTGAAGTTTCAGTACATCAATGGTGGCGACCCGCTGAACAGCGGAATCGGGCGAATGTATGAATTCTCCGGGGGAGGCATCGGAGTCGTCGACTACGACAACGATGGGTGGCCCGATCTGTGCATGACGCAGGGCGGCCCCTGGGAACACCGCGAGCACCAATCGGAGCACCTGGACGGGCTCTTTCGCAACCTGGGCAAGGGCCAGTGGGAGGAGATTGGCGGGAAGGCGGGAGTGGACGGGAGCGGCTTCGGCCAAGGGGTGACGGTCGGCGACTTCGACAACGACGGATTCGCCGACCTGTTTGTGGCCAATATCGGCGCCAATCGGTTCTATCGCAACAATGGCGACGGTACGTTTGCCGACATCACCGAGCAGACCGGGACGGCCGGCACTCGGTGGACCAGCAGTTGCGTTCTGGCGGACTTCACCGGC
Organism: bacterium; assembly: GCA_030430075.1. Lineage (GTDB taxonomy): Bacteria > Planctomycetota > Planctomycetia > Pirellulales > Pirellulaceae > ARS98. Next base: position 125,240 of record JAUIGN010000018.1, read on the forward strand.
GACGGCCTGCCCGAGCTTTATGCGGTCAACTACCTGACGGGGGAGCGCATCTTTGAGTACGAGTGCCGCAGTGGCGGGCAGGAGAGTGGAGGCCGTGGTGCTTGTTTCCCCCAGTACTTTCCTGCCGCCCAGGACCAGCTGTATTGGAATCAAGGCGACGGAACATTTCACGACGTTACGCAGACGTCTGGAATACGCTTGCCGCACGGGAAGGGATTGGGAATCGCCGCCTTCGACATGGATGGCGGCGGCAAGCTGAGCCTGTTTGTGGCAAACGACTCGACCACGAATTTCCTCCTTCTCAATCAGACCGTGCCTGGCAGCGGGCCGTCGTTCATCGAAGAGGCGATGCTCCGCGGGGTGGCGATGAACGACGCGGGGAAGTCCGAAGCCTGCATGGGCGTCGCCGTCGGTGATGCCGACAACGACGGTCATTATGACCTGTTCGTGACGAATTTCTTCAAGGAGTCGAACACGTTGTACCAGCACTTGGGCGACGGCCAATTCGTGGATCAAACACGGTCGTCCCGCCTGCTGGATCCCAGCCTCCGGCAGCTCGGTTTTGGAACCCAGTTTGTCGACCTGGACCTGGATGGCGCGGAAGATCTGTTTGTCGCCAACGGGCATATCGGCGACTACCGTCGCGAGGGAACGCCTTACCAGATGCGGCCCCAACTGTTTCAGAATGGGGGTGACGGCGTGTTCGCCGAAGTCGACGGGCAGTCTGCCGGCGAGTATTTTCAAGGGCAGTTTCTCGGTCGCGCCGCCGCCCGCATCGACTGGAATCGGGACGGTCGCGATGACCTGGTGGTGGGTCACCTTGACGCTCCCGTTGCGCTGTTGACCAACACGACGGCGCCGTGCGGCAATTGGTTGGCGATTCAACTCCGCGGCACGGATGCGGCCCGGGACGCCATCGGCACCACCGTCGAGGTTTCCCTGGCCGATCGCACCCTGGTCCGGCAGTTGGTCGCCGGTGATGGGTATCAAGCGAGCAACCAGCGCTGCCTGCGGTTCGGGCTCGGCTCGGCAGAGCATATTGATGCCGTGACGGTGCGTTGGCCCGGCGGCGAGCCCGAGCGGTTCACGGACATCGCCATTAATTCGGAACTCATCATCAGCCAAGGCCGCGGTCGACCGATCCCGTTGAACGCCGTCAACCGGTAGAGCAACATGCCTGCACACCATTCACCCCCGGAACGTCCACGCCGCGGTCGGAGCATACGACGGCTGGTCGTGGCGACCGTGGCAGCACTGATGGTCGTTGCCGGCCTGCTGTTCGCCGTCCGCACCTATCTGGCAGACCGTCCCGAACAGCAGTTGGCACGCGCCAGGCAAGCCCTCGCTGATGAGAATTTTGGCGAGGCGCAGGAGCTGGCGAAGCAGGTCTTGCAGCGAGACCCCCGGTCGGCGGCGGCCCTCGCGATGGCTGCGGAAGCCGCGGTCGGCCAAGAACGGTTTGATGATGCAATTGCTTACTGGGATCGAATTCCCGAGGGCAGCGGCCAGGTGGGCGCGGACGGGTTGTGCGACGCCGGCGAGCTGTTGCTTGATAGACTGCACCTGGCCAGCGAAGCGGAACGCCGCTTCCGGCGGGCCATCGAAATCGAGCCCACGCATGTGCGGGCACTCGACCGGCTGGCAAACCTGCTGGCGATCGAAGGCCGTACGACCGAGGCGGTACCGTTGATCCTGGATCTCTTCCGCCAGGGCCATGTCGACCTGGATCAGTTGACCCTGCTGGGCATGCCGAATGGAACGATCAATGATCCGGAGCTGCTCCGCGATTGCCATGTTGCGGACCGGGAAGACGCTGCGATCCTTCTGGGGCTGGCCGCGTCGGTCACGTTCAGGCTTCCCCCGGACCAGGCGACCGTGTTGTTGAGCGAAGCGGTTCGCTTGGATCCCACCCTGCTTGACGCTCAGGCCCGACTGGGGAAGATCCTGCTCGAAGTCCGGGACGCAGAGGCCTTTCTCGCATGGCATCGTCGGTTGCCGGCTGTGGCCGACGCGCATCCGGAGATCTGGGCGTTGCGGGCCGAGTGGGCGCGGGATCGGGGTGAAGTGGCGGTTGCCAGACGTTGTTATTGGGAGGCCTTGCGGCGCGACCCCAATCATCGGGCCGCCCTCTACCAGTTCGGGCAGCTCTTGTTGCGGGCCGGCGAAGCGGAGGCCGCGGCCCCGTTGCTGGCACGGGGCGAGCAACTGCAGGAACTCCGCCAACGACAAGATGTGTTGTTGCAAACCGAACATCGCGACTTGCAACCGATGCGGGCCGTCGCCGAACAACTGGTTCGCGTCGGACGGCTGTGGGAGGCCTGGGGGTGGTGCGTCGTCGCCCTGCGGATGAATGCGGACGAGCAATGGGCGTACAACCTGCGGAACACGTTGAACCCCCAGCTAGAAGCCCTGGCGCCCGGCGCGCTGGTATCCGTCGACCCGCTCGCCAGGCTGGACTTCTCCGGCGACCCCTTGCCCGACTGGCAGTCGGGTGAGGCAGACGAGCCGGCTGCTACGGAACGTGCCGCAACCGCGATTGCTTTTGAGGAGAACGCGGAGGCCGTTGGAATTGATTTTCGCTACTTTTGCAACAGCCGACCCGCGGCCGAAGGAAAGCGGATGTACGAATTCCCGGGCGGCGGGGTCGCCATTCTCGACTACGATCTGGACGGTTGGCCCGACATCTACCTGACACAGGGCGCCCCCTGGCCGCCCCAGGAAACGCAACGCACGCACCTCGATTATCTGGCGCGCAACATCGACGGCCAGTCATTCGGCGACGTGACCGCCGCGGCGGCAGTTATCGAGCCCCAATTCAGCCACGGTGCCACCGTGGGTGACTTCAACAACGACGGGTTTCCCGATCTCTACATCGCCAACATCGGTGCCAATCGACTTTGGGTAAACAACGGCGATGGAACGTTTCGCGACGTTTCGTCGCAGGTGGCCGGTGATACCGAACAATGGACGACCAGTTGCCTGATGGCCGACGTGAACGGCGATGGGCTACCCGATTTGTACGACGTGAATTACGTGGACGCGCCGGATGTCTTTGAACGGACCTGCAAACACGCCGACGGAACACCCCGGATGTGCATGCCGTTTCACTTTCCCGCCGCACCGGACCAACTTAAGCTGAACCAGGGTGACGGCCGCTTCACGGACGCCACGAGCTGGGCTGGTATCGAGCCTTTGGAGGGGCGAGGTTTGGGGATCGTGGCCGGTGATTTCGACGGATCCGGACGGCTCAGCCTGTTCATCGCCAACGACACGACCCCCAACTTCTTGCTGGCCAATCAGATGCCTGCGGGAACCGCCCTAGGGACGGCAGCGGGTGACGAGCGGCGGTCTGACGCTGAGCCTGGTACGGACGCCGGGCCGCTGTTCGTCGAATGCGGGGTTGCCACGGGCTTGGCGTTGAACGCCAATGGCCGAGCGGAGGGTTGCATGGGGATCGCGGCCGGCGACCTGAATCGCGACGGTCGCCTTGACCTCTTCATTGGGAACTTCCTCCGCGAATCGAACACCCTTTACCTGCAGGAGGAAGGGGGCACGTTTGTCGACGCGACGCGGGAGTTCGGCCTGGAACGGCCTAGCCTCGATCAGCTTGCGTTCGGTACCCAGTTCCTGGACGCCGAACTGGATGGCGACCTCGACCTGATCGTCGCCAACGGGCACGTCGACGATGTTCGAGCGTACGGTCGACCGTACCAAATGCGGCCTCAATTCTTCGAGAATCCCGGGGCCGGTCCGCTGATGGAACGGGACGCCCCGGACATCGGCGATTATTTCGCGAAAACCTATCTCGGTCGATCAGTGGCACGATGTGACTGGAACGGTGACGGATTGGAGGACGTGGTGATCTCGCATCTCGAGTCGCCGGCCGCCTTACTGACCAACCGATCGAATCGTGCCGGTCATTTCCTGGCGGTGCGGCTGGTCGGGGTCGAGTCCGCCCGCGATGCGATCGGGGCGACCGTCACCGTGCGGCTCGCATCGCCCGCCGATCGGCGGAATCAGACCTTGGTCCGGCAACTGACGGCCGGCGATGGATATCAGTCCAGCAACCAGCGGCTGCTCATGTTTGGACTCGGGCAAGAGATTTCGGTGGACGAGCTGCAAATAAACTGGCCGGCCGGACGAACCACGATTTATCGAAACCTTCCGGTGGATCGCTTGGTTATATGTGTGGAAGACCACAAAACCCCGGTTTTTATCACCAAAATCCACAAAACCACTCGCTGAACTGCCGCTGATGTGGTATTTAAAGATGGAAGTGAGACGTCACGGACAGTCGCCCGTAACTGCACTCGCCGAAACGCAGCAAACCCGCTTGCGGAAGCTTTGCGTTCTGTCGAATGCAGCTGTGGAAACGAATGTTTGCTGTTCCGTTGCCTCGTGGGGCCAATGTTTCACCATCCCTCCCTTACCCATAAGGCCAGAATTTGTACGGCCGCGACGAGCGGATTCCGTACCCATCGAAGTTGAAGAATTGCCGGCTCAGCCGATTGCCGGCAGTTCATTCAATACCTTCGGCGTTCGATCTTCCCTGCCAAGAACAATTCATTCTCACCCGGTTACCCGTTCCGACGATTTCAGGAGCACGGCATGATCCGTCCGAAAAGACATTCCCAAGGTTTTACACTCGTTGAGTTGCTGGTGGTGATCGCCATCATCGGCATCCTGGTCGCCCTGTTGCTGCCTGCCGTTCAGGCGGCCCGCGAGGCTGCCCGCCGCATGAGCTGCTCGAACAACATGAAGCAGATCGGGCTGGCCATGCACAATTATCACGACACCTACAAGACGCTGCCATACGGTGAAGGCGCGGCGCCGACACGCGGCGGAGCGTACAACCTGTCCTGGCATGGAGCCAACTGGCGCGTGGCGATCCTGCCGTTCATCGAGCAGGCTCCGATGTACGATCAGCTCGATTTCAACGTCACGTTTGACGCCTGCCGACCCGGATTCGCCGGTACACCCAACGCGATCCTGGGCGGATATACCGTGCCGATCTACCGTTGCCCTTCCAGTTCTCTGCCGATCAACGGACCCAATCAGTCGCCGAGCCCGACGAACAATAACCGGGACAACGCCCAGTTGATCGACTATGTAGGAATTGCAGGTGCCGCTCCGACCGGGACGGCGACCGATCCCAACGCTCCGTTTCCCACCTATGGTGCCTGCTCGGGACAGACGGGATACGGCGGGATCTATTGCAACAACGGTACGCTGATCATGAATCGCAACAACCGTTTCGCCGACATCACCGACGGGACCTCCAGCACGCTGCTGGTCGCCGAACAGTCCGGGCCGATTGTCGACAACAACGGCACGCGGCGGCGAGACATCCGTTCCAACTACTACGGAGGCTGGTGCAGTGCGGCGACGACCGCGGTTCCCAGCTCTTCGCTGGGCGGGTCGCCGTGGGGAAGCGGCACGACGACGATTCGCTACCGGATCAACCTCAATAGCGCACCCGTCGGCGCGGACAGCACCTGGGACGCCAATACGATTCTCACGTCGGAACATCCCGGTGGCATCATGTCGACTCGCGCGGACGGAAGTGTTGACTTCATCAGCGAGACCATCGACATGTTGATGCTGAAACGGCTCGGTTCCAAGAGCGACGGCCAGGTTGCCCAATAGTCGCACAGGCTGCATTCGCTTCCCGCGTTCTCCGCAAGCCGGGGAACGCGGGATTCCTTTTCGCCCGAAAATCCCATGCAAAGGATAAGCTTCACTATGACGTTGATTCGGACACTCTGGTCGCACCCCGCCTGGACCGCAGGCCTGGCCCTGCTGTTGCTCAGTGGCTGCAGTGGTGCCGAGCCGGTTGGTACCGTTTCCGGCACCGTCACGTTGGATGGACAACCGGTGACCGCCGGCCAGGTCGGATTCATTTCCGCGGCCGGATTCTCGGCGGTCGCGGACATCGGTTCGGATGGAAGTTTTTCGGTGGTTGAAAAACTCCCCGTGGATAGTTACACGGTGACCGTCAGTCCGCCCGCCTTGACGGAAGCTCCCGGAGAAGAAGGTACGACAGCCAAAGCGGCGGCTACGAAAGTTCCCGCAGGCTACTTCGACGAAGGGACCAGTGATATCAAGGTGGACATCGCCGAAGGCGAAAACACGAAAGAGATCGCACTCAAGGCGAGCGGACCCTAGCGCGGGTGATTCACCACCCGTTTGGGCGTCAGGCCTGTTTGAGTTGATCGCCGAGCAAACCGGGAATCAGCGCGTTGCCGCTGATCCGCCCGGGGCTTTGGCCGCGTTTGCCATCAACCGATCGCAACACAACGACGCGCACTGAATGGTTGTTGTTCGTCACACTCGAACCGGGCCGTGCGACGCCGACGCAAACCGTAATCTGGTGAGGACCGCGATGGGTTGACTCGCGTCCCCGCCCCTCCCATCGGCGGCGGCACGCGATGAAGCCAGCAAACCTGGAGATTCTGGCCTACGAGCAAACGCCGCTCGGGCCCCTCTGCCTGCGGCGTCGCGAGATACTCGCGATGCCTGGAACCGTGGTCACTGAGGTAACGCTCAACCACGAGTTCCTGATGAGCAGCTACAACACTGACTCCGAGCGGGCGCTCGCCAACCGGTCGGTGGCATTGCACGGCGGCCGGGACCTCAAGGTGTTGGTGGGCGGTCTCGGTCTTGGTTACACGGCCCACGAGCTACTCAAGAATTCCCGCGTGGCCACGGTAGAGGTTATCGAGCTGCTCCCCCAAGTGATCGACTGGCTGCGTCGTGGACTGATGCCCTTGTCGACTGAATTGGCCGCTAGAGAAGAACTGAAACTCACCCCGGCCGACGTCTATCAGCGATTGGCGCGTGACGCGGTCGAAACTTACGACGTCATTGTGATCGATGTCGATCATTCGCCCGATGACCCGTTGGGCGAGGAAGAGAACGCGTTCTACACGCCTGCGGGGCTGGCCCAGGCGGCAACTCACCTTCGCAAAGGTGGAGTCTTGGCGGTTTGGTCCTACGCCGAAAGCAGCCCGTTTTCCCAGGCACTTCGAAGCACGTTCGCACGGGTCGTGGTCGAGCCCGTCAGGACGATGAATGCCCTGGTCGGACACGAACAGACGGACTGGCTGTTCTTCGGTCTGTCTGAATTGCCCGCCGGCTGATATAGCAGCCCGGACGTCCACAACGAGTCGTCCCGATTGCCGTGGCGCCGCGGTTGCGAGTGGACGAAACACATTGCACCCGTTGTCGGTGTACGGCGGCCTCCACGACGTTGCCGGCGCGGCATGTACGGCTGGCGACGGCACGACGGCTACTGCGGTCGTAGCAATGCGTCGAGTTCCTCATCGCCGTGCAACACCGCATCCAGGTCCGCGGCGGTAACGAGACGTCGCTCTCCCGCGCCCAATCGCTCGTCCATCACGCCAACGCCCGGTCGGTGGCCTGCCGAATGGCCCGCACCCAATCGATGACCCAACTCGTGGGCCAGTACGGTCAGTAGATCGATCTTGCTGACGGCACGACTGTCCGCCAGTGCGGCAAAATAGTCGTCCCTGGTCGACCGTGCGAATTCCTGCGCAACACGTGGCGTCGGGTCGACAAACCATCCCCATCCCCCAGCGTCGACGTCCAACCAGATGGCACCCGCCCGGTTTAGCGCCAGATAGTCGTCCGGCAGATCTCGCCATTCGATTTTTGTTGTGAGGAGACCGGCGGCTTGATCAGCCGCCAAGCCGGCATCCAGCCAGAGTTGGACCGCGGCTTCGAGCAGTTCGCGTGCGGCGAGGCGTGCTTCGATTGTGCTGTCGCCGGCCGCAGTGTGGTTGTCCGGCATGTACGCCGCGCGTAACGCCTCAGCGCCCACATCCAGCCGATACACGACTCCATGGGTCGAGGAAGCCAGCAGCATTCCGTCGGGTTCGAAGGCCAGTCCGCTGATCTCCGAATTGATTCCCTGTGGCGCGAGCGCGACCTGGTCGAGCAACGTGCCGTCGGTCTGCATCTCGGCGACGGTATTGGCTTGACTGGATCCGATCCACAGATTGCCGGTGGTGGGATGTACGGCCAGTCCACCGTGGTTGATGCTGAACGGCGCGGGGAAGGTGTTCAAGACGGCGCCCGTGTCGGGATCGACTTCCAGGATCTCGTCCGGCGAATCATCCAGCAGGAACAGGTGGCCGGTGCCCGCGTGGTAGACACCCGCCACGGGATCGACGTCCTGGCCCAGGTTGAGGGTGGCCAGGACCGATCCGTTGGCCGGATCGACGGCGAAGATCTTGTCGAAGCCGGCATAGCCGTCGGTGATCAGCAAGCTTCCCGCGGGTACGGAGGTACTGTTGAGGGTGATTGCCGCCGGCAGGATCTGCAGGCCCAGGCTGTTGCTGAATCCGTCCGGCAGGGCGAACGTGCTCAGCGTCTGTCCCGTGTCCGGGTCCA
>JAUIGN010000078.1 GCA_030430075.1 bacterium
CCCGCAAAAAAACTCACCCGCCGAGGAACGAAGAAAAAACGAAAGCCGCCGCACTCAAACCATGCCCGCCTCGACGCCGTCCGGAAATTCAGAGAAATGGAAATGCCTTAGTGCGGAAAGTGCGATTATCGAGAAGCGTTTCAGTCAATTGAAGACGGAATTCTGTGTGGCACCGGTGCATCTGAAGAACGTCAGGCGGATTGTGGGGCTGCTGGCGATTTACTTCTTGGCCCTGATGGTCCAATCGCTATTGGAGCGTGAGTTGCGTAACGCGATGGCAGAGCAGGGTGTGGAATCGCTCCCGCTCTATCCGGAGGGACGGTCCTGCAAGCGGCCAGCGACGCGTGCTGGACGTCTTCGAGCCCATTGCACGTCACACCATCTCGACGCCCGCCAGTGACGACATCGAACTATTCACAACTGAAATCGCCCCGATCCATCGCACGATGCTCAAACTGCTACGCATCCGCGCCAGCGACTACCGACCATGATCAAAGGCACGACCGGGAAATGCCAAGATGTTGAGTCTGAGATTTGCGAAAAGGCGCTGTTTGGCACTGTGATCGTGCCATTTTTCTCGGATTAACAGTGGATGCGATCCCCTGGGATGTGGTATAAGCACGTTGGAAAGCCGAATGCTAGATTGATTTTCACTGGTTGAAGTAAATAGACAGTTGAATGTCTCAGAGTAGTGACAGATCTGATTGGTCCGATATCGAACTCCTTGCGGCGTTCGTCCAGAAGGACGAAGAGGCGTTTCAAGAATTGGTCACGGGCAGACTTCCCGGTATTCGAAGGCGATTGCTTGCCGAATGCAAACGGCGAAAACTGCCAAACTGGGATGTAGCGGAGATCGCTGAGCAAGTTGTCTTAATGGCAGCCGGAAAGGTCCGCAGTAACGGATTGAGCCACGATAGCAAAGGTGAGAACATCTTCGATGTTTGCATTAGGGAGAAACTTGCGCGACTGGAATCACCGAACGGGGTTCCACCACGTCGTCCATATGATGAAGATACAGCGATTGTTCAATTTGATTGGCTTCCAGACAGGCTGCGACGAGTGGTCAAGGCGATCTTGGAGGATGGAGTTTCGCCAGAACAGGTCGCGAGTAGGCTTGGCGTAGAAACTGAAGAAGTGGAAGAGATGTACTACGACGCGCATCGCTTACTAGCGGTATTCGCAAAGTATGGCAGAGAATAGCTTACTTTTTTAGTGAGAGGCATCGTGAATCCACTGTTTGTCCAGTCGCTCCTGGTAGCAGGTCCCTTTGTATTTGGGCTGGGTGCGGCTGCCTTGATGTTTTGGTTTTTCGACCTCGCAATTCAGCGAATGCCGGTTGGTGATCTTCTGAAGCATCTTTTTACAATTCTTGGGTGGTTCTTCGGAAATGAGGCAATCATTCTTGGAACGTTCAAGTTAGTGAATCTGAGCGAAACCCTCCAGATAGAAGAGGCGAATGCGGTAGCATTTCTTTCCTACTTAACGGGGTTTGGCTTTGGCCTCATCTTGATTTCTTTTGCAACAAAGCCGTCGCTAATTCGACAACTTCACAAGTATCTTTCTGGCGGAGAAGTTGAGGCCGTGCTGCTGATCCTGCGGTACGGACTTGACCCCAAAGATGCCGCGAGAGCCCTTAATGTTGCGGAATCAACGGTGGAGGAAACGTTTGAGAGCGCGCTGCGGAAGCTAAGCCATCGCGGAGCCCGTATCATTGAATCAATCAGGGTGGAAGCTGAGCGCGACCTGGATTAGTTGTGAGATTTTATGTGGTCCGCGACGTGTCCTACCTTTGTTAGCAATCCAAGATCTTCTTGACTCGCCGAAGTGCTCGTTCATAGCGTTTGTATGCGGTCGACCTGGAGACGCCAAGTCGCACAGAAAGATCACTCGGTGAGAGGCCCTCGAGCAGGACAAGTTCGAGAATCTCTCTGTCCGCCGTGCTGAGACGTTCAAATGCGTCGAGAATCTCAACGATTTGGGTGGACTTAAGGTCTTGCTGATGCGCTGCTACTTCCTCTGGTTCACGCAAGAAGCGAGAGTGTTTCGATTTCCATTTCAGCATTAAGCGTTTGGCAATCGTGATAAGCAAAGCAGTTATGTTCTCAGCTCTTGGAAACTCAAAATTACGGCGATGCACCGCAGCAATCCCCTCAACAACGCTTTGTTGGACGAAGTCCTCTGCCTGTCCCTGAGGGATGCCGAGAGCATGACAATTTGCTCTAACTACTCGTGAAAGCGTCGGCAAAGATCGAACGCAGAAATCAGCGAACGCGACTTGGTCACCATTGGCTGCGGCGTGCAAGAGTTCGGCGTCTGAAGGCTGCTGCGTTTCATCGGTCATGAGTCACTATTGTTCGTCATCTTTGGAACGGGATCGAGCATTACCTGGGGGAGCAAGCAGCGACCTTTTGAGCGTGCGTGAAATCCTTGCAAGCTCAGCGAACTCTTGGTTGCTCTCGTGCTCGCGAATGAACAATTCGACTTCCTCAGAGTCCGGCCCCTTTCGATTGAGGATGCGCGCACATTCCGCAAGTAACTCTCGTGTTGAGCGATGTGTTCTCGCGGTGTTCTGAGTATCCCCCATAACTAACTCCCTATTCTAGAATGATTAATCGACTTAACAGTGTTTATCGACAACAAGTCCCCTAGACCGCCAATGCAAAAGAGGCGGACTGTATAAACGAAACAGTCACCTGCGCCGAGACATGGTCGTGAGCCAGAGTTGGCGTCTGGTGGGCAAGTCGCAAGTAAGGTGGCTTGCGGCTGGTGGGGCGTAAGCTCAATTTGGGTGCAATGCTGGCAACGAGGCGGGCTTCCGTGTCGCGAACGCAATCGAGCAGTTTACTCGTAGATAACAAAGTCCCTTCCGGCGTTGCAATGATCGAAAGCCAGTTAACCGTCAAGCTAGTCAAATCACTAGTGACCACTATCGCGTAACTCAATTCCGAACCAAAGTCGATCGTGCCGCCGCCAGCGAGCGCGATGCCTGCGGCCTCGGTTACCTCAAGGCGGGCTGGAACTGCGATTTGTTGGTCAGGAGCGGCGATCAGATCCTGCGAAATAAACAGCTTCAGGTCTTTCCCACTGGCTGGCGGTTGCTGCAGCCAGGTCGGTAGCGGCGGCATGTTGGGCATGTGGAACTCAACCGTCTCGCACTGGATGCTGGTGGCGTCGTTCGCCTGCAGCGCGCTGGTGCCCGTTACATCGGGCAGCAACAGCGGGTCGGCCAGTTGATAGGCGGCGAAGCCGGTATTCAATTGCACGATGACCCGCTGTAGCAGCACCACGTCCGGCGCGTTATATCCGCCGTTGCAGTTGGCATCTCCGAGGAAGGTCGCCACATGAATGGGGTCGTTGTCGAGCGACGGCAGTTCCTCATGCAGGGGGCCGTCATCAAAGAAGTGCAGATTCGTGATATCCAGAACGTGCTTACCGTCGTAGGCTGCGTCGTCTGGCACTTCTGCCGTGAGCGTTCCCAAGGTAAAGGACCCCGCCACGTCTCGGAGGCTCACCGCAGCGCCGATGGTCAGCATCGCCCGTCCTTGTTCGACGACACTGAACTGATACGTCGCGCCTCGTGCGGCGATGCTTTCATTCAGGGTAAATCCTTGAATGTCGCGCAGCGTGGGGTCGAATTGGATCTCTAGGTCGATGCCAGAGCCCCCCAAGCCAGTGCTCATTGTAACCGGGATACCGGTAGCAGGTGGCGGGACGTTGACGGATTGGCAAGCGCCTCGGCTAAAATCCGGCAGCCTCACGATCACTGTGCTGACGGGTGGCGTCGCAACCTCCAACGTCGTGACGTAGTTACCTCCAGGCGTGCCGTCGCCATCCCCGTCCAGTAGGCCTTCGGCAGTGTCTTGGAACTCGCCCCGCAATGTAACGGTATCGACGTCTGGCGGCAGCACATTGCCCGTGCTCAGGAACGTCAGCGCTCTGGAACCAGGGTGGATGACGATAAGGCCCCTCACAGGAGGGGCGTTCGCGCCGACGAGGGTGACGTCAGCCGGTCCCAAGATACCGCCCTGGTCATAAAGATTGAGAGGGCTTACTTCCAGGTCTTGACTGAAGTCGATCTCGAACCCACCGTTGTGGAGCGTGCAAGCACCCACCGTCAAGCCGAAAGCAGGCGTGCCGAACTCCCAGGCATTATTGGCCGTGAAGCTGGCGAAGGCGTTACCCGCCAAGTCGGTCAATGCATCGCTGTCGATTTGCGCGTAATAGCTTGTGCCGCTATCCAAATTCGCGGCGGGGTCGATGGTCACCCTGGCGCTGGCCATGGTAATCTGGTCACTGGTCACGGGGGTTGCCACCCCGACAACTCCCTGGCCGACCAGTGTCAGAGAAATCGACACCCCTGCTTCCGCCGTGCCGCTGACGACCAACGTCTGGTCGCTGGTAACCCCGTCGCCGTCCAGGCCCATGTCACCCAATACACGGCTGACGGCCGCCGCCGCGGGCGAATCGATCTCAACGACCAATGGAGGCGCGGCCTGCCCCACGTTGCCAGCAGCAACGGTGGCGAAGGCACTGAACGAGTAGATCCCCTCGGCAAGTTCTTCTCCCGTGAAGTCAAACTTCCAGACGTCCGCGGCATCAGCCTCCACCTCGCCGATGACACCCACACCCGCCAGCAAGACGGTGACCAGAGCTCCGGCATCCGCCGTTCCTAAGAGTTCCAGTGTCGAGCCGTTGGTTATCCCGTCTTCTGGATCGCCCGAGTCTGTCGTGATCGACACGACCGCCGCCTCGCCGGGGAGCGTCGAATCGATGGTAACGTCCAGCCGGGCCGACGCCAGCGAATCGCCACCATCTGGCAGCATCTGCGTGGCCGTGAAGCGGTGTACTCCGTCGGCCAATTCGGCCGTCCCGCTGGTCGTGATCGTCGTCGAGTCGCCCTGGGCAGAGGTACTCCCCATCGGTTCGCCGTCTGCATAAAAGGTAAGGACCGCGCCGGGGACCGTTCCCTCAACCGTCAGAAACAGCACGTTGTCCAAATCGCGATTGTCCTTGTTGGTCAAGTCGTCGTCGAACAGAATGCCGGTATCGCTGTCGGCCAACAGATCGATCGCGTCAGGTGCCGGACTGAGTGATTGATGGTTGCCGAAATCGACATCAGACATCGATTGGCCGACGCCCAACGTCACCGTGCGTTTGACCGGCCGGAAGCCGACAACCGCCAGACCGCCGCTTTCTTGGATCCCGGTGTCGCCGACGACGGTCAACTCGGCGGCGACTGGGTCAACGGTGTACAGATTCGTGTCGTTGTCACCGACGGCGTAGTACGTATCGGTGAACGGGTCGTGCGTGAGACCGAAATTTTCCGCGAAGTTGCACGTAAAGCCGACCAGCGTCCAACGGCGCTCTTGAATATAATATCGCGACCAGCTTCCCACCGCGCCGAACATGTAGATCGAGCCGTCTGCGTAGGCGAGCGAAGACCAGCCCATGGGCGGCTGAGGCAGTTGTTCAAGGATCGCGCCGGTTGCTTGGTCGAGCGTCCGGAAGCTGAGAAACGAGATCGAGTAGAGCGTGTCGTTGTCGTAGTCGTACGTGAGGCCGATCGACGTTACCTGCGCTAGCGACTCACCGTCTCCCGAGCCGTCGGACGAAAAGTGGGAAAGCTGCCAGGGTGCCGTCCCGAAGAGCCTGCCATCGACCGGACTTTGGGCGAGCCCGACATCACCGCCGCCGACACGGTTCTCACCAATATTCGTGGCAGCGCCGGTGGCCATGACGAGCACGTAGAGACCGTCTGAATTGTGGCTTTCGCTAAAGTAAAGCGTCCCGCTGGCTTCCGGCGCCGTCTTGCTCCAGCCGGCAGGGATCACCTCGCGCACGTTGTACGTTGCTTCGTCCAGGTTGCCGATCAAGTACTCGCCTTGTTCGTCCGTTTCCGCCGCCGCTTCGGTATCGGGATCGTAGCCCCGGTCATCGTTGGCGTCGATGTAGACGGTCCAGCCCGCCAGGCCGGCATCTCCGCCATCAGGCAGTCCGTCTGCATCAACGTCATTCCAAATCGTTCCCCGAATTACCCCTTTAGGCACGGTCCCGTTGACCCAACTGTCGGAGGCAGAGTCGCGGCCCAGATTTCCGTCGCGGTCTTCCAGGGCGTCACCGTACACAGTGATTTCGTAAAGCCCCTCTGGCGTCGTGAACGACGCCAGGCCGTTGATGCGGTAGAGGTTCGAGCCACGGAACTCGACGGAGACCGTATCATCCAGAACGACTTCGCTGCTGTTGCATACTAGGCGGATATCGTCGTGCGTGAATGTGTCCAGGTTGACGTCGTCCAGAATGTGAACCTCGACATAGTCGACCGGGGCGTTCCGTGGGGCGGGTGTAACATTGTGAACGTCGAAAATGATTGGCCCGTTGGAACTGGAGCTTCTTCGCCAGGTCTCGGCATCGCCGAGTCGCAACTCGTTGCAGTTCGCGTCCTCGATCCCCGATTCCGCGGCGACCAGCCGAAACTCGTAATCCCCATCCACCGACGTCAGTTCGGCCAGGTTCGCCAACACAAACGTACGGTTGTTCGTGGTATGCAGGTTGGCGATGCCGTTAAGGGTGACGTTGGACCCGTTGTGCGTGAGCCGAAAATCGCCGACATCGACGCCGGAAACGGACTCACTGAAGCGGACCTCAATCGTCGCAACCTCTGACGAGCGTGGACTGGAGATGTCCTCGCATCCGGCGGCTGGGGGAATAATGTCGGCACCGGCAAAGTCTTGGTGATAAGGCAGCGATTGGGGGGTGACGCTGGGTGTGGTTGTGGCGGTCGTGAAACTCCACTGCCGCGACCAGACGCTGCCGCCGCCCTCCGTGTTGCCGCTCCGAACCTGCCAGTAGTAGGCGGTGTCGCTGTCGAAGAGGCTGGTGGGTGGCGTGTACACGACGTCCGAAGTTGTGATGTTGACAATTAGTTCGGGACTGGGCGGAGGGTCCTCGCCACCACTGGGGAGGGCCTCAGGTGTCGTCGTGACGAGGATCCGATACGTGTTGGCCCCACTGACGGCGCCCCAGTTGAACCGTGGTGGCACCGCCACGTTGGCGACCCGGTTTGCCGGTTCGAGGAGAGCCGGTGCCGGCAAGGTGTCCGAGCGGATCCACGCCAAGAAGTCGGCGTAGGAACCGTTAAATACGTTCGCATCAACGGCTTGCCGGGCGATCCCGGGGATGATGGAAGCCTGTTCTCCCGGGAGGTCGGTCGAGGGGTCGCCCGCATACTGCCATAGTTCCCAACGATCCCAATTGCGAATGTCGGGCGAGTCCTCGAGGTTGTAACGCCAATGCGCAATCCACAATTCGTTCTGTGCGGGGTCCTGGTTGATGTGCGCAAGATGGCTACTGCTGGCATAGAGAACCGGGCGAACCCCGGACAGACGCTGCACCTCGTCAAGCCAGGTGTCGATCCAAACGGACAGTTGCGCGCTCGCCACGTTGGTGGCGGGGTGCTCGACATCCAATACCGGTGGCAGAAAACCGTCACCGATGTAATCCCCGGCCTGGCGGACGAACCAGGCCGCTTCGTCCGCTGCCGAGGTATTAAGATCAGGGCGAGCAAAATGATAGGTGCCAACATGAACGCCAGCGCTCACCGCCGAACCGATGTTGGAGAAGAAGCGCGAATCCAAGGCGCTCTCGGCCACAGGGTCAGTCAAGCCGGCACCGTCGCCCTCGGTTGCCTTGATGATGGCGAACTTGATCCCAGACTGGGCCACTTGGATCCAATCAATGGGTCCCTGATGATGCGACACGTCAATGCCGCGTGTGTAGGGCAGATCGGTTGCCACGATCCGGTCCTGCCTCACCCAACCGGTGTATCGACCGGGCCCGAAATCGACTCGCAACCAAGTGAGTCCATCACGGGAACTCGGGCCTTCGATCACGACACCCAGCGTCTGTGCGGGGGTCAGGCCGGCATAGTCCGGCTCGCTGATCTCGTTGGCGGTCAGTCCGGCCGTCGCACGAACGTCCGTACCGGTTGTCGTACGTACAAAGTCACCTGGTGAAACGTCCGATGCCGTCACCGCGGTCGTCAGGCTGCGATAGCCGGACCAGATGCCACCCTGTCCTGTGTCGGCGTTGCCGCCGCGGACTTGCCAATAGTAGGTCACCCCTTCCCGCAGGCCCTCGGCGACCGTCAGCAGATGGTCCGAATCCGTGACGCGTGTATTGACCACCAGTGACGGGCTATCGACCGGATCTTCTTCGCCGCGCGGCAGTGCCGATGGGGCCGTGGCGATCAGCAGGCGATAGGCGGTGGCGCCCGAGATGTCACTCCAATCGAAATGCGGGCGGGTCGGCTGAGCGGTCGCTCCGGCTGCGGGGCTAATCAGAGTTGGCGCGGGAAGGCCCGGCAAGGCGGTGGTGAAGCTGCGGCGGTCCGACCAGAAGCTCCCTTCCTGTGTAACCGTGTTGCCAGCACGCACCTGCCAGAAGTAGGTGATCCCGGCCAAAAGCGTTTCAGAGGCATCCAGGGCGCAGGAAATCGCGGGGGTCGTACTGTTTACAAGTAAGGAAGGGCTAGGAACAGTGTCCTCAGCCCCTGAGGGCAATGCGGACTCGCTGGTCGCCACCAGGATGCGGTAAAGGTTGACACCATTGACCTGGGACCAGGTCAAGGTAACCGGGCTGTGATGATCAAGGACGTCCAGATCAAGGACGTCCACGGACAGTAGGCAATGGTCTTCACATTGCTCGAACCGCAGTGCTCGCGCGGTCGCCCGGCTGTTGGGTGAATGTCGCAGCAAGTCCAGCAGATGTTGGACAAAGTCATTCAAGCGCCCGACGGCCTGGAGTAGCTGTTGCGTTTGCTGTGGCGAGAAGCCGAACAGTTCGATACTAAGCTGTGGGTCGCTGAACAGCGTTCTCAACGCATCCCGTTCGGACCCCGTCAAGGACCGTTCACTGACGATATCCAGGACGGCTTCACCAATCCGGCCAGCCTGATACTGGACGGTCGAGGCCGCCATTGCCGTGTCAATTCGGTGGCTCGCAGATGGTATCGTGGCGTGGGCGTCGGGCGACAGGGATGACACCGGCGTCGTAGCGATTACCGAACTGGTACCATCCGATCTTATTAGGATACTCCTCAGGGACGAGGCCCCAGCGACCGACGCCCCCATATTGAGAATTTGTCCCTGTAGCGCGTCTTGTTCCACGTGGATTACGCCGGAGGAAATTGTCCCGTTTTCCGCCAAAACGTTCGTGTTGTGATACGTCAGATTCGGGTAATTGTAAAAATAGACAATCGGGTGGAAAATACCTTGTCCGGAGCCTTCCCCGTCCCGTGTCAAGACTGCACTAATCCGCTTCGACTCACCTGCTGGTGCCGTCGTGACGGGCGAATTGCCATTGGCAGCCCACGCTGATACGGCGTAGCCATTGAAACCGAAGTCTTCCGTATCCAACTTGGCACCAATCTGCGTTGCGTTACCGGGTAGCACTGTGCGGCAGAAGAAGGCGTCTCTTCGCGGATTCGTTGCCTGCCGTCCCGTCAAGTCGATCTCAAAGTTCAAGTCGGTTTGAGCGCCCTCAAAGAAAGCTGCTGGGCTCGCATTCCCACTCCCAAAATCCTCGAAAGTGACTCCGACCTGGACCACGCCGTTCGGGTTTAGAAAAGCCGTGCCTGGGTTCGCCGGGCTGAACAACGACTGCACAGTCGTTGGCGTGGATTCAAGATGGCTTACGTCACTAAGGTAGTGATATTCGGCACTTGTCCAGGTACCGTCCACGAAACTTGACTCGACGGACACCATCCTCTGCTCTTCTAATGATTCAAGGAAGAGCCGGCGTAACTGCTGACGACGTCTGGTTCCTGCGCGTTTCAGACGCTGCGTACTGAATGTACGGAATATGGTATGGCCATTCACCGATGAAAGACTGTATTCTCGCTGGTGGTTCATGGTAAATTCCTATTAGGAATAGGTGTGATCGAGCGCGAGCAAGTCGTAGTGCCTAATAAGTAATGCGGCAAAGGGTGACATTTTCGACAGGGGTGCGAAGTTTTTTGCAGACTGTCGGACCGAAGCAGCTGCGTTGTTGAGCATTAGCAAATCGTTGGGCTGCAAAGAGTTGTGATTTCCGTGCTTGGGAATCGAGCCTAACTGAGCCCCAGGTTCTCGCAGAAAAACCAGATCACACCCGCAAATGCTTGAGCTTGACGCGATTGGTGCGGACGCGCGGCTGCGGTTTGCGGATCCGGCAGGCCTCCAGATACTGCTTCAGATCGTCCTCGCCGACTCGCAGTGAGCCCGCGATCCGATACCCCTCGAGCCGTCCGCTCGAAACGAGTTCGTAGACTTTCGAGGTGCTGAGTTGTAAGGCTTCAGCGACCTGCTTGATGGTGAGGAGCTTGGACACCGTTGATCTACTTTGACAATGCTGTGGGGTTCTTCCCGCAGGGAGTCGGGGACTAATGATGCTTAGAGGCAGGCAGAATACTTCGCCCGGGGCTGGTCGGCTTGTCATTGGAGGCTCGCCAGATTGGTTCGGCCAGTAGCCGTTCGTCGAGGTCTTTTTCCATCGCCAGGCGAAAGTACTGAGCGCCGTCGAGGGACCGAATCAATTCGCAGATATTCTCGATCCGCTCGCGCGAGCGGCAGACCATCAGCACACGCGGAAACGGGTTCTTGACGTCGGGCCAATGGCGCTGATAAGTGTTGTGCACCGGATTGAGCAGCAAGCGGTAGGCCGCCACCTTGCGGAGGATCTGCTCCTTCTTGTCGGTCGATCGATCGTATTCCAGGTAAGCGACGAGGGTGGGTGTGCCCGGTAGCTGGATGCAGACCGACGCATCCGGGCGGCAGGCAATTGCGCGTTGATCCGCGGTCGCTCCGAATTTCTCGTAGAGCACAAACTGCTCGTGCCGTTTGGCGCCGGGCTTGGCATCCGGGTACGTATCCTGTTCCAAAATCCAGCACGGCGACGGAAGGCCTTCATGCCGGCAGGCATCCTTGATCGCCAGCAGGACGCGAACCACGCCGACCCGGTGCATCAGTGTGACGAGCGTGGGTGGATCCGAACGTACTTCGCGGGGCGGACGTTCGCCCAGGGCGGCCTCTACCTCATCGGCCCCGGCCGGCAGCAGCCGCACGACATTGGGAAGTTTCCGAGGGCCGCGGTCGGTGTTCAGCGTCACGCGGTTGACCTCGATCAGACCTTTCGCCGCCATTTGCCGAAAGCGTCGCTGCGTATATTTGATTCCACCCACCGTCGCCGCGTTGTAATGGCGGCGACGGGCATCGTCGGCGGATAACAATCCGGCTTCACCCAATTCGTCCAAGAAACCCAGGTCGCGGTGGGCAAGTTGCAAAGCCATGGCTAGAAATCTCCCTCATAGTCGGTGGGTTTGTAAGCTTGGGGTGGCACG
Source organism: bacterium (assembly GCA_030430075.1). Lineage (GTDB taxonomy): Bacteria > Planctomycetota > Planctomycetia > Pirellulales > Pirellulaceae > ARS98. Next base: position 11,375 of record JAUIGN010000078.1, read on the forward strand.
CGCGGAGTATTCGTCACCGGTTCGACGATTAGGGCCGGCTTGGCAGACAAGCGGTCGAGTTCCTCGATGGTTGCCAGCAAGAGCTTCTCCCGCTGGTCAAGAATCTGCTGCGGAGACCGGTAATACGGGAGCGCCCGCAGCTCCTGCTGAAACGCCAATAGCTTCTTGGCCGCGAACTTGGGCGTCAGCAGAAACGGATCCTCGATCAGCGGAAAGCGGACGTAATACACACCGTGCCCGGAGAGATAGACGGCCGCGTGTCCGGTGGGCAGGCCAGCCAGTGCGGCAGCGTTTTGCAGAACGTGCTCCTCGGGAGTATAGAACTGAATGCCCGTGGTCACGAATTCGCTGACCAGGCGTGGCACGAGCGACTGTTTGAACGTTCGGCTGCCGCCGCGCGAAACAGTGGTGGATTGATTTCGAGTTGAGGTCGTCTTCGTGCCGCTCGATCGACCGAGGGCCGAGCCATTGGTCCTGGCGCGGGCTTGAGCGACGGCATCGTTCACACGGCGAAAGTCCACCGGATGGGTCGTCCGCGTGTCGGTTTCCGTCCGACTTGTTGTCTCGGTCTCATTGGTCTGTTCCGACGTGCCGAATGCTTCCGCCGAACCCTCTTGCTCAGCCGTGCTCCACGATTCGGCTTGATCGATCAACGTCTTCAGGTCGTGGCCGCGCTGATACTGCACTTCATGCATCGTCGTCTGCTTGACTTTCTTGGCGGAATACCCAGACAGCGCGAGGTGGCCGCCGATGAACTTGGCATCCTCGACGCCTGTGTGCCGCATCGCCACCAGCCCGCCCAACTGCGAAAGTGCCAGGTTGATAAAGCGAGGGTCGTCGAACGCATTCATTCCTTGAAAGGCCCAGACGTAGCGGACGAGGAACTGCCGGACCTCGCGAACGCTTCGCATCAAGAGCGGTCCGCTGCCGTTGTTTGCAAAGATCGGGAGCTCGTCCAGGCAAACGACATATAACCGCCGCAGTTCCGCCGGCATGTTTTGAACCGCGAACAAAAAGTCCGTCAGGATCAGATTGGCTAGGATCGCCTGGTCGTCGTCGCGCAGCGTGCCGCCGAGCTCAAGCGAGACGATGATCGTTTTTCCCTCCAGAATCGCTTGGTGCATCTTGAGCACCTGCTCGTCGCTACGGCCGAGCAAGAGCTCGATCGCCTGGCTCTCGCAGGCAAACCCCAACAACCGCGTGCGGGTCGATTCGAGCTGTTCGTCCGCCTCGGTCGGCCGCCGCCCCGCCAGATCCTCGAACGCGCGGCGGGCCAGCGGATCTTGTACTGCGCGGACGATGGAAAGATACAGCTCGTCGCGCGGATCCAGAAAGTAGCGACAGTCGGGGATTGTCAGACCGCAGCTGGCGAGCGTCTTGATAATGCGGTACAGCCAGGTAAACAGTCGTGGCTTACCGTGCAGATCGGTCTCGCCCCAGGCCGCCAGCAGGATCCGCACGACGTGCGCGACCTTGGTGGTCACCCGCGCCATCCATTCCACATCACTGCAGTTGTCCCGAGGCACATGCAGCGGATTAATGCTGACGACACTGGTGAGATCACAGGGACGAATGACGACGAAATTCTGGCGAATTCTCGCGGGGAGATCGGCCACGACGCGTTCCAGGAACCTGGCGGAATTGCCGGTGGGATCGATGTAGAGGAACGGCTGGCCTGAACGGGCCAGCTTCGCGAGCAACAGGTTAATGGTCGAGGTCTTGCCGCAACCGGAGTCGCCAGAGATGGCCACGCCGGGGCTGTCGCCACCCAGGAGCCAGTTCGAGCCAAGCACCGTGGCGACCAGGGTTGCCGCCAGATAAGAAAGGACTAAACGGTCGTCGCACCAGAAAAGTGCCAGTGGGAAGATCGCAAACAAGGGATAGCGGTTCATGTTCAATCATCCTCGTCGTGACGCGGCTCGGCCGACACTTCTGGCTGTGGAAACGGAGCAAACGGCACTTCCAGTGGTGGCACCGTCGCGTCCTCCTGGGCCGGGTTGAGATTGAGCAGCTTCTCCTTCAGCAGCTCGCGCTCCCGTTCGAGCAGACGTTCGGTCAGCTCGTCGTCGTCCTGCGCAAGTTCATCAAGGTGCAGATCACCAACGGCTTGCACTCGTATGCGGTGTTGCTCGAGCAGTTGTGCAAGCTGCTTGCCATAATCTTCGCGGAACGTTTCGTTGGGGGAGGGGAGTTGCTTGGCAGCCTCATCCAGAATGTAGGCGGCTTCGTGATCGGGCCCTGGCACTGAGAGCGCAGCCAGCAACTCGGCAACGCTCTCAAGCACTTTCGCGTGGTTCTCACCGCGTTTGAGACGAGCCATCCCGTGACGGATAATCTCGCCCCGGTAGAGCTGAAAAAGCTCTCGGCGATGCTTGGGCCGCAGAGTTTCCGCCTTTGTGGCAACCAGGGTCGCGCGGCGGGCATCGGGAAGGTTTGGGAGTTCGTCCAGTGACTCGGAAAGACGCCCAACCGCCTGGCGACGCGCGGCGAGTCTCCGCTCTTTTCGGGCAGCTTTCTTGTCGTTCTCGGCCGCCTTCTGCGCTTCCTCGGTCCGGCGCTGTTCCGCCTGCATGCGGGCAACGGCCAGGCGGCGCTCACGCTTGGCTTCTGCCGCACGACGTTTCTCCTGACGCCGCCGCCCCGCCGTCGCCAGGTGAAGAGCCCACGGGGCAGCCAGCGCAACGCTGGGCGCCAGCGCAACGAGGTAGAACTTGACGGCCAGGCGCAGTACGACGAGCAGGACCGGCATCACCAACGCCAAGACGCATTCGGCGAGCAAGACTGCCCGCACCATCAACAGCCCCAGTGGCGAGATGTTGGCCAACCCCGGATCCGCCAAGACGGGGTCAACCCAAGAGAATCCTGGTGGCCCAGTGGCAGCTGCCTGCGGTCGCAGCAACAATGCGAGCCAGATGACCAGCGACGTGGCGCCGGTAGCTTGGCGAATGGTCCGTTTGGCCCGCGTCGCGCTCCCTTGGCGGGCGTGCACGGCAGCGGCCAGGCACCACGGTACCCAGGACATCGCCAGCAACCCAAGCGTGAACATGCCAAGCACACCGATTAGATTGAGATAGGGATCGGAGATATTCATCAGCGGTCATGGGGGTCAAGGAGTCGCGATGCATGTCCCAGGGTGTGCTCATAGAGAAAGACGAGGATTACCGCGCTCACCCAGCCCGCGGCGGTCGCACAGCCACCGACAAAGAGACCACGGACGGCCGTAGCTGCCAGCGTCTGGCCATCGGAGATCCCGAAGGTGGCCGCTTGCCATGCGACAAACCCGAGAAAGCCAATCAGGCCCGACGCGTGGCCGAATGCTCGCAACTCGGGCCGGCGCTTAATCACCGCATGTCCCACGCACCAAAAAACGGCGAGGGCAACGACCAAGGAAAAAAAGTCGCCCTCGGCTGCGATGGCCAGCAGCCGAGTGACGACCTTCCCAACAAAATGAACAGCAGAATCAGTCATCAGATTCCTCACGAAGCGGCGGGCTCATCAAGATGTCGCCTCGACGGCAGCAGGTCGTCAAGCGCGAAAGGACGCGATTCGTCGTAGACCGTCCGCAGTGGCTCGGAGGCTTCCCGGGAGAATTCCACCGTGCGGCGGATCCGATTGGGCTGTTCATCAACTACCGCCGAAGTCAACGCGGCACCCGACGGTGGCGACACCACCGGATCGTAGGACGAGGCGCGCGGCGACAAGACTGAACCTCGGTCGTTCCCGTCGAAAGCCTTCTCGGTCAGCCGCGAAACGTGAACGTGCACCGACAGAAAGCACCGCGTCGCCCCGTACACAATCGTCGCCCACAGTCCGCAGCGGACCAGCAGCGGCAGCAGCGTCAAGTCGGTCGTTGTGGCAAACAACCCGACCACGCCGCGGGCGACGAATGCCACCACCGCGAGACCATGGCCCAGCTGGTGATGCTCGCGGATCCGCAGGTCGAGCAGGCGGGCGGCGATCACCAACCCGACGGCCACGACTAAAAGCAGATCGGTGGAAATCTGGTTGGTGGCATGTGCCGCCATGGCGGCGTAGGACAAAGCAAACTCGAGCAAGGCTGCACGAGCATTGGAAACGTTCATGACTCAGTCTCCCTTGGTAACAAATCAGGTTTCAGTAGGTTTCACTAGCAGCGTAAAGACGGGGAGCGCGCTGTAACGCCTCGGTCACTGCTGCGCCCAGAAGAAGAAGGTGAGTCCCAATCCGACCAGCGCCAGCAAGGGGATCCCGACATAGACCAGACAGAGCATCAACTCCGCCCCAGGCGTCGTGCTCGAGTGAATTTCCGGCTCCCGCGGCGGGGCATCTTTGGCCGCGGCCAGCCTTTCATGAATGACAATTTTCATCAGATCTCAACCTCCCAAAAAAAGGAATTCGTCATCACAGTCCCAGTAACCACACCGAACCGCGTCACTCCTCGAAGGTGATCGTCCGTTCGTAAGTGAACTCACCGCCGCAATCCTCAACCAGTTTGGCCACCAGCCGGACCTCCTCCATCCCGGTCTCCATCGCCTGCTGCACGATGTTGGCCGTCTCCTCATTGACGCGGGTCGTAAGCTCCCGCATCTGCTCTCCCAACCGCGACACCTCCCCAGCGCTCATGGGCCGACCCTCCTGATCCATCCGCATCAGGGAAGCCCGCCGCGGGGAACCGTTCGCTCGGTTTTGTTGTGTCATCATCTTGTCCTTCTTTCTGAGGTGAACTTCAGACCGCCGGAATTCCTTCATCCCGCCAGCCGTAAAACACACGATTGCCAACACAGAGCCCCGGATCGGCGGCCAGCACCGCCAACATCGCAACCACAGGAACGACTCCCTTCTCAGCCCCCTCGACCGCCCGCACTCCCTGCCCCACGGCCTGCACACTCAAGTCCACAACCCGACCCAACAGGGTCAGTTCATGCACGGTATCAAGCGGCAGCTGGCCCTCCTCAACCTGCGTGCCGGTCAGAATCGAAACATGCGGCAGCAACCCGCCCATGAGTCGCAGAATGGCCGCCGCCTGACGAGGCAGGGCGACCTCGGGATGGGTCGCCTGATGCACCCGCGCATTGATCAGCGCATGCACATGCCGCCGATAGTTCCGCGCATTAGCCAGGAGCCCCCGCTGTAGCGTCGCGTCGACAAACTCCAAAGTGCAACGCCGCGGCTCATGCCACGTCACCAAACCAATCCGGTCGCCCGGGAGCTGCGTCTCAATCTCAGCGGCCCAGTTGCCAAACGACCGGCGAATCGCCGCATGATCAATGTCCCCGGCAAACGGCGGCAAGCGAACCTGCACCGGCCTGAACCCCGGCACACCACAAAGAGGCAGCACCGCGGCAAAGACGGCGTTGATCTCCTCCACCCGCCGCTGGGCCGCGGCCAGTTCCATCCGCACGCGGCGGGCCGTGACACCGGTTGGCAATTTCACGGCCGCCAGCAGGACACTCTGGAAGGTCATGGCCGCCGGATTCATCCGCAGGATACTCGCATGCGCGGACATCTTGCAGCTCCTCATTTAAGGTTTCAATAACAAGTAAAAGAACAACCTGACCACTCAGGCCAGCAGCTGAGCGGCGCTACGCACCGCTCAGCCGCCCGGCTTCTCCGCCGAGCTGCGCTTCTCCAGGGGGCCTCGCTGCTGGTCCTGCTCAACAAGCGGCTGGCTCTTGGCCTGCTTCTTGGCCTCGGACCTGGCCGCCTCCATGCGAAACAAGCCCGTCAAGGATGCGACGCTGATCGTGACGGGAACCTCATCCGGCCGAACGGAATACGACACGCAGAGAACGTTCTTCTTGCCGGTCATCTGGCATTCGCCCATGACCGCCTTATGGATGCACCACATCGCTTTGCTCCTGATCGTTAAGTTGAACGTACGTAGAGAACTCACCCTTTAGCTCGACACGCTCGCCAGCGACGCTGAGCACAAACATGTCGAAGTAACTGGCGATCACGGTCCCCGCGGCGGTCCCCTCAAGACGGTTCGCCGCATCCCGCAGATGCACCGCCAGCGTGTGCATCTGCTCGAACGTCAGCGGCAACGCCCGCGCCACCGTCACCGAGACAAAGGCGGCATACGCCGCATCCGCCGGACTGACATCGTCAAGCATCCGCGTGAGCACCTCGAGCATGGGCCAGCCGTGATCGATGGTGAGACGCTTGGCCATCTCGACGGCGGCCGGCGACAATTCCTCCGGCAAGAGCAGCGTCGAAGGAGTGGGGGAGTAAGGAGCCATGATTTCTTCTCCAGGGATTGGACGACGGTTGCGGAAGCCTTTGGCCGGAACGAAAAGCTAGAACGGGTGATCGTCGGATTGCTGCTGCTCCTCACAGTAGGCCAGCGCTCGAGTAAGCACCCGGATCGCGTTCGGCAGTTCCGCAGGAAACAGTGAGCGGCTTGTCTCCCAGGTATTGCGCTGCTTGTCGAAATACCGTTTCGAGAAGGCGATCGACAACGTGACTCGCGGCTGATCGTTCGTGACGATCGTGTCGCGAAAGACGGCGGCATGCAGCGTGCCGTTGCTGAATTTAGCAACGGGCTGATTTCCATCGCTGTCGCGGGGCTGATCGTTGGCGGTCGTTGCGGGGCCGGTTTGCTGCTTGGCTGTGGCGGACATAGCGTTCTCCTCGGCAAGGATTGAAAACGGAAAAACAGTTCGTCGTGCTTAGGGTCAAGTCGCAATCTCGGGGGTCAACTCCGGCGACCAGCGGGCATAGGCCGCATCGACCTCCGTCGACTTCAGCCGCGCGGCGCGTGAGGTGAGTCTGCTCCAGTCGTCGGCGGACATCGTGGCCAGCTGCCCACCCAAGGCATCGAACTTCAGCCAGTTGCGGTTGTCTTGCGTTTGACCGGCCCGGGTGATGCTGTTGACAACCGCAAAGAGAGTACGGGCCAAATCCGGCGTTTCGCGACGTTCCACCCACCAAGCCTGCAAGACGGACGAGGCCTGGGCCTTGGGGATCCGCTGCTCTTGGCAGACCTGCGCCAGTAAGGCCTTCATCGACGTCTTGGTCTGGAAGGTGCGCGTGTTGAGCAGCTGCTTCAGCCCCTCCAGGGCAAGCGGAATCTGCGCACGGATATTGTCGATCAGCGACTTCTCGACCTCGGCCAGGTCGACAAAGCCTCGCCGATTCAGGGTGAACGTTTGCCCCTTGGCCTGGCCCCAGATACAGCCGTTCATACAGATCGCCCGGAAGAGCGACGGTGTCTGCGAGAGCCTCCGCTTACCGATTTCGCAATTCGACAGCGAAATCATCGCCCCGTACTCTGAGTCCCATTCCGCGCGAATCGTATCCGGGATCAGCACGTTGCCCAAAACCGTATTGTCGTCCCTCCTCCAATGCGAAAGCCTACTGCCGGGGAGGGCCCGATTGACGACTTGGAGATACCACAAGTTACGAACCGACATCTGACGCTCGGTGGTAACAGCTGCCACTGAAGATCGATGCCGCCGGCGTGGCAGAAAAGCGGCGCGGGGCTCACCAATTCTGGGCGAGGTATCGCTGAAGGCGTTGAACTTCCCTCGTCACCTCATCCCGCCTCCGACCAAGACAGCGAGCGACCTCAGCCCTGGTGACGGCATCATCAAAGATTGCCAACAGGACGCGAACGGTTTTCTCGCAGCGAAGGACTTCAATGAGCCGGGCACGCATGTGTGCCCGCAACTCGCATCGCCGCGCGATGGCCTCGTCGTGAGCTGCACGATCCAGAGGATGCACATACTCGCTCGCGAGCGTGATATGCGATCGAGTCCAGAACGGCTCGTAACGTTCGGCGGGCCCGGTCGCAGGCGTTTCAAACATCCCTCGATCGACACAGCCGGCAAGAAAAGAGGGACGATACTCGAGCAGAGCGTATGGACGAACCTTGGCACCAAAAACCCGATCGCATGGTAGGCTTTTCGGCGGAGCAGGTTGTTGTTGGCGGCATACCATTGGAACTGTTCTCTTCATTGCGGTGGTTAGAGTGACGTCCACTCGAGATCCCGTCCTGGTCTAAGGGTGGCAATGGCGCGAGATGGTTGGTTTGGAAAACAACTGGCCTATCCCCGCTGCTTTCACCCGCCTGCTCAATGGCGGTAGCGAATTGTCCAGCTTGTTCCCTCTCGTTTATGCGGCTACCTTCCATCGGAGTGATGCCCGCAGTCGGTGATTCATCAAAAGCGAGCGTCTAAGAAAAGGTGGGGCTTTTGGCTGAGTTTCTTAACGACGAAAATTTGGAAATTGAATAATTTGTGGTATCCTCAGCGCATGGCGTCCCATGACCCTCGTTCGGCGTCAGCGTTTGAGACATTTCTCGCCGAATTTGACTTAGACCGAACGAAGATGGGGCAGTTAGTTGAAGGCACGCCGCCGGAACCGGTGAGCGAAGAGTTATTACGGCAATATGAACGCAGGGAGCTTGAGGGCGCCGCGGCAAGGAAGGTCGCAGAGCTCGTCGCCGTATATAAGGTGTGGCACGAGGCGGCGATTCGAGTGGCTGAGGATGAATTCCATCGCCTAGATGATCATGGGCCTGCTGATGTCGGGTAGCGATGACGCTTTGGGGCAGATCCTTCACGTTGTTCATGAACGAACACGCGACAGGGAAGTTAAAGCAGAAGAGGTACACAGGTTGGCGACGCCGCTGATTTCGGGAATCCTGAATCGCTATCGACCAAACCTGTCACTTGATGACCAAGACGATGTCCGGGCCGTCGCCCACCTCCGCTTGATGAATCGCATTGAGGATGTTGGCTTTGCATCGTGCGACGAGGATTTCCATCGCAGAAACCGGTTGGTCTCGTTCATCCGCTATAGCGTGCTTGACGCAATTGAAGAGGTGCTTGGTAGTAGCGAGGTTCGAATTTGGCGAAGTCACAGGTCACTGCACGTTGATGACTTTGATGTGCCTATCGAGCAGAATGTTCTCAACGCGATGGAGCAACAAGAGCGGATGATCGCGTTGGAGCATTGCGTACGCGAACTGACCAAGCTCCAACGAATAGTTTTTCGATATTGCCGATTAGGCCTAAGCCAGGCGGAGATCGCCCGAAAACTGAGGAAGGCGCCAGCAAGCATTCACCAAACACTTAAGCGAGCACTGGAAAACCTGCGCAGTTGCCTACGTGGACTCGGGCTAACCGATGGATGATGCATTTGAGCAATTTCTTGCTGAACATGGCTTGAGCCGCTCCTCGGCGGGAGGCCTAATTCCAGGCGCGCCACCGGAACCGGTGAGCGAAGAATTGCTGCTGCGATACGAACGTAAAGAGCTCAAAGGAGCAGAGGCCGAAAGAGTTGCAGAACTCGTCGCCGTGTACCAGGAATGGCACGACGCAGCAATTCGTGTTGCCGAAGACGATTTTGTTCGCACTACGCTGACTCGCAGGTCAATTCAAATACCATCGCGATGGCAAAACTGGGTAATGGCTGCCAGCGCGATTGCTGGAGTTTGCTTGCTTGCCTTCGCCGCATACGAAGCCACCACTTGGTTCTACAGGCCAGAGATTGGTGAGCTGATCTCGGCCGATGTTGGCCTCGAATACCGCGTCCTCGCCGGGAATCCAGGCGGCGAGAAGATCGCAATCGATTCGCAGAGCGTTGCGCAAATCTCGGAGGGACGAGGATTTAGTATCCTTCTCCGACCAAAGAGAGATGGCTTCGCAACTATCGTTCGCATCGACGGTCGTTCAGTTGATGTCCTTCCGCACGAAGGTCAGGATCCGATACGCGTGACAGCGGAGGAGACGTGTGCCTATGGGCCTTTGATTGCGGAACGGAATGTCGCGCTGTGGGTATTTGTATGTAAAGACGATCCCACAGACACGATCCGCGCGATCTGTGATGAGATTGGCGGCACTCAAAATCTTGACGACACAATCTCCGATAAGATCATCGACGCACTCTGGGAAGCTCGACAACCATGGATTGGCTTTAGCCGACTAACAATTAGGATCGTCGCTCCATCCAAGGACCAGTGAGAAGCACTTGCCGCGGTTGTTGTTGCGACGGGAAGGGGAACGAGTGATGCTGCAAGTCATCATGCGTCCGCGCGTCACGTGGGAACCGATTTCATTCCTCCTGCTGATTCGGCTTGCTTGAGGTGCGTCGGGTTTTTAGGACAGTCCGACTGCTTATTTCCGTTGGGCCCGAGGGGCGGGAACAGCGGCCCCCGAGGCCCTTCCCAGGCCTCGGGGTGG
>JAUIGN010000079.1 GCA_030430075.1 bacterium
TCGGCAGAGATGTGCCGAGAAGCCGACCATCATGAACAAAAGGGAACAGAGAAGAGGAACCGGTATTTGAATCAACCAAGGACGTCGCCATCAAATCAGGCCATACACAACTCTTGACAATATCTCCCATCGTCCAGCACATAGGTCTTGTTGGGATAGTCCATCGCCTTGCAGGCGGCGATCGTCCCGCGCAGCAGGTCGACCTCTTCGTTGTAGGTGGGAATAAACACATCCACGGTTCGATCGGGTAAAATCGGTACCGGTTCCGGACTGTGTGTGTCCCAGACCTCGAAGAAGAACATGAACAACTGCACACACCCGTAGAATTCGGCCACATACAGGAGCAACGATGCGAAGATCGCGTAGCCGGACTCTAAATTCAATGTGTATAAGCCGCGATACAGCAGGTAGACGAGCGCCATCGATACTGCGATCAGGATGACAAATTTCCGCAACATGAGTGCAATTCCTATGGTGTCGTGGGAAGAATCCAGCTCACGGCGGTCCGCCCCGACGCCGCGGATTTGAACTGGCAGCGACTTGAGGTGAAGGGCCGCCGGCGGTCTGATTTCAATCGGATCTGAACATGCCTGAGGACAATGATGGTGACAACGAAGGGGATGAGCCGACGAGCCGCGATGGGGAGTCTGGCGGCGACGGGAATACTTGCCGCTGATCGCACCGCCGCGCGGACCGACACCGGCAAGATCGAATTGGATGGAGTCGGCGTGAACCTGGCCGGCGCGGAGTTTGGGAGTGAGAAACCGACGTTTTGCAACGTCACGCCCGGGCTCGCCGGGCGCGACTACACGTATCCCAGCGAACCAACGGTCCAATACTTTTGCTCGCGGGGACTCAGCCTGATGCGAATCCCATTTCGCTGGGAGAGGCTCCAGCCGCGACTCGGTCAGAGTACGGCACAGGACGAGTTGTCACGCCTGCAGCGCCTGGCTGGCATGGCGCGAGCAGCGGGGGGACGGGTCATCCTTGATCTTCACAACTATGGCAGGTACCGCACCTTCGATCAATCCCACCCGGTCGAGCAGGTGCTTTCGCCGACGGGAATACCCGGAGCGAAGTTGACCATTGCGCATCTGGTCGACTTCTGGGTGCGTCTTTCCGACGTCTTTCGCGATGATGATGCGGTCGCCGCCTACGGACTGATGAACGAGCCACACGGACTGCCGGCCGGCACCTGGAAGACGGCCTCCAATGCCGCGGTGCAGGCTATCCGCCGACGCGGGGATCGTAAGGTGATCCTGGTAGGTGGCGATGAATGGTCAAGTGCCATTCGCTTTCCCCAGGTCAACGGTCCCCGTGCCTGGGTCGACGATCCGCTCCGTCGTACCGCGTACGAAGCGCATTGTTACTTCGACGCCGACCAGAGCGGGAAGTACCAGCTCAGTTATGACGAGGAACAGCGTCTCGACCGGGCCATCGGTCACCGAGCAGCAAGGACGGTCGCACCCTTCCTGAAATGGTGTCAGCAGAATCGCGTTGCTGGTTTCGTCGGAGAATTTGGAGTGCCGGGGAACGATCCCCGCTGGCTTGAGTTGCTTGGTGATTTTGTGTCCGTCCTGCGTGCAACACACACGGCGGCCTGCTACTGGGCGGCCGGCGAATGGTGGGGCGATTATGCCCTTTCCATCCAACCGCGGGGAACCGACGGGGCCGCAGCTCCCCAGATGAGTGTGCTCACCGGTAGGCAGGATTTGGGGCCATCGGACGACCACCGTGGGAACGGCAACAACCGATAGTACTCGTACCAGATCGAGCTTTACGAATGAGTCAAATTTGAGCGACCGACGGGAGCGGCCTGGCACGACGCATGTTGGGAGTGTTTTCGACAATTCTCCGATCGACCGCCCGTAACGCCCACCGGCTGATGAAGGAAGCCGGGTAAGCGCCCACCGGTTGATGAAGGATCCCGGGTTAGCGCCGAACCGGTTAGGAATGATCCAGGCTACGGCAACTCCGGCCGCGTGACTTCGTCGTGTTCGCCGCTGAGCGACTTGAGGAATTCGACGACGGCGTCGATCTCCGAAAAACTCTGCCCGACAAGCGGTTCGACATCCAGGTCGAGACCGCCGGGTCCGCGCGAGGGGACCCCGCGGTAGTAGAACTGAACCACATCGAATAACGTCGCTTGCGAGCCGTCATGCATGTAGGGCCCGGTTGCAGCGACATCACGTAGGGACGGGGTGCGGAACTTGTAAAGGTCTGCGCGATCTTCTGTTACCGCCCCGCGGCCTTCGTCATCGCGACCCGCGCCCAGCCGATAGTATTTTCCGTCGCTGAGCAGCGGCCCGTTGTGACAGCGAATGCAACCCGCGTCGCCACGGAATAAATTCAGGCCTTCCTGAGCGAGTGCGGATAATGCCTTCTTGTCACCCGCCAGGTAGCGATCGAAGGGCGAGTTGCGGGTCACCAGCGTGCGCTGGAAGGCGGCCAGCGCAGCGGCAATGTCCTGCCTGCGAACGGAACGGCCGAAGATAGCCTCGAATTGACCGGCATAGCCTGGCAACGCCGCCAATTCCGTGACCAGTTCATCCAGGTCCTGGTTCATTTCATCCGGAGACTGGATGGGCCCCAACGCTTGTTCTTCCAGGCTTGCGGCGCGTCCGTCCCAAAAGAAGGTCGAGAAGAAACCAACATTGAGCAGCGTCGGCGTGTTGCGCGACAGCCGTTGCCCGTTGGCTCCCGCCGACCGCGCCAATCCGTCGCCGAACGCTTTTTCCGGCAAGTGACAGGTCGCACAACTCATTTTGTTATTGCCGGACAGGCGAGGATCAAAGAAGAGTTGCTTGCCGAGTTCAGCCTTCGCGGGCGTAGTCGGGTTGTTTTCAGGTGCGGGAACCGATGCCGGCAAGGCGGCCAGTTCGGGACGTTGATCGGCATCCGTTTCGTTTGCCAGGTTCGAAGTGCTTGCGCCGAGAAGCGCCAGCAGTAGAAAGGAACACGGGGTATATCTGGCAAATGACATTTGCATTCGTCTCAATCAAGGATGGTCGTGCACACAGCGTGGGGTTGGCGATGACCCCGAATGATGCCAAGCCGTTCGCTTGCCTCGGCGCGCAACGTGGCATCTTCGCCGCTCGCTCGTGCCGCTGGAGAGCCCAATCGCAGCGAAGTAATAACAATCGCCATCAGTCCAGCGAGATACGATCGAAGTGCCGGCATGGAGACGCTCCCAGCATCTGCGGATCAAGTTTGATCATTGAGGTTACCGGACCTTCTGGCATTTGTCGGGTGAGATACGGTATTTTGGATGCTCTAAGGCAACTATAACAGGTCTGAGGGATGCATCGGTAGGCGGTCGCTGTCAGGGCTGGGTTCATCATCAGCCCGCCGTCGATGGGCGCGGCGGCCGTCTGCATCAGAAGGCGATTTCACGCGGCCACGGTGCCGGTTCAGGATCGTACGCCGTGGCTGCGCTCCACCGCGGAAACCGGTTGGCGGCTGAGGACATTCAAGGGGACGACGATGAAGAAAGTGTTGCGAATTGCGTTGTTGTTGTCACTTGCCTGCCCGCCGTTACTGGCAACTGCGGCGGAGAGGCCGAACTTGATTTTCGTTCTCTCTGACGACATCGCTCAGGGAGATCTTGGCGCATACGGTCAGAAGCTCATTCAGACGCCGAACCTGGACCGGCTCTGCAAGGAAGGGACGCGTTACCTGTCGGCGTACACCGGCACCAGCGTTTGCGCACCGGCTCGTTCCTCGTTTTTTACTGGGCTGCATATGGGCAACTGTCCGATTCGAGCGAACCGCGAAATCCAGCCGGAGGGCCAGCGTCCGCTGCCGGTGGACACGGTCACGATCGGCAAGATTCTCAAGGCGGCCGGTTACAAGACCGCCACGATGGGCAAGTGGGGGATGGGCATGTTCGACACTTCCGGCAGCCCGCTGAAAAACGGCATTGACCATTTCTTTGGCTACAACTGTCAGCGGCATGCCCACAGTTATTTTCCGCCGTATCTATACGACGACGATCGGCGTCTTGAGATTCCGGAGAACGCCGGCGGAAAGAAGCAGGTCTACGCACAGGAACTGATCCAGCAGGACGTCCTGAAATGGATCGATCAACATGCGGACGATCCGTTTTTTCTCTTCTATGCGATCACGCTGCCGCACGGCCGCTTCGAGATCGACGATCAGGGCATCTACAAAGACAAACCGTGGACCGAGCGGGAAAAGAACTATGCCGCCATGGTGACGCGGATTGACTCGGACCTTGGCGCCCTGGTTGGGCTGCTCAAGAGGCGAGGTATCGACCGGAACACGCTGTTGATCTTCTCCGGCGATAACGGTTCCTCGTTCGATCCGAAGACGGCCATTGGCAAGCGATTCAATCAGACCATGGATGGGACGTTGCGGGGTTACAAGCGCGGAATGTACGAAGGGGCACTCCGTCAGGCTGCGTTTGCCTGGTGGCCGGGGACGGTTTCTGCCGGGCGTGTGACCGATCAGCCGTGGGCGTTCTGGGATTTGCTGCCGACGTTTGCCGAACTCGGCCAGGCCGAACTGCCCAGCGGATTCCAGCCGGACGGCCATTCTCTGGTCGAGTTTCTCAAAGGCGGTCCCGCACCCCGGCGGGATTACTTCTATTGGGAGTTACACGAACGGCGCCCTGGACCGATCCAGGCACTCCGCTGGGGCGACTGGAAGGTCGTTCGGCCTCAGCCTGGCGGTCCCGTCGAGCTTTACGATCTTGCCAACGACCTCGGCGAAACCACCGACCTCGCCGGGCAGCACCCCGAGCTCGTCGCGAAGGCCGTGAAGATGATGCAACAGGTACGCACGCCGCATCCCGACTGGCCGGATCCATCAATGCCCGTCCGCCCCAAGGCGAATCGACCAAAGAAGCAAGCCGGTTGAGCGCGTGGCTACCGCGAGAACTTCCACTGTCAGGCATCACGGTCTTGAGGGCCCCAGCGGCACGCAAAAACGACCGCACTTTCTGCTCAAGCTGACGTCGAAAACATCTACCAACAGGGTTTCAAGGGTTAACCGCCATGAGTTCAACCAGGATCATTCCATCCCTCACGATTGCCGTCTTGCTCGTCGCCGGGCTCCAGCCCGCGGAGGCACAGGGGCGGCAGCCCAACATCTTGTTTGCATTCGCGGATGACTGGGGGCGCCAGGCCAGCGCCTACGCGCAACTCGACGGCGTGGAGGGAATCAACGACGTCGTGAGCACGCCCAACTTCGATCGGCTGGCGACCGAAGGCGTCCTGTTTGGCAACGCGTTCGTGAATGCTCCGTCATGTACGCCGTGCCGCAGTTCCCTTCTGTCCGGCCAGTATTTCTGGCGAACCGGGCGTGGAGCGATTCTGCGTGGTGCCGTCTGGGATGAGTCCATTCCTTCCTGGCCGCTGTTGCTGCGCGAGAAGGGTTACCACATTGGCAAGAGCTGGAAAGTCTGGAGTCCCGGAACGCCTACGGATGCACCGTTTGGCAGACAGCAGCACGCTTATCAGAAGTCCGGCGGTCGAATCAACGGGTTTTCCCAAAATGTCACCAAACTGGTTGCCGGCGGCAAGACGGTTGAACAAGCGAAGCTGGAACTGTTGAACGATGTGCGCGCTAACTTCGACGCGTTTCTTGCTGACCAATCCGATGGCCAACCGTTCTGCTACTGGTACGGTCCGACGAATGTGCATCGCAAGTGGATCAAGGGATCGGGCAACGCGTTGTGGGGCATCAATCCCGGTGACTTGACAGGCAAGATGCCGTCGTTTCTGCCGGATGTGCCTGCCGTCCGCGAGGACCTGGCGGATTACCTGGGCGAAATCCAGGCCTTCGATGCGGCATTGGGCGTGCTGCTCGACGCACTGAAGCAATCCGGCCAGTACGATAACACGCTGATTGTGGTCAGCGGCGATCATGGCCCGCCGGGATTCCCTCACGGCAAATGCAATTTGTATGATTTTGGAACCCGCGTGGCGCTCGCCGTTTCCGGCCCCGGAGTGCGCGGCGGACGGGTCGTGGACGATTTCGTCAGCCTGCCCGATCTTGCGCCGACGCTGTTGGAAGCCGGCGGGGCAACGGTCCCCAAGGTGATGACCGCGCGCAGCCTTTGGCCGACGCTCGAGTCCGATCGCGAAGGGCTGGTTGATGCGAACCGCACTGCCGTTTTGATTGGTCGTGAACGCCACGTTGATATGGCCCGAGCGGGACATCTGCCGTATCCACAGCGGGCGATCCGGACTGCGGATCACCTTTTCATTATCAACTTCCGTCCCGACCGCTATCCGCTCGGCGATCCCTATCGCTTGGGCGGCGACAATCCACCCACCACACAGGAAGTCACGGAGACCACCTTCGTCACGCTGCCTGACGAAGACGCGGGACCGACCAAAGCATGGCTCGTCGACCGGCGAAACCACCCGAAATGGAAACGTTACTTCGACCATGCTTATGGAAAACGTCCCCGCGAGGAATTGTTTGATCTGAAGCAGGATCCGCACCAGATGCACAATGTCGCGGCCGATGCGGCCTACGCCAACGTGGTGCTCGAACTGCGCAAGCGATTGCTCGACGAACTCGAACGCAGCGGTGATCCACGCCTGATCGACGACGGTAAGTTCTTCGAGTCGCCGCCCCTGGCTGGACCGCTTCCCGACGACGTTCCCAGGCGTAACCGCCAGCGAAAGCGACGGTCGAACTGACGGCTCGCCGACACCGATGGGGGAGATCGTCGCCGGGGTTGCCGACCGGGTGCTTGCGGAGGTCACTTGCCGGATTAGGCTGACGTGCGAGTAACAGCCCGTCTTGCCTCGAGATGCAGATCCGCGAGAAGATGAAGGCCGCCCCACACGCCGGAACTGCCCGCAGGGCGATTCGCACGTGGGGGGACTTACCGATTCAGATTCGCCACGACCAAGGGTTCGGCGGGGAATACAGTTGCTCAGAACAAGGTTGCACGGGCTGGTTCGAGGTTGAGTTTTTATGTTCGCATGCCGGTGCGCGGCGGTCGCGACCAGTGGGAGGTTGCCGACGAGCCATTGCCCGGTGCGGCGGCGAGGTACCACGGGAGTCCAAAATGAAGAATATGCGTTCCGCTCGATGGATCAGCGTATGCATCTCTGCCCATTGGTTGCTCGCCACGCTGCCGATCACCGGCGCGGCCGCGAAACCCAACGTCATTTTGGTGATGACGGACGACCAGGGGTACGGCGACCTTTCGTGTCATGGAAACCCGACGCTTCAGACGCCCAACCTGGATCGCTTGCATGCAGAGTCGGTTCGATTTACGGACTTTCACGTGGCTCCGTTCTGCACGCCGACCCGAGCGGCATTGATGACCGGTCGATATCCGGCTCGAACGGGTGCGTATCGGACGTCGTCGGGGCGGACCACGCTGCATGGGCGGGAAAAAACGATGGGAGACCTTTTCACGCGGAACGGCTACGCCACCGGGATGTTCGGAAAATGGCACTTGGGCGACTGTGCTCCGTCGCGGCCGATGGACAAAGGGTTCGAGCGAAGTGTCTGGCATCGTTGCGGCGGCGTCACGCAGATCTCGGACTATTGGACCAACGATTACTTCGACGACACCTACCTCGTCGGTGATCGCTGGAAGAAGTTCGACGGTTACTGCACGGATGTCTGGTTTGACGAGGCCATCAAGTTCATTGCGTCCGTCACCGCCGATGCCGGGGGCAGCAAACCGTTCTTCGTCTATTTGCCGACCAACGCGCCGCACGGACCGTACCTCGTCGGCCAACAATGGAAGCAGCCGTTTCTCGAGATGGGGATGAGCAACGCGCAGGCCAGCTTCAAGGGGATGGTTGCGAACTTCGACTGGAACCTGGGACGCCTGTTGACGTTCCTTGATGGCGAACGGCTGGCGGACGACACGCTGGTGATCTTCATGACCGACAACGGGACATCGGCCGGCGCCCGATTCGACCAGGGGACGCGGATTTACGGTTGGCCACTCGATACACGCGAGAACGCCCAAATGCGCGGCGGAAAAAGCTCGGCCTACGATGGGGGGCACCGCGTGCCGCTGTTTTTCCGCTGGCCGCAGGGAGACCTGGGGACCCCGCGCGATATCGACCGGCTGGCTGCCCATTTCGATATCATGCCGACGCTGATCGACCTGTGTGGGCTCGAGCGCCCCGCTACCTGGCCGATGCTGGACGGTCGGTCGCTGGCGCCGCTGTTGCGGGGCGGCGGTGCGACCTGGCCTGCCCGTACCTTGCACACCCAGATGCACGGCGGCAACGGGTATCGCAAGCCCGGTGATCCGTGGGAGATCGGTGCGGCGATGACCGAGCGTTGGCGGCTGGTCGAAGGACGAGAACTCTACGACATCGTCGCCGACCCCTCTCAACGGAGCGATGTCGCGGCGCGGTATCCGGACGTCGTCCAGCGGCTGAGAAGGGACCACGAACAGTGGTTCGAGTCGGTCAGACCCGGCATGGAGCCAACTCGGATTGTTGTCGGCTCCGACGCTGAGGCGCGGACCGAGTTGACCAGTCAGGATTGGGTGATGCCGCAAGGTGGACCACCCTGGGCGCACGGTCACGTCGTCAAACGGATGATTGCCAACGGACCCTGGTGGCTCGATGTTGCCGCCGCCGGAACCTACCGCATCAGCCTGTCGCGCTGGCCGCCCTATCTGAACAGGCCGATCGATTCGACGGCCGCATCGATTGAGGTCGCGGGGCAGAGCCATTCCATGCCAATTGATGATCCTGGGGGCAAGGCGACGGTACATTTCGATGTTGTGCTCCCCGCCGGCCCCACGCAACTGACCACCACGCTAACCACACCGGACGGCAGGCAGCATGGGGCCTACTTCGCGACGGTCGAACGTGCCGCGCCCCAGGAACCGGGGCAAGCTCGCCTGCTGTGGACGCAGTACTGCCTCGCCAACAAGCGGCTGAAGCTGTCTGCGCACACGGACGCCGATCCACGCCGGCCCACCACCGCGACCGCCAGGCTTTTGTTGCAGACGGATTCCGGTTGGGAAACGGCAGCCGAGGTCGCCGTGGACCGGCTGACGGCGATGGCCGAGTTTCGCCTGGATGGTTGGGAACCGACGGTCGCCCGCAAATACCGGGTTGTCTGTGGAGAGACCGAGATTGCCGGCCTGATTCGCTCGGAACCCCAACCGGGCGGGACGCTGAGTTTGCTGGCGATTGCTTGTGTAAACGACAAGTACTTTCCCTATGAGAAAGCCGTGGCGCAGATGATCGCCCAGAATCCCGACCTGGTTTTCTTTGCCGGCGATCAAATCTACGAGAGCAACGCCGGCGGTGGAGTCGTCGAGGCGCATACCGACGCTGATGTTCCCGCCGCCATGGCCAACTACCTTGCCAAATGGCGGATGTTTGGATTGACATTTCGCGATCTGCTGAAAGATCGACCGTCGATCATCATCACCGACGATCATGATGTGTATGCCAATGATCTGTGGGGTGACGGCGCTCGCCGCATGACCGGTAGCCGCACCAGCGGCGGTTATCCGATGCATCCGGCGTGGGTGAATGCGGTCGAACGAACTCAGACGTGGCACCTGCCTGAACCAGCGAACGTCGGGCCCTGGGGTGATGGTATCAAGGCCTACTTCACCTCCCTGGACTACGGCGGTGTCAGCTTTGCCATCCTGGAAGACCGCAAGTTCAAGTCGCCACCTTCGGAAGTGGTTTCCGAGCCCATTGCGGACCCTCGCAATCAGAAGCCAAATCGAACGCCCGAGGTGATCATGGATCCGGCATTCGATGCCCGGAAACTTGACCGGCCCGATTTGCAACTCCTGGGCCAGGCCCAGGAGGCGTTCGTCGCCGAGTGGGCCCAACAGGTCGTTCGGAAGCGGCAACTGGCTGCCGTCTTGTCCCAATCCCCATTTGTGAACATCGGCAACTACGATGTGACGTATGGCGACATGGACTCCAACGGCTGGCCGCAATCGGCCCGAAACCGGGCGCTTCGCGCCATCGCTCCGTCGCGCGCCGTCATGATCAGTGGCGACATTCATTTCGGCACGCTCCACCAGCACGGAATCAGCCGGTGGGGCGACGGTCCCTGGGGATTTTCGCTGCCCGCGTTCGCATCCAACCAGAATCGCAGCTGGCGGCCCGGCGTTCCGGCACAAGGCGGAGAGATTGCAGGCATCGCCGGATCAGGCAATCATCACGACCGGTTCGGAAACAAGCTGACCGTAGCGGGAACGGCGCATGGCTACAACGGTTACGGGATGGTGCGCTTCGACAATGAGAAACGGCAGATCACCATGGAATTGCACACCATGGACGACGATCGCAATCCCAGCCGGCAGCCCGTTGCCGGTTGGCCCTTGACGATCGATGTCTCCCGTGGAACGGGCGTTCCATAAATCCGTCGCAGGCGTTGCCGTCGCCAAAACGTGGTTTCTCCGGTTTCATCACCTGGCGACGATGGGGACTTGCAGGCCGTGGTTGGTGACCCGTGTGGGCCGAGGTTCGCGGCGCTCCGAGTAAGCTCACCGTCGATGACGACGCATGAGCAACGCGCACTCAGATGTTGCTCGTTGATGAGTCACCCGGGCGGTTGACCGATCGAATAGGTGAGCAGCAGGCGATCGGCGACGACTTCGGATTCCAGGGTCTGGCCCCCCCATCTGAAACCGGCGCAGCATGGAACGCCCGCAGTTTACGTACGCTTCCTGTTCGAACAGCTTTTCAGGAATTGGTAGGTTGCACTCTTGCCGGCCTGATTTCTTCGTCCCGTCGATACTGAGTGCAACCTGCACGCCACGCGTCTTGCACTCGGCGATCGCCTGGCAAAGATCCTCCAGACGAAACGCTTGAGCCCCGTACAGGATCGTCTGGCTGTGCCGGTAGGGCGGGTCACAGTAGATGAAATCGCCGGCCTTCGCTGACGCGAAGGCTGCGCGGTAGTCCTGCAGCGCGAATTCAGTTCCCTTTGTCCGGGCATGCCAAACGTCAACGCGTGCCGCAAACGACGCGGGGGTGATTGGTCGATGGGCCCCACACGGTGTGGACAGATGGCCGTCCGATTTACGAAAGCGAACGACGCCTCCGTAGCACGAGCGACAAAGGAAGAGCAGGTCCGCGCCGTTTGGATTCGCGTTGTAACTGGACTTGACCCGTTCGTACGCAGCAACCTTCGCATCACCTTCATAGTCGTTCCACCGCTCACGGTACCACGTCTTCAGCGCTGCCGGATTTCGGGAGAGGGTTTGCCAGATCTCCACCAACGGTGCGAAGGCATCCGAGGCGACGGCGCGGTGTGGCGCGAATGTTCCCAGGACCGCGCCGCTACCCACGAAGGGCTCGTAGTAGGTTCTGATGCCGGCCGGGAAATAGCCGGCAATCTCGTGTGCGAACCGTTGCTTGTTACCGATCCATTTGAGTAACTGCGATTTGAAGGGTGCGATCGGCGGGGGGGCACAAAGCGGGGGTCGCATACCGGGATCTCCGTCACGTCTCGTTCACCTGGGCGAATCCATCCACCATGCTCAGTCCGTGAACATGGCGTCGATCTCAGCCAGCGGAATCCGCAGCAGTTCCGTCTGCAGTTTGTTGCGGGAGTAGGCGAGATAGAGTGCGCCGCTGTGTTCGCTGACGTGTGGGTATTGCAGTGACGCCACACCGGACCGAAACCGGTTCCGCATGCCGGGCGAATCAATGGCGGCGTGGATTGGTGGTGTCGGGATATCCAGCCGTGCCAAGCGCGTGAATCTGCGGCCATCCCGGCTGGCAGCCAAATGCAATTCACGCCGGCCCAGCGCTGGGTTGGCGTTCAGGATCAGAACCCGAATGCCGCTGCTCGTGGCCATCGAGTACAGTTTGCTGGTGGCGTTGGGGAAATTCGTAATCACCGGCGTGCCCCAGTTTCGCCCGGCATCGGTCGACGTCGAATGAAAGAGCCTCTGCGAACCGCTGTTGTCCCGGTAGAGGGCGAACAGGGAATCGTCCGGCAGGCTCCAGAAGATCGGTTCGTCCGGCCGAAATCCCTTCACGCCGCCGACTTTCACGACGGGAAACACTTCCCAGTCGTCGAGCCGTCTCCGGCCGCCAATCAGCACGGACACATTGAAGCGGGCGTCGCGGCGCGTGAGAATCCACTCACCCGTCGACAGCCGTTGCGGCGGAAAGTTATTGATCGCGTTGTCGTAGATCTTCTGTTTGAACCGCCAATCGCCGGTGTCGTTATCCCACACATACGCCCGCAGCTCCAATTGCTTGTTCACGCCGAACGCGCCTTTGCCTTGGTAGTGAGCGGCCAACGCCAGTAGCTCGCCGCCGCGCACCCACAGTCCACGGGCAATGAAGGCGTACGGCGCCTGCGGCGTGCCGGTGACCGATCCGGACGGTTGCCAATGGATTCCGTCGAGGCTGGTCGCGAACCGCACCTCCTGGGTCGGCCAATCTTCGACCTTGGGACCGTCGCTCCAAATACACCAGAACCGCCCGTCGTAATGCGCAAGATAGTTGTGCAGCTCGAACCGCATGTCGGTCGGCAAGGGGTTCGGAATGCTGGTGCCCTGCCGATTTCGGGTCGCCTGGCTGATGACCGTGTGATCGCCCCCGAGGACCGGCAGCGTGGCATAGTTGATTTTCAGGGGATCCGTTCCCGATTCGGGAAGTTCAAGAAGTACGATGGGGCCGGCGGCGGGCGCGTCGTCGTGCTGTTCGTCGTTGTCACCGGGCCGACGGTCTTCCGGTGGGGCATGCTGAAGCGGCTTCCGTTGGGCTTCCGCTGACCGCTGCAACATGGCAAGTGGCACACTGCGCGGTGGGCTCGGATGTTCGCTTGTCAGGAGCGTTGCCGTGCCCAATTCGCGATTCATGGATCGCTGGCTGGGCCTGCTCTGCGTCCGGCGTGGCACCGCGGCGGGTACGACCCGGTGCCGTCCGTCGGGCGGCGTATTCCAGCGGACACGGTCGCGTTGTTGTGCGTCGGCTTCCGGTGCCGGTCCCGACACCAGCAAGGCAATTGCCAGGGTGGCCAGCGAAATGAATGTCTTGCGCGTCATGGGGTACGACTCGGTGCGGAAGCGAAAACCGGCGTACAACTCGCCGCCCGCTCGCGTTGAGAATGACTCTCGTTGGTCACCTCGTGCCGTCTCCACGAGGGGGTGACATCAACAGAAAACCGCCAGGATGGCGAAGCGAGCCGCCAAGGGCGTTGGTTTGTTCGTGGTCAGCCACCGGCGTTTGCTTCATGATGGCTGCCATCGATGGCCGGTTGCATCTCGCCCCAAATGTCTCCGTGTCGCGTTACGCGTCCGTGTCGCGTTCCGCGGAGGTGGTCGATTATACTCATTGCCGACTCGAAACCATACAACCTTGGGATGCCTCGCCGATGGCCGTTTTTCGCGCCGCCGTTTTCCTGGCGGTTACTTGCTGCCTGGTTGCAATTGTCACTCGACGCGTAACCGCACAGGGCCGCGACGAGGTCACGCTGAACCGCAAAGCAGACGGTGATCGCGGTATCTGGTAACTGCCTGCTTGGCCGACAGCGACCAGGTGATGGTGCGCGGTCGTTGTGTGCCACCCGGCAGTGACTGAAGCCGATGCGCCAAGGAGCGGATCGGAGCGGTCGTCTTGATGTTCGTCGGTTACCTCGAATCGCAGAGCTGACATGACAAACTGCCTCGCGATGTGCGTGTTGCAGCGATAAAATGAGAGGTGTGGAATTGCAGCATGACGATGGAACCGCCAGAGACCGACCCAGGGACCGAATCTGATGAATGCCCGATATGTGATTTGCACGTTGTCGGCTGTTATGGTTGGGGTGGCGGTCGCCCGCGGTGTCCATGCCGAACCCTGTCCGGCTGCCGGTGGTCGAGCGGCCGCCGACGTCTGGTTCGCTGAGGAAGTTTGGCCCAAGGTCGCCTCGCTCGAATGTCTGAAGTGCCACAAGCAGGGCGGTGATGCCGAGGACACGCAGTTCGTGTTGACGGACCTGAGCCGTGCCCGGCCGTCTGAACGAGGGAAACGGTTGCAATCGAACCGGGACGCCTTCCTCAAGCTGGCGCCGCTCCGCGCGAACGACCAACCGCTGCTGCTGTCAAAGGCTGTCGGTGAACTCGATCATGGCGGCAATCAGGTGCTGAAGCCGGACTCGGCCGGCTATCGAATACTTGCCGAGTTTGTCAGGCGCGTGAACGTGCCGTCGTCAACGCCCGCCAGGCCGCCCGCCGTGACCGCGGACGCGGCACCATTCTTCGACGGTGTCCTGATGCTCGACGACCGGCGGTTGCTGAGGCGGGCCACCCTGTCGCTCGCCGGCCGCTTGCCGACGGAAAGCGAACTGGATGTGGTGGCGGCACAGGGCTTGAAGGCCATGCCTGAACTCCTCGACGGGATACTGCGCGAGGAAGCGTTTTACGAGCGACTGCGTGAAGGCTTCAACGACATCTTCCTGACCCTGGGAGTTGACGGGAATCCGGATCGGTCCGTATTGTCCTACGAGCACTTCGAAAAGACGCGGGGCTGGTATCAGCGTCACGATCTCAGTCACATCGAGGATGAGAAAGCGCGCAGGCAGGCGGGCTACAAGCTGGCGAACGAGTATCGCAAGGCACTGCTCGACGAACCCATGCGGTTGATCGACCACATCGTGCGGCATGACCGGCCATTTACCGAAATCGTTACGGCGGACTATATCATGGTCTCGCCGTACACGGCGCGCGGGTACGGCATCTTTGACGAAGTAAAGGATCGATTCAAGGATCCAGACGACCCGTTTGAATACGTCCCGGTGAGATTGAAAGCGCTCGTCGGCCGCAACCGATCGGAAGACCAGGAGTCAGCTACGGGATTTTATCCGCACGCGGGCCTGCTGAGCACGTTTCAGTACCTGAGCCGTTACCCGACAACGGAAACCAATCGGAATCGCTTGCGGGCTCGCATGTATTACCAGCACTTCCTCGGAGTGGACGTGTTGGAACTGGCGGCTCGCGTCGCGGATGCGGCGGCAGTCACGGCCAAGTTCGAAGTCCCCACCATGCAGGCGTCCGAATGTGTTGTTTGCCATAAGACGGTCGATCCGGTCGCGGGGCTGTTTCAGGACTACTGGCGGTTCGACAACAATTTCGCCATCTATGGCCGGCGCAAGGAAGGCTGGTTCAGCGATATGTTCTCCGCCGGATTCGAAGGGGACGACCTGCCGACCGACCAGCGCTGGCGGGCGCTCCAGTGGCTTGGCGAACGGACAGCGGACGATCCTCGGTTTGCCGCCACGATGGTCGGGCACGCGTATTACCTGCTCAAGGGACGGCATCCCCTCTTGCCGCCAGCAGATCTCGACGACCCGCGGTACGCCGCGAAGCTGCGTGCCTATCGGGAACAGCAGCGCCAGATCGAAGTCATCGCGTCGCACTTCGTCGACGCCGATTTCAACTTCAAGGTGGCACTTAAAGAGTGGGTGCTGTCGGACGACTATCGTGCTCGTCGTCTGGAAACCGAATCGGGGACGCCTGAGCGGATGGCCGCCCTGGACGACATCGGAGTCGTGCGGATGCTTTCGCCAGAACAGCTCGAGCGAAAAATAGCTGCCGTATTCGGACAGCCCTGGGGGCGGCTTACCGGGCAAACCGCAATGCTTTACGGTGGCATTGATTCGAAGCAAGTCACCGAGCGGGCGACGGATCCGAGCGGCGCGATGGGAGCGGTCCAGCGGACGCTCGCCAACGACGTGGCCTGCCGCAACGTGGCGCTCGATTTCAGCCGCCCCAAGGACCGCCGCATTCTCTTCCCCGGCATCGAACCCAACGTGCTTCCCGCTGTCTCCGCGGAATCCGATGCACGAATTCGCGACGCGATTGTGCATCTGCATCAGCGCGTCCTCGGCCGATACGACAACGCAAATTCGCCCGAAGTGGATCGGACGTTTGCCCTGTTTGCCGGCGTGGTCGCAGACGCCGAATCGCGACAGGGATTCGACCCGCGCGAAGCCTGGAGTTGTCGACAAGGACTGGAATCACCCGTTCCCGATCCGCATTACACCGTCCGCGCCTGGCGCGCTGTCGTGACCTATCTGCTGAGGCGACCCGAGTTTTTATATGAATGAGGATGCTCCCGATGCGGCGTGACTTTTTCAAGTGGTGTGCATTTGCCGGGCTGGGACTGGCCGCGCCGGTGCGAGGCCAGCGGGCGGGCCGCGCCGCGGACGGCCTGGATCTGCCGGCCTATGACGGGCCGTATTACGTCGTCATCAACGCATCCGGCGGTTGGGACACAACCTATTTGATGGACCCCAAGGGCGTTGGCGGGATCAACCGGCTGTACCGCGAAGGAGACATCGTCACGCACGGCAATCACCGTTTTGCACCGACCGCGAAGTCTCAGCAAGGCGGGCTGAGCAATGAGGATTTCTATGCCGAGTTTGGCGGCGAACTGCTCGTGTTCAACGGGTTGGACTATGCGGTGAACAACCATTCGCCCTGCTCGCGATACATGGCGACCGGCAAGCTCGATAGTTTGGCCTATCCAACCTTTGCGGCACTGGTCGCAGCGTGCCAGGGGCCCTCGTGCCCGCTGTCGTTCTTGACGTTCGGCAATTATTCGGCCACCGGCAACCTGGTCGCCATGTCGCGCGTTCCTTATCTTCCGTCATTGAAACGGATCGCTAATGCCGACGCGATCAGCGGTAACCAGCGCGCGCCGTATCACGACGACTTTGCGCTGGCGCGGATCGAGGGGGCGTTGTCTGAGCATCGGGGAGCGCGTGCGTCGCAGCCCCTGCTGCCTCGCCAGGAGCGAGCCGAAAGTATGCTCTATGCGGCACAAGTCAACTCGAAGGCGCTGGCCCGCGTCACCCCGCACATCCCGCAGGATATTCCCAAACAACGGTTGGCGCGGCAGGCAGAAATTGCCTTGGCGTCGTTCAAGGCCGGCGTCTGCGTCTCCGCGAATCTGTCGATTGGCCAATTTGACAGCCATGCCAACAACGATGCTGACCAGATGAAGCTGATTCCTGAACTCCTGGAAGGGATTGCGTACGTGCTGCATCGGGCCGAGGATCTGCGGATTCGCGACAAGCTGGTCGTGATTGCGCAGAGCGAAATGGGACGCACGCCGACGTACAATCAAGGCGATGGCAAGGATCACTGGTCGATCGGCTCGATCATGTTCCTTGGCCCCGGCATCAAGGGAGACCGCGTCATCGGCGCAACCGACGAAGGCCAGTTCGCGATACCGTTCGATCCTCACCAACTCGCCTGTGACCAAGACGCCGGCATCCGGGTCCGGCCGGAGCATCTTCACGAGGCGCTGCGCCAATTTGCCGGAATCGCCGACCATCCACACAGCCGTCAATTCCCGCTTGGCATCAAGCCAGAAGAGCAACTGCGCGGGCTGTGGGGCTGAGTGGCGGCATGGGGACGAGACGCCGCACGATGCGTGCCTCGCCGAGGATGGTGCCGCAGTGTACGCTTTGGAGTGCGTAGCATCGAGTTTAACGGACCCCGCCGGAAAAGGAGAGCCGTCGTGAACAAACACAAGCTCAATCAGTTTCTTTCGCTACCTGTTCATCACGACGAAACCTGGCAGGGCGGACTTGTTTCCATGCTCGACGTCCTGGAGGGCCAGCCGACTGACTGGCGTGAAGACACGGCCCTTGTCCTCTGGCGTTCCGCGACGACCGAGTTAGTGCATGCCAACCCGGCTTCGTTGTCAGGTATGAGCCGTCTGGAATGCGTGGTCGACGTCATGCTCGAATTCGCTGCGGAACACGAATTTCCGTTCCGCCCAGCGCAGATCGAGTGTAATGATCGCGAATTGGCTGAGGGGTTGAGTCGGTTGTTGAGCGGGTCGGGAACGGCGGCGAAGTTTGTCGCGACGATGCCGCGCTGGAATGAACTCATGGAGGACTTGACGGAACGCCTCGGATTCGCGGCCCCACCGCCGATTGGGTCACTGTTGGATACGGGATGCGCGGAGGAGCAGATTCGTGAATTTGCGGCAGCGGCAGCCGCTTTCTACCGTGCTGGAATCTGGGATTATCTGAATGATGTCGATTTGATCAAGATCGAAGCTCCCAAGCCGCCGCGGTTTCTCAAGTACGCCGTGGTGCTGGGCGCGGCTTCACAGACGTATGGCCTCGGCTTTTACGACGATCCAGAAGATCATTACGACCTCATGGCGCGGCGCGCCGACCCACGCGATTTGGGTCTGTTCAGCTTGTCGTTTGATGGCCCGGCATACTCACCGTCTGCGGACGTCGCTCTGTGGCGCGAGATGGATCTGCCACTGGAAACCGGGGAAGCCATCCCGTCGATGAGCTTTTTCTCCGCAGAAGAGCCTCGGCGTCCAACTCCGAAGGAACTCCATTTCGCAACCGTCGTGCTCAAGGCGCTGGCCGCCACAGGCGAAGCGGACATCGATTCCGGACGCTGGACGACTTCCGTCGAGTGTCTCGGGAAGACCAGTAAGTGCGTTTTGGCCATCCCGAATCTGCTCGTCCCGCCGGACCGCCAAGAGTGGATACGCCGCGGGATGATGCCGGAACGGCGCGGCCACGAGCAAAACTTCAAGCAGATTGGCGAGTTCATTGAACAGCACGGCAAGGGAATGAGCCTCGACGAATTGAATGCAGCGATCCATGCTAGGTTTGCGGGACCGATGGACGATGCCGAGCCTTCGCTGGACTCGTCCGCCGAGCGGGCGGAAGCTCTTTGCCAACAGGCCATCAAGGCATTTGGCCGGCGGCGAATCCAACTGGCAAGGGAGGCCCTCGTCGAAGACGCGACTCACGTCGAAGCCAGCGTGTTGCTCGCCGAAGCAACCCGCCGCGTAGACCAACGCATTGAAGCGTTTCAATCCGCGAAGGATAGCGGGAGGAAACAGCTGGGACCGATGATGGAAGAAGCCGTCGGTCACTTCTGGAGTATCGCCGAAACCCGGCCTTTCATGCGCGCCTGTCAAGGTTTGGCCGAGTCACTGCGGGCGGCAGGGCAGACCAACGAGGCGATCGAGCAGTATCAAGAGATGCTGCGATTGAACCCCAACGACAATCAGGGCGTCCGTTACGCGGTCATGCCGCTGCTCGTGTCGCACAACCGCGAGTTGGAAGCGGTACAATTGCTCGACGGCTATCGCGAAGAGACGGCTCACTGGCATTATATGAAGTCGCTGGTCGAGTTCCGCCGCAGCGGTCGCTCGGCAGCGTCCAAAAAGGCCATGCGAGCGGCATTCCGAGCCAACGAACATGTCGTAGCGCTGATCCAATCCGATGATCCACCTCGGATGCCGGACTCATACGCGCTGCACAGCCCTGAAGAAGCCGAAGTCTGCATCAACGAGATGGCCGAAGCATGGACCGAAAACGAGGGCTACCTCGAGTGGATGTTCCAAGAGTACGCCAGGTGGGAGAGAGAAAAGGCAAAACAGCGTCGCGATCGAAAGCGGAAGCAACGCAAGAAACCCGCCAGGGGCAAGCGACGACGGTAGTCGCCGTCGGATCAATTCACGGTCCGACAACCCTGCATTCTGCGGACGCCCGGTGAACGCAGGCATGAGGAGTTCGCGATCAGGTTGGTTTCTATCGTTAAACGCAACCAGGTTGTGAATTGACGGCGGCGCTCAGACGGGGGATCGCATGAACTCGAGCCAGATTCCTCGGCTAGACGGAAACGACCCTTGCCGCTCTGATCTCGCGAAGATGAAAAAGTACGCCGGAACGAACGCTCCTCGTAACCACTCTCGTTTTTCAGAACCAACGCAAGTCCTTTCCGCCTCGGAGCTTGATGAGTTCGCGTTGCTTTCGGCCGCGGCGGGGTTGCAGGAAACGGATCCTCTACAGGAATTCGATTCGATCCTGCATCGACTCGGCTGCATTCGCTTGGACAACGGCAGCGATGGCGCGAGTCTTCTCGCCAACCGAATACCGCTGCTCGGGAATGACAATGATCCCGCCGTGAGATCGGTTGGCGGCGAGAAACTCCTGATGAAGTCGGGCGAAGTCCCGCACGTTCAATGTGTAGAGCGCCCTGCCTTCTTATGTAGCGAATTCAAGCTGTTGCTCGTCGGCCGTTCCCTCTCGCCCGGCCTCGGCAGTGGTCAACAAATCGACGCCTCTGGCCCTTAGACCAGTGATGACCGCCGACTCCGACGCGTCTTCATCGACATACAAACGGACAGCCGACATCACCGTTTCTCAATTCGGCTGGGATTTGAGGGCGTCGTATTCCGCATCCTCGGCGGCAAGTTCGGCTTCTACCTCATCACGGTTAGCGTGGTAATAAGCCAGGGCCGTGTAGACCTGGCCCAACGACAGATGAGGATACGTCCGAGCGACCTCCTCCGCATTTTGGCCTTGTTTATAAAGCACGGCGATTCGGTGGACTGTTATCCGGGTTCCGTCGATCCGGATCCTGCCCTCACAGACACTGGGAGTTCTTACGAGCAGGCTGTCAAGCGTTGTCGACATTTCTTACGACTCCTCTGCTTCCCTCCGAGATCGCCACACTCCCCATTTTACACGGTTCGCTAACGTCGCGTCGATGGTCAAGCGTGGTCACGTTGTGAGCCATGAACGAGGTCACAAGCTTCGGACCGCAACGATCATCGATGCGGTCCGTGCCACGGTGACCGGCGGCGCCGAGCTGCACGTCTTGACGTACGAAGGCTTGAGCGAGGGCGCGATGAGGCAATGGCTTCCGTTGGTCGGCCTTGAATACGTTGGCGGGCCGCTCGAGCTCGTCGGCCAGGACTCGCCGAACTGGATCCAGAACGCAAACGCTAAGCACTACGACGAGGGCTAAGCAATGGAGCGAAGGATTGCAGTCGTCGGAGATCCGATCGTTGACCGCTACACCACGGTGCAAATTGCTGATCGACGATCTCCTGAAAGCGGCGTCGCGATCTGGGAACACAGGGATTCCTACGAGCAACTTGGCGGTGCTTCCGCTGTGGCTGAGATGGTTGACGTGCTCGGTGTGACTTGCGAACAGTTTTTGTTTGGTCCACCGACCATCAAGGAGAGAATCCGCGACTTAGATGGTCGTGAATTGGTCCGGGTTGACCGAAACAACGATGAGGAAATCGAAGAACGTCAAGCTGATCGGATCATCGCCCGACTTCGCGAATTAACGCCTCAGCTAATACTTGTTGCCGACTATGGCTTTGGAACGGTGACCGACTACCTCTGGTCGAAGCTGGTCGACCTTGGCTGTCCGCTGATTGTCGATCCGTCTCGAAAACGCCCGGCAGACTTCTACGACGGCGCCTGGGCTGTTACGCCCAACCGGATCGAAGAGCAGCGGGCGGGCTTCATGGACAGCGACGACTTCCCGCGGGTTCTGCTGAAGCTTGACCGCGATGGCATGCGAGCGGGCATGGAAGCGGGCACTCAGCCAGGCAAGATCATCGGTGTCCTTCCGGCAAGCATGCAATCGCGATTTTTGGTCGCCAGCGGTGGGGGCAAGCCAGCGAGATCAGCTGGCATCGACGAGGGCTTCCTCGGTCTCGACGGCTGCCTGGTAGTTCCAGGGCAACC
>JAUIGN010000019.1 GCA_030430075.1 bacterium
CGCAGAATGAACCGCAACAACCAACGAGTCTCCGTGCGAAACAAGAAAAAACGAAGCCACCGGCTTCGGCGCAAAACTTATGTACCGACGACCCCTTGACAGCATCAACTCTTTCAGGGAAGGGAGACCCGCGCACAGCGCAGTCGTGCGGGGTCGGGAGACCCGCGCACAGCGCAGGCCTTGCGGTCGTGCGGGGTTGGGAGACCCGCGCACAGCGCGGTCGTGCGGGGTCGGGAGACCCGCGCACAGCGCGTTCAGCGCGTGGTCCGGGGCGTGCCTGCCATTCGCAGAGCCATGGCAGGTAGGTAGCCAGCCAGTCAGTCAGTCAGGAAGCGTGTCGACTTGAGTCTCTACCAGTTGAGTCCAACGCTTTCGCCGCCCGATCCGCGGCCGACGCCGCCTTTGAGTGGCTTGTTGCGTTTGGGCACGACCGGCTTGGGTGGCGGCTCGTCGGCCTCTGCGGTCTTTTCGGCCTTTGGCTCCGGCAGAGTCGCCTTCAATGAAAGGCCAATCCGCTGTGACTCCCGGTCGACCGACATCACCTTGACTTCGATCTCCTGGCCTTCCTTGAGGACGTCGTCGACGCTGCGAACCCGTTGATGGGACAGCTCGGAAATGTGGATCAGACCCTCGACGCCGGGAAAGAGCCGCACGAACGCACCAAACTTGGCGGTCCGCGTGACGTTGCCGGTCATCACACTTCCGACGACACACTTGGTCTCAATGTCGTTCCAGGGATGCTCGGTCAGATCCCGAAAACTCAATCCGATCTTCCCCGTATCGAGATTGACCTTCTCGACCTTCACTTTGACCTTCTGGCCTTCGGTCAACACATCACTGGGATGCTTGACCCGCTCCCAGCTGAGCTGGCTGATGTGGATCAGGCCGTCGAGACCGCCCAGGTCGACGAACGCGCCGAAGTCACGCAGGCTGCGAACCACCCCTTCGCGCACTTGACCAGGCTTGAGATCCTCAAGCAACTGCTTCTTCGCCTCTTCGCGTTCGCGTTCCAAGACTGCCCGGTGGCTTACCACCAGATTCTTCTTCCGCTCGTTCACCTCAGTGCAGACACAGGGCAAACTCTGCCCGATGTATTCGGCGAAATCTTCAACACGGAACATGGCAACCTGGCTGGCCGGAATGAAGCCGCGAATGTTACCCACCATGCACTCCAGGCCGCCCGTATTTGCGCCGGTAATCCGAGCATCCACGACCGCACCTTCGACAAGATCAGACCAGTCGGCGACGTTAATCGACTGACCCGGGACACTCACTTCATAAAAGCCGTCCTCTGCGTTCAGCTCGCGAACCAAGACCTCCATCTGATCGCCCACGGCCGGCGGCTCCTTGAATTGGCGAATCGGAACCAGCCCCTCGGCCCGTTCACCCAAATCAAAGAAGACGTTCTCACCCTCGATACGAATCACGGTCGCTTGCCGACGCTGGTCCTCTTCGACTTCTGCGGACGCACCCGACGAGTCCGGTGGGGAGGCCACCAGATCGTCGAGCTTGACATCGCCCATGGCGGCGTCGATCTCGGACTGCATCTCAGGACTCAACGGCTCGCGAATCGACGGCACCGGCACCGGCTCTTTATTCGGCATCGGAATCGGCGCCGAATCGGCGGGCGGCACCTTGGCGTCCGGCTTGACGGCGTCGACCAATTCCTGCGGCAGTTCCATCGGTGGCGGCGTCGCCGGAAGGCTCGACGTGGGCCGGCTCCCCGCATCCCCTTGGCGGCGTGACCCCACCTGGATCTTCCGCTTTGTCGGCTCGCCTTGAGGCGCCGCCTGAGCGGCTTTCGGTCCGCCGGAAACCGCCTGGGGAGCCGATGCGGCGGACGTCCCTTCGCTGGCAGGTGCGGCGGCCGATGAATCGTCGCCTCCGGGCGTTGCCGCCACGGGCTCGTTTGCGTCCGGCGCGTTCGTTGCAGGCGCTGGCATCTCAGGCGCCGGCATCTCGGGCGCTGGCATCTCGGGCGTTGGCATCTCAGGCGAGGGCGCGGCGGACACCGCTTCGCCGGCCGCTTCGCTGACTGCCGGCGGCGTTTCAGCAGGCGTCTCAACCGCTCCTTGATCGGTTCTTGAACGGCCATCTGCGTGCGGTTCAGAGGGTTGGCCGGGTGTCTGGTCCGATGGCGTGGCCGAAGGATCACTTGCCATAGAAATCGCTTCCAACTTCGATCTAAGATTTTTCGTGCACAGTACATGCGGGCAGCTCGCCCAGGGTAGAGTGTACCAGCGAAAATCGCGGCTGAATAGTGATTCTCACCAAAACGGGCGGCCGGTCCGAGCCGATTGGTGACCGGCGATTCAAGGGTCCGCCGGTCCGCCGTTGTGCAAGCCGGTCGGCACGCGCCCCGCTTGGTCCCGCGGCACGGATCACGTAGATTGTTAGCGAACCAATACCTCGCCGATCCGCCCCCAGGAGCCCGCTCGTGATCGAGTTTGCCCCTTCGCAGTACGGCCCGCCGTGCCAGGCACTGTTGACCGACGCTCCTCCCATGGAATTGGGGCCCGGTTCGCCGACCGCCGACCGACGAGGTGAGCTCGAGGAACTCAATGCCGATGCCCTCTTTTCAGGGCGCCCGATCGTCGATCGGCAGATGGCGGCGTGCTGCGAGTCGGCCCTTTGGCTGCGTCATAACTTCCTGGAAGAATCACACGCCCTTAGCCAGGCCGTCCCCACGCCGACGGGCAGCTACTGGCATGGAATCATGCACCGCCGCGAACCGGACTATTCGAACGCCAAGTTCTGGTTCCGCAAGGTTGGCCGCCATCCGATCTTCCCCGCCCTGCACAGCAGCGGGCAAGAGATCGCTGCCGCGCACCCCGCGAGTTCGCTTGCCGCAACGCTGGCCGGACAAGACGCCTGGGATGCTCTCGCGTTTATTGACATGTGCGAGGCGGCGGCGCGGGGCCCTTCCGCGGACCGGCAACTCTGCACAGCGGTGGCGATGGCCGAGTGGCGATTGCTGTTCGACCATTGCTTCAAAGCGGCGATCGGCGAGTGAACGCGGCAGCCGACGGAGCATGCCGCAAATGGGCGACGGTGTCGATGTTCGTCGGCGCGTGCCATCCGGCCAAGAGGAACTCGGCCGGCAACCTGGGCGAATTGTCCGCCGTCGGGCAGTGGTGATGCGGGGTGATGCGGGCAATGGAGAATTAGCAGCAGCAGGAAGAAGAAGTAGAAGAAGTGAGAACTCGTCATGCCGAGCATGACCTGCGGAAGGCAGGGACAACGGGTCGGTGCGCCGTCGGGCATGCTGTGCAGGCCGTGATTGACGAGAACACCAGGGCCACGCCGGCAGTGGTCAAACGGTTGGCAGGAGAACAGACCAGCCGAGGGGCGTACACCAATGCTTGCGATGGTTGCCGACGAAACCGGACGCTGGCGCATTGCGGCCGAGATGGGGGGCGATTCAAGCAAGTTCACTCTCAATGGAGCAAGCTCACTGCCGGCGATCGCCACGCGACGACCTGCACGGCATCGTTGTTCATTGATGCATGTCCCGCGTTAACTGTCGCGAAGAATCTCTGTGGCGGCGTTCTTGCCGCAGGCGCCCATCACGCCGCCTCCCGGATGACTGGCGGCACCGCAGACGTACAGTCCGCCGATCGGCGTGCGGTGGTCGGCCCAGCCGGCGACCGGGCGGAAGCTGTAGAGCTGATGGGGACTCATGGCGCCCTGCATGATGTTCCCGCCCGTCAAGCCGAATGTCCGCTCCAGATCCAACGGGCTTAACACCTGACGATGTTCGACGGCATTCGGTACGTTGGGGGCGTAGCGGCCCAGTAACTGGACGCAGCGGTCGGCAAAGTCTTCTTTGATGTCATCCCAATGGAGGCCTCCCGCCAAGCGATACGGTGCATACTGCACAAACATCGACAACAGATGCTTGCCCGGCGGCGCGATCGTTTCGTCGACCGAAGTGGGCATCGTGATTTCCAGAATCGGTTCGCTACTGGGACGTCCGTACTTCGCGTCGTCGTAGGCCCGCTCGATGGTCTCCATCGTCTCGCCGATATGAATCGTCCCGTGGTGGTGCGGGCCGACCCCGGTGCACATCGCCGAAGTGAACCTGGGCGGTTCGGCGAGCGCCAAGTTGATCTTCGCAGACGCCGATGCGTAGTCGATGCGGCTCACAGCGGCACGAAACGACTCCGGCAAGACGCTCGGGTCGAGAAACTTCTCGAACGTCAGATGGGCATCGACGCTGGAAGCCACGACCGGCGCTTCCAGGACCGTGTTATCGGCCAACAGTACGGCGGAGACGCGCCCGTTGTCGGCGACAATGTGACGGACTTCCGCCTCGCGGCGGATGTCGACCCGCAGTTCCAGGCAGACCTTCTCCAGGGCGGACGCCAAGCCGCCCATTCCCCCTTGCACGTACCCCCATACGCCGCGTGCACCGCCGGCCTGCCCCATGACGTGGTGTAGCAGGACGTAGGCCGTTCCGGGCGACGACGGGGGTGCGAAGGCGCCGATGACGGCGTCGGTGGCGAGCGTCGCACGGAGCACTTCGGCTTCAAACCACCGCTCGAGTATCGGCCGGGCCGCCCCCGTCAGCAGTTCGACCGCCTCCGGCAGGTCCGCCCCCAGCTCTCCCATCGCCTGGTAGATCTCCCACATCTTGGCCGTGTCGCGAAGCCGCTTGCCGACGCCGATCTTCCGCCAGTCTTTCGGCAGCGGCAAGGCATCGGGCGCCGCTTTGGCCAACACCGGCTCCAACACCTCAGCAACCCGCTCCAACAGGTCCTGGTACTTGGGATAGCGTTCCGCATCACGCGCGCTGAACTTGGAAATCTGACGATGGCTCTCCGCCGCATCGGGCCCCATCAACAGATGACGCCCGTCCAGCATGGGCGTGAAAGACGACGGATTTCGAGGCAAGATCTGCAAACCGTGTTGCTTGAGACGCAGCTCGCGAATGATCTCCGGCAGGAACAGGCTAATGACGTAGGCAGCCGTCGACACACGATAGCCGGGCCAGAGGGGCTCCGTGACGGCACAGCCGCCTAGCACATGCCTCCGTTCGACAATACAGACCGACTTGCCGGCCTTGGCGAGGTAAGCGGCGGTGACCAGTCCGTTGTGGCCGCCCCCGATCACAATGCAATCATAGCGTTTGTTCATCATGGGGCGATTGTAGTCAGTTTGGTCGGAACCCGGTAGAGTCACCGCGCGACCAGCGCGAGCGAACCATCATTTCGCGTGCTGCCCTTGCTGACGATGGCTTTGCCCCGTTGGGAACTTGCGAGAAGGTGTTGGCGGCTCGGAACTTGGAGTGACGGACGCTGTTTGGAAAGCAGGGATGGGAGACCTTCGGTCGGCGGTTTCGGCGGGGTCGGAGACCCGCGCCGAGCGATGGGTTGGAGACCCGCGCCGAGCGATGGGTCGGAGACCCGCGCCGAGCAAGAGCAATGGAGGGGCAGATCCGCGCCGGGTGATGGGTCGGAGATCCGCGCCGAGCGATGGGTCGGAGACCCGCGATGAGCAAGAGCAATGGAGGGGCAGATCCGCGCCGGGTGATGGGTCGGAGACCGGCACTGAGCGATGACGCGGAGCTGCGCGTCGAGCGGTGTGATCGCGGCTCGGCGGTACTGGACGCGTAGGCTGCCGAGTGCGACAACGGTGGCATGTCGAATGACGACCCAAACCGAAAGCCGGCGCCTCTGGGCGGCCGCGGCCTGCTGGTCCTGGCGGCCGTCATGTGGAGCACCAGCGGGTTCTTTGCGAAGGCGCCGATTTTTGATGACTGGCCGGTCGTGGTCGAGGGGTACGCGGTGCGCGGTCCGGTGCTCGCCTTCTGGCGGGCCCTGTTCGCCAGTATGGTCCTCTTGCCGCTCATCAAACGTCCCCGGTGGACGCCGCGACTGATCCCGGCGGTGCTGATCTTTGCGGCGATGAACGTCACTTACTTGTCAGCCATGACGCAGACCACGGCGGCCAATGCGATCTGGCTGCAAAACACCGCACCCGCCTGGGTCTTTGTAGCCAGTGTGGGATTCCTGGGGGAACCGGTCCAACGACGGGATGTGCTGTTGCTCCTGTTCGCTGTCGCCGGGATCGGACTGATTCTCTGCTTCGAACTACAGGGACAGTCCTTGCCGGGTGTCGTCTACGGACTGCTGGGCGGCTTCACCTATGCCGGGGTCGTCCTCTCACTGCGGTGGCTCCGGGACGAGGATCCGGCCTGGCTGATTGCCCTCAATCATCTCGTGACGGCAGCCATCCTGCTGCCCTACGTCGTTGTTCAACAAACCTGGCCCACGCCAACCCAGACGGCCTTCCTGTGCGCCTTTGGCATGCTGCAGATGGGCATCCCGTATTGGTTGTTCGCCCGGGCGGTGCAGTCGGTCTCCAGCCAGGAAGCTGCCGGAATCGTGTTGCTGGAACCGCTGCTGGTGCCGATCTGGGTCTTTGTGGCCTGGCGAAACGCCCCCAGCTACCAGCCGCCCGATTGGTGGACGATCGTCGGGGGCGGGCTGATTCTGACCGGACTGGTGATTCGGTTCCTCTCGTTAAAGCGGCGCGCGCCCGGATGAGTCGTTAACGAGCAGCCATTCAGGCCAAGTCGTTGCTTCGCCATCGCTGGTGGTGAACCTACCCAAGGCGGCTCGCATATCCGCCGGAACGCGATCTCGTCTGGTTCGAGCAGATTTCGCCGGAACCGGGCTAACGCCCAACGGCTGATCAACGATCCGGGCTAGGACCAGGCATGCTCCAACGGAATGATCAGCTCGTCAAGCAGATCGTCGCCGACCAGGTCGAACCACTCATCAATTTCGAATACGGCATCCATGTCCCGCACCGGTTGAGCGTCATCCAGCTTTCTTCCAAGCACGTTCGCAAACGGTCGGTACGCGTCGTTCGCCGAGTCGCTCCCATGGGACGCGTCCGCTGGCGGAACGGGTACGGTGGGTGCATCCGGTTCTGTCATCCCAGGCAATTCGACCGGTTCACCAAACTCGTTGCAGACCCCCAACACGATCTGCTCGCCGCTTTGCAGCTGGAAGTCGGGAATCAGCGGTGTGGTTTGGAATCAACCGTCGGGCGACGCCTCGCGAACCCGGTAGCGACCAGGCTCGACATCCTCAAGAGAGTGCTCGCCGTTACTGTTGGTGTATGTCGATCGCAAAAACTCCAACACACCGTCCTCCTCGCGAAAGAGATCGATTCTGATCCCTTCCAAACCGGGCTCGTCTGGGTCGATTCGGCCATCGGCGTCATCGTCGTGGAACTTGCACCCGCTGTTGGATCCAGGGTGGGTGTTGCCGAGCGAGATGTACACATTGAGAAAGTCGACGTTCTCAATCGTCTGCCCCGGTTCGACCAGCCGCACGTAATGCTCGTCCTCGGGGAATCCCAGTTCATCGCCTGCCGGATGAGGAACGGGCCAGGAAGTCGACCACTCGGCGGAATGAGACGCAGAACTGCCGGCCGCCGCGTTGGTCTCCCAGAGGACAAGCGTGCCGCCGTACGGCTACTCGACGACCGGGCCGTACATACTGGGCCGGCGATCGGCGAAGCGATCGATGATATGTTTTTCCGGCACACGCACGATGCGCTTTGTTCTCGCCTGCTCCAAATCCAGTTCGGCATACAGGATCGCTTCGTTGGCGTGTGGAGCGGCCGCCAGGATTCGGCCCGAAGGGTCGCAGATTTTGCTGTTGCCGATGAAGTCGAAGCCACGCTCGGTGCCCACCCGGTTCACGCAAGCGTAGTAGACCTTGTTCTCCATGGCCCGCGTGTTGACCACGTGCTCTGCCATGCATTCGGCGCCGGTCGGGAAATTCGTCGGCAAGGCAATCAGGTCCGCACCTTGCAAAGCGAGGCAGCGAGCCGCCTCGGGAAACGCGCTGTCATAACAAATGTTCATCCCGATCCGGGCATCGCCGGCAGCGTGCACGGCGAACGGACGGTCTCCGGGGGTGGTGAACCGGTCGACACCGAGGTAGGGGAGGTGGACCTTGCGGTAGCTTCCGATGACGCCCTCGCCGCCGATCAGGGCACAGGCGTTGAACAATCGTTCGCCGTCTGATTCGAGCAATCCGACAATTGCGTGGCAGCCCAAACGGGCACAGGCGGCCGCCACGGCAATGCAACTGGGGCCGGGGATGCTTTCCCCGTAGGGAAGTGCCTCTGGCAGGCTGTCGAAGCAGTACCCCGTGATCGAGCACTCGGGAAAAATCGTCAGTTGGGCTCCCTGGCCGGAGGTCTCAGCCAACGCGTCTGCAATGCGAGCTAGATTCCGTTCCTTGTCGGCCAGCGTGACATCCATCTGGACGGCGGCAATGTTCAGGACGTTTGACATCGGGTCACTCGCAAGCTGGATCGAGGCGGGCGCGGGAGATCGGGCGGTCGAGAGGGGCTACGTTAGCACAGTGTGTATCCTCCGTCGATGACCAGCGACGCGCCCGTCATGTACCGCGAGGCGTCACTGGCCAGGTAGACGGCCAGCGGGCCCAGATCCTCCGGCTGGCCGTGGTCCCCCAGGGGCACTTGCGCGCGGAACGCGGAGACCACTTCA
The DNA here is from genome assembly GCA_030430075.1 of bacterium. GTDB lineage: Bacteria > Planctomycetota > Planctomycetia > Pirellulales > Pirellulaceae > ARS98. The sequence goes on from JAUIGN010000019.1 coordinate 8,534, forward strand.
GGATGGATCTTGGCCCACCGCTGGTTCGGCTCGGTCATGAACCCGCCTGGACAAATCGCGTTGACCGTGATGCCGTGGGGCGCCCAATCGACGGCCGTGGCCCGCGTCAGTTGGACCATCGCCGCCTTGGCCGTTTCGTAATGCCGGCCGGCGATCTTCCGCCCGGCGACCAGGGCATTGATCGAGGCGATGTTGATGATGCGGCCCCCTTGTCCCCGCGCGATCATGGCACCGCCAATGACCTTCGTGCAGACAAAGGCACTGGTCAGATTCAAATCCATCAATTCGCGCCACTTGGCCAACGGCATCTGTTCGGTCGGGATATTTTCACGCCGGCCGCCGATGTTGTTGATCAGGATATCGATGGGGCCGTGTTGATCGATGACTTTCTGACAGGTCGCCTCGCATGCCTCGGGAATGCTCATGTCGGCCTGCAACGTAACGGCTTCCCGCTGACGGGCGCGAATTTCTTCTGCGACGCGATCGAGACTGGCCGCGTCACGGCCCGCCACAACGACATCGGCTCCGGCTTCCGCGATCGCCAACGCCATTTCTCGACCCAGCCCGCGACTCCCCCCCGTGATGAATAGCCGTTTGCCGTCCAGGCGGAACCGATCCAAAACCGTCATGGGAAGTCTCCTAAAGGTGCGGGGGGGCAGCCTGGCTGAGTCGCTCGATTGCCGGTCGGATGATGGTGGCACGGCGTCTGCCTCGCCACGCGAATCCGAGGCGCGGATTATAACCGCTGGCGGCGTCCGCAGGTCGCGGCGAACCGCCTCGGGAACCGGCGCAAATCTCGCCGGCAGGCCTAAACCGGTCGGCTTGCTGCTGGTAGACTGGCGGTCGCGAGCGATTCACGGCAGCTCGCGATGCGCATTCGCATGGCGCGAAACACGTTGCCAGCGCCCGCGATCAGCGCGGCATACGGTCAGGACAGTGAGAGGCGAAAAGCATGAGAATCGGCGTTTTCTGCAGTGGCGGCGATGCACCCGGCATGAATCCCTGTGTCCGTGCGGTGGTTCGCCGAGCGATCTCGGCCGGGCACGAAGTCGTGGGAATCCAGTATGGATACAAGGGACTCCTGAGCGAGGATTTTTTTCTCAATGCAGCGGGCGAGCCGCGAATGACGTTGCGGTCGGTTTCCGGCTGGTCCAAGGCCGGCGGTGCCAAGCTGCGGAGCAGCCGGTGTGCCGAGTTTCAAACGGAAGCCGGCCTGGTCAAGGCCGCCGGGATCCTCGACAAGCACGGCATTGACGCCCTGATTCCGATTGGCGGTGACGGAACGTTTCGAGGTGCCGTCGACTTGATGAAGCACTGGGGCGGCCGCGTCGTCGGATGTCCGGGGACCATTGACAACGATCTCGTCGGCACCGACTTCACCATCGGTTTTTCGACCGCCGTGCAGACCGCCGTCGAGGCGGTGGACAAGATTCGCGACACGGCCGAGAGCCATGAACGAATGTTCCTGGTCGAAGTGATGGGGCGCCACAGCGGCTACATCGCCCTCTACACGGCACTCGCCTGCGGTGCCGAAGGAGTCTGTATCCCTGAGACCGATACCGTCGTCGCGGAGATCGCGGACCAGCTCCGAGTGCTCGAAGAGCGGGGTAAGACGTCGGTCATGATCATTGTGGCCGAAGGTGACGAGCGGGGTGGCGCCTTCGATCTGCAGCGGTCTTTGGTCCAATACGGGTACCCGGCCAAGACCCGTGTTGTCATCCTGGGGCACCTGCAACGCGGCGGTTGTCCCTCACCCGAGGATCGCATCCTGGCCAGCCGGCTAGGTGACTTTGCTGTCAGCTCGTTGGAGAACGGCGAAACCGCCATGATGGCCGGCGTTCGCGGCGGCAAGAACACGCTCACGCCAATGGAAGCGACGTTTGGCAAGCGAAAGCCGCTGCCGGACGACCTGATGGAATTGCTCAAGACGTTGGCGATGTAAGCCCGAAAAAACGGGCCGGCGGTCCACTCAGGCGGCGACCAGGCCCCGCAGCACCTCGGCGAACACGTCGTAATCGCGCTCGGCAAACAGGACCATCCGGGTCAGACCCAGAGGCTGCTGTACCGTGGTTGCCGAGCTTGTCACGACGACCGGTTGCGACTCGTCTCCCGGCAACGACAAGAGAAACCGGATGATCTCTGCCAACGACGCCTGGGCGGCCAAAGGCTGGGGATAGCCGTAGACCCCGGTGCTGATTGCCGGGAACGCGATGCTGCGGCACGCCTGCTCCCGTGCCAATTCCAGGCACCTGCGGTACGCCGTCGTCAACAACTGTGGTTCGCCCGACTCACCGTCGTGCCAGACTGGACCAACGGCGTGAAAGATGAAACGGGCCGCCAGGTTGCCCGCGCCGCTGAGGACCGCCGAGCCGGTCGGGCAGCCGTCCGGGTACTTTTCCCTGGTCTCGCGCATGATCGCGGGACCGCCGGCACGGTGAATCGCGCCGTCCACGCCACCTCCTCCAGCCAGGCGGCGATTCGCCGCGTTGACAATCGCATCGACCTCCTGCCGAGTTATATCACCGGTCACCAGCTCCACGAGGCGTTGATTGACGCTGACTTGCATGAGATTGCCGATCGGGCCAAAGTCGTTCGTTGTGAGGCCAGCTTGAGGAACCAGGCGTCCAGAACTACCTGAACCTGGCAACCGTCGCCAGACGGCGGGGACGCCCTGCATGATTGTGCCCTAACCGCGCCCGGCATTCCAAGGCCGCGGCAGCGACGATTTTTGAACAAGTTCTCCTTGACTCGGATTTGACTCTTAGCCAAAATCCCACTTCCTCGGATTCTGTCCTGTGCATTTTACCTGGGCATTCTATTTTGACTGGAAAGCGAATCTCCCGCCTGTTGGCGTTGCTGATGGCCGCGATCAGTATCTGCGGTCTTCGTGTGTCGAGCGCGAGCGACATTTTTGTCAACAATTCGTCCGGTGATGACCGTCGCGACGGAACCTCGGCGATCGTGTTAGGCGGGGCAGGAGGTCCCATTCGCTCGTTGCGACGTGCCCTCCAATTGGCGAATCGGGGTGACCGGGTGATCTTGGCGAAGACCGATCAGCCGTACCGGGAGAGCGTCACGCTGCAAGCGGGGCGGCACAGCGGTTCGGCCGACCAGCCATTTGAAATTGTGGGCAACGGGGCGATCCTGGACGGGAGCCACGAAGTGCCGACCGGCGTCTGGCGTCATGCGGGGGATCGCGTCTACCGATTCCGCCCGTCTCGCATGGCGTACCACAACCTGTTTCTGGAAGGGAAGCCGGTGACCCGCCAACGTGCAGCGCGCGGCGAACTGCGTCCTCAATTGAATCCGCTCGAGTGGTGTTTGTACGACCGGCACGTCTATTTTCGGCCGGAAGAGGGGCGGACGCCTCATACGTATGCACTATCGCATACGACGTTGCCGGTCGGAATCACGCTTTACGAAACGCGTCACGTCGTGATCTCGGATCTGACGGTGCAAGGATTTCAGTTGGACGGCATCCAGGCCCATGACAGCGTTTTTGATGCGACCTTGGTTGGCCTCACCTGCCGGGGCAACGGTCGTAGCGGCGTTGCCATCAACGGCGCGTCGCGCGTGACGCTGGTGGCGTGCCTGATTGGCGACAACGGAGTTGCCCAGGTACATGCGGACGGGTACTCGCACACCAGGATCATCAACTGTGACTTGCTTCCCAAGAGTGCGCCGGCGATCGTGCGCCGCGGCGGGGAAGTTCTGGTTCGTCGGGACGACGGTGCGACGCCGACCGATCCCTAGGCGCGCCGGCTGCGCGCGTCCGCGCTGCCGGGAAGGTCACCGGAGGTCCACTGGGGGCCCCTTTCGGGGCTCGCGCCGCACGAACGGCAAAGCGAACCGGGAGGCCACCGGAACGAGCGCGGGTCGTGGTGGCGTGGCTACTGAGCGAGCGACTTGATGGCGGCCGGCAGGTCGGGGTCGACCAGCCCGAGAACACCACGGCCTTCACTCAGGCGACCATCGATGTCGAACTCGATATCCGGGTGATCGGGATCCCAGTACTTGGCCATAGCCTGCTTGGTGGGAGCATGCAGCGGACGCACCATGCGGAAGCCGACTCCACGCGCCGGATCGCTGGTGAACCACCAGGGACTGAGGGGCAAGTTTGGATCTTCCAGCTTCCATTCGGTGTCATCCGAACCCATCGCGGCGGTCGCGACGCAGTCCTCGGGATCGTCTTCCCAGGAGCCACCCCGCACCGTGCGCGGATACGCCTCGGTGGGCCACAGTATCGCCTCGTTGCTCGGCAGCACCTTGTCTTTGGCCTTTGCCTGCAACTGGCTGAAGCCGTCTTGTTCGTAGCCGTCCAGAACCCATTCCCAGACGCTGCCGTGCATATCATAAAGTCCCCAGGCATTCGGCTTCTTGCTACCGACACTCTGCGGCTTGTCAGGCGTATTGCCGGCGTGCCACGCGTAAGCATCGAGTTCTTTGGGATCATCGCCGAAATGGTATTTCGTGTCGGCACCGGCGCGGCAAGCGTATTCCCACTCGACGCCGCTCGGCAAACGATACCGGTGTCCGGTCACGCCGCTGACCCATTTCGTGTACTGCTTGGCCGCGTACTGAGTCATCGTGACGGCCGGCTGTTTCGGATCCTCACCGTATTCGAACGTGAAGCTGGGGTCGTAGAGTTCGGTTGGTGCGGTGATCGCATCAACCGGATTCTCCTTGTCTACCGTCCGCAATTTGCGATGTTCGAATTCCTTAAAGTGCTCATACAGGTTCATGAACGGCAGGTATTCTGCCCAGGAGACCTCCGTCTTGGCCATCCAGAACGGTTCGATCCGAATCCGCAGCGGTTCCGAAAGGTCCGCGTCCGCATCACCTTTCTCCGCGGGAGGTGCCAGGAGAAGTTCTCCGCCCGGAATCGGCACCATCGTCAGCTTGGCCTCGGTCCCAGGAATCACCATCGTGTACGGCACCATGTAGCCTTCGTCGACCTTGACGAAGCGACCCTCGCTCGGCTTGGTCTTGCTGATTCCCAGCGTTTCCTCGGCCAGCATCGGCGTGGTGGCCAGCAGGACCAGAACAACGGCAAGCGAGATGGGCAGGCGGCGCATAAAAACTCCTCGGAAATCAGTCAGGTCGAACTCAATTCCATTGTAGACGAAACAAGGGCAACTGCCAGGGAGACGGTCGAATCTCTGGCCGCTTCGGCCTGACGTCGCCCGGTCACTCAGGAGCTTGCCATGCGGGCGGCAGTCGCCGACAATCCGCAGCGGTTGATCATGCCGCAGCGGAGATCATCGTGACACGTCGCGCCGAGGAGCATTCGATGGATACGACTTTCCCACGCCGCCGGTTGGGCAAGACCGATTTGTTTGTCTCTCCGGTCGCGTTGGGCTGCTGGCCGATTGCCGGGATGACCAGCCTGAACGTCAACGACGAAGACAGTCTGGCGACCCTGGCTGCTTGCCCGGAGGCCGGGATCAACTTTCTGGACACGGCCTATTGCTACGGGGCCGACGGAGAGAGCGAGCGGTTGATCGGCCGCGCGCTCGGACGCCGTCGCGACGAATTCGTGATCGCGACCAAGGGGGGGATTCACTGGAATCCGGACGGGACCCGGGGCGTCGACGGCAGTCCGGCTCGACTGAAACGCGAGTGTGAAGCCAGTCTCCGGCGTCTGGGCACCGACCGCGTTGATCTGCTCTACTTGCATGCGCCGGATCCACAGGTTCCCGTGGCCGAGTCGGCGGGTGCGCTTCGCGAATTGCTGGAGGAAGGCAAGGCGCGGGCGATTGGCGTTTCCAATTTTGATGTGGACCAGTTGAACCGTTTTCATGCGGTCTGCCCGATCACCGCGCATCAGCCGCCGTATAACATGCTGCAACGGGGGATCGAGGCGGACGTCCTGCCGTGGTGCCGGACGCACGACGTGTCGACGGTGATCTACTGGCCGTTGATGAAGGGCCTGTTAGCCGGGAAGTTGGCTCGGGACCATGTCTTCGCTGAGGGCGATGGGCGAGCCAAGTATCCGATGTTTCAGGGGGCCGAATGGCAGAAGAACCAGGACTTCGTTGACGACTTGCGGCAGATCGCAACCGCCGCAGGTTGTACGGTCGCTCAACTGGTCGTCCGCTGGACCATTGACCAACCCGGTATTGCGTCCGCCCTGTGCGGCGCCAAGCGGGCGCGGCAAATCGAGGAAACGGCCGGAGCGATGCAGGTGGTGTTTTCCGTCGAGACCCGCTCCGCAATCGACGCGGCCTTGCGACGGCGGGGCACCGCAGTCACCAAGGCCGCCGTGTAACGCGAGACAGCAGGAGTTCTCTCGCCAGCTCCGCAGGTCATGCTGTGCATGACGTCGTGCTGGTACCACCGGCAGTCAAGGTCACCAAGCATCGACCTCGCGACGGGCCGCCGAGCTACTCGGACTTTTCCTCGGCCTTGTCTGCCTTTGCCTTGTCCTGGTTGGCTTCCGCTTTGTCGTCGGCCTTGTCCTCTGCTTTCGCCTTGTCGTCTACTTCTGCTTTCGCATCAGCTTCCGGCTTGTCGACGACGACCTGCTTGGCCACCTTCTGCAGTTCGGGCAACTGGGTCTTACGTGCTTCGTCGCTGAGCGGATTGTCGCTGAGGTAAATGTTCCAGAAGTACGAAAAACGCTGGGAACCTTCGCGGTCCTTTTTGCCCATCTCGATGAGGACGTTCAGATCCGTCACCTGGTTGCGATCGAGGAACAGGAACTTCCACTCGGTCAGCGCCTTGAGCGGCGCCAGGTCGGCGACCTGATTGCCGCGGAGGTCCAGCGAGTCGAGCCATTTGAGGCCGGCCAACGGTTTGAGGTCCGCCACCTGATTCTCGGCCAGGTAGAGCGACCAGATCTTTTCCAGCTTGGCGATCGGCGTGAGGTCCTTGACTTGATTGTTTGAAAGATACAACGACCGCAGGTTCTCCAGCTTGGCCAACGGTGCCAGGTCACTGATGTCGTTGTTCGCCAAGTGCACGTACTGAAGCTTCGTCAATTCGGCGACCGCCTTGATATCCTTGATCTTGTTCTTCGCCAGATTCAGCGACTGAATGTTCTTCAGGTCCTTGATCGCATCGATGTTGTCGATCTCATTGTCTTCCAGGTCCAGGAGGGCCAGGCTGCGGCATTTCTCCAGGCCGCTCAGATCCTTGATTCCCTGCCCCTTCCCGACAATCGTCGAGATCTTCGTGACATCTTCTTCGACGATCGGTTCTTCGTTGTCGCGTTTTTCGAATACGTATTTCCGAACGACTTTTTCCAGGTTCTTGTCGGGAAAGATACTGTCGGCCGCGACCGCCTTGACCGAGTTCGCAAACAGGGCGACACCAAGGGCGATCATCACGGGGAGGGCATATTTGTTCATCGCGAAACTCCTCAATAGCGTTTCCGAGATTCGGTGTGGGGCAGGACGGTGGGGAGGCTTGTGAAGGTGGAACAGCAAAGTCGACACGGGATCCGACGAAACAGCCGGTAAGCTGGTTGGGCAGGAGGCTGGTTGGATCGGTCGTTTGGCTGGTGTCGCCGATCGGGTGGCATGACCACCCTCCGTGCAGAGACCTCCCAAGCCGCAAGGTTCATCCCAGATAGGGTACTTTACCACGCTTGGCCAATCCAGTACCGCGTCCGGTTTCTTGCCAACGGCCGGGGGCGCGGCTATATAAATGGTCGCGAGCGTGTATTTGGATCCGAGGCGGTTTGGGCCGGACGAGTTGATGGCAAAGATTTTGATCACCGCATTCGAGCCATACGATTCGTGGAATGAGAACTCGGGTTGGCAGGCACTGGTCGAATTCACCAAGACGATGAAGGCGGATCGGCCGGTCACCACACGCCTCTATCCGGTGAACTTCGCCGAGGTGCAGCGGCGGCTGACGAAAGATCTGGCGGCCGACTATCACTATGTCTTGCACCTGGGGCAGGCGCCCGGTTTGACGACCGTCCGTCTGGAAGCGATCGGCGTCAACGTGGGAGGTCACTCGGACGACCCGCCCGAGCAGTATCGGCAGTTGGTGGGCGATGGTCCGGTGGCTTACCATAGCGGCCTGCCGCTGGCGGATTGGGTCCGCAAGCTACGCGAAGCCGGGATTCCCGCTTCCGTTTCGTTTCACGCCGGGACGCAGCTCTGCAACGCGACACTGTATATGACGCATTACCTGGCCGAGAAGATGAACTTGCAGACCAAGGCGACCTTCGTGCACTTGCCGCTAACGACCGAGCAGGTCACAGCGCAGAACAAGGAGACGGCGTCATTGACGGTTGAATCGGCCGCCGCCGCATTGCATCTGTTGGTCGAGGCGATGGCTACGCTGGAACCGCAGCCCGCTCCAAAGCTTGTTTGACCCCGACAAACGAGGCGTGCGACTTGAGGCACGTATGCCGGAATGACTCGGGCCGCGACACGCCTTCCAGCCGGAAGGTCTCGACGTCCCCTCGCTTGAAAACCAGGTCGCCCGCGTCAAACCATGCCTGGCCCGGCTTGCGATCAATCTCAATCGAGTCGAACCGGTCCAGCTCGATTGCTTTCACTTCCCTGTCGAAGTAGAGACAGGGCATCGGAATCGGCTCGCCCAACGCTTCGGCGGCCAGGGGGACGATTCCGCCCAGTGCCAACAGGCAACCGACGGCCGCAATGGCCCATTGCAGGAGCGACGCGGGAGGGCCCCAACCGGTTAGCAGGACCAGCAGCACGATGGCGCCGAGCACGATAAACTTGACCGATCCAACGATCCGCATCCAGCGTGGGACTTCCCCGAAGCTAACCTCGTTGCAGAGTTCGACAATCCGGCGATTCGTCAGCTTGTAGGAACCGCCGTGCCAGGGGAATCCGAAGAGCGACGGCAGGAGCCGGTAAAAGTACAACGCCAGTGCGTGCGGGATGGAGGCGAGGGCAATCAGGTTGCCGACGGTGATCACGGAAATGCCCACGTCAATGCTGTAAAGTTGCCCTAACTTCTGAGCGGAGAAGTAACGGGCAATCGACGGGAAGACATGCATGACCGTGACTTCATCCGCGTTGGGTGGCGAGACCCCAGCGATCGCTTGCTTCATTGGATTGAATTCCGAGCCCGCAGCTCGGCGTAAGCCCAATTGTGGTAAGCCCAGACGGTGTACCTGGATCGTTGAATAACGAAGCGAAAGCGTAGCAAATTGTCAACAAACTGCCTAGTACCCCGCCTGCCCGGCGGCTTCCGGGTCAACCCGTTTTTCCAGGACGGCTGATCGGGCGTGGCCTCCAACTTGGGAATTATGCTATTCTTCAGGCATGCTAGATCGCGACGACAACGGGCCGCCGGAGGACGCCGATCCACCCCTCGCCGAAAGGCATCACGGCGGTCAGGAGCCTTCCCGGCAGCCGGTCCAAGGGCCGGCGGGCGACGAGCCGATCCCTGCCCAATTGGCCGAGCCGGCGCCGGCGAAAAGCAGTCCCGTGCGAGCCTACCTGGAACGTGTCGAGCCGGTATTTGAGGCCGAGCTCAGTGATGGTCAGCCGGTTCCGGATCAGGACACGTCGCCGGCACAGCCGCCCCCCGTGCCGCGCCGCCGCCGCATCGTCTTACCGGTCGTGTTGTTCCTGCTCACCTGCCTGACGACGTTCGTCGCCGGGGCCTGCAAATGGTGGCCGGCGGATTATCTGCTGGCCCCTTGGCTGGGCAACGACATGCGGGTGATCGCTGTCGAGTCGCTTGAATCGCCCCTCCGTCGCATGCTGTTGACGAACTGGCAAGACGGGCTGATCTATATGGTGTGCGTGCTGGCCATCCTCTTCTGTCATGAGATGGGCCATTTCCTCGCCACCTTGCGATATCGGGTCGCGGCGAGCCTGCCGTTTTTCCTGCCCTTTCCGGCCGCGCCGTTCGGCACGCTGGGGGCCGTCATCGGGATGGACGGTCGCCGCGCAAATCGCAAAGAGATCTTCGATATCGGCATTGCCGGGCCGCTCGCGGGGCTGGTCGTCGCCATCCCGGTCCTGTGGGTCGGCGTGGGCAGCCTTGATACCTCGGGGACCGCTCACGGGATGTTTCAGGTCGAGCCGCCACTGATCGCCCGTTGGATGCTCGCGCTGCGGCAACCGGAGGGCTACGTGGCTGGGGACATGATCTGGCAAAGCCAACTGAACCCGTACCTGATGGCAGGCTGGTTTGGCATGATCATTACCGGCCTGAACATGATGCCGGTCAGCCAGCTCGACGGCGGCCACGTGATCTACACGTTGTTCGGTAAGAATTCTCGCTGGATCGCTCGAGCGTTCATCATGCTCACCCTGGCCGCGATGGTGATGAACTGGGTGAACCGGGGTGTGTTCCTGATGGTGTTGATGGTGATGTTCATCGGCATCGATCATCCGCCGACCAGCGACGACACCGTCAAGCTGGGACCCTTCCGGACGGTCCTGGGATACGCCTCGCTGGCAATCCCGTTTGTCTGCTTCGCTCCGCAGCTATTCTTGGTCTAAGGCGAAGGGTGTTGACGACTTCCGGCCCGTCCGTTGCGATGGGTTCATCGGCGTGCTTCTCGGCTCGTTTCCACGCACACCTTGGAGCGTGATCGTCAGCCCGCCGCTCCTCGGACGACTCATCAGCCGTTTGGCTCCAGCCTTGGCTCGTTCCTCAGCCGTTGGGCTTTCGCCCCGGTTCGGTTGATCGCCGAAAAGACCGGGCGTTAACGCGCTCCGGCTGAGACGCGGGGCGACTTGGGCCGGTTCGCCGCCAACGACTTCGAAACTGGGGCTGCGCTGAATGGTTGCTTGGTTGTGGTTAATCCGGGCTGGGAAATGGAGCGCTGCGGCGGGGGCGGGGGCGGGGGCGGGGGAGACCTTCGGTCGGCGGTTTCGGCGGGGTCAGAGACCCGCGCCGAGCAGGGGGGCAGAGACCAGCGCCGAGCAGGGGGGGCAGAGACCCGCGCCGAGCAGGAGGTCAGTGAACGCGCCGAGCAGAGGGGGCAGAGACCTGCGCCGAGCAGGAGGTCAGTGAACGCGCCGAGCAGGGGGGGGCAGAGACCTGCGCCGAACGGGAGGTTGCGGTGGCGGAATGGGCTTGGGGTGCCGGGGCCGATGCTGCCCTGGCACTTCGGCCACCCTCCACCACATCCGCACGCGCTGTCAGTTGGTCTCCATGAAAATTGGTCAGTCCGTCTCGGCGACAACAGGCGTCTTGAGAATGCCGATGGAACTGATCGACGCTTCCACTTCGTCGCCCGGCTGAAGATAGGTGCCGCTGGCGTGTCCAACCCCTTGGGCCGTCCCCGTCGAAATGATGTCGCCCGGCTCCAGCGTGACAAAACTCGAAATGAATTCGATGACCGCCGCCACCGGGAAGATCTGCTGCGCCGTCGAGGCGTCCTGATGGACCTGGCCATTGACCGTCAGCTTGAGATCCAGGGTTTGGGGGTCGGGAATCTCGTCGGGCGTTGCCACACAGGGACCGCACGGGCAGAAACTGTCGTGCCACTTTCCATGCAGCCAGTCAAAGAAGCTGTCCTTTTCTCGAGGCTTGCGGCCGGGATTCGGTCGGAAGATCCGATTCGAGATATCGTTGATGACCGTGTAGCCGGCCACGTAGTCGAGGGCTTCCGCTTCGCTAACGCCCTTGGCCTTCTTGCCGATGATCACCGCCAATTCGAGCTCCCAGTCGATGTGGTCCGGTGAAATCCGGGGGATGGTTACCGGCTTACCGGGGTCGGTGAGCGTGGTTGTGGGTGGCTTCATGAAGACGTACGGAAAGGTCTCCGCCCGTTCGGCGGCGATGCCACCCCCTTCTTCGATATGCTTGGCATAGTTCCCTGCCAGCAGGAAAAGCTTGCGAGGCCTGGGAATCGGCAGCAACAGTTCGACGTCGCCCACGGGCAGCGTTGCGTCGTCCGGCAGTTCGCATTCCGGGCTGGCAAAGAATTCGGCCAGCTTTCTCGTCGTCTCGTACGCCTCGCCCTGGGGCGGCAGGAAGTCGATCAGGGATTCGCTAATCGGCAAGACCGAGTTTTCCTTGGTGGCCATCGTCAGGGCGCGCGCCACGGACGAAAGGGGTACCACGCGGTCGTCATCGTAAAACCCGACCCACGCCCGGCCCTGATATCGAAATCGGCATAATCGCATCCTTGGCTCCTCTGGATTCGCGGTAAGCAATGAAGTGAAACCGGGCGAGACGCCGCCCCGTTTCAGCCGGCGAGCGAGGCTGCTCGGACGGATCGAAGCGACACCTCAGTTGCCAACATTCTACCGTTGTCGGCGCTGCGGGGGGGGCGCGTCCCCTGCATCCGCGTCGAACCGCAGTTCGCTGGCGAGTACCTTACAATTGCGGAACCGTCTCGGCGAAGTAGGTTGCCAGGTTATGTTGAGATCCTTCTAGCAATCGCCGTCGCACCTGCTCGTGAGGAAATGCGACACTCCGGCTTCCCCGCACGGCCGGCTTACCATCGTGTTCGACCCACGCGGCATCGCTGACCTGGATCATCACTTCCCCCAGGAACGCGCCCCAGGTCCGCGTCAGCAGAGCGATGTTCTCTTCCGACTTACCGCCGGCAATCGCGTATTCGACCATCTCCACATTGTCTTCCAAATCAGCGACGCTCGCCGCCGTCAGGCCGAGTTCCAGAACGAGATGCTTCCGCGAAAACCGCTGTGCCTCGAGAAGATCACGTGCCATCTGTTCCGCCAACGTCGTCATGCGAGTTCCTCGGAGAAGCGTCGAAAAGGCTGAAGGGCTCCAGGAGAAGGGATCAGCGACAATCGTCGGTCAGAAGAGGCGAATCGGGAAAGTAGAGAATACGGATTTGCCGCACGCCGGTCACCCCCCGTCCGCTCGCCGCGAGCCCAGTGCGTGCTCGGCGCGGGCCCGGAGAATGCCCGCCGCGGGCCCGGAGAATGCTCGCCGCGGCCCCGGAGAGTGCTCGCCGCGGGCCCGGAGAGTGCTCGGCACAGGTCCGAAGAGTGCTCGGCGCGGGCCCGGAGAATGCCCGCCGCGGGCCCGGAGAGTGCTCGGCGCGGGTCTCCGACCCCGCCGAAACCGCCGACCGAAGGTCTCCCCCCGAACATCCCCCGTTCCGGCCCATCTCATGTCATGCCCATCTCATGTCATGCCCATCTCATGTCATGCACAGCATGACCTACGAAATGCTACGAAACGCTCGACGAGCCTCACCCATCGAAACGATTCGGAACCCATTCTTCCCGCTGGTGAACGACCGCGTTGTGTCCCAGTCTATCGCGGCGGATCGCTCGGACGCCCGGCCACCTTCGCACCGGCAAGTGCTCGATCGCCGTCTCGCAGGTCGATCTCCCAACGCTCTACGGTTGCGGCAGCACGGATCTCCGTCGCCAGCTCGCGCAGCAAGCGAATCTTCTGGGTGGTCGATGCCTCACCGACCACTTCCTTTCCCGGGGCGCTCCCCCAAATGAACCGATCGCCGCGGCGCGTCATCAGCTCGTAGACGATGGGGTCGGAAGAACGGTGTTCTCCGCGCGTCGAAGCGACGGTGATGCGGTGGAGTTGCATCTCCTGCCAGTTGCCTTCCACCAGGGCCGCCAGTTGGGCCGCACCGGCGACGCGCGGATCGGGCCACGGGGTTCCTACCGGGAGCCAGGGGATGAGGTCGCTCACCGTAATTCGCAGCATGGGGATCGCTTCCCCTTGAAAATCACTTGGCGGCAGCAGGACCGCTTCGGCGTCGACGGGGAGCACACCATCTTCGTCCTTGGGTGACATGGCGCGGGGGATCTCGACCCAGGCTACGGGTCGACGATAACGCAGATCAACATCGACACGTCCGTTCGGCCCCTTGTTGACCCGATTCACCTTGGCGACCCAGGAATGCAATTCGAAGGCCCGATAGACCTTGTAGGCCAGGTCATGGTCGAGCGTCGACAGTTCGCCCAAACTCCCGTCGCGAAATGCTTCGGCGCGAACGTCCGCCTTAATCCACTCGGGTTGTTCGGTGACGTGAATCTCCGCAACCGTAAGCACCGTCCCACTCTGTTCAAGTGCCGGACGTCCCCACTTCTTCCAGGCCCAGACTCCGCCGATCGTGCAACCCAGCACCAGCATGACGCAAAGCACCAGGTTGGGAGAGACGCTCACCACCGGCCCAAGCAGATTGCCCATCCCGCCGCTCGGCGGTGGCGTGTTCTTTTTCGATTTTCTGCTAGCAGCCATCCTCTCCTCCCAGAAGGCGGAGAGCATAGCAGAGCGACGCCGTTGGCAGAATCGCGATTTCTTCGCATTCTTCTTGAGACGGACGCCACGGAATTCACCGCAACCGGCCGCCGTTCGCTCGGCGACCAGGACGCAGGTCGGTTCGCCAATCAGTCCGTCCGAGGGCGGCTACGGAGCAATCGCAGACCGTTCATGACGACCAACAGCGAGGCCCCCATATCGGCGGCGATCGCCATCCAGAGCGACGCTACGCTGGCCAGCGTCAAGAAAATGAAGACGAGCTTCAGCCCCAAGGCGATGGCAATGTTCTGCTTGATGACCCGCAGCGTCTTTCGAGCCAACTCGATGAGCCACGGCAATCGCTCGAGTTGGTCCGACATCAGAGCGATGTCGGCCGCCTCAATGGCGGCATCCGTCCCGATTGTCCCCATGGCGATCCCCAGATTCGACGCCGCCATCGCGGGTGCATCATTGATGCCGTCGCCGATCATGGCGACCTGGCCAAAACGCTGCCGCAGTCGCTCGACATGCCCGACCTTCTCAGCCGGCAACGTGCCGGCAAAGAATTCGTCCACCCCAACCGCCGCGGCAATCGACTCCGCCGCGACCCGGTTGTCGCCTGTCAGCATCGCAACATGCTCGATCCCTTGCCGCTTCAATCGCCCAATCACGGCTCGGCTTTCGTCCCGGACCGCGTCGGCAAAACCGATCAGGCCACAGACATGGTCGGGCGTGCCGATGGCGACCACCGAGTGTCCTGCGCGTTCCAGGGCCGCGCTGCGCTCGGCCGCCTCGCCGCCGGCGACAATCTTCTCATGCATGAACCGCTGGCTGCCGATCCAATACTCGCGACCGCCTACGACCCCCTCGGCGCCGCGCCCTGCCAGGACACGGTAGCCTTCAACCGCACGTACGGGCACAGCCTCCTCGTCACCACACCTCAAGATGGCCTGCGCCAGGGGATGGGTGCTGCCCGCCTCCATCGCCACCGCCCGCTCCAGCAACTCTTCGCGCGAATGCTCGTTCAGCGGCACAACCTGGCGGACGGTCGGCCGGCCGTGTGTCAACGTGCCGGTTTTGTCGAAGGCAATCGCTTTGAGATGAGCGGCCGCTTCCAGGAAGCGGCCGCCTTTGATCAGCACGCCATGATGGGCAGCCGCGGTCAACGCCGACACGATACTCACCGGCGTCGATATGACCAAGGCACAAGGGCAGGCGATCACCAGCAGCACCAACCCGTTGTAGATCGATTGCTGCCAGCCCAACATTCCCATCCAGGGCGGCAGCACGCCGACGCCGATTGCCAGGAGAATCATCGCCGGCGTGTAGTAGCGCGCGAATCGCTCGATCCACTGCTCCGTTGGCGCACGACTGGCATGCGACTCCTGCACCAGATGGATCATCCGGGCCAGCGTGGTGTCATTGGCGGCATGGGTCACGCGCATTTCAAAGGCGCCGTCGATATTCATCGAGCCGGCGTAGACTTGATCCTCGGGTTGCCGCGCCAAGGGTAGCGACTCGCCGGTAATCGGCGATTGATCGACCGAAGTCTCTCCGCTGGAAATAACTCCGTCCAGCCCGATCCGCTCGCCCGGCCGCACCACCACCGTATCGCCGACCCTGATCGACGCAATCGGCTGCTCTTCGATCGCCCCCGTGCAAGCGTGCCTCTTCCGGGCAACGGGCGGCGCCAGCTCCAACAACGAAGCGATCGCCTGGCGAGCTCGTCCCAGGCTCCAATGCTCCAAGAGCAACGAAACGCTGAACAGGAACGTCACCACTCCCGCCTCGAACCACTGGCCGATGACCAGTGCACCGACGACCGCGATGCACATCAACAGGTTGATGTCCGCGGTGAGTCGCCGTACCGCCGCCCAGGCTTTGGGCACGACCAACCAACCACTGAGGACGATCGACGCCAGGTACAACAGGCGCGATGCGAGCGGGACAGGTGCGGCCGCCTCCAAGGTTTCGAGCCCCAGCGCAACGGGCAGACTGCGGGCCAGGAAAGCGTGCAGAGCAAACGCCGCCAGCAGCAACGTGCCGGCGGCGACCGTCGCTGCGGATCGGCTCAACCGCCATCCCACTGGCTCGGCGGCCGCTCCCCGGACGGGCCCGGCCGCGTCGCCTGTCGTTGCAGATTCGTCAATGATCCGCCCGGCCATCCTCAGGGCGTTGATGCGCAAGAGAATCTCCTCGGGATCAATCCGGGCCGGGTCGAATGTCGCGTACATCCGATGGCCGATCACGTCGAAGTCAAGCCTCTCGACGCCGGCCAGCCGCTCTAACTGGGCCCGCAATTGCCGCACCTCTTCGGCACAATCGAGCTCGTCAATCAGGAATTGGGTCCGCTGCATCGCCATGCTGCCACTTTAGGCGATTCAGCAGGTTTGAGACATGCCAGGTCTGGCAAACGCTGGGCCGTCACGGCAATCTCCCGCCGGAAAACTTCTCTTTTTCCTGGCAGCTCAGGGCAAGTCGACGACGTTGGAACCGATTCGTGACTTCCGCTGGGACTCCGCGGTCGTGCGCTTGGCGCCGGCCGGGAAGGGATGTGGGAAGCGGCGGTTCGTTGTTACGTGGCTGGGTTGTTGGGGAATTGGAGACCTTCGGTCGGCGGTTTCGGCGGGGTCGGAGACCCGCGCCGAGCAAGACATGGAATCCCGTGCCCAGCGAGGGGGAATCCTGCGCCGAGCAAGACATGGAGACGCGTGCCGAGCGAAGTACGGTCCTTGCCAATCAGAGGCATTTGCCTAGGATGGTCAGTTTGCCCAAGAGGTTCGATTGCCGACGTGCTGATCTTCATCTACTGCATCCTGATTGCGCTCAGTTCGCTCTTCGGCGGCTGGTTGCCTGCGTTCGTCAAGCTCACGCATACGCGCATGCAGTTGATGATGAGTTTTGTCGGAGGCCTGATGCTCGGCGTGGCCCTCCTCCATATGCTGCCTCACGCTTTCCTGGAGACCGGCTCGATCGATCACGCGGTCGGGGCGACCGTAATCGGCCTGCTGACCATGTTCTGCATGATTCGCATTCTGCACGTCCATCAGCACAGCCATGACGATGCCATCGCCGATCTGGACGAACACCATGATTGCGCACACGACCACGCCGCCCCAAGCCACGGTGCCGATGCCCATGGCAGCCACGATTCTCACGACCATGCCCATCATCTGAGCTGGGTGGGGCTCTTTGCCGGGCTGGCGATCCACACCTTGATTGACGGCGTGGCGCTGGCGGCGAGCGTCGCATCGGGAGTCGGCGATGGCAACACGACCACCTTTCTGGGCCTCGGCACGTTCTTCGCGATCTTGCTCCACAAACCGCTCGACGCCCTCTCCATCTCGGCACTCATGACCGCAGCCAACTGGTCGCCCCGCGCGGTCTCGATCGCCAACGCCGGCTTCGCGCTGATGTGTCCGCTGGGAGCCCTGGCGTTCTTCTTCGGCATCCAACAGTTGGGTGGCATTCAGCACCTCGTACTCGGCTCCGCACTCGGATTCTCGGCCGGCGTCTTCCTCTGCATCGCACTCGCCGACATCTTGCCCGAAGTGCAGTTTCATCGCCACGATCGGGTCAGCTTGACGGCCGCCCTGATCGGCGGTCTCGTCCTGGCATGGCTGATCGGCTTGATTGAGCCGCCGCACTCGCATGGCCCCAACGAACCGCACCATGACCATCATGGACACGGCGATCACGCGCACTGAGCCGGCGTTTTGCTACGGGTCGAACCAAATACAATTGCCGTACATCCAGCGATGCGGGGGTCCAGGCAACTGTCGATGACGGGTTCCCACGGAATGCCAAGCCGTAGATCGTCACGCAGAGCACGCCCCGTCTTGTTCGCTGTTCAAACCGGACACGAGTGCGTTTCGGCCGCGAGCGAAAGGCGGCCCGATCTCATTGATCCACGGATCCGATCCGCCGGCCGCGAATCGGATCATTCCACCGTGATCAACGCTTCAATCCAATGCCGGAAATCCATCCCTTCGGAGGCAACGTCCGCGGTGACCAGGGCGTTGCCGGTTTGATCCGGGACCTTGATTCGCACGGCCAGACGGCCCGTCTGCCGCGCCTCCAGCCGGATCGTCTTTTCGAAGTCGAGGATCCGTATCCCGCCATGCCCATGCGGGCGCATCGTGAATTCCCGCGGCTTGTCCGAGTGGTTGGTTAGGCGGATTTCGAGCTCCTCTTCCGCAGCCGCCGCCACCTTGGCCCCGTAGGGATAGAACACGGCCCACTGCTCGTCGATCCCATAGTTGGGATCATCCCAGGGGAATAGTTCACGCAGTGTTTCGATCCGCTCGCGGTACCGCGTCTCCAGGTAAGCAAACTCCTCCGGCGAAAACTCGAAGACGAACGGAATATGTTCGTTGACCAGCCAGGGCTTGCCCGGCGCCGAGCGAACCATGTCGAGACACTTGAGAAAGCCCTCGTCCTCATGAACCAGGTTGCGGTTGAGGACACAGTAGTCGTCCATGCCGGACGGCGCGAAGGCATCGCCGATGAAGAAGATCGGGCGCTCGTCCGCCTTCTTCGCCAACAAGGCTCCGTGGTAGTACGCTTGCCCGGGGAAAAAATAGTAAGTCAGCTCGAACTCGTGCCACTTCGTCGGCTGGCCGTCCGCCATCACGGTTACGTCGGCGATCGCGTTGGCGGTCATCGCCGGCATGTGGTAGGCCTCCGGGTGTTCCAGAATGTCCGCGTACTCGGCCGTCGCGTAGACGGGGCAATCAAACTCGTCGGCAGCCGCCTGAACCGCATCGGTATGATCATCGTGATAGTGCGTGACAAATATCGCTTCGACGCGTTTCAGCAACTTCTTGGCGATCAACTCTTTCATCGTCTCGATCACTCGTTGATTGCCGCAATCGATCAGCAAGCCGTTGCCTGTGTCGGAGATCAGCAGGCGGCTGGTCGAGTGTTCGAAGACCCAGTTCGGCGCGGCAACGTGGTGGGCGTACGGCATCAGCTCGATGTCGGCCCCCGCGCCGAGGATCCGCTCACCGCATTGCCGCATCCGTTGTTCCTTGAAGTACCAGTGGAGGGCATTCGTCGAGAGATAATTTCGGTACAACGACTGCACGCGGTCGATCAGCCGGGCAATCGCCTGTTGGGGATCGTGGATCACGGGCCCGCGAGCCGGGATCAGCAGATCGGGACTCGCGTCGGCAACCTTGCGAAGGCTCGTCACCAGCCCGGCCAATCGACTGCCGTATCCGTGGTAGCCGCGGATCTTCGCTTCCGGAATGGCATCTTGAAAACTGTACAAGTCGACTAAACGACCGTCACCGTAGATCAGGTCGCCCGTGAAGGCGACCCGTTTCCCATCCAGGTCCGCCAGGTAGCTGACCGCACCGCGGGTGTAGCCGGGGGTCGCCAGCGCCCGCAGCTTGAGATCCCCCCAGGCGATCTGCTGCCCGTCTTCGACCCATTGGTCGACCTCCAGGGAGCGGGGTGCAATCTTGGTCGACTGTTGTCCGTAGTCGTGAAACCGTTGCGTCGTGAAGCCGTCCCAAAACGCATGCGGCTGCTCCAGCCAGTACCGCTCGCCGGCAGGCGCCACGACGCGTGTGCCGGTTTCCGCCAATTCGCGCGCTGCCCAGATGACGTCACGGCGCCCGTGGGTCAGCAGGACGACGTCCGCTTGCGGCGCGTCTTCCCGAGTCGCACCGTAGACGACCAACTGCCGATCGCCGCGGGTAAGAACGACGCGGTTGACGGCGTGCCGGGCCACGGTCAGTCCAGCCGGCAGCCCGTCGTCGGCCAACAGGCCGCTTCCTGCCTGGCCGCCGGCAAACAGAATCAGCACCAGCCAAGCGGGGGTCCGCCAAAGGCAAGATCTGCGTCGGTCCATGAGCGGGTATCCCTGGGTTTGGAGCAAGATGAATCGGGCCGGCGGAGTTCGTTCTTACCGGGCAACTCACTTCTTCTGGGGACGGAAAACGGCGACTTTTTCTTCGTCCGCCGTCAAGTAAGGCCCCTCGATCAGATCGATGCAATAGGGAATCGCGGGAAAGACGGCGTCCAGGCACTCGCGGATCGCTTTGGGCTGACCGGGCAAGTTGACAATCAAGGCACCGCCGCGAATGACGGCCGTTTGCCGCGACAGGATGGCGGTCGGCACGGCACGCAACGAGACCTGGCGCATCAATTCGCCGAAGCCGGGCATGCGTTTCTCCGCAACCGCCTCGGTGGCTTCCGGCGTGACGTCGCGCGGCGCCGGCCCGGTACCTCCGGTGGTAATCACCAAACAACACCGCTCGACATCACAAAGTTCTCGCAGCGCCGCTTCGATGCCCTGCTGATCGTCTGGGATGACGCGCGCCACCGCGTCCCAGGGGGATGTCAGCACGTCCTCGAAGTAGGCCCGGATCGCCGGGCCGCCACGGTCCTCATATTCACCGCGACTGGCCCGGTCTGAGACGGTTACGATTCCGATCTTCGCCGCCTGGCGGTCATCTCCCGTCGGCACGCTCATCGCCCGAGTTCCTTCGCCAGTTTGCCGGCACCGTAGACGTTCCGCAACGATTCCAGCACGGCGCTCGAATGGACGGAGACCGCACGAGCCACATCGTCTGAGTAGAAGTAGTCCGAGGTCAGCGACTGGATGTTGCCGTCGAAGATCACGCCCACCAGCTCGGCGTCGCGATTGATGACGGGACTACCCGAATTACCCCCGATGATGTCGGCCGTGCAAACAAAGTTGAAGGGCGTATCGAGCTGAAGTTTGTCCTTGCTGGCATGCCACTTCGCGGGCAGTTCCCAGGGATCGGTCTGGCCGTGATTCGCTTCGTGCTGGAAGGCCCCTCCGAGCGTCGTCATGGGAGGAACGGGCTGACCGTTCTCCTGGTAACCTTTCACGGTCCCGAACGCCAGACGCAGCGTAAACGTCGCATCCGGATAGGTGTCTGTACCGACGACGGCGAATTGTGCGTCGGCTACTTGAGCGTACGCCTGCCGCTCGGTCTCCGCGATCTCCTCGTTGATCTTCTGCAGGCGGCGTGTCTCCGGCTCCAACATCCGGGCCAGCTGGATCATCGTATCCTGGGACGCCTCGATCGCGGCCTGGCCACCCTCGGCCAGCTTCTTCCGTTCGGCGACGTCCATTAACTTCGTCCCGGCCATCAGTTCGGCCGCCCGCGCCTGCGGTCCCTTGCCGGCCAGGATCTTCTGCACCAGCGGATGGTCGCCCCCGCGCCGTTCGACAAACAGGGCGATCGAATCGGCGAACTTGGTTAGCTCCAGATCCGGGTAGATCGGAGCGGGCGAAAACAGTTGCATTTCGAGCGACTGCCGGCCCGCTTCGGCAAACTGGGCCATTCGCTCGGCGTTCGGCTTCTGGTCTTCGGCCGCCATCAGGACCAGCGTGCTGGCGATGTTGTAGACCTGCCCGGCCAGCCCGCCGGTCTGACCGAGCAACTCGGCCTTGCGGGCCTGGACTTCTTCGATGGCCTGCCAGGCGTCCGCGTATTGTCTCAGCTCAGGATCGGCTTCGACCTGCTTCCGCAGTTGATCCTCGGCCTCGATCTTGCGGGCCATGAATCCCGGGTCCTGCAACCCGCGAATCATGCCGGTAAACGCTTTCCGTGAATTCTGCAATCCAAACAGTTCGTCTTTGGCCCGCCGCTTCTGTTCGGCGCCTTCAAAACCGAACTGCTGGAACAGGATCTCGCGTCGATGCAGAAAGCTCAGCACGTACGGCAGGTAACGGTCGCGCTGGTACTTGAGCGCTGCCGAAGTAAAAATGCGCTGCGTGCGGCCGGGGTTGCCAGAGACAAACACCAGTTCGCCATCGGCGGCACCGTTGTCGGACATCTTGAGGAAGTGCTCAATGGCGGCCGGCTTGCCGTCTTCGTAGACGCGAAAGATACAAACATCAAGGCAGTACCGGGGATACTCGAAGTTATCCGCATCGCCGCCGAAGAAGGCGATTCCCGCCTCGGGTGCCCATACCAGGCGGACATCGGTGTACTTCTTGTAGCGGTAGAGGTGGAATCGAGCGCCGCCGAAAAGTGTCACGACGTCACTGCGAAAGCCGGTGCTGTCGAGTGACTCCTTCTCAATTTCCGAGGTCACGGCGCGCCGCGCTGCAAAGGCTTCGCCGGCAGACATTCCGGGTTTTACTGCCCCATTGACCCGCTCGGTTACATCTTCAATCGACACCAACTGGTTCAGTTCCAGATCGGGGGCCGGAATCTCCTGATCCCAACTCTCCGCGTAGAAACCGTCGCGGTAAACGTTGTTCTCCGCGGTCGAAACCTTGTGCAGGGTATCGGCGCCCACATGGTGGTTCGTCAGCACCAGCCCCGTACTGGAAACAAACGACGCGGATCCTCCCGAGTTGAAGCGAACCGATGACAACATGACGTGCTTGGACCAATCGTCGGTCGGCTCGAAGTCATGCGTTTCCTTGAGGTGCTGCTTAGGCAGCGCATTGAACAGCCACATGCCTTCATCGGCCACACCGACACTTCCGGCCCCGGCAATGACGGCCGCGCCGGCCAGGATGACGAACCGTGCTACGGATCGGACGAAGAGTGAATTGAGATTCATCGTTGACCACCTGTGCTGATTTTCCTAACGTGTACGCTTCCTTGACACGACCAAAGCTGATGCTGCGCTTCCATGAGTGCGGGCCTCCGAGACGGAGCCAGGGCGGCGTTGGTTTGCCCTCCACTCGCTGACCCGCGCGCCAGGATGACGCCACGTGATTCGAGGAACGTGGTGGCGGGATCATGTTGGTTGGGGCAGCCCGGCATCGATGGCTCGAACGGCTCCACGGACTTCGCACTCACGACGCGCAATACTCGTACCTTACTGGCCTTACTGTTCTTTCTGGCATTACTGACCTTACTGGATCCCCGCGTCACACCTGCCGACCGTAAACGGTCGCCGTGCCACCGAGGCATTTCACCCGCTGGCCCCCGTCGCCTTCCCGAAATGAAAGACCCGATCATCGATGAGCCAACCAGATCATACCGCAGGATCGCAGACGAAGAAACGACCTGCCGAGATGACCATTGCGGCGGTCGCGTTGGGAATCCTGCTGTCAATCGTGATGGGGGCGGCCAATGTGTACCTGGGGCTGAAGGCAGGCATGACGGTCTCCGCATCGATCCCGGCGGCGGTAATTGCGATGGGCATCCTGCGGGGGATCTTTGGGCGAAAATCGGCGCTGGAGTCCAACCTCGTGCAGACGGCCGCTTCGGCCGGAGAATCCTTGGCCGCCGGGATCATTTTCACCATGCCGGCCTTGATTCTGGCCGGCATCTGGTCCGACTTTGATTTCTGGATCACCTCCCTGATCGCGCTGGCAGGTGGCCTGTTCGGCGTGTTGCTGATGATTCCGATGCGGCGGGTCTTCATCCTTGACAATCCGGAACTGAAGTATCCCGAAGGCGTCGCCTGTGCCGAAGTCCTGCTGGTCGGGTCGGAAAGTGGTCAAGCCGCAGGCAAGCAGGCCGGCGATGGGCAGGCCGGCGATGGGGGAGCGGAGGAAGACACGTCGGACGATACGGAAGCACCGCCGCAGGCCACCGGCCTGTTGTTTGTCGTGTTGGGGATCGCCGTCGGCGGTCTATTCAAGTTTTCCATCTCCTTCCTGGGGCTGCTGCGGGGCGCGGTCGAGGGGGCCGTGGCGACCGGCACGCGGGTCTTCTATTTCGGCCTGGACATCTCTCCCGCGTTGCTCGCTGTGGGCTACATCGTGGGCCTGCCGATCGCGATCCAGATCTTCATCGGCGGCGCCATCGGCTGGTTGATCGGAATTCCCCTGCTGGGGACGACCGGCATCGAAGCCGAATCATCCACGGAGATGGCCTGGGAACTGTGGAGCAGCAAGATTCGCTACATGGGCGTCGGTGCGATGTTGGTCGGAGGCGTGGTCTCCATCTGGCACGTGCGGCACGGCCTGTTGGCGGCGATCAACGAGATGTGGCTGCTGGTAACGGGCCAGCAGGCCGACACGTCCCGGCAACACCACACGGAACGGAACCTGAGCAGCGCCGCGATCCTCGCACTGGGCGCTGTCTGCGTGGCACTGATCGGCGGCGTCTATTTCGTCCTGCTTGGCAAGTCCATCGGGATCACTCTGTTGACCACGGCGGTCATGATCGTGATGTCGTTCTTCTTCGCCGCGGTCGCCAGCTACATCGTCGGCCTGGTCGGCAATTCGAACAGCCCCGTTTCCGGGATGACGATCACGGCCGTCCTGGTCACCGGCGGCCTGATCATGCTGTTCGGCTTCGGGGGCGAGGCGGCCATCATCGCGACGCTCGGCGTCGCCGGCATCGTCTGTTGCGTCGCCTGCACGGCCGGCGATGTGTGCAACGATCTGAAAACGGGGCACCTGGTCGGCGCGTCTCCCCGCAACCAGCAGATCATGCAAGTGCTTGGCGTGCTGGCCGCGGCCTTCTTCATGGCACCCGTGATGACCGTCCTGCACCAGGGTTCGCTGAACGAAGGGACGGGAGGGATCGGCGGTCGGGATCTCCCGGCGCCGCAAGCGAATCTGTTCGCCTCCCTGGCCAACGGTTTTTTCGGCGAGGAGGCACTCCCCAAAGAGATGGTCGCCTGGGGCGTCGGCATCGGCATCGGCCTGCTGATTGCCGACTTCCTGTTGGCGAAAATGAAGGTCGATTTTCGTCTCCATGTGATGCCGGTCGCCGTCGGCATCTACCTTCCGTTTGGGCTGGCCGTTCCCATTTTGTTAGGGGGATTCGCCAGTTGGCTGGTGAACCGTCGGGCCGCGGCGCACGCCGACGCGGCCCAGAAACGGGGCGTTCTCCTGACGTCGGGGTTGATTGCCGGCGAGTCGCTGGTTGGTGTCGGCCTGGGCATCACGGCTTACTGCAACATCCCGTCGCTGGGGCTGTTGGATTCCGTATCAGGCGGGATGACATCGATCGTCGACGCCGTCTCGGTCCTGGCCCTGGTCGCCGTCGCCGCCATGATCTACATGATTGCGATGACCGTTCGGTCGAGCAAAGCATAGGCCGACCGGCCCGGCGGCAGCATCTGCGGCACTCCCAGCCGCGGATCATTTCCTAGCCGAACAATGGTTCATTGCAAGTCACGGTGTTGCAATCGTTTGCAGTGAAAGTCCGCACCTCAACGCGGGCCTCAGCCGGGGCGCGTTGGCGTCCGCTTTGTATTGCGGTCAACAAAACCGGGGCTAACGCCCGCCGGCGAATGCAACATCCGGGGCAAACGCGGGTGACGGAGCGGCGCTTGTCGGCGATCCACGATTGGGCACGACTTATTTTGCCGAATCGGTCAGAATCTCTGAAAGATCGGACCGCACGGATGGAGTAATGTGAGGAAAGGACCCCATGGCGATCGCACCGGATACACGCAGCAGCTTGATTGCACGCCTTGCCGACCTGGGCGACAACGACGCCTGGCGAGAGTTTGCGTCACTCTACGAACCGTTCATCTACCGGCAGGCACGGCGTTACGGGCTCCAGCATGCCGACGCCCGCGAACTGGTTCAGGAAGTACTGGTTACGGTCTCCGCAACCGTCAGCCGCTTCACGGTCGACCAGCAGCGGGCCCGCTTTCGTTCCTGGTTGTACGCGGTGGGGCGGAACATCTGCCTGCAGTACCTGGCGAAGCTGCGGGCCAACGAGCGGGGGAGCGGTGATTCCCAGGTGCGGGCCGCGCTGTCCGCCACGCCGGATCCCGCATCGGTTCCGCCACGTGAATTGACCACCGAGCTGAAGCGGCACGCGTTCCTCTGGGCGGCCCAGGAAGTGCGCGACGAGTTTCAGGAGCACACCTGGCGCGCTTTCTGGCAAACGGCCGTCGAGAACCACTCGATCCAGAATGCGGCCCACCAATTAGGGATGTCGATCGGCGCCGTCTACATCGCCCGCAGCCGCGTCATGGCGCGGCTGCGGCAGCGGGTTCAGGAGGTGACGCTGGACGGCGTTCCCGAGGCGTTCGACATTCTGGAACTGACGGCCGCAAGCAACACGGCAGGCGTCCAACCCGCAGACTGAGGATTGCGAATCATGAAACTGACGTCACGCCTTCCGCGCGCCGCTTCGTGTCGCCGGCAGCCGCTGGAAGCCCTCCTGGCGGGCAAGCTGAGCGACCGCTCCACGGCGCGGTTGACGAAGCACTTGAACCGGTGCGAAACATGTCAACAACGGATCACCACGCTGGCGGCCGAGCCTGGCTGGTGGCTTGACGCCAGCCGCTGGTTGGAACCCGAGACTCCGGATTTCGACGCGGCGGCTGACGACCTGGGGGACTTGCTGTTGGCCGAATTTGATACGTATCCCGACAGCAAACGCGAGTTGCTGGAATGCGGCCTGTTGGAGGCGTCGACCGACCCCGCGATGATCGGCAAACTCGGTCGCTACGACGTCAAAAAGGTGCTCGGCGCGGGTGGCACGGGCATTGTCCTCCAGGCGATCGACTCGGAGTTGAGCCGCCCGGTCGCCATCAAGGTACTCGCCCCAACCCTGGCCGCCCACGGCGCAGCGCGCAAGCGATTCGCACGCGAGAGCCAGGCGGTGGCTGCCGTCGCGCATGAAAACGTCGTGGCCGTCCATCACGTGGAAGGCAATGGCCGCATCCCGTACCTCGTCATGCAATACGTCGAAGGGAATTCGCTTCAGGAACGGATCATCCAGGACGGGCCCCTTGATGCCACCACGGTCCTGCGAATGACCGCCCAACTGGCCGCCGCCTTGTCGGCCGCCCACGACCAGGGACTCGTCCATCGAGACGTCAAGCCGGCGAACATCCTGGTGGGCCCGGCCGGGCAACGCGTCTGGATCACCGATTTCGGCTTGGCGCGGGCTGTCGATGACGCCAGCCTGACACGCACCGGCTTCATCGCTGGAACGCCGCATTACATGTCTCCCGAGCAGGCGCGGGGGGCGACCGTCCGGGCCAGCAGCGACCTGTTTGGACTCGGCGGTGTCGTTTACTTCATGCTGACCGGACGTCCCCCTTTTCGTGCCGAACGAACGCTGGCAATCCTCAACCGGATCTGCGACGAACCGCACCGACCGATTCGGGAAATCAACCCCCATGTCCCGCCTGCCCTGTCCGAGCTCGTCGATCGGCTGCTCGCCAAGGCACCGGCAGACCGATTCTCCAGCGCAGCCGAAACACGCGATGCCTGCCTGCGTCTGCTGGCGCAACAAACCTCGCCGGACCAGCGCCCGTCGCTCGGGCAACCGTCCGAGCGAAGCACCACGTTGCCGCGGCGACCCGGTTTTACCATTCCGCGCGCGGCCGGCGCCATCGTCGCCTTATCGCTGCTGGCCCTTTGCCTGGCCGGCATCGTTGACCTTTCACGCCACCTTCGGCATCCGACGGGCAACCCAGGGACAACTCCCGTCGCGGATGCGATGCGTTCGGAAGCGGTCCTGGCTTCGCTGCCCGCGGCCGACCGGGCCCCAGCGCTACCGGCGGGACTGAACGTGCCCGCGACACGCCCGCCGCGCCAGCCGGACTCCCGCCGCGAAGACGCCCCTTGGGGCCAACCGGGGCCTGCACCACTGGCAGTAGCGGAGGCAGAGTTCGAAGCGCCCGAGCGACTGCGCGGCAATGAGTTCGGCGCCTGGAACTCCGTCGACAGCAACGCGCCTCCGGCGACGATCGGCCGCGCCGCGACCAACGCAGTCCAGCCATTCGGCGCGACGCCACGGCCCGCCTCAAACCGGCCGCCGGCAACCCTGTCTACGGTTCGCCCCGCACCAAGCGTCGACGAATCCGCAATCTGGCTGCAAGGATTTCAAGACCTCGAACGGGAACTGCTCGAGTTTGACGATCAGATGACGAACCGTCGGCATGCGGCCTTACCATTCGACGGATCGGCCGTCCTGGATCGCTCGTTCTCCGACTCCGTCCGCTGGGCAGAGACGATCGTCGAGCAACTGAGCGATCGTCCCGAAACCCCGCACGAACACCCGCCAGCGACACCCTATTTCTGACACCAACATGGAACGTTGAGGAGAGATTGTTATGAAGCGAGCGATGGTCCTGTTGTTGGCCCTGATCGTCATGTTGTGGTCGGCCGGTGGTGGCCGGTCCCAGGAAGCCCCGGTCGTTGCGAAAGAGGCGACCGAGCCGCCACGTGCGGACGCTGGGTCGACTGAGGCGGAGGCCGCGCCTGCGCTGCCTGCCGCAGAAGACGAGCGGACGCTGCCGGCGACGGCGCCCGTGCTGCCTGCCGGATTGCCCGAATCCAGTGACGCTCCAGCGGCCGGCGAATTCGCGCCGCCCGTGTCGAGCAACGAGGAAGCCCCCCCCCAACCCGCGCAATGGGTTGAGATTCCCTACACGGTTCAACAACCGATCGAGGAGGTCTTTCGGACAGCCGATGGACGCACGGTCAGGGCGACTCGCTTCGTCACGGAAACCCGCACGGCACGCCTCGACGTCAACGAAGATCTCGCCAAGATCGACCTTCCGCCCGCAGGAAAGCGGGCGGCCGTCCTGGCGGTCACCGCGGCCCGACACCCGCGTCTGCTGGCCAACCTGAAGAATGCCAAGACGAGCGAAGAGAAAGCCAAGCACAGCCTCGCGCTGAAGGAGAACTACGTCGAACACTATGCGGTCGAGACCTGGTGGAGAGAACAGAAACTTGCCGAACTCGAATCCCGTTTGAAGGAACTTCGGGCCCAGGTGACACAGCGCCAGGAGGCCGAAGAAAAATACGTTGCGGCGGCCATGACGATCGCCGAGCTATGGGCGGACGGCATTGGTATCACGCCTCCGACTCCGGGCCGCTTGCCCGGCGGCACTGCGACCGACTCGTTACCCGGACCGCAATCGCGCCCCTCGTTTCAGCCGCTTCCAACGTACGGCACGCCTGCCGTCGCGCCGACGACCGGAGCAGCGACTTTCCCCGGCGGGACCTTTGCTCCGCATGATGGCGGCTCGGCGTCGGGCGGCGAACGACCGCTGCCTCCGCCGGCATCGGCCACCCCAAGATTCGAATTCGCACCTACCTCCGGCGCCAAGAGCCAATCCTGAACAGCCCGGAATCGGCCACTTCGCAGTTGGTTGGCGCCCGCTGGGCAGAAGACGCCGGACCGCACCTGGAGCGACCGGCAAATCGGTCGGTTTCATTTCTTCGAGGTGCCGCGGAAGGCGTTCCCGACGTACCACGGCAGGCGACGGGTGCGCGGAGACATCGGATCGGCCCTCAACTATACTGCGTAGTTGAACGATTGCATCGCTTGAGTTACGCACCTTGAGGAGCCGGTCCATGATCCCCGTTTTCAGATCTTTCGTGCTACGCCGTCTGGCGGTCGCCTTGGCCGCCTGGACCTGTCTTACGGCGGCAGCCGCGTCGGCGGAGACAAAGCTGTTGCGGTTTCCGGATATTCACGACCGCCGCGTGATCTTTACCTACGCGGGTGATTTGTGGACCGTTGGGGACAAAGGCGGAAACGCTCGGCGGTTGACCGTGCATCCCGGCCTGGAACTGTTCGCCAAATTCTCTCCGGACGGGAAGTGGGTCGCGTTTACCGGTCAGTACGACGGCGATGAGCAGGTGTACGTCGTGCCATCGAGCGGCGGGGTACCGCGCCAATTGACGTACTATCCGTCCCGCGGCCCACTGCCTGACCGCTGGGGCTACGACAACCAGGTCTATGGCTGGTCGCCGGACGGCAAGCGAATCCTCTTTCGCTCGCTGCGCTACGGTTGGAGCATCGGTCACAATCGCCTCTACTCGGTCGCGTTGGACGGAGGCCTGCCCGAGCCGCTGCCGATGCCCAAGGCAGGTGCGGGCGACTTCTCACCTGACGGATCGAAGCTCGCTTACTCACCCCTCTTCCGCGATTTTCGGACGTGGAAACGCTACCAGGGTGGCTGGGCGCAGGACCTGTTTGTCTTTGACCTGAAGTCGCAGCAGCAGCGTCAAATCACCAACCACGTGCGAACCGACCGAGACCCGATGTGGATCGGCGACAAGATCTACTTCGCGTCGGATCGCACGGACACGTTGAACCTTTTTTACTACGATCTGGCCACGGACAAGACGGTTCAAGTCACCAAGAGTACGCGATTTGATGTGCGCTGGCCAAGCCGCGGTGCCGGCACCCGCATCGTGTACGAAATGGGAGGCCGGCTGCACATTCTCGATACGAAAAATGACAAGTCGCGGGCACTCAAGATCGACGTGCGGACCGACGCCCTGGCCCTCCGCCCCAAGCGCATCTCAGTCTCCGACAGCATTCGTTCGGCGGGCCTCAGCCCGCAGGGCAAGCGAGTGGTCGCCGGGGCGCGGGGCGACATCTTCACCTTGCCCAGCGAAAAAGGGGTCACTCGCAATTTGACCCACTCGTCGGACGCCCACGACAAGTCCCCCGCCTGGTCGCCGGATGGGAGACAGATCGCTTTCCTGTCCGATCGTTCCGGCGAGGAAGAACTGTACGTCATCGATGCACAAGGCAAGGATCCGCCACAGGCATTGACGGCCGGCGGTTCGGCGATGCGATATTCGCCTGCCTGGTCGCCCGATGGATCGCGGATCGCGTTCAGCGACAAGAACGGCAAGCTGTTCGTCGTGACGGTCAAGAACAAGCACCTGGTCGAAGTGGCGGATGACCGCGGCGGCCGTCTCCGTGACTATACCTGGTCGCCCCGCGGCGGGTTCCTCGCCTTCAGCATGGAGAGCCCCAACGGCTTTCGGGCGATTCACATTTGGAGTCGCCAAACCGGCAAGCTGCACAAGATCACGGGCGATGCGTTTCACGAATTCGAACCAACCTGGGACCCGGACGGTAACTATCTCTATTACTTCAGCGACCGGCAATTCGCGCCGCAACTTGGATCCATGGAGTGGAATTTCGTCCAGGATCGGGAAACGGGCATCTTCGCGGTGGCCCTGCGGAAGGAGGTCCCCCATCCATTCCCGCCCGAAAACGATGAAGCGGTGGTGGTCGAGGACAAGCCGGACGACAAACCGGGAGATGACCGGCAGAAGCGCGACGGTCGGAAGCCGGACGGCGGTCAGGATGAGGCGGGCGACGGCGACGAGTCTTCAACCGGCAAAGGGCCTTCGCACGAGAAGAGCCGCTCGGACGACAACAAGGACGTTAAGAAGTCCCCGGACCGGCCGATCAAGATCGAGTTTGACGGCTTGGCTTCGCGCGTCGCTCGGATTCCCGTACCGGACGACAACTACTACGGGCTGACCGCCGTGCCGGGCCATCTGCTCTACATTCGCGGCGGTGCCTCATACTACGGACGCTCGTCGGACGTGTCCCCCGAACTGAAGATCTTCGCCTTCAAGACGCGCAAAGCAGCCACGCTGAGTGACAACACGGGCGGCTACGCGGTCTCACACGACGGCAAGAAGGTCCTGCTGCGGCGGGCCGGCGGCCTGTCGTTGGCAGACGCCACTCCGGCCGGCAAGGCGTCAGCCAAGAGCGTGCCGACGTCCGGCATGATGGCGGACGTCGACCCGGCAGCAGAACACGGCCAGATCTTTGACGAGGTCTGGCGGCGTTTTCGCGACTTCTTTTACGTTGAGAACATGCACGGTTACGACTGGGAGGCGCTCCGCGACCGCTATCGCCCGCTGCTCAAGCACGCGGCCCATCGTTCCGACGTGAGCTATGTGATCAACGAGATGATCGCCGAGCTGAATGTCGGCCACGCGTACAACTCGGGGGGCGACTTCACCATCCCCGAACGCGCCTCCGTTGCACTGCCCGGAGCCCATTTCGAGCTCGATAAGAAAACCAACCGGTATCGGATCGCCAAGATCTTCCGTGGTCACAACGAAGAACCGACCTACCGGGCCCCCTTGACGGAGATCGGCGTCGACGTCGAAGAAGGTCTGTTCGTACTGGCGATCGACGGCGAGCCCCTGGATGGCCGGGAGAACCCCTACCGGCTCCTCCGCAACAAGGCCGACCGCCCGGTGGCATTGACGGTCAACCAGCGGCCGACCGATGAGGGCGCCCGGACGGTGACGTTTAATCCGCTCACCAGCGAGCACGACCTGGTTTACCTCGACTGGGTTCTTTCCAACCGACGCCTGGTGGCGAAAGCGAGCGACGGGCGGCTCGGCTACATGCACCTGCCCAACATGGGGGCGGAAGGGATCCGCGAATTCAACAAGTGGTTCTACTCGCAAACCGACAAGCAAGGGATGGTGATCGACGTCCGCAGCAACGGCGGCGGCAATGTCTCGTCAATGATCATCGAGCGCCTGCGGCGAACGCTGCTCGCCTGCCGCTACTCGCGGAACAATGATTACACGCGGACTTACCCCGGCACCCTGTTCCATGGACACCTGGTCTGCCTGCTGGACGAGACGTCTGCCTCCGACGGAGACATCTTCCCGGCCATGTTCCGCGAAGCGGGCCTCGGTCCGCTAATCGGCAAGCGATCGTGGGGCGGTGTGACCGGAATCACCAATCGCGGCACCCTGATCGACGGTGGGACAATCTTCGTGCCGGAATTCGGATTCGCATCCAAGGACGGCGAGTGGATCCTGGAGGGGATTGGCGTCGAGCCGGACATCGAGGTGGAAAACGACCCGCGGCTCCTGATCCGCGGTCGCGATAGCCAGCTTCAGCGGGGAATCCGCGAGGCCCTCAAGCGGATCGACGCCGAACCGCGCACGCTCCCGGGCAAACCGGCGGGACCGGTCAAAACACCTGGTTCCCAACCGTAACCGGACCGGGACCGTCCCCGTCTCGCGTCCCCGCGCCAGCCCGCCGCGGCTGGCCTGGTCCGCCTGATCGTTACAATCGGACCACCGCGCCGAGCCCCCGCGACGGGGCTCGGCAGTTGCTCGTTCACGCCCGGACCCGGTCTGCGTAGACTTCCCTGTGGTCCGTTGTCAGGCGTTGCCACGGACGTCCGATTGTTGTCAACAGACGGAAGATTCCGCGCTTGCCAATCCTAACCGCCAGGCAATCAAGACGGTCCGACGAGCTTCCGCTGGCGCGGCGTGATCCACGCTGCCGATCTAAATCAAACGACCACCACACAGGTCTCCCAGGATCAGTTTCAGGGCACGGACACGCCCCCAGGTTCGCCGACACCCGGTCTTCAATGTCGGCGCTCCCGAAGTCCGTGCCGATGTTCGAAAATCGAAAACTGAAACACGATCTGACTGCCCTGGCACTGCTCTGCCTGTGTGTGTTTCTCTGTGTCTCGCTGGCGACCTACGACCCGGCCGACCCGGTGGGCGAGTTGATCCGGCCGCTGGACCAGCTCTATCAGCAAGACGTGCTGGTTTACCCGCAGCCGAATCAAGCGGGTAACGCCTGCGGCCGGTTGGGTGCCCTGGCTGCCGACATCCTGTTGAACGTGTTTGGTGTGGGCGCGTTCTACCTGGCCGGATCGTTGATCGTCCTGGATATCCTTCTCCTCAGCCGCCGCGAGATCACGAATCCGGTGCTGAGGCTGGCCGGCTGGCTGGTCTCCCTGTTCGGACTGGCGACCCTGGTCGCCCTGTTGGTCACCGACTGGTCGCCGGGACCGGTGATTGGCGCCGGCGGGTACCTGGGGATGCTCGGCCGCGGCATGTTGGAGTCTCATTTTGCCAAGGCCGGCACCTTGATTCTGGCCGCCAGCTTGTTGCTCGGCGGGCTCCTGGTCTGTACCGACTACGTCTTGTTTCAGTTCGCGTTTACGGCGATGGGTCTTGGTGGGACCGTGCTTCGTCGTAGCGGGGCAGCGGTCGCCAGGCGGCGGCCACGCGTGGCGTTGGCCGCCGGCGAGCGTGTCGAAGACGGGCCGTCGGGTGTGGTGGAAGCAGAACAGGGCCCGCCTGATCCGGCGAATGAACCGTTGGACGACACGGTCGATGAGGACGACGTGGTGGAAGTCCGGGTCGGCAGAAAGCCGCCCGCGGAGGCCGAGTTGGAAGACGAAGCGGAAGATGCGGCGGCGGCGGCGGCCGAGGAAGAAGACGAGGAGGCCGAACTGGAGGTGGAAACGGTCGTCAAGACGCGGCCCAAGAAGGCGAAACCGCGGGGGATCTCCAAGCGGCCGCACTTCGCCGTCAACAAGAATTTTGACGCCGACGATCGGGAGGAAGTGATGAACCGCCTGGACGCCGCCACGCAGGCCGGCGACGAGGAATATGAATTGCCGAGCGTGGATCTGCTGATCGAGGGCGACGACTTTTGTTACGACGAGCAGATCAAGGAAGTGCGGCGCAAGGCCAAGATCCTGGAGAAGACCTTTGCCGACTTCGGCTTCCAGGTCAAGGTGGTGGAAATCGATACCGGGCCCGTCATCGCGCAATACGAAGTGCAGCTCGAAGCC
Organism: bacterium; assembly: GCA_030430075.1. Taxonomy (GTDB): domain Bacteria; phylum Planctomycetota; class Planctomycetia; order Pirellulales; family Pirellulaceae; genus ARS98. The sequence continues at coordinate 42,926 of JAUIGN010000019.1, forward strand.
GGTCTGCGGCTTTCCAAGATCACCGGCCTGGCCGACGATCTGGCAATCGCCCTCCGTGTGCCCAGCGTACGGATCGTGGCCCCGATTCCGGGGAAGAATACGGTCGGCATTGAAGTGCCCAACGAAGTGCGGCAGGTGGTCCGCCTGCGTGAAGTCATCGAAGAGACGAATGGCAAGACACGGAAAATGAACATCCCCTTGTTTCTGGGAAAAGATGTGTCCGGCAAGTCGCTTTCGGTCGATCTCGCTTCGCTGCCCCACCTCCTGATCGCGGGTCGGACGGGTACCGGAAAGAGCGTTTGCCTGAATGCGATCATTTCGTCCATCCTGATGACCAAGAAGCCGGACGAAGTCCGCCTCCTGATGATCGACCCGAAGATGGTCGAATTGAGCGGCTACGGGCGCTTGCCCCACTTGATGCACCCGGTGGTGACGGACATGCGAAAGGCAGAAGCAATTCTGGCCTGGGCGGTCGAAAAGATGGAAGAGCGGTATGCCCTGCTGGCCCGGGCCGGCGTCCGCCACATCACCAGCTACAACCAGTTGGACGATGATGCGCTCCGCAAGCGGCTCAAGCCGGAGAGCGAACAGGAGATGGAGTCGATTCCGAATCAACTTCCGTTCATCGTGATCGTGGCCGACGAAATCGCGGACCTCATGATGACGGCGGGTAAGGAGGTCGAGCAACACATTATTCGCCTGGCCCAGAAGAGCCGGGCCGTCGGCATTCACCTGATCCTGGCCACGCAGAAACCGACGGTCGATGTCATCACCGGCCTGATCAAGTCCAACTTGCCTGCCAGGATCTCGTTCCAGGTTGCCAGCCGCACCGACAGCCGCGTGGTATTGGATGAGATGGGAGCCGACAAATTGCTCGGCAACGGCGACATGCTTTTCCTCTGGCCAGGGACCAGCACGCTATTGCGAGGACAAGGGACGTTCCTGACCGACGACGAAATTGACCGCGTGGTGGAAAGCGTCAGCCACGGCGAGCAGAACTTTGTCAACGAACTGGTGAATCTCAAGGTGGATTCTCCCGATGACGATGCCGAAGCTCCCGGACCGCTGAAGAAGCGCGACGATCTCTATGAAGCGGCGGTCGACGTCATCGTCCGCGAAGGCCGGGGCAGTGTCTCACTGCTGCAACGGACGCTGGGCATCGGCTATGGTCGCGCCGCGCGGTTGATCGACTACATGGCCGAAGATGGGATCGTGGGCCCCTACGCGGGGTCCCAGGCTCGGGAAATCCTGATTTCCGTCGCCGATTGGGAGCAAATGCAGAGCGGTGAATCGCCGGCCGAGTCCAAGCCGGAGTCTTCGCCGGCGCCCAAACGATCCAACACGATCAAGCCCGAACCGGACTGGGACGATCCCGACGAAGACGACGACGCGGCGGCCGCCATGGCGGAGTCGTGGGACGACGAAACCGAAGAAGAGGAGGAATTCGAGGAGTACGAAGCGGAAAGTGCCTGATGGCAGGGCCCCGCCTTGCCCGACAGCCCGCCACCAGCCGGTCGGACGACACCAGCAGCCTGCGTCAATGGGCCGGTCGCAACCCGGCGGAGGCGAGAGCTCGGCACCTCACCCGCTGATCATCCGGGTTACCACGCGGTTGCCCACGGCTCCGTCCGGCAATGCCTCAGGAAGATCGTGAAGATTGCCCCCATTCGCGGCGCGCGGTTGACAATTTCCCTCTTCCGGCCTATCGTAGCCCCATTACAGGAAGAAAACGAATGCTCAGCCGACTAAACATCAACACCACCTCCCCTGCCGTGGGCCACGCGTCCGACATCGTTGCGTCCGGCATCGTTGCGCCCGGCATCGGTGCGGTGGTGGTAAGCATTATTACGGAGGTCAGGGCTTAAGGGCATTAAGCAACGCGAAACGTCCATTGCCCTGAAGCCCGCCGCGGGTTTCAGGGTTTTTTCGTTTCCCTGACCAAGTGCTCGTGCCGCGTGGCGTTCGGGCCGCGTGCCACGGTTTCGCCTAACCGAACAGTTCTGTGTCTTTCGCCAGTTTCTCGATTCCCCAACCCGCTTCGCTCGGCTCCCTGCGACCCGTTCATTGTCTCGCTCAGTTCATCGCGACGTGCGGCCCCCATGGCACCGCGCGTCGCCACACGACTTCTTTGCCAAGGTGACGCATGCGTTCCATCCAGATCTATGATACGACCCTTCGTGACGGCACGCAGGGTGAAGGCTTTAGCCTCTCGTTGCAGGACAAACTGCAGATCGCCAGGCGGCTTGATGAGCTGGGTGTCGACTACATTGAAGGCGGGTATCCGCTTTCCAACGCCAAGGACGTCGAGTTCTTTCAGCGAATGCAGGATGTGGAATTGCAGCATGCCAAGGTGTCTGCCTTCGGGATGACGCGGCGCCGCGGGATGACCGCTGCGGAAGACCCGGGCATGGTGGCCCTGGTCGAATCCGGCGCGCCGGCCTGCACGGTGGTCGGCAAGACGTGGGACTTCCATGTGACCGACGTTCTGCGGGTTTCACTGGAAGAGAACCTGGCCATGATCCGCGATAGTGTCGCCTTCCTGGTCGCTGCGGGTCGCGAAGTGATTTATGACGCCGAGCACTTCTTCGACGGCTGGAAGCGGAACTCCGAATACGCGGCCCAGACCGTTCAGGCGGCCGCCGAAGCGGGTGCCAGCCTGGTCGTCCTGTGTGACACCAACGGCGGCAGCATGCCCGAAGAAATTGCCGACCTGACCCGGCAGGCGATCTCCGCTTTAGCCGCCTGCGATGTAGCGGTCGGCATTCACTGCCACAACGACTGCGATCTGGCAGTTGCCAACTCGCTGGCGGCCGTCGATGCGGGCGCCGTCCAAGTCCAGGGGACCATCAATGGCGTCGGAGAGCGGTGCGGCAATGCCGACCTGATCTCGGTGATCGCCAACTTGGGCGCCAAGAAACAAGGGTATTCCGTCCTGGGCGGCGAATCGCTCGAACACCTGACCGAGCTTTCCCGCTATGTCTACGAGACGGCCAATCAGCATTTTCGCAACAACCAGCCGTTCGTCGGGCAGAGTGCGTTTGCGCACAAGGGAGGCATGCACGTTCATGCGATCGCCAGGGCCACAGAGAGTTACGAGCACCTCAATCCGGAGATCGTCGGCAACGCCCGGCGAGTGCTCGTCAGCGAGCTCTCCGGACGCTCGAATATCATCGCCCTGACCACGAAGCACAACATCCAGGAGGACCGCCAGTTGATGGATGGGATCCTCACTCGGGTCGTCGAATTGGAGAATCAAGGTTACCAGTTCGAAGCGGCCGAAGCCTCCTTCGACCTGCTGGTGAAGACATGCGCGGACAGCTTCACACCTCACTTCAAGCGGATCAAGTACCACGTGGAAGTGAGCGCGGATGCGGCCCACAGCCTGCTGACGGAGGCGACCGTCAAGTTGCAAGTCGGTGACGAGATCCGCCATGAGGTTGCCGAAGGCGATGGCCCGGTGAATGCGCTCGATGCCGCACTTCGCAAGGCCCTCAACGGCAAGTTCCCCAGCCTGAATGACATGCACCTGGTCGATTACAAAGTGCGCGTCGTTAACTCGGAAGCGGGCACGGCGGCCCGGATTCGCGTGATCATCGAGAGTGCCGACCAGCATGATGTGTGGGGAACGATCGGCGTCAGCGAAAACATCATCGAAGCCAGCTGGCTCGCGCTGGTCGATGCCATCGAATACAAACTGCACAAGGACGAAGTCGAAATGACACCCCCTTCCACCGATCACCTGGCAGCAAACGGCTAATCTCGCATCCCGCTTCGCCCCGTGGGTCGAGCCGCTCGCCGGCGACGTCCCGCGGGAGGCTTGCGACGCACACCGCCAACCTGCCGGTCCGCACCGACATCACTGAACTCCGATAATCCATCGCACCTTCGCACCGCCATGACCACACCGCTCTCGCCGGAAAGCATTCCCAATCGCTTTGACTTTGCAACCGCTCGCCACAGGATCTACCAGACCTGGGAAGAGCGGGGCTATTTTCATGCCGAGCCGGATGACGCACGCCTCCCGTTCACGATCGTCATCCCGCCGCCGAATGTCACCGGCGCGCTGCATCTGGGCCATGCGCTGAACAACACGCTGCAAGATATCTGCATCCGGATGAAGCGGATGCAAGGCTTCAATGCGCTCTGGATGCCGGGCACGGACCATGCCGGAATCGCCACCCAGGCGGTCGTCGAGAAGCGTCTGTTGGAGGAAGAGAACAAGACACGCCACGACTTGGGCCGCGAGCAGTTGGTCCAGCGGATCTGGGAATGGAAAGAGGTCTACGAAAAGCGGATCATCGGCCAGCTGAAAGAGATGGGCGTCTCCTGCGACTGGGAGCGCACTCGCTTCACGCTGGACGACACCTGCGCCAAAGCGGTGCTGGCGACGTTCTTCGACCTGTTTCAAAAGGGTCTGATCTATCGGGGGACGCGGCTGGTCAACTGGGACACGGCCTTGCAGACCGCGGTCAGTGATGACGAGGTGTTTCACGAAACCCAGAAGGGCCATTTCTGGCATTTTCGTTACCCGGTCATCGACCCGCAGCCGGGCGAACCAGCGTACGTGGAGATCGCCACCACTCGGCCCGAAACGATGCTCGGCGATACCGCGGTTGCCGTTCACCCCGATCCGGCGGCCGCCTTCGACGCCGTGCGCAGCGGGCTGGAAGACAAGTTGGCGGCGGCATCGGAAAAGGAACGAGCCTCGCTCGAAGCACAGTTGGAGGCACTGGCCGGGCGACGCCAGGCGATGCTTCCACAATTGGAAACATTGCGCGACATGGCACTGGCCGGACGCACGTTGAAGCTCCCCTTAGCCGACCGCGAGATTGCCCTCATCGCCGACGAATGGGCCAAGCCGGAACTGGGCAGCGGTTGCGTGAAAATTACACCGGCCCACGACCCCAACGACTACGACGTCTGGTCGCGCCACCAGGAGATCGGCGCCATCAACATCCTCAATCCGGACGGGACGCTTAACGAGCAGACCGGGGCCTATGCCGGGATGTCCATCCAGAAGGCCCGCAAGCGAGTGGTCGAGGACCTGGATCAGTTGGGCCTGCTGGGCGAAATCGAAGATCGGGAGATCGAGTTGGGGCTGTCCGATCGCAGCAAGACCCCCATCGAACCGTACCTGGCAGACCAGTGGTTCGTGGAAATGGACCAACTCGCCCAATCCGCCATGGACGCGGTTAGTGACGGGCGCGTGAAAATCTTCCCAGAGCGATATGCCAACGGTTACCTGGATTGGCTGGCAGAAAAGCGGGACTGGCCCGTCAGCCGCCAATTGTGGTGGGGGCACCAGATTCCAGTGTGGGCGAAGACGATCGACGATCCGTCCGAGCGCGCGGAGCTCCTGGCCGGACTGGCCGACCAGGTTGGCGTGCATGCCAACGCCAGCGACGGGCTGGTCCACGTCTGCATCCGCGATGTTGACTCGCCGTTGGCAAAGTCGCTGGAAGCCGACGGCTTCGTCCGCGAAGCGGATGTGCTGGACACGTGGTTCAGTTCGGCTCTCTGGCCGCACTCGACGTTGGGTTGGCCGGATGCCAACCCGGATCTGGCCTACTTCTACCCCACCAGCGTCCTGATCACCAGCCGCGACATCATCACCCTGTGGGTCGCGAGGATGGTCCTGATGGGCCTGAACAACATGGGAGACGTGCCGTTCCGCGAAGTCTGCATCCATCCCAAGATCCTGGATGGATACGGCAAGACGATGTCCAAGTCCAAGGGCAACGGCGTCGATCCTCTGGACGTGATCGAGAAGTTCGGCCCGGATGCGCTGCGGTACGGTCTGGCCTACCTGACCACCGACACGCAGGACGTGCGGATGCCGGTCCAGTTCGAGTGTCCGCATTGCGAGGCATTGATCAATCAAACGGTGAAGAACCGCGAGCTGCCGCGGATCACCTGCGACAAGTGTGGCCAGCCATTCTCCACACAATGGGCCCGCAAAGCGGATGACCAGGCGCTGCCGCGCGGCGCGGTCGTCAGCGAACGGTTCGAACAGGCTCGGAATTTCTGCAACAAGCTCTGGAACGCATCTCGGTTTTCCCTGCTCAACCTGGAGAACTACTCCCCGGCGGAGGTCTCTGACGACGAGCTGGCGATTGAAGATCGCTGGCTCCTGAGCCGCCTGGCCACGGTCACTCAGCAAGTCACCGCTTCCCTGGAAGGCTACCACTACGCCGATGCGGCCCGCACCCTCTACGATTTCGCCTGGGACGACTTCTGCAGCCTCTACGTGGAGATTTCGAAACCCCGCATGCAGGACGACCAGGCCCGCCCGACCGCCCAACGCGTCCTGGCCCACGCGCTCGATACGCTGCTGCGTCTCCTCCATCCGATGGTCCCGTACATCACGGAAGAGGTCTGGCAGCTCTTGGGACAGGTGGCACCGCAACGGGGGCTGACCGATCCGGGGCCCGCCACCGAAAGCATCATGATCGCTGCCTGGCCCGAGGCGGACGCGGCACGGCAAGACCCGGAGATCGAGAACCGCTTCGCCAAATTTCAAGCGACCCTGGGCGCCATTCGCGAAATCCGCAGTCGGCAAAATATTCCTAACCAGGAGCAGGTCGAATTCTGCGTCCGCTGTGATCCACAGACCGCCGACCTGGTCACCCCGATGGAAACCTACCTCGGTTCGATGGCCAAGGCGACGTCGACCGGCTGGGGCCCGGACGTCGAGCCGCCGGCGACAAACGCGATGATCAATGCCGGCGGCATGGAAATCTATGTCGACCTCAAGGACTTCATTGACGTCGAAGCCGAGCTGGCTCGCAACGAAAAGGAAGAAAAACGGCTTGCTGGCCAGATCCAAGGTAAAGAGAAGAAGCTGGCCAACGCCAACTTCGTGGACCGGGCACCCGCCGACGTCGTCCAGAAGGAACGAGAAGGCCTGGCGACGCTGCAAGAGCAACTGGCCAGTGTGCAAGCGGCTCTGGCGAATTTGCGGTCCCAAGTCTGAGTTGCCTGAGTGATGGGTGCGCGTCATCCACGAACGCTCGAAGAACGGTGTCTGCGGACGCTGACGTCTGCTCGCTGAGCAAGCGTGACGTGTGCCGTGCGAGAGGCGACGCTTCCGGCTGGGGCGTTCCGATGTTTGCTTCGAGCGCTTGTTCCTGCCTAATCTGGAGGGAACGAGACCGTCGCGGTCTCGAGACTCCCAGGCCAAGGAAGCTCCGATGCCGTTACACCCACGTTGCCTGTTCGCGTCCCTTGTCTGTCTGGCCGTATTGACCGGCGGACGGCTTGCCGATGCGGCCCCGCCGAAGATCACGATCCTGCCGGATGACGCTGCCTATGACCCGGCCGTGCCGACGCCAAGCCAGTATCTTGGTTTCGAGATTGGCGAACGGCATCTCCAGCACCACGAGCTGCTCGGTTACTTGCGTCACCTGGCGGCCGCCTCGAAGCGGGTGACGATCCGAGAATACGCGCGCAGCCACGGCCACCGCCCGCTCGTCATGGTGACCATCACATCGGTCAAGAACCAGCAGCGGCTGGATGCGATCCGCAAGCAGCACCTCCTCTTGGCCGACCCCGACCGCAGCGCGGACATCGCCCTCGACAACCTGCCGGCGGTCATCAACATGGGCTACAGTGTGCACGGCAATGAACCCAGCGGCGGAAATGTGGCTCCCCTGGTGGCCTACCACCTGGCGGCCGGCACCGGTGAGCAGCACCAGCAGTTGCTGGACCGGGTGATCGTCTTGCTGGACCCCTGCCTGAATCCGGACGGCTTCGAGCGGTTCGCCCAGTGGGCCAATAACCATCGCGGCAGGGTTCCGAACGCCGACCCCAACCACCGTGAACATCGCGAGCCCTGGCCGAACGGGCGCACGAACTACTATTGGTTTGATCTGAATCGTGATTGGCTCCCGGCACAACACCCTGAGAGCCAGGGGCGGCTGGCCATGTATCATGACTGGAAGCCCAATGTGGTCCTCGACTTCCATGAAATGGGTACCGATGCGACCTACTTCTTTCAACCGGGCGTGCCGGCGCGCAACAATCCGCTCACCCCGGCGCAAACCTTTGAACTGACTCGGCAGTTCGCCCAGCGGCACGCCGCCGCACTCGACGGGATCGGCTCGCTGTACTACACCGAAGAGCGTTTCGACGATTTTTACATGGGCAAGGGTTCGACCTACCCCGATTTGCACGGCGCCGTCGGTATCCTCTTCGAGCAGGCCAGTTCGCGGGGACACGTGCAGGAGAGCATCAACGGCGACCTGTCGTTTCCCTTCACGATTCGCAACCAGTTTTTAACCTCAATGTCCAGCCTGGACGCAACGCTGGCCCTGCGGAAACCGCTGCTGGAGCATCAGCGAACCTTCTACCGCGACGCGCTGGCCTTGGCCCGTGCGGGCCGCACCAAGGCGTACGTCGTCGAGGCACCGGGAGATCCGGTCCGCCTGCACCGCTTCCTGGAGATCCTCGGCCGTCACCAGATCAAGGCGTACCGCCTGACCCAACCGCTGCGCGACGGCGACCGGACATTCCACGCCGGGCAAGCGTTCGTCATTCCAACCGAACAACCCGAGTTTCGGTTTCTGGTAGACCTCTTCGCACGGCGCACGGAGTTTGACGAGAGCATTTTCTACGACGTCTCCGCCTGGACGCTGCCGCTGGCGTTTCAGCTTCAGTATGCGGAACTGACTGAACCGCCGGCAGGCGATCTGCTGGGCCGGCAGTTTAACCCGCAGCAGCGCCCGCAGAGGACACTGGAGGTCGCGCCGAACGACCTGGCCTACGCCATCGATTGGCGCGGCTATTTCGCTCCCAAGACGTTGCATCAACTATTGGCGGCCGACGTCCACGTGAAAGTGGCCACGGAGCCTTTCGAACTGGGGACCGGTTCATCAGACGCGACACACTTCGATTACGGCACGCTACTGGTTCCGGTAGGAATTCAAGGGGACAAACGGACCGTGATCGCGGAGATTCTGGCCGCCGCCGGCCAGGATGGCGTTGCCGTACACAAGACGACAACCGGCTTGACGCCCACCGGAATCGACTTGGGGAGCAGCCGCTTCCGTCCCGTCCCCAAACCCAAATGGCTCCTCGTCACGGGCGGAAATGCTTACGATGCGGGCGAAGTCTGGCATCTGCTGGACCAGCGTTTCTCATTGCCCGTGACGCTGGTCACCGAACAGCAACTTGGTCGGATCACGCTTTCCGACTACACGGCGGTCATCCTGGTCGGCGGCACCCACCAGGAAATCGGCACGACCGGTGTGGAGAGGCTCGCCCGCTTCATCGACGACGGCGGGACGCTAGTGGCCATGGGGACCAGCATCCCGTGGCTGGCCAGGAACAAGGTCGTGGAACCGGCATTCCGTTCGTCATCCCCGGGCGACGAAACGGCCTCGGATGATCGACCCGACCGCCGCCCCTATGCGTCCGCAACGGTGGACTCTGCCCTGCAACTGGTCCGCGGTGCCATCTTTGAAACGCATGTCGACCACACGCATCCGGTCGCCTATGGATATCTTCCGAACGCCCCGTTACCCGTCTTTCGCAATCAGCGGGTCTTCCTGGAACCTTCGAACAACCCCTATGCCACTCCGGTTGTGTATACGACCGACCCGCTGCTCGCCGGCTACGTCTCGCCGGACAATCTGAGCACCCTGGCAGGTTCGGCGAGCGTCGTCACCGTCAGCCGCGGTCGCGGGCGGGCGATCTTGATTGCCGAGAACCCCAATTTTCGAGCCTTCTGGTACGGGACGAATCGCCTTTTTCTGAACTCGCTGTTCTTTGGATCCCTGGTCAAGAACCCCTAGAAGGCTTGTCTCAGATTTTGCTTGGCGAATGAGTGCAGAATGTCATGCAAAGCAGGACGTACAGTCGTGCGGAATTCGGAAGCAGGGAATCCGGGAGTTTGGAATTTCGTCATGCAGCCTCAACCACACTGGCTCCCCTCGACCCCAGCGTGTCTGGGGGAGAGGGGCCGGGGGTGAGGGGGCCGAGCTTCCCTGCCGCATCGCGTCATGCAGATGGTCACCTGGCAGCCATGCCGTTCGTTATTGAATCTGGTGATCGCATCCTTATTAATACTTGCGCAGCGAATGGACCAGGACGACCAACGGGAGTCCGCAGATTATTCGGCCGCGCGTTGCTTGCCGAAGGCTCATTTGCCGCGCAGCCGTCGATCGTATGTTGCCTGTCGTCCGCAGCCGGAGCAGCCAACGCCGGCAACACGATCAGACAAAGTTTCGCACGGGACGCAGTTCGTCTCCCGCGACGGCCAGGATTGCCACCAAGCGGCCGTCCGCGCCGAGCGCGGCAACTTCGCCCGTTAAGGCCTGGTCGGCACGGGGAATTCGCAGGCCGTTGCTGAGGCGCCGAATCTGCTCCGGGCTGACGCGGAGGGACGGCAATTGGGAAACGGCCTGGACTGGCGCCAGCAACCGGGCGGTCAGCGTCGCTTCGTCCAGTGTCGACGCATCGCAGGCGTCGTCCACACGAAACGCCCCGATGGCCGTGCGGCGCAAGGCCGACATCACTGCTGCGGTTCCCAGCGAGGCCGCGAGATCCCGGCCGACCGAGCGGACATAGGTTCCCGAGCCGCATCGCAATCCGAGCACCAGACGCGGGTAAGCGTAGTCGACCAGCTTCAGTTCGTGGATGGTGACCGGTCGCGGCGCCAAGTCGACGGTGGCCCCTTTCCTTGCCAGCCGATAAGCCCGCTTGCCCTTGACTTTGACGGCCGAAAACGCCGGGGGCCGCTGCTGGATCTCTCCGACAAAATTCGGCAGGATCGACTGAATTTCCGCCTCCGTCGGGATCGGTGCATCCGGTAGCTGGGTGACCTCATGTTCGATATCGTCGGTGTCGCTGCGACACCCCAAGAGAAAGGTCGCCTCGTATTCCTTGGGATGCTGTTGCACGTAGGGCACAAGGCGTGTCGCGCGACCCAGGCAGAGCACCAGCACGCCGGTCGCCAGCGGGTCGAGCGTCCCGGCGTGGCCAACCTTGACGGGGCGGACCAGCCGTTGCACATCGTTGACGATCTTTCGCGAGGAGACCCCGGGCGGCTTGTCGACAATCAACAGCCCGCAAGGTTCCGGCGACATCGAATCAGTGGTCATGAAAACGCAGCTTCTGCGGCGGGTAACGAGTGGCGTGCGGCATCCGACTTGGACAACGTTCAGAAATCGAGATGCCGCAAGGAGACGCGCCGCGTGATCCTGGCCATAATGTACAAACCGTGCTGCCTTGCGGTAAGTTGACGTTGCCGCAAGCTGGCCGGAATCGGTCGTTTGCCCTGCGGGGGCGCCGAGCTTGCCGCGATGGGGGCCACCGCGTGCCTGCCAACCTGCCACGAAGCGTCGTCACTGCCCATCGGGCGGACCAGAACATATGAGGAGTCGCCCACCATGGGTTCGAAAAGCCACGAGCTGTTTACCAGAGCACAACAACTGATGCCGGGCGGCGTGAACAGCCCAGCCCGAGCCTTCGGTGCAGTCGGTGGAGAGCCGATTGTCATGGAACGGGCCGAGGGTTCTCGACTGATCGACGTCGATGGGGCCGAATACATCGATTATATCGGTTCGTGGGGGCCAATGATTCTGGGGCACGGCCATCCGCACGTTGTCGAAGCCCTCGAGGCGGCGATCACGAAAGGGACCAGCTTCGGAGCCCCAACCGAAGCCGAAAACCAATTGGCGGAACTGATCATCGACGCCGTTCCGTCGGTCGAAAAAGTACGCCTCGTAAATTCCGGGACGGAAGCGACCATGAGCGCCATTCGGCTCGCCCGTGGACACACCGGACGCGACGTGATCGTCAAATTCGCCGGCAACTACCACGGCCATGTCGACAGCCTCCTGGTTGCCGCCGGGAGCGCCGCCGCGACGCTCGGAGTCCCCGACTCGCCCGGCGTGACCGCCGGCACCACCCGCGACACGATGGTCTTGACGTACAACGACGTCGACGGTCTGGCACGAGCCTTCGCAGACCATGGTGATGCGATCGCCGGTGTCATCCTGGAACCTGTGGTCGGAAACATGGGCACCGTGCCGGGTTCGCCCGAGTTCCTGCGGGCTGCCCGCGAGCTGTGCAGCCAACACGGGGCCGTGCTGATTTTCGACGAGGTCATGACCGGGTTTCGCGTCGCACATGGCGGCGCCCAAGCGCTTTTTGGGATCATGCCGGACCTCACCACGCTCGGAAAGATCGTCGGCGGCGGGTTGCCCATCGGAGCCTACGGAGGCAAGCAGGAGATCATGGACAACGTGCTGCCGGCGGGCAAGGTTTTCCAGGCGGGGACGCTCAGCGGCAACCCGATCGCCACGGCCGCCGGCATTGCCACCCTGACCATGCTCCGTGACGACCCGCCCTATGAACGGTTGGAACGAACAAGTGCCCGGCTGGCGGTCGGACTGGACGAAGCCGCCAGAACGGCCAGAATTCCACATACGGTTCGTCGTGTCGGCAGCATGCTGACCCTCTTTTTTCACCCCGATCCGGTCGAGAACTGGGGCACTGCCAGCCAGTGCGACACCGGCTTGTTCGCGAAGTATTTCTGGAGCATGCTGGAACGAGGCGTCTATCTTCCCTGCAGCCAATACGAAGCAATGTTCGTGTCGGCCGCTCACACGGACGACCAGATCAGTGACACCATCGACGCCGCTCGAGTCACGTTCACCAAGTACGGTCCAAAGTGATGCCGCCGTTGGGTGCCCAGCAGAGGACTATCCTTCCGGATTCCGCACTTGCGTAGGTCGTGCTGCGCGTGACATTCGGTACTTACCAGGTCCGCTGGCCGCCATACCCTCCCATGCCGATTCGGCGACGGCATCACGTGTGGGTTGTGGGCCAATGCGTTACCAGCGTACGAAATCGAATCAGCCCGGTATTGCGGCTAGGTTTCCCCACGGGCCGGCGCGTCCCGCTGGGCCCGTTTCTCTTCGGCGGCACTGAGCCGGTGGTATTGCGGCCGCAGTCCCCACAGGTCGTCGCGGCGTCCCGCACGATAGCCTGCGACCGCCAACCGTCCTACCGTGGTCGCCTGCGGCGCAAACCGAGACGGATCGACAACACGCACATCGGCCGGCAGCCGGGAGGCGAGTTTGGTCAAGGGTGGCCCGGCGACGAGTTGCCCGGCTTCAAGTTGCTGCAGCCAGTCATCAATCGAGTACACTTGGGTCGGCAGGGAAACGCGCCACCCATCGCCGGCAGGTACGAACTTGGCACAGAACAGTTGGCGGCGCTGGGCATCCATCACTGTCCACATGGCGGCCGGCGGTTCGGGAGACCGGCAGGCTGCCGGATCCTCGCCGGCCTGGCGGGCAATCACCTCCAAGGTATCGATGCCCAGTACGTCGCCACCGATCGCGTAGGCGAACGTCTTGGCAACCATGATCCCGACACGCAAACCGGTGAACGACCCGGGCCCTTGGGAAACGGCCACCAAACGAATGTCTGCCGGCTCCCATGCCAATTCGGCCAGCGCGTCCCGAATGGCGGGGATCAACGAGCGCGTCGTGCGACGATCGCCGGGCAGTTCGCTGCTGCCCATCAGCCGGTCGCCATCGAACAGCGCAATCGAACCAGGCTGCACAGCAGTCTCCAGAGCCAATACCCTCACGATGTCGAATTCCTGCAAACACGGGGTTCGTGGTCGTTGTCTGCAGGCAGAATCGCAGGGCGGCCGATCTAACTCAAGGGCCAACCGCGATTTGGTTGTGATTGCACGGTCCGAAACACTGTAGTAGAGTTGGAGTTATCTCGGATTGAATGACGCAAACTGTTGTCAGCATGCGGATTCAGCGAAGCGGTCAGAAGCAAGGGACTCGGTGTGAAGCGAGCGTTAATCAGCGATATCCACGCGAATCTGGAAGCGTTATCAGCGGTGCTCGCCGATATACGCAACCAAGAGATCCGGGAAATCTACTGCCTCGGCGATATCGTCGGATACGGTCCCAATCCGTGTGAATGCCTCGACCAGGTGATCCGGCATTCCCAAGTCACCATCCTGGGCAACCATGACCAGGCCGCACTGTTCGATCCGGACGGCTTTAACCCGGTCGCCCTGCAAGCAGTTTACTGGACGCGTGAACAGTTGGAGGGTCGCGGGGATTCGAGTCGGATTCACAAACGGTGGGATTACCTGGGCGAATTGCCGCGGACACACAACGACGGGAATTCCCTCTACGTGCATGGCTCGGCGCGCGAACCGACCAACGAATATGTTTTCCCAGAAGACGTCTACAACCAAAGAAAAATGGACGCCCTCTTCAGCCGCATCGACCGCTACTGCTTTCAAGGGCACACGCACATTCCGGGAGTCTTTACCACCGATCGCGAGTTTCACTCGCCGGAGGAAATCAGTTATCAGTATCGCTTGGGTACCGACTGCATCATGGTCAACGTCGGATCAGTCGGTCAGCCGAGAGACAACGACCCCCGCGCCTGCTACGTGATCCAGGAAGATGACGTGCTGACGTTCCGCCGCGTCGAGTATGACGTCAACGTGACGGCGGACAAGATCTATGCGATCAACGATCTCGACAACATGCTCGGCGATCGCCTTAAGAGCGGCCGGTAGGATCGAACCGGCATTCACTTCCCCGGCACGGCCGGCGAAACCAGGGGCCACCGTCCGGCGACGGTCGCGGCAGGCGAATCGAAGCCGCCGTTGATTCCCCCTGACGTCTTGCGGTCCGGCCTGTGGCCGGGATCGTGTCATCAACGGCTTCCCGCCTGTCCGTACCGCTGAAATGACGGACGTTCTTCCTGGCTCATTCTGCGGTCGACGGCATCGCTGTCCGGCGAAGGTGCGTTGAGGATGCCAAGGAACGGGGTACCGGTTCGTTCCGGATCACTTCCCGGGACGGACAACGTGATCGGCATCTTGACGTTAGACTAAGCTGCCCCTAGACTTGCGACTCGACTGGCGAGCTTCAACACGTCACCAGGGTAGCTAAGGGTCCGGTGTGAAACGAGCGATCATCAGCGATATTCACGGCAACCTGGAAGCCCTCACCGCAGTCCTCGCCGATATCGAACGGCAGGGCGTTTCGTCGATTTACTGCCTGGGGGACATTGTTGGCTACGGTCCGAATCCGAAGGACTGCGTGGATCTTGCCAGGCAGTTCACGGTGTCGGTGCTGGGGAACCACGACCAGGGCGCCCTGTTCGACCCGGAAGGTTTTAGCAGCGGTGCGGAACGGGCCATCTTCTGGACCCGAAGCCAATTGGAGATGATCGACAACGATGCCGATGCCGCTCGTCAACGTTGGGATTTTCTCTGCGAGCTGCCTCGGCAGGTGCGAGAAGACGACTTGCTCTTCGTCCACGGCTCAGCCCGCAATCCGTTGAATGAGTACGTCTTTCCGGAAGACATCTACAACCCCCGCAAACTGAATCGAATCTTCAGCCTGATACCTCAAAGCTGCTTCCAGGGGCACACGCACGTTCCCGGCGTGTTCACGGAAGATTGCCGCTTTTCGTCGCCGGCCGATTTAGGCAACCAGTACACGCTGGGGAGCACCAAGGTGATGGTCAACGTCGGCAGCGTCGGTCAGCCGCGTGACGGTATTCCGGACGCCAGTTATGTGATCCTGGAGAACAATCGGCTCGAGTTTCGCCGCGTCCCCTATCCGCTCGAAGAAACCGTTCAGAAAATCTTCGGCATTCCGGAACTGGATAATTTTCTGGGCGAACGTCTCCGGGACGGTCGGTAGTCGCGCGCGACGGCTTGTCGACCGCTTGCCTCGATGCCGGTGTTGATCGATCGATTTCGCCCGGCACGCCTCCCATTGCAAGAATTTGCTGCTGGGGGAGAATACTAACCTCAGAGACCTCTTGGCTGCCGACTCCGATCGGCCGTTAAAACCTTCTTAACGACCCTCCCCCATTGGGACTGCTCTCCGGCAGCAAACGCGAAGGCTTCCTTCCGTGGAAAAACGCTTCGTACTTTTTATCGTCCTTTCGTTGGCCACCCTGACCGGCTATGCGCTCGTCAAGAACGCGTTGTCGCCCGATCCGCCGGCGATCGTCGACCAGGGGGAAGCCGACCCGGCCGGGAAAGCTGGCGAGGTGCCGGTCGCGGATGGAGTGGAAGATGAGGTGGCAGATGAAGGTAGCTCGGATGGCCCGGCGGATCAGGCCGCCGCGACGCCACCAGGAGAGGACGCCAAGCCGGCGGCGGGGACTGATACCGCCGCGGAAGCCGGCGCAGGCGAGCCACCGGGTGAGCCGGACAAGGGGGGCTCGACCGACGCGGCAGACGAAGCCGCCGCTCCGGCCGATCCCGCAGCGCCCTCGACTTGGCCGGACCGCTGGTTGTCGCTCGGCAGTTACCGCCCGGGGCAAACCGCCGGCGTCGGGGACGGCGGGGCTGCGGCAGGCGGGCCGCCAATTCTAGTGACCTGGAACTCCCGCGGAGGGAGCGTCGAGCGACTCGAACTGACGGCCCGGGACGCCGACGGAAAACTGCGCTACCGCGAACTCCTTGATCGCAGCGGTTATCTGGGGCACCTGGCCGCCACGCGCGTGGCACCGCAGGCCGGTCAGCCGGGCGGGTGTCGGGTCAACGTCGTGGGTGCTGGGACCCCGGCGGCGCTGGCGACAAGCGTCGGAGCGGGTGGCCCTGGTCTCCGGGTCGGCGACGTGATCATTGAAATCGACGGAGTGGCCGTTGCCTCGCCGCGCGAACTGAAGGCCTACATGGCGTCGACCAGGCCCAAGCAGGAAATCCAGATCCGCGTACGGCGCGAATCCAGTTCCGGCAGCGGTTCGACGGACGTGACCTTGAAGGCCGCGCTGGACGTGCACCCCCTGCAGTTGATTCAGCCCGAGCGTCCGTTTCGAGCGGACGAAAGCACGCCCCTTCATCCGTCGTCGTTCTTGATGTCGATTCTGCAGGTCGACGATCAGCAAGCAGCGAAAGAGGCGGTCGAACTGAAGCTGGACCGGTCATTGCGCAACGACAATTGGGAAGTCGTCCCGACGACGGACGGGCTGGGAGTTGAATTCCGGCTTGCGGTGACATCCAAGGCGGCAGACGGCGAGCCGGTCAAACTTGAAGTCCTCAAACGATTCCGTTTGGGATCTCCGCCGCTCGACGCCGCGGACGGAACGTCGTACCACCTGGACTATGAGATCGAGATCAGGAATCTTTCGGCCCAGCCGCACCGGATTGCGTATCGCCTGGACGGCCCGAACGGGCTGCCTTTGGAAGGCTTCTGGTATTCCAACAAGCTCCACCCGGCAATGTTCTATGTTGCCGGAGCGCGGGACATTGTCTGGAAGAAGCAGACGCGCAACGGGGCGGACGTTGTCCAAACCTACAAGCACCAACTGCTCAGTTGCTCCGAGCTGCATAAGATCGCGACGAAAGCCGAGAAGAAGGACAAGTCGCCGGAAGAGATCCTCTTCGACACAAACGAGGATGATGGCGGCATGCCGATGCCGTTGTACCTGGCGGTCGACACGCAGTACTTTGTCACGGCCCTGCTGCCGACCGGCGCCGACCAGGCGGTCTACGAACGGGCGGTGGCCTATGTCGTGGGCGACGTCGACGACATTCCCAAAGGGGGCAAAAAGGCGACCAATGTCTCCTTTCACCTGGACAGCGAGCCGATCCTGTTGCCCGCCTATGATCCTGACCAGGAGGGTTCGGCAATCAAGCAGAGCTTCCAGATTTACGCCGGGCCGAAGGTTCCCGAGTTGCTGGCCGCCTACAACCTGCAGGACTGTATCTATTACGGCTGGTTCGGTGCGGTCTCGAAGTTGCTGGCGGTGGTCCTGCATTTCTTTTACTCGGTGGTTCAGAACTACGGCCTGGCGATCATCATGCTGACGGTGCTGGTGCGTGGAGGCATGCATCCGCTCAGCCGGAAAGCGGCCAAAAACGCGGCGATGATGCAGGCGCTGGCACCGCAGATGAAGAAGATTACCGAGAAGTACAAGGACGACATGGAGAAGCGGGCCAAGGCCCAGCAAGAACTCTTCAAGAAACACAACTACAATCCCTTCGGCGGCTGCTGGATGATGTTTTTGCAGTTGCCGATCTTCATCGGCCTGTACCGCACGCTGTCGGTCGACATTGACCTGCGGCAGGCATCGCTCCTGCCCGGCATTCAATGGTGCTCGAATCTGGCCGGCCCCGACATGCTGTTCAAGTGGCCAGACATTTTCTCCTGGAGCCTCTTCACAGAGCTGGGGATGCTGGGGCCCTACTTCAATATCCTGCCGATGTTCACCGTGGCACTGTTCCTGGTCCAGCAGAAACTGTTCACACCGCCGCCGACGGATGAACAGAGCCGGATGCAGATGACGATGATGAAGTACATGACCGTCTTCATCGGCGTCATGTTCTTCAAGGTTGCCGCCGGACTCTGCATTTACTTCATCGCTTCCAGCCTGTGGGGCATTGCGGAACGCAAACTGCTGCCCAAACCGAAGCTGGCGGGCGGGGACGCGGGGCCGGACGCGGAGCCATTGGTCGCCAAACCCAAACCGAAGCGGCCGAAGCCGCGGCTGCCGGACAACGCCAAATCGTCTCGCCAGCAGCCTCGCTCGAAGAAGAAGCGTCGCTAGGGAAAAGGGTGAGCGGCAGTCCCACGTTAGATCGACTGCAGAGACGTGCGCGAAGATGTTGGGGGCAGGGTCCTGCTCGGTGCCAGACCGCATGGCGTCATGCACGGGATGACCTACGGCATCGCGGAGGAACGACCACCTGAATTCAACTCGAAACACGCCCCAGCCCACTCCACGGCGATCCCAATGTACGACGTCGACGACACGATCGCGGGAGTTGCTTCGGCGCCCGGTGGTGCGATTCGCGGGGTCATCAGGCTGAGCGGCCCCGGAGTCATCGACACGCTGGCGGCATGTTTTGAACCGGCTGCCGAACCGCTCGATCAGGTAGCCCGCCCCCGAGTCGTACCAGGCCGTCTGCAGCTCGCATCGCCCTTGCCCACCTTGCCGGGTGATCTGTTTTTCTGGCCTGACCTGCGGAGCTACACGCGGCAGCCGTCCGCAGAATTTCATACCGTCGGTTCGCCGCCACTTTTGGAGGCGGCCCTGGCAACCTTCTGCCGCTGGGGTGCTCGCCTGGCCCAGCCGGGTGAATTCACGATGCGGGCTTTTCTGGCCGGGCGACTCGACCTCGCCCAGGCGGAAGCCGTCCTGGGAGTGATCGACGCGGAGAGCAATCAGCAGTTGCAGGTTGCCCTGAGCCAGTTGGCGGGTGGGCTTTCTCGGCCCTTGAGCCGGTTGCGGACGACCTTGCTGGAGTTGCTTGCCCATCTCGAGGCCGGCCTGGACTTTGTCGAAGAAGACATCGAATTTATTGCAGCAGAGGAACTTGTCGCGGAGCTCCGGTCCGCTCGAGCCAGCGTACAGGATCTGGCCGATCAGCTCATCGACCGGGGCCAGCATGAAGGCGATACCCGCGTCGCCCTGATCGGCTGGCCCAATGTCGGCAAGAGCAGCCTGTTCAATGCCCTGCTGGATTCGCCTTCAGCGATTGTCTCCGAGGTCGCCGGCACGACGCGAGATTATCTGTCTGCCAGATTCAGGCTCGACGAACTAGAATTCGTATTGGTCGACACGGCGGGCGTGGAAGCGGCGCAGCAAGGGATCACGGCGTGCGCACAGCAGATGTCGGCCAGCCAGGCGGACCAGGCGAACCTGCATCTCTTCTGCCTCGACGCCACGCGGCCGATGAACGACTGGGAGCGTGCGCGGGTCGCCGCGTTGAACGACGATCACACCATCGTCGTCCTGACGAAGTGCGATCAGCCACGGAGAACCGATTTGCCGTCGCCCGCCGTAGAAACGAGCAGCCACGGGCAACTCGGCCTGGACGCGTTGAAGCAGGCGATCCGCCGGCACCACACCCGGCGGCCGCAAGGCGGAACGGCCGTCCCCACCACGGCCGCTCGTTGCCGGGCCAGCCTCCAGGCCGCCGCCACCGCGCTCGCCACCGCACTTGAGGTGGCAGATGCAGGTGCCGGCGAGGAACTGGTTGCCGCGGAGATTCGCCAGGCACTCGACGAACTTGGCACCGTGGTCGGCACCGTCTACACCGACGACATTCTCGACCGCATCTTCAGCCGCTTCTGTATCGGTAAGTAAGGGGCCTTGAGGCCGGGTCGAGACGGGCGCCGCGTGTGCTTTCCGGCAGCCCCCAGCCACCCGCTCGCGCCCAAGTTGCTATTTTTCCTAGCGTGCCCTATTTTGAGTCGGTTCAGCAGGACGTTGTGGGGCGGATCGTCACCTTGCAACACCTGTGTAACTCGGCATCCAACTCGTCGGAGATCAACGTGACTCGGCATTCTCACCGACTTTGCCGCCAGAGCGGCGCCACGACCCTCATTTCGTCTGTCGTTTGTCTGACCTTGATCGCAGCAGGGCTGGTTTCAGGCAGTGTCGGCTCGGCGGCCGAAAACAACAACCGGGCGGTCGTCGATCGCGTCGGCGGGGACATTCAGTATCTGGCGTCGGAAGAGCTGGAGGGGCGTGCGCCGGGAACGGATGGGCTCCAGAAGGCGGCCGAGTACATGCGGGACGCTTTTCAGGAGGCAGGGCTGACGAGCGGCGTCGAGGATGGCAGCTACTTCCAACCGTTTGAGATTTCGTTAGCGACCAGGCTGGAAAAGGACGACGCGGTTCTCGTGCTGCACGGCCCGCAAGGCGAGTCGATCCCATTGAAGCTCGGCGCGGACTACCAGGCCTTGGCGATCGGTGGATCCGGAAAGGTCAATGCGGAGATTGTCTTCGCCGGGTACGGCATTTCCGCGCCCGATCTGAAGTACGACGATTTTGACGGCCTGGACGTCGCCGGCAAAGTGCTGTTGGTGATCCGCCGCGAGCCACAACAGGGGAACCCAAAGAGTGCCTTCGACGGGAAAAAAACGACCCCACATTCCTACATTCGCACCAAGGTGAAGGCCGCCAAGGGTCAGCAGGCCGCTGCCGTCTTGTTCGTCAACGACCCCTTCACCACCAAGGGCAAGAAGGACGAACTCGTGCCGGCCACATTCTTTGGTGCAGCGGGGAACGGGCTGCCGTTTGCCCATCTCACGCAGCAGTTGGTCAATCAACTGCTCGAAAAGTCACCGGTCCGCGCCGGCGACGACAAGAAGCTCACTTCCGTCGCGGCGATCGAAGCACAGATCGACGAACAATATCGGCCGTTGAGCCAGGCATTGACCGGGTGGACGGCTGAAATCGATTTTACGTTCGCGGAAGTCAGCGCGGAGGTCGCCAACGTGGTCGGCGTACTGGAGGGCGAAGGGCCGCTGGCGAATGAAACGGTGGTCATCGGTGCCCACTACGATCACCTTGGCTTCGGACCGTTTGGGTCACGGCGTCCCACCCCCAAAGCCCTTCATCCGGGAGCCGACGACAACGCCACGGGGACGGCGGCAGTCGTCGAGCTGGCGCGCCGCTTCGCCGCCCGCGGCAAGCGACCGGCGCGGCGGATGGTCTTCATGGGCTTTACGGCGGAAGAACGCGGTCTGTTCGGCAGCAACCACTATGTCAAAGAGCCCCTCTTTCCATTGGCGGACACGGTCGCCATGATTAACTTCGACATGATCGGCCGGCTCCGCGACGACAAGGTGATCATCAACGGTGCCCGCAGTGGGAAGCAGTTCCCGGCACTCCTGGACCAAGCCAACCAGGATGAATCCCTGCAGCTCGACAAGGGCGGCACCTTGATGGGCGGCGACCACTTTGGCTTTTACCAGAAACGCATTCCCGCCGTCCATTTCTTTACGGGACTGACCGAGGATTATCACACACCCGACGACACCTTTGAGAAAATCAACGTGGCCGGTGTCGTGAAGACAATCGACTTCTGCGAACGGTTTCTGGATGCGGTGGTCGCCCTCCCGGAACGGGCCGAATACGTCAAGGTTGCTCGGGGCCGACAACGGGCCGCTGGCGGAATGGCCTACCTGGGAATCACACCCGACTATTCCAGCAGCGGTGACGGTCTGAAAGTCACGGAAGTCAGCAACGGTTCGCCTGCCCAAAAGGGTGGTCTGGCTGCCGGCGACGTGATCAGGCGGATCGGCAAGATTCCGGTCACCGATATTCAAGGACTAGCCGACGGGCTGCGCGCCAACAAGCCGGGGGTTACGGTGGAGATTGAAGTTCTCCGCGGCGACGAAAAGAAGACGCTTAACGTCACCCTGGGCCGGCCGACCTCGGGTCGATAGGACGTTGGATGCCCGGACTCACCACGGGCAAGGCGGGTGGCGTAATTGGCGGGATTGCAATCGCAGAGCGTTCTAGGTGCGGGTTACCGAGTCGCCGGTCGGGGGGTCAGGACTGCTTGGCTTCCAGGAACCGGCGGACCTGAACTCGGAGTTGTTCACTCGTCCACCCCTGGTTGCTGGCGCGGCGCAGCATCTCGCGCTGATCTTCATCGGACAGGCGAGCGACCGTGGCGTGCGCCGACCAGGAGAGATCCGGGCACCGATTGCGGGGCGGTACACGGCGGGCGACTGATTCGTACCGCTGCAGTTGATCGCCGGAAACGGTTCCTTCACAAACCTGTGAAAACGCTTCGCCGAAATGGGCGTCCCCCAGGTTGAGCAGGTCGCCGATCCACCACGGGCTGGCCCGCTGGCACCAGAGGGCAAATTGCATCGGGCCTGCCCAGTCCTCCAAGGGCGGCAGGCCGTCGATCGTCATCGACGTGGCGTCAAATCGAAACTTCCCCAGCGAGA
The DNA here is from genome assembly GCA_030430075.1 of bacterium. Taxonomy (GTDB): domain Bacteria; phylum Planctomycetota; class Planctomycetia; order Pirellulales; family Pirellulaceae; genus ARS98. The sequence goes on from JAUIGN010000019.1 coordinate 65,629, forward strand.
TTTTCGGCTGCATTTCTGGTACGGTTTGACCAAGAGGAAGCCCCGCGGTGAACGGGGCCATCGGACCGCGACGTCCCATCGCGGGCGTCTCTGAGAGGACCGCGGGGGTGTCTGAGAGGACGGCGCCCGCCGCACGGCACCAGCATAACGCAACCGCCAAACTGACAACAGATCGGAGAGGATTTCGATGAGTGAACTGCCCCGCCCTGCTAACCTGGACGAGTACGCCGCGGGGCAATTTCCGGGCACGCGGATGCGCCGAAACCGGCGTTTCGATTGGTCGCGCCGGCTGGTTCGTGAGTCGACGCTCTCGGTCGACGATCTGATCTGGCCCGTCTTCGTGCGTGACGGCGCAGGAGTGCGCGAGGCGGTTCCTTCGATGCCCGGCGTCGACCGACTCTCCATCGACCTGTTGGTCGAATCCGTGGGTGAGGCCAGGCAGTTGGGGATCCCTGCGGTCGCCCTGTTTCCAGCCACCGATCCACGCCAAAAGACGGAAGACGCCGCCGAAGCGTACAATCCCGAAAACCTTGTCTGCCGGGCCGTCCGGGCGGTCAAGGCGGCGCACGGCGATCACATCGGCGTGCTTTGTGACGTGGCACTCGATCCCTACTCGAGCCACGGGCAGGATGGCCTCGTACGTGACGGCTACGTCGTCAATGACGAGACGCTGGCTGCTCTGTGCCGGCAAGCGGTTGTCCAGGCCGCCGCCGGGTGCGACATCATCGCCCCCTCGGACATGATGGATGGCCGCGTGGGCGCGATTCGCCGGGCACTCGACGAAGCCGGCTTTCAGCACGTCCTGATCATGGCGTATGCGGCCAAGTATGCGTCCGCCTACTACGGCCCCTTTCGGGATGCCGTGGGCTCTGCCGGCAACCTCGGCACGGGTGACAAGAAAACCTACCAGATGGACCCGGCCAACGGCGATGAAGCGATCCGCGAGGTCGCTCTGGACCTGCAGGAAGGCGCGGACATGGTGATGGTCAAGCCGGGCCAGCCCTATCTGGATATCGTTCGTCGCGTCAAGGACACGTTCCGTGCACCGACCTATGCGTACCAGGTGAGCGGCGAGTACGCCATGATGTGCGCAGCCTGTGAGCGGGACTGGCTGGATCGGGATCGTGTCGTCATCGAGAGCCTGGCAGGGTTCAAACGGGCCGGTGCCGACGGCATTTTGACGTACTGGGCCGTGCATGCCGCGCGGCTGCTGACCCGCTAGACCGCTGACCCGCAGGGCGCGGATGATTCATCAGCCGTCGGGCCTTCGCCCCGGTTCGCAGCCCCAGTTGTGCATGAAGCGATGCGGGCCGGCCTTCGGCAGGAGCGTGTCGGCGGGAACCAAGAATCAACCAGTCCCTGCGCGCCCTTCCTGCGGCGGATGCCGCACGCCGCATTTGCTTGCATTTAATATTGTCGATGTGTTAAGCTAATCAACGGCCCCGAGCGGGCTCCCGCCACCATTCCTCACGGACGAAATTCATACCCAAACATCGAGGCGTCGACCATGCAACGCGCATTCTCGCTTGTGATCTCTCTTGCCTTCCTCTGCCCGGCAGCATTGCCGGCCGACGACTCCCCGGCGCCGCCCGGATTGGGCGCTCCAGGGAAACTCGTGTCCATCTCCGTCGATTCGGGCCGAACCGTCGATGGCAAGTTCATCCTGGCCGGCCGCGATGCTCATCAGCAGCTGGTTGTTACGGGCAAGTATGACAGCGGTCAGGTTCGTGATCTCACGCGCGACGTCATCTACACCGTTCAACCCGAAGGGATCGCCACGGTCGACGCTTCGGGCTACGTCTCGCCCATCAAGGAAGGCGAATTGACGCTGCACGTACAAGTGCCGGACGGGCCGGATGCCACCGTTGGTGTCGCGGTCACGAACATTGCCGTCGACCTGCCGGTCAACTTCCCCAACCAGATCGTCCCCGTGTTTACCAAGTACGGCTGCAACAGTGGGGGCTGCCATGGCAAATCGGGTGGGCAGAACGGCTTTCGACTTTCCCTGCTAGGCTTTGTGCCGGAAGAAGACTACGAGTACCTGGTTAAGGAGGGCCGCGGTCGTCGGCTCTTCCCGTCGGCCCCCGAGCGGAGCTTGCTGTTGGCCAAGGCCACCGCGCAGTCCCCACATGGTGGCGGACATCGGATCGCCGTCGACTCGCCCGCCTACCGGCTGATGCACCGTTGGATTGAACAGGGGATGCCGTATGGCTCACCCGACGATCCCACCGTCACGCATATCGAAGTACTGCCCAAGGAACGGCTGATGGGGCGCGATCATTCGCAGCAGTTGATTTCCATCGCGCACTACACGGACGGGACCACCAAAGATATCACCCGGATGACACAGTTCGACTCCAATGATTCGGAGATGGCCGAAGTCAGTGCCAGCGGTCTGGTGACGACCGCCAAGCTGACCGGCAGCGTGGCCGTGATGGCCCGCTACCAGGGCCACGTCGGCGTGTTCCGAGCGACCGTTCCGTTGGGCATCCCGGCGGACAATCTGCCGCAAGCCACGACGTTGGTCGACGACCATGTCTTCGCGAAGCTGAAAGACCTCGGCCTTCCCGCATCGGAAATCGCTTCGGACCAGGCGTTTCTCCGCCGTGTCACGGTCGACATTGCTGGTCGCCTTCCGTCAGTCCAGGAATCCGAGTCGTTCCTGGCCGGCAATTCACCGAACAAGCGGGCAGAATTGGTCGATCGGTTGCTCGACAGCACGGATCACGCCGAGTATTTCGCAAACAAGTGGAGCGCGATCCTTCGCAACAAACGCCGCGCCGAATACGAAAAGACGGCCACGTTTGGCTTCTATCATTGGATCCGCGGCAGCATTCTCGACAACAAACCGTACGATCAGTTCGTACGGGAAATTCTGACCGCCAGCGGCGACCCCCAGACCAACGCGCCAGTCGCCTGGTACCGGGAAGTCAAGGACGCCTCTGCCCAGGTCGAAGACACGGCCCAACTGTTTCTCGGCCTGCGGATCCAGTGTGCTCGCTGCCACCACCATCCGTTCGAGGTCTGGAGCCAGCAGGACTACTACGGATTCCAAGCGTTTTTCTCCCGCGTTGGACGCAAGAAGGGGCTCCTTCAAAACGAAGTTCGCGTCTTCCACAATCCGGGAGTCGCGCAATCCCAGAACCCCAAGACCAAGCAGATGGTGAAACCGACTGGATTGGGCTCGGAGGCCCTGGAACTCTCCCAGTATGACGATCCCCGCCACCAGTTAGCGGACTGGATGGCCGATCCGGAGAACCCGTTCTTTGCTCGGGCGTTGGTCAATCGGTACTGGAAGCACTTCTTCGGTCGGGGGCTCGTTGATCCGGAAGACGATATGCGGGTTACCAATCCGGCCACGAACCCGGAACTGCTGGATGCCCTGGCGCAAGATTTCGTGGCACACAAGTTCGACATGAAGCACCTGATTCGCACGATCTGCAATTCACAGACGTACCAGTTGGCGGCCGAACCGAACGACTGGAATCGCAATGACAAGCAGAACTTCTCGCGGTACTACCCCAAGCGTCTGAACGCCGAAGTGCTCCTTGATGCGATCAACCAGGTCACCGGGACCAGTACCGGCTTTAGCGGGGCCCCGGCCGGCACGCGCGCCGTGCAACTGCCCGACAACGGTTTCTCGTCGTACTTCCTGACCGTCTTCGGCCGTCCGGAGGCGAGCAGCGCTTGCGAGTGCGAGCGGTCCTCGGAGGCGAACCTGGCACAGAGCCTGCACCTGCTCAACTCCAGTGAAATTCAAGGAAAACTGACTTCCGGCAGCGGCAGCGCAGCCCGGTTGGCAAATGACAAGGATCGCGACCATGCTGCCAAGATTCGCGAGCTGTATTTGCTGGCGTTCTCCCGCCCCCCGCTGGAAGACGAGACCTCGATCGCCCTCGCTCATATCGAGAAGTGCGGTGACGACGTCAAACGGGCCTACGAAGACATTGTTTGGGCGTTGATCAACACCAAAGAATTCCTCTTCAACCACTAAGCAGTAAACTCCAAGTTCATCCCGATGAAGGTCACCTTGTCTGGTTGCCCCGGACGTGTCGCTCCGCGACCTCGTGGGCGGCTGAAACAAGTGAACCTGCCCGCCATGGTGCGACCTCACCGCCGTTGGTGATTTGCCGCACGACAACCCTCCTGCATTGAATCGACCGGTCGCGGCAATCAGACTGGAACCGGGAGAAACTCCCTCCGTAACCTGTTGCCAGGCCCCACCACGGTGGTCCGGCCCTGCCTCCTATAAGGAATGACTCCGATGGCGCCTCACATTTCTGCTTCTTCGGACAGTTGGTTACGGTTGACCTGTCGTATGACGCGTATCGCCTCCGTGTTGGCCTTGCTGGGCCTCGTCCCGGCCATCGCTTGGGGGCAACTTCCCACGGCGCAACTGTCGAGCGTTTTTCCGCCTGGCGGCAAGGTCGGTTCGACGGTCGACGTGACAATCGCCGGGGCCGACACCGATGCCGTCGATCAATTGATCTTTTCCCACCCGGGTATCGTCGCCACGGCCAAGATGACAGCGGCAACCGAGTTTCAGCCGGCGAAGCCGGTCGAACGGCAGTTTACCGTAAACATCGCAGCCGACGTCCCCGCCGGCCGTTACGAAGCCCGTGTGGCAGGCCGTTTCGGCGTCTCCAATCCCCGGAGCTTTGTCGTCGGTACGCTGGACGAAGTCGTCAACACGGCCTCGAACGCAGCGGAATCGGCGCCGATGGCGACGATCAACCAGACGATCAACGGTGTCGTCGACGCCGCCAAGCGTGATTTCGTCAAGCTGTCGCTGAAGAAGGGCCAGCGTGTCTTGATCGAGTGTCAGGCGGAGCGGATTGATTCGCGACTGAATGGGACCTTGGCACTCACGACGGTCGATGGCAGATCGATTGCCCGCAGCCGCGATTACGTGGGTGACGACCCGTTTCTGGATGTCACCGCACCGGCGGACGGCGAGTACCTGCTGGCCCTCTATGACTTTGTCTACAAAGGCGGCGGCGACTACTTCTACCGCCTGTCCATTCACGATGGTCCCTTCGTTGACTTCGTCTTTCCCCCTTCTGGGCAGCCCGGGACAACGGGCGAGTTCACGTTATACGGCCGAAACCTGCCGGGCGGAGAACCTGCGGACGTGCAAGTCGACGGCGTGACACTGGAGAAAAAGACGGTCAAGATCACGCTGCCCAAGGAAGGCGCAGCAACCGAGCTGGAAATTAGTGGTCGCACCGAGCCGCAAACGGCACTCTTGGACGGGTTTCAGTACCAGGCCGAGTTCGGCCAGCGGCTCCCGATCTACTTCGCCGCCGATCCCGTGATTCGCGAAGCGGCCGGGCATGAGACGGCGCAGGAGGCCCAGACCGTGGCGGTTCCGTGTGAATTTGTCGGCCAGTTTTATCCGCAGCGCGATACCGATTGGGTGCAATTCGAGGGCAAGAAGGGGGACGTGTTCTATCTCGATCTCGTCGCCCACCGGTTGGGTAGGCCGATTGATGCACTTCTGGTCGTGCAGCGAGTTACCCGGAACGATCAAGGAGAAGAAACCGTTGCCGATGTCGCCAACGTGGATGACCCGGCGGACCGGAACGGCCGCTTGGGCAGCGATTTTGACACCTCCACCGACGATCCTTCCTACCGGCTGAATTGCACGGCGGACGCCATCTATCGTGTGATGTTGCGCGACCAGTTCGGCGGCAGCCGAGCCGACCCGCGAATGATCTACCGGCTGGTGATTCGCCGCGAACGCCCCGACTATCGCCTGGCCGTGGTTTCCCAACCGGTCACCACGCCGGTCAACGCCAACCTGGTACGGGTCGGCGGTGTGACGATTCGCCAGGGAGGGACGGCAGCGATTCAGGTGACGGTCCAGCGACGGGATGGCTTTGCCGGCGAAATCAGTGTCACTGCTGAAGGGCTGCCGGAAGGCGTTTCGACGCGGGGCGCGCTGATCGGTTCCACGCAGCAATCGGCCACGTTGATTCTGGAAGCTGCCGAGGATGCGGCCCGGTCGGTCGGGACCTTCCAGGTTGTCGGAACGTCGGCCATCGATGACCGGGAAGTGCGGCGCGTTGCTCGGAGCGGCAGCGTCGTCTGGGGGACGGCCAACCGCACCCAGGACACACCCGACTTTCGCGTCACACAGGACCTTGCGCTTGCGGTCCTGGGCGGCGAAGTCGCACCAGCCTTCGCGGAGGCGGGCGAAGCCAAGATCTGGGAGACCTCGCGGGGTGGCAAACTACAGATTCCCGTGACGGTCAAACGGCGCCGTGACTTCAAAGGCGACCTGACGCTCGCCGCCAACGGCCTTCCCGGCGACATCAAGGTCGCCAACGTCGTCATCAAAGGCGACAAGGGCGAAGGAACGCTGGCGCTCGACATTACGAACAAGGCAACGAAGCCGGGAGTCTACACCTTCTTCCTGCGGGCGGATACCAAGTCAAAACTGGTCCGCGACGATTTGGCCGTTCCAGCCGTAGAAGCCGAACAAAAGCGGCTCGATGCCAAGGTCAAAGAGGTCGACGCAGCCGTAAAGACGCTCGAGCAGAAGAAGAACGAGGCGATCGCGGCAGCGAAAGCGGCGACCGCGGCAATCAAGCCGGCGATGGCCGCCGCTCAGAAGGCGGCCGCCGAAGCCACTCGCACGGCCACCACGGTCGAGCAGGCCGGGGCGGCACTGGTTGCCGCCCAGACTGCGGCCTCCAAGGATGAGGCGAACCAGGAACTGGCAACCAAGCTCAACGAAGCACAACAGGCCAAGAAGGCAGCGGACGAGGCACATGCAAAGGCCACGGCGGCCCAGACGGCGGCGGATGCCGAATTGGCGAAGCAGCAAGATGCCGCCAAAGCCGCAGAAGCAGCCCAAAAGGCGGCAGAAAAAGGGGCGGCCGACGCCGCAGCAAAACTCAAGCAGGTTCAGGCCCTGAAAGCAGCGGCCGACAAACAGCTGGCAGCCGTGAAGAAAAGTAATGCGGCCAAGGACCTGGCATTCGTGGCGATTTCCACCCCCGTTCGTGTTCGCGTTGCCAACTCCCCGCTTGAGCTGTCCGCCACCGCGCCCGCCGAAGCGGTCCCGCAAGGCGGCACGACGATGATTCCGGTCGAGCTAAAGCGGCTCTACGGCTTCGCCGACAAGGTCGACCTGGTGCTTGAAGTCGCCAAGGGAGTTACGGGCTTGGGGATTACCAACTTCAGCCTCGACAAGGAGAGCCAAACCGGCCAATTCCAAATCACCGCCAGCGACTCGGCAACTGTCGGCGAGCACACGGCCACGATCAAAGCAAAGGCGAAGTTCAATGGCGTCGACGTTGATGCCTCCACGACGGTCGTGCTGAAGGTCGTCCCCCAGAAAACCGCTGAAGAGAAGTCGGCAGAGTAACCACAACTAGACTGCACAATGAGACTGGCCCTTCGTGCCGCAGGCCCTCCACGGGCAGCCATCGATGGGGCGAGCCCCCTCCGGGTGAATTCAACGTTCACCTGAAACTCGGATCAACCCGATGAACGTTCCTCAGAATCACAGGATTGCTGCAATGGGTACCAGGCAAACTTCCGCAACGTGGATTGGCTCCATCGTTCTTACCGCCGTTCTCGGCTTGGTCGGCAGCCCGCAGCTCGATGCGGATGACGCGAAGCCGGTACCAGATATCGAGCACGACGGGCCGGTGGAGTTCGAGAAAGAGATCTTGCCCATCCTGCGGCGGAAATGCCTCGCCTGTCACAACAATACGGACGCCGAAAGCGATCTCGTGCTGGAGACGCCGGCCGGGATCCTCAAGGGCGGCATCGAAGGCCCGTCCGTGGTCCCGGGAAAGAGCGCCGAGAGTCTCTTGCTGAACGTGGTTCGGGGTGCCGCCGAGCCGCTGATGCCACCCGAGGATAACGACGTTGGCGCCGAGCCGTTGACGGCGAATGAATTGGGTCTTATTAAGCTCTGGATCGATGAGGGTGCTAAGGGAGATGTGACGGGGCTTGCCGGTCCGGTCGAATGGCAACCGCTGCCGCCCGGCGTCAATCCGATTTACGCGGTCTCGATTTCGCCGGATGGCCAGTTCGTGGCCGCCGGTCGAGCCAACCAGATTTTCCTCTACCATGTACCGACCAAGCGCCTGGTGGGACGGTTGACCGACCCGGCGCTCGTCAAGACCGGCATCTATGACAATCCGGGGGTGGCCCACCTGGACCTGGTCCAGTCATTGCGATTCAGCCCGGACAGTCAGCTTCTGGCCTCCGGCGGTTATCGAACCGCCAAGTTCTGGAAGCGAGCACGGAACGCCCGCAAGCAGGAGATCGCCGGCCTGGAAACGCCGCCGAAGTCGGTCGCCGTTTCCGGGGACGGGAAATGGATCGCGTTGGGTGAAGAGAACGGCAAAATTCGGCTCGTCGAACTCGCTACGGGCCAACAAAAGGCCGCGTTGGAGGGCCATTCCGGTGCGGTGACCGGCTTGGATTTTACCGCCGACAGCAGCCAGCTCGTCTCCGGTTCGCAAGACGCGTCGGTCCGCCTCTGGAACGTCGCCGACGGTGCTGCGGTCGGCTCCATCACCACGCCGTCGCCGATTCACGCGATTGCCATGGTCAACGGTGATACTCAAATCGCCAGCGCCGGCGCCGATGCCGTGATCCGCATCTGGGCAGCCACGGCGGCGGCAACGGCTCCGGCCAGCGCACCGCCGGCGGACGCCGCCAAGGCGGAAGAACCCGCCGAGCAAGCACCGCAGCCGGCCCTCGAGCTCAAAGGCCACAATGGACCGGTGACGACCTTGGCCGCGTTTGCCGATAAGCACACCCAGCTCGTATCCGGTGGTCAGGACGGTACGGTGCGAGTCTGGGATGTGGCGGGCGGCAAGCAGCTCCGCAGCATGAACCATGGGGGCCCGGTCACCGCCGTTGCGGCTCGGCCCGACGGCAGCCGGCTGAGTTCGGCAGGCGAGAATAAGGTAGCCAAGCTTTGGGATGCTGCCGGCAAACAAGTCGCCGAACTCAAAGGTGATTTTCGCAAACGCATCCAAGTAGAAGACGTCACACGTGCCGTCAGTTTGGCGAAGAAAGAAATCGATGCCACGAAGGCCGAACTCAAGGCAGTCAACGACCGCAAAGCGGCAGAGGAAAAGAACGCTGCGGCCGCGGAAGAGGCCAAAAAGAAGGCTGCCGAGGAGCTGGCCAAGAAAGAAGAAGAGGCCAAGAAGCCGGTTGCCGAGCATCAAGCAGCCGAGCAGATGCTCGCGGCCGCCAAGGCATTGATGACTAAGTCGGAAGCGGACAAGAAGGCGTCCGAAGCCGAAGTCGCCAAGGCCACCGCCGCCATGGCAACCGCCGCGGCCGCTCTGGAAGAAGCCAAGAAGGCGATGGCCGAGGCGGAAACGACGGTGGCAGCCACATTGGCCGCCAAAACAAAAGCGGAAGAGGCCAAGAAACAGGCCGAGGCGGGGCTCGCCAAGGCAGCCACCGACATCAAAGCGGGCGAAGAGGCCATCAAGAAGACCAAGCCGGCCGCGGACAAGGCGATCGCTGCCCGCGATTCCGCGAAGAAATCGCTGGAGTCGTCTGAGCGCACTGCCAAGCGGGCCCAGGAAGCCGTCGCCAAAGTCGTTGCCTCGATTCCGGCGGCGGAAGAAGTGGTCAAGGCGGCCGAAGCGTCGCACAAGCTGGTCGAGGTCGACTTGGAATCGATCAAGAAAGTGGCCGCCGAAAGTGAGAAGGTCCATTTCGCTGTCGCTTTCTCACCCGATGGATTGACCGTCGCGACCGGTGGCGAAGACCAGATGGTCAGCACCTGGGACGCCGAGACCGGTGCGGCGATCGATACCTTCCAAGGACACGACAGCATCGTTCGCGGCCTGGTATTCACGCCGGGACTGGACGTCCTCTCGATCGCCGACAACAAGACCGCCTTCCTCTGGGACACCAACCCGCAGTGGACGCTGGTGCAGACGATCGGTTCGGCGGACCAGCCGGAAGTACTTGCCGATCGCGTCACCGCGTTGGACTTCAGCCCCAATGGCGAACTACTGGCCACAGGAAGCGGCGAACCGTCGCGCAGCGGAGAGCTGAAGATCTGGAACGTCGCAGACGGCAAGCTAGTCCAGGAGATCAAGGAGCCGCACAGCGACACGATTTTCGGACTGGAATTCTCACCCGATGGTCAGCAGATCGCCAGTTGTGGTGCAGACCGGTTTGCCAAGATCTTTGATATCAAAAGCGGCAAATTCGTACGTTCGTTCGAAGGCCACACGCATCACGTGCTGGGCGTCAGTTGGAGGGCGGACGGACGTCGGCTTGTGACCAGCGGTGCAGACAATGTGATCAAAGTCTGGGATATCAAGACCGGGGACCAGAAACGGACGATTACCGGATTCAACAAAGAAGTCACTGCCATCCGATTTGTCGCAGACGGTGATAACGTGCTGGCTTCCAGCGGTGATAAGACCGTGCAACTGAAGAATGCGGAGAATGGCAGGAACGTTCGCAGCTTCCCCGGTGCCGCCGACTTCATGTACTCGGTAAGCGTCAGTGGTAACGGGAAAGTGATTGCGGCCGGTGGTCAGGACAGTGTCCTGCGCGTCTGGGGTGAAGACGGCAAGGCACTGGCAACGTTTGAAAAACCGGCCCCGCCGGAATCCGGTGCGGAATGAACGTTCCGCTTCGAGACGCCCGAATGACGGTGAACTGACCTTCCCCTTGTCGTCGGAGGGAAGCGAGGTTTCTGGCGGCATGCGCCATTTGGCCGCTGGCCCGGATGGTCGGCGGGAGGGCTCAAGCGAGTCGTGCGGCCCCACCGTCGCGACCCTTTCTTCCACCGAAAACCGGGGCCAGGTTAAACCCAATACCCGTCAACTGGACTCCGCACTTCCGGAGAGCATGCTTTGCATGTCATTCCGGAGTTCCCGAATTCCCTTGGGGCCATCGCAATACCGTGCACTCGGTTTCGGTTCGTCGCATTTCCCCCCAAACGCTATCGGGAAAATCGCGGCTGCCTGGTGAAATCGTCAACCCGTTGTCAGACGACACGTTGAGGATACGATCACCGGCGACGCATTGACCAGAATTGGCGTTAGATCAATTCGGTAATCAGGGCCCGCTCTTCCAGCAGATAGCGTGGCCGGCCGCTCAGGTCTTCGAAGGTCTGGCCCGGGTCGACCCCCAGGTGCCGGTAGATCATTGCCAGCACGTTTTCCGGTCGGTACGGCGCGTCGTGCGGGACTTCCCCTTTGGGATTCGACGCCCCCACAACTTGTCCGACCGCCAGACCGCCGCCGGCCAGCAGCACACTCATCACGCGCCCCCAGTGGTCGCGTCCCGCGTTCTTGTTGACCTTGGGAGTGCGGCCAAATTCGCCCATGGCAACCACCAACACGTCCCGGTCCATGCCCCGTTCGTGCAGGTCGCTCACCAGTGCCGCCAGCGCCTGATCGTAGTCAGGTCCCTTGGACTTCATCCGTCGGTCGATTTGCGTGTGGTCGTCCCAACTGCCGACGCGTACCGACACAAACGAGACGCCAGCCTCGATCAGGCGGCGGGCCAGCAGGAACTCCTGGCCGGTACGGTTGCGGCCGTAACGATCGCGGACGTCATCCGCTTCTGCATCGATCGAAAAGGCCGCTTGCGCTTTTCCTGAGGTAACGACATCAAAGGCTTCCACGGAAAACTTACCGATCGCTTCCGAAACTCCGTTCAGGTCCAGCACGCGCCGCTGTTGGCCGATTTGATCGAGCAGATACCGGCGGTCGCTGACGCGGTCCGCGTCAAGTCCCCGGACCAGGGCCAGGTTGTCGACTTTGAAGTTCTTCCGGTTGGGATCACCACTGACGACGAACGGATTGAACGCTTTGCCCAGGTAGGCGGCGTTACCGTAGCGCATCGTCCGCTGCAAGCCCACGTAGGCCGGTATCCCTTCCGATCGCGCGCCGATCAGCCGTGCCGTCACCGATCCAACACACGGCATTTCGTTGTTCCGGTTTTGGCGATCACGGAGGTAGTAGCCGGTCTGCGTCAGATGGCTCGACGTGCTGTGACTCGACGAATTGTGATGAACAGAACGCACGACCGCCAGCTTCTCGGCAATCCGCGCCTGCTGAACCATCAGTTCGCTGAACTGGACGCCGGGCAAGGCCGAGTTGATGGCGTTGAACGGCCCGCGATACTCGCTCGGAGCGTTCGGTTTGGGATCGTAGGTTTCAAAATGGGTTGGCCCGCCGGCGAGTTCCACGAAGATCACCGAACGATGGGGTCGCGGACGTCCCGCGCGCGCGGCACGCGCCCGGTCCGCCAACAGATTGGGCAGCGTCAACCCGCCAATCCCTAAAGCGCCGACACGCAGTAAGGATCGGCGTGAAATCCGGTCACAGCACGCAATTCGGTCGCCGACGATCTCCAGCATTGCTTTGCTACCTCTTTGAATCTGGCTCGTTTGAATCTGGCTCGTTTGAATCTGGTCGCCCGGGACAGCCATCAACCCATCAATGACCATCGATCTATTTGGCAGTCTACCGGGATCATGCTCAAAAGACAATCGAATCTTTCCTTCGCGGCGACCCCGGCGGCGTTCCGTCATGCGGCGGATCAGCCTGTTGTCATGAGCCGCTTGCGGAGCAGGTTGAGGGCCTGTTTGGCGGCGCGTGATTTGAGGATCTGCGGGTGGCCCGCGAACGGGCTGTCGTGCGTCTCACCTCCGCCTGGCCCTTGGCCGGTCGCGACCGCAAAAGCGACGCGCCCCGGCTCACTGCCGTCCGCGTCGCTGCGGGGAAACGCACTGATCGCCAAACCAACATCCGTGGCAAACTGTTCGCGACAGCGGTCCGCCATCGCCTTGACGAGGTGGGTGCTGTGCATGCCATGTTCGGCGAGCAGCCTCGGCTCGGCCAATAGTCGACTTTGCCGTTCGCCGCGGACAACGAACCCGCCCAGGAAATGCTCGCCACGTTCATCGGCTTCGCTCAGCCACTGCGACAAGAGCCCGCCCGATCCCCACTCGGCAACGGCGAGCGTCTTCTGCTGCTGCCGGAGTAAACGAATCACGGCTTGCTGCAGTTCGTCGTCCTCCTCGCCGAACACCAGGTCACCGAGGCAATCGCGGATGATCTTGACCGTGGGAGCCATCTGCTGCTCGCATTCCTCAACCGAGCCGCCGCGGGCCGTAATCCGCAGGGTGATGGTCGCCTGGCTCACCGTAATCCCAACCGACGGCTGGCGGCCGCGGCGAATGAGATCCGGGAGCATCCGCTCCAAGTCACTTTCGCCGATCCCAAAACACTTCAGCCGCCGATGCCGGATGGTCTGATTTCCGCCGGTCATCTGCGTGATGGCGGGCGCGAGCGTCGCTTCCCACATCTCGCGCATTTCCGCGGGCACACCGGGAAGGGCGAAGATCCGACACGACGTACCATCGTCGCGGCTCAGCGTGAGATCGATACCCGGAGCCGTTCCATGCGGGTTCGGCACCACCTGACTCCCTTCGGGAAACTGAGCCTGTGCCACGTTGCGTTCCGGCATCTCTCGTTTGCGGCGCGCGAACATTGCTTTGATCGTCGCCAGGGCATGGTCGTCCTGCACCAGGTCTCGACCGGCAGCGGCCGCCAGCGAAGGGCGTGTCAGGTCGTCAGCCGTCGGCCCCAACCCGCCCGTCGAGACCACCAGGTCCGCCCGCTGAATCGCTTCGCGGAAGACCCGCACGTTGGCCTCCAACTCGTCGCCCACCGTGGCATGATAGAGCACGCGAACCCCCAGTTCCCCCAACCGTTCGCTCAACCACTGGCTATTCGTGTCAAGCCGCAGGCCGCTCGTCAATTCGTCGCCAATTGCGATGACTTCCGCACATCTCATCCAGAAATTCCGACTCGTTGCAGTTCAGGAAACAGAATGGTATTCGTCCAGAGACGGCGATTGAAGGTAGCGCCTGGCCTGATCTCAACGGCGATCGGTCCGGCCACAGAGGCTGCTCGCCAACCGGCCTACCGCGTGCCGCAGGCCGGCCGAGGTAGCCAGCCGTCTTACGTCCAGCGCCGTTACTCGGGTCCGCCAACTCCTATAATTCTATCAGGTGCCGTCCGAATCAGCTTCCACCCGTAATGTCCCCACTCGGCGCCTTGCAACCAAGGAGTTTGCCGGCATGGCTACGATCGAATTGGACGTTGGCGGAATGCATTGCACGTCGTGCGTGGCCCGAGTGGAAGCCGCCCTGGCGGGAGTCGCCGGGGTGGACGAGGCCCACGTCAATCTGGCCACGCAGCAGGCGACGGTGGAGGGCGAAGGCGGGCCGCTCGTGGCGGCAGACCTGATCACGGCAGTTGTCGACGCGGGGTACACGGCAACGCTTGTCGGGAAACACGCGACGGGTGACCACGAGGCCGTCCAGCACGACGAACAACGTCGCTGGCGCCGCCGGTTGATCGCCGGCCTCGCCTGCCTGATCCCGCTCGTCATCCTCCATCATGTACTGAGGGTCGAGCCCGGTCGGCTCGGCTGGTGGACCCTCGCCTTGGCGACTCCCGTTCAGGCTTACGTCGGCTGGCCCTACCTGCGGGGTGCCTGGGACCGACTCCGCCACAGGTCCGTGAACATGGACACCCTGGTGGCACTCGGCACCAGCGTCGCGTTCGCGCACGGACTGGCGGGCTTGATCGGCGGATCGAGCTCCATGGCATTGGTTGACGCGGCGATGATCTTGACCTTCATCACGGCAGGGAAGTACCTCGAGTCGCGGGCTCGCGGTCGGGCGTCGCGGGCCATCTTTCGGCTCTTGGACCTGACGCCCGACGAGGCGACCGTCGTCCGCGACGGTCAGGCGGAAACGGTTCGTCCCGACGACGTTCACATCGGTGAGCAGATCGTCGTCCGCCCCGGCGACCGCGTACCGCTTGACGCCCAAGTCATCACAGGAGAAAGCGAGGTCGATGAGAGCTGGTTGACAGGCGAATCGCTCCCCGTCGGCAAGCAGCCGGGCAGTCAGCTCCTGGCGGGAACCATCAACGGCCCCGGTTCACTAACGGCGACTGTGACGCAAGCCGCCGGCTCGACCGCCCTGGACCGCGTCATCGCATTGGTGCGGCATGCCCAAGAGTCCAAGACCGACGTGCAGCGGCTGGCTGATCACGTGGTGAGCTGGTTTGTTCCAATGGTCTTGACCATCTCCCTGGCCACACTGGCCGGCTGGGCCGTGCTGGCGGCTGACTGGCGGTTTGGCCTGAGCTGTGCCGTGGCCGTGCTGGTCGTCGCCTGTCCTTGCGCATTGGGACTGGCAACTCCCATGGCCGTGATTGTCGGTACGGGCCGCGGCGCGGAACGCGGCATTCTGATCAAGGACGCCAAGGTGCTCGAGACGGCGGGCCGGTTGGACACCGTCGTACTGGACAAGACCGGGACCATCACGACCGGCGCTCCGCGCGTCGTCGCCGTGGAACCGATCGGCACGATGACTCCCGACGAGCTGCTGCGAGCCTGCGCGGCCATCGAGCAACTGAGTGGGCACCCTTTGGCGCAAGCCGTCGTCAATCGGGCGCGTGAACAGGAGCTCGTGTGGCAGCCGGCGACCGAACTGGATGTGGTGGAGGGTGCCGGTGTCGCCGGCCGCGCCGCCGGGCAGCGGATCCTGATCGGCAACGAACAATTGCTGAATCAAGCGGAGATTTCCCTGCCCGCCGACCGTCAGCAACAGAGTGCAGGGCAACGGGCGGCAGGGCGGCAAACGGTTTGGGTCGCCATCGACGGAACCCTGGCAGGCAGCCTGTTGGTCGAAGATACGATCGCGTCAAACGCCGGGGAAGCGGTCGCCCGCCTGCAGGAATTAGGGCTCAACGTGCGGATGTTGTCCGGTGACCGGCACGACGCGGCCCAACGCGTGGCGGCCGAAGTTGGGATCGGCGAGGTCATCGCCGAGGTCCTGCCCCAAGACAAGGCGCGTGAGATCGTCGAGCTGCAGAAGGCCGGACGCCGCGTGGCAATGGTGGGGGACGGAATCAATGATGCCCCCGCGTTGGCAACGGCCGACCTCGGCATCGCCTTGGGGACGGGAGCGGACGTAGCCATCGAGACAGCCGACATGGTCCTGGTGCAGCACGACTTGAGTGCGGTTGCAACAGCCATCCAGCTCGCCCGCAAGACACTGGGCACCATCAAGCAAAACCTGTTCTGGGCGTTCGCCTACAACGTCCTCCTGCTGCCGTTGGCGGCCGGGATCCTGGTCCCCTGGCTTGGCATTCGTGTACCACCACCGTTGGCCGCGGCCGCGATGGCGGCCAGCAGTGTCTCCGTGGTCCTCAACAGTCTGCTTCTCCGCGTCCGCTCGCTGGATTGACAACAGGTCCTGGGCAGCCGAACGGCGTCGCCTCGCTGCGGCGGGACGGCGGTGAGGCCGCTCCGATTCCGCAACCGGCCAGTTTGCAACCTTCCCTGGCGGTGCGTAGCATGGGGAGGGTCTGCTGGGAATTCGAAGGAGAGCAAAGAAATGACGACGGAGCAACAAGCAACTGATTGGACTCGCCGCGACCTGTTGGCGACCGGTGCCCGCGTTGTCGGAGCGGGTCTCGTCAGCGGTGGCCTGTCGGGGCTGGCCCCCCGCGCATCAGCGGCCGGGCAAACGGATGACAAACAGATGCCGGTGATTGACGCCCATTCGCATATCTGGACGCGAGAGATCGACAAGTACCCACTTGCCAAGGGTATCACGTTGCAGGACCTTGCACCGGCCAGCTTTACGACGGAAGAGCTGCTGGCCAAGATGCAGGCCCATGACGTCGATCGCTGCGTACTCATCGCGCACAACATCTTCTATGGCTTTGACAACCAGTACATGATCGATGCGGCTGCAGCGCATCCCGGGACGTTCCGGATCGTGGGGATGGTGGACGACGCCCTGCCCCATCCTGATATGGAGATGAAGCGCCTGCTTCCACATGGCGTAACGGGTTTCCGCATCGTCCCGTCACGGCGCGGCGCCCAGTGGTTGAGCAATCCCGGCATGCAAAGGATGTGGCGGTGCGCCGCGGAAACACGACAGGCGATCTGCTGTCTGATCAACCCCGAGAACCTCTCGGAGGTCGACAAGCAGTGCGAACGTTTTCCGGACACGCCCGTGGTTATCGACCATTTCGCCCGGATCGGCATCGACGGAACGTTTCGAGAAGCCGACCTGAAGAACCTCTGCCGCCTGGCCCGTCACCAGCAGACGACGGTCAAGATCTCTGCCTACTACGCGTTGGGCAAGAAGCGCCCGCCCCATCTGGAGATGCTGCCCATCATCAAGCGGCTGTACGAAGCATTCGGGGCCTCGCGCCTGATGTGGGCCAGCGATTCGCCGTACCAGTTGGTGGGCGAAAACAACTATGGGGCTTCCATCGACCTGGTCCGGAATCGAGTCGACTTCGTGACACCGGCCGAGCGGAAATGGTTGCTCGGCGGCACCGCCGACAGGGTCTACTTCTTTGAGCTCTAAACGCCGCACCGTACGAGGCCGTATCGTTGCGGTCGCGGCTACGCTGAGCCTGCTCACGGCATGCGACGTGGCCCCGCCGCCAGCCACGGACCGCGCCGACAGCCAGGCGGGAAAAGCGCCGCCAACCGCGCTGGACGTCGGGATCGACGAAGGACAATACGACCCGCCTCCCCTGTATGCGGCAATCACCGACGAAGAAGTGGCTCGAGTACAGGCGCTGCTCGCTGCGGGCGAGGAGGTCAATCAACACGACCCTGTATACGGAACGCCGCTGGTTGCCGCCTTGCAGGCAGAGAACGCCGAATTGGTGGATATCTTGTTGCGGGCAGGCGCCTCCCGTGCCGGAACGAGCGCCTATTTTCTCGAAGCCCGGGAACTCGTTGAGCGGGTCGGTGATGCCGAGTTCCGCCGGGTGGCGGACGACTTTGCCGCCCAGCAGGAAGCCACGCTACGGCCCGCCGACGGCTTCCCCGCACTCCTGCTCTTCAACCTTCCCGCCGGTCGGGGCGAACCGCTGGTGCAGCAACACCAGGCATCCTTGCAGGAGCAAGGTTGGTTCCTTTTCCGCTTCGCTCGCGATGCACGGCGCCGCCAGGACATCGTCGGCCTGCTCCCGACGGCCGACAAGTACACCGTGATTGCGTATCTGGAAACCGACGGCCTGAACTATAACATCACGACCGAACGGATTATCGATTGGCTGAAACAGGTCGAAAAGAAGCATCCGTTCGTCATTACGGAAGCCGGTTTGGACTACGTGGGAGGTACGTTCCGCAACCCGATCGGGGCTCCGCGGCAATTGGCGGAACAGATGTTCGCTTTTTGCCCCGACATCGTCGATCAAGGCATCGGCTCCATCGCCCATCTTGCCGAAGAACTGGCCAAGCCGTCACCGGCCCTCTATCTCTGGTGGGACTAGTTGAACAGCGCCAAGTTCGGAGGTTTCCACAACATGCTGAAGCTGGCATCCGCATGCTATCGCAAGATGCTGTGCTTTTTGCCAGACATGGCGCTGTCCAACTAGCCGGACCGTCCGAATTGCGTCATGCCAAGCATGACCTACGGAACTACGGAACTGCGGAATGATGGATTTGCCGCTCGGCGCCGGCGCCCACGTCGGGCATGCTCGGCATGCCGTCGCACCCTGGACCGGCCGAGTGGAACTGTCCGGGGTGGCAAGGCGCCCCCCGCGTCCGACGTGCGGCGTGCTCACCCGCGGTGGCGGTGGCCGGTCCGTTGCGATAGATTTGGCGGGCGTATAGTCCAGCGACGGTACTCATCGGCATCCCAGCATCGCGGAGGCGTCTTATGGCCGATCCACGGCCGAATATTATCTTCATCATCACGGACCAGCAGCGCTACGACACGATCAACGCGTTGGGTTACGACTACATGGATACGCCCAACCTCGACCGGTTGGTTCACGAGGGCGTGTCGTTTACGGACTGCCACGTGACAGCGGCTTCCTGCGCGCCGGCTCGGGCCAGCCTCTTCAAGGGATACTATCCCCACACCACCGGCATCCTCAAGAATGCCGATCGGTGGCGGCGGAGCTGGATCGAGTTGTTGAATGATTCGGGCTATCACTGCACGAACGTCGGCAAGATGCACAGTTGGCCATTCGAGACCGAATTGGGCTTCGACGAGCGGTACGTGGTCGAAAACAAGGATCGCTACCTCGAAGGCCGCTATTATTTTGACGAATGGGACAAAGCGCTGGCGGCGCGGGGGTTGGTCAAACAACAACGTGAGCTCTACCGCCAACTGCCCGATTATCGCCAACGGCTGGGCGCCTTCGAATGGAACTTGCCGGAAGATACGCACCCGGATATGTTCGTCGGCGACATGGCCCTGTGGTGGATCAACAGCTACCCGCCAACTCGCCCGCTCTTCCTGCAAATCGGCTTTCCCGGCCCTCATCCACCGTACGATCCCATTCCGAGCTACGCGGAACCGTACTTGAAGAAGGACCTGCCGCTGGGAGAAGTCACTCAGGAAGAGTTGGATAACCAACCGCCGCCATTCAAGGAACTGCGCGAACACAATGCCGAGATTGACCACGACTCCGTGGTCCTCGATTTGAACCCGACCCATGCGCAGCGGCATCGCCAACGGGCCTACTACCTGGCGAACATGACCATGATCGACCAGAAGGTAGGCCAGATCATGGGGGCCTTGGAGCGCCAAGGCTACCTGGAAAACGCCGTCGTGATCTTCACGTCGGACCACGGGGACTGTCTGACCGATCATGGGCACAGTCAAAAGTGGACCATGTACGACCTGATCACCCGCATCCCGCTCTTGGTCTGGTCGCCCAATCGGTTTGAAGCGGGCAGGAAGATCGACGCGCTCTGCCAGCAGATGGACCTGGGGCCGACGATCCTGGAATTGGCCGGCATCCCGATCCCCCCGACGCTCGAAGCCACCACGATGCTGCCGGCCCTCGAAGGGGGATCCTGGAACGGCCGAAACTTCGTCTTCGCCGAACAAGCGAAAGACGGCATCCTGACCGGCTGTGAATTCATGACGATGGTCCGCAACAACGCCTGGAAGCTCGTCCATTTCCTGGATGAACCGTACGGCCAGTTGTTTGACTTGATTGACGACCCGGCAGAAGTCAACAACCGCTGGTCCGATCCGGACGCTCATTCGATGAAGCAGGAGTTGCTGGCCGTGCTGAGAGAATGGCGGATCCGTAGCGGCTTGCAGGCGGCCGACTGGGCGGCCGATTCTCGCTGATCGGCACGGCACCATGCCAGGGCGGCGCGCGACGCTGCCAGAAGCACCGGGAATGTCATGCAAAGCATGACCCAGGGAATGGCAGGAATCGCTACGGGGATGCTGTCGCGCCGGGGCACTAATAGTGCAGCAAGCTGAACGACTCGTGGGGCTTGATTCGCTGTTCGCCCTGGAGGAAGTCAAGACAGATCAAGAAGCAGCAGCCGACAACTTCGGCCCCGGTATTCTCCAGCAGTCGGCAGCAAGCTTCGACGGTGCCGCCGGTTGCCAGCAGGTCGTCCACAACCAGGACCCGCTGCCCGCTCGCCACCCCGTCAATGTGCATTTCCAACGTGTCGGTCCCATATTCCAACTCGTAGTGAAAGGCGTGTGTTTCGAAGGGCAGTTTTCCCGGTTTACGGACCGGCACGAAGCTGGCATTCAGCTCCAAAGCCAAGGGAGCGGCAAAAATGAACCCGCGGGCCTCGGCCGCGACGATCGCGTCAATCTGCCGGTCACGAAAGTGGTCGGCCATCCGCCGTATCACCGCGCGAAAAGCGGCCGGAGACGCCAACAGCGGAGTGATGTCCTTGAACACGATCCCCGGCTTGGGGAAGTCGGGGATATCTCGAATGAATTGCTTGAGATCCAATGACGCGTCTTCCGGCATGCGGAGTCCTTCCTGACCAGCGAGGTGGGCGAAGCGGGAATGCGAAACCGACTCGGCGCCGGCCCGCGAGTTTCGTGATCTTCCCATCAGCGCGTGGCCAGATCAAGGGACCGGCTCAGGGGACCTGCAACAAAACCTGCGGCCAACGCTGTTGGCCGGCGGCCGAGCCGCGAGACAGTTGTCGACCAGGATCCAGCAGGCATGGGCACCGCCAGCCGGCAGCGGCGATACTTCGGAAGAGGTCGTGGATCGCGAAAATCGACGGCGGCGATCCGCGTTACGGCGCACTTTGGGGGTCTCACCCGTCTCTCAGGCGACCGCAGGTTGCAGCCTGCGCGACCGCCTCGGGTGGCAGGGCCGCCTCCCGACAGAGAACGCGCCAACAAGCGGCTCGTCCCCGCTGACCGCCCCGGACACGTACGCCGCGTGTGCACGTCACCAAGGCGTTAGTTGCCTTGTGCAGCCTGATCGGCGTCGAAGGCCTTCATCGCGGCCGATTCATTGGCCAGTTTGTTTTCCGAGCCCGGTGCGAAGTACTGCACGTCATCGCTGAGATAGTACGGGCTGGGCAACGACTGACCGGCGATATGCGACTGACAGCCAGTTGCACCCAGCGCCGTCAAGCCCATTCCCAGCAATACGGCCTTCGTCAAGTGGCGAGTGGTGGTGAGGTTCATGGTTGGGTTCTCTCGATAGAATCGGCTTAATCGTTACAGTTTATCGGCCGCCGATTTCTGCCGGCTTGAAGAGAAAAACGGAAAAACCTGCGTAATCCTCAGCGAGGTCGCCGCGGCCCCGGTTTCTCGCCGGATTCTACCGAGTGGGGTATGATGACAATATCGGGGACAAGATACCTACCTGGTCAGGTCACCGAATTCGACGTGCTAGCGATTCGGCTTCGCCCAGCGTGGGGTGGCCCAGCGTCGGGTGGCCCAGCGTCGGGTGGCCCAGTGCTGGGTCGAGGGCGATGAATTCCTCTTTGGACCAAACGCTGCTCGTCAACGGTCAAGAGGCAGCCTGCTGGCGCACGTGGCGCGCCCACGGCTGGGAACTGAAGCGTCCACGTTCTGGCAAATGTAACCGATGAATGACGGGAAACGAGATCACGCCCCAATCGCGCCACGGGTTCCGGCTAAGCGCGGGTCGCCACGAGTGGTCCCATCGGCCCGTTGTCACACGACCGGTTATCGTTCAATCGTTCCGGGCCCCAGGGAGAAGTTCGAAATGAGACGGAATCGCGAACGCGCCCATCGATGTTGCCTGGTAGGGCTCCTGTTGGCGGGGCTCCTGTTGGCGGCGACAACCCTTCTCCCGCGAGAGGCGATGGCCCAGTTTGGGACGGGGCTGCCGGCCCGCGAGTATCCGGGCTTGGACTACTACCAGGCGATGGATGAATACCTCGACGGCGATTTTCGTTCGGCCCTGCGAGATTTCCGGGCAGCCGGCAACTCCGGTATCAAGACGGACCAGGGCCGCTGGGTTGACTCGATTTGCTACCACACGATGGTCGGCGAGAGCCTGTTTCAACTGGGCGATCTCCCTTCGGCTCTGGAACAGTACACACAGGCGTTGAACCTGTTGATTGCGCACCGGCATTGGATGCTGCGCGTCGACTTCCCGGCGTTGGGGCCCGACAACCGCAGCGGTCGCCGACCGGTGACTTGGGGGCCGAGCGGCAGGGCGACCAACCTGGGGCGGTTTCCCTACAAGTATCCCATTCTTCAGGGCCGTCCTGACAACGAGCGTGTGATTCAGCAGGGTGGCGTGGTCGCGTTGCCCGAGTTCTATATGATCAACGCGCACGAGATCGCGCGCTGCAGTGCGGTGGCCATTCGCCGTCGCCGCCAGATCATGGGGATCGCCTGCCCTCACGATCCTCTCACCACACAAGTCTTGCAAGCGCTGTCGTTGCGGCCGGCTCCACCCAACCACTGGTCGCAAGCTTGGGTCAGCGTGCAGCTTGGAATGGCCTACGCTGCGGCCGGCAAGACGGAAACGGCGATCAGCGAGCTGAGCCGTGGGATTCAGGTCGGCGAAGCCTTTGATCACCCGCTGACCCCGGTCACCCTGTTGCAATTGGGACAAATCGCCTTCGAACAAAAGCAGTTCGGGCCGGCGGCGAATTATTTCTTCGAAGCAACCATTAGCGGCGCGCTGTTCGAGCAATACGATGTCGTCGAAGAGGCCTTCCGGGCCGGACTGCTAACGCATCTGGTGACCGGCCAAAAGGGCCTCTATCCGCCGTTGGCCGCCGCCACGGACTGGGCGCAGCGAGAATCGCGCTGGCTGGAGGTTTCACTGCTGCTGGCGGCCGCGCAGAATTCGTCAGAAATCAATGAAACGGGAGCAGCGGCTGCCTTTGTCGAGCAAGCTCGACGCCGCGCCGCACGTTCCCAAATTCTGCTCGGCGCGGTCGGCGCACGGATGCAATATGCCAACGCGTTGGTCAATTACCAGGCAGGCAACCTGCAGGCGGGGGACGCGGCATTCAGTTCGTTGCTGGCGTACCAGAGCAAGTCCTCGTTTCGGTTGTTTGAAATCGGCCTGGTCGATCGACTCTACACCGGTGGGGCGGTGACGGACAGGATTGCCGATGGGCTTTATCAACGAGCGCTCCGCGAGCCGGGTGCATCCGACTGGGCCGTCGATCCCGTCGAAACCCTCTCCGTCGTGCTGACGCCCCATCTGCCGGCGTTGGAACATTGGTTCGAAGCATCGCTGGAACGCAAGGAGCCGCAGCGGGCCATCGAGATTGCCGACCGTATCCGGCGGCACCGGTTCTACACGACGCTACCGATGGGTGGGCGACTGCTGGCCCTGCGGTGGGTCTTGGAAGCGCCGTCGGAGACCATCGGACCGGAGGCCGTGTTGCAACGGCAGGACCTGATGGGCGCCTATCCCAAGTACGCCGCCTTGTCGAAGCAGGCCGCCGCCATCAAAGAGAACCTCCAGGCGGGACCGTTGCTGCCGACAGACGATGACGCCCGCCGCGCGCAGTCAAGCGCCCTGCAGGAGCTTGCCCAGCTCAGCCTTGCGCAGGAAGTCCTGTTGCGAGAAATGGCCCTGCGGCGTTCCGCGTCGGACTTCGTATTCCCCCCGCCACTCGACTTCAAGAAGCTTCAAGCAGCACTCCCCGAGAACCAATTGGTTCTCTCGTTTCTGAATACGTCGCGCGGCGCCTACGCCTTCTTGCTGGGAAAATCGAATTACTCGACGTGGCAGTTGGAAGCACCCGCCAAGGTACGCGCCCAGGCGGCAGCATTCCTCCGGTCGCTAGGGCACTTGGACGGAAACCAGGCCATTGAGGTCCAGAAGTTTGCGGACCCAACCTGGCAAGAGATCGGGAAAGAATTTCTGCGGCGGTTGGTGAACAACGCCAACGCCAGTGTCTGGGACAAATTCGATGAACTCGTGGTCGTCCCCGACGGCCCCTTGTGGTATGTCCCTTTCGAGTCATTGCAGATCGCCGAAGATTCCGGTTCGGTCCCCCTCATTTCCAAGGTCCGCATCCGCTACGTGCCGACCGTCTCGCTGTCGCTGCCCGATGCGCGGCGAGCGGGTCCCGTCGCCGAAACGGCCGTGGTTGCCGGCGCCCTGTTTCCCCGCACGCCCCCGGAAATCACCGACATGGCCGTGGCAGATCTGAAGTCCGGGCTGCCCCGAGTCACCCGGCTGACCGACCCCTTGCCGGCATCGTCTCACGTCTTCTCGCCACTCTGCGACCGCGTCTTGGTTCTCGACGATATGCTCGATCGCTCGCGGGGTCCCTACGATTGGGCGCCCTTGCAGGTCGATCGGGGCAAAGCAGGCAGTACGTTGGACAGTTGGCTGGCGCTGCCCTGGGGCGCACCGCAACAGCTTGTTCTCCCCGGATTTCATACAGCAGCCGAAGACGGGTTGAAGCGACGGACGTCTGGAGACGAGATGTTCCTGGCGATCACCGGCATGATGGCCACCGGCACCCGGACCATCTTGCTCAGCCGCTGGCGCACCGGGGGTCAGTCGAGCTTTGATCTGATGCGTGAATTCACCCAGGAACTGCCCTACACGGTGGCCGCAGACGCCTGGCAGCGAAGCGTGCAACTGATCCGCGCCAGCGAACTTGATCTGGCTCGCGAGCCACGTGTCAAGGAAGAAAGGCTGGACCGAGCCCCCAATGCGGACCATCCGTTCTTCTGGTCGGGCTATCTGTTGGTCGACACCGGTCTGCACCCGCTGCCCGGCGGCCCCGACGCAGTGGCGGACGCCAAGTAGCCGGCCGCTGGGCATCCTTTTCTGCCCTCTGTGGCACAATTTCTTCCTCCGCGGCGAAACCTGCCGGTGGAATCCGGGTTTAACTTCAGCACGGCCGGCGGTTCATCGGGGCGACACGGTGGTTGTTCCCAATGATCGGCGCCTGGCGACGGCGAACATGCTGCCGCGCTGAACCATCGATGCTGCTCCACGTTTTCAAGGGAACCCAGTCATGCGGATTTCTAACTACCAGGCACGGCTCCTGTTGCTACTGGCCCTGGCACTGAACGTTTTCGCGGCGCGTGTCGCGCGAGCGGCTGACGCGACGTCCGCAGATTCTGCGTCGGCGGTCGCGGCCGAGGTCGATCGGTCGTTGGATGCTCGATTTTCGACAGCCACGGCGCCGCCGGTCGGCCTGGCCGACGATGCAACCTTCCTCCGCCGTGCGTTCCTGGATCTGATCGGCAAATTGCCGACGTCCAACGATGTGCTCGCTTTCTCCCTGGATCCGTCGACCGACAAACGCCACCAACTTGTGGACACCTTGCTCGCGGACCCTGCGTTTGGAGAAAACTGGGCCCGCTACTGGCGTGATGTCATTCTCTACCGTCGGACGGAAGAACGGGCACTGTTTACCCGCACGGCAGTGACCGATTATCTCAGCAAGCAGTTCAATCAGAACACGTCCTGGGCCCAGGTCGCCACCGCGTTCATGACCGCCACCGGTAATGTGCGCGAGGACGGTTCGACCGCACTGATCATGGCCCAATCGGGAAAACCGGAGGACGTCACGGCAGAGGTGGCCAGGATCTTTCTGGGGATTCAGATCCAATGCGCCCAGTGCCATGACCATCCGACCGACCGTTGGAAACGCGAACAGTTTCATCAGTTGGCGGCATTTTTTCCCCGAGTAGCGATCCGCCCGGACCGCAGCGGTGCACAACCGACGTTCCACGTCGTCGTCAACGACCAGCCGTTCCGATTCCGCCGTCGCACCAACAACAACAACCGCTATCGAGGTACGTTGGAGCATCATATGCCCGACCTGGAAAATCCCTCGGCGGAAGGCACCCTGATGCAGCCGGTCTTCTTCGTGTCCGGCAAAACGTTGCCGACGGGGACTCGTGATGCCGATCGACGCGGTGCGTTGGCCGAGTGGATCACGGCACCGTCGAATCCCTGGTTTGCGAAGGCCTATGTGAATCGTATCTGGTCCGAGCTGGTCGGTGAGGGCTTCTACGAGCCGATCGACGACATGGGCCCCGAACGCGAGTGCTCGGCGCCCGAAGCACTTGACTATCTGGCGGACCAATTCGCCAAGTCCGGGTACGATACGAAGTGGTTGTATCGAACCATCATGGCGACGGCCGCCTATCAGCGTCAAAGCCGCAGCCGCCGCGACTTCGACGAAGAGCCGTTCCGTGCGAATTGCCCGCAGCGTCTGCGCGGAGACCAGTTATTCGACTCGCTGGTCGCTGCCCTCGACCTGGAGACCCGGATTCCACCACGCGCACGTGGCCGCGGCGGATCTCGCCAGGCGCGCGACCCGAGGACGGTCTTCAACCTCGCGTTTGGCTACGACCCCAGCGATCCGCGCGGCGAGATTGGCGGTTCCATCCAACAAGCGCTGGCGATCATGAATTCCCCGTTCATCAATCAGGGAATCAGCGCGAGGCGCCAGGACGGGCTCGGTGCGCTCCTGCGAGACAACCCGCAAGACAACGATGCACTCGTCGAACTATACCTGAAGGTGATGGCTCGCGGCCCGACCGACAAGGAAACACAGACATGCCTGGACTACATCCGCCAAGTCGGTGATCGGACCGAGGCGTTCGAAGACATTACCTGGTCCCTGGTTAATTCGACCGAGTTCATCCATCGCAACTAGCAGGACCGTGGCAGGCAGGCTCGTCGCCATGGCCGCCACTCGCGCGGCGACAGCAGGCGGCCGGCGCCACGGTCAAGGCGCGGAGTTCGATTTTGGTGCCCGCATTCTGAGTACGCTTCCGAGCGACGGACGAAGCTGACCGCGGGTGTTCACGACGCCCCCATTCGCCGTCGCGCGACACGGCAACGGACCATTTTCAAGATCAATCGTCTTATCTAAAGGTTTTGCCATGACCGTAACCGTTCAACATCAGTCGCATGTCGCCGTCAACAAGCACCGGGTCATACGCCGACGCGACTTTCTCCGCTCGGTGGCGGCCACGGGCGCCGCGGCGGGCGCGGTCCGCTGGTCCGACATGCTGGCGCTGCACGCCGCCGAATTGCGCAAACAGGAAAAGGCTTGTATCCTGTTGTGGCAGGCCGGGGCCCCCAGCCAGTTTGAAACGTTCGACCCCAAGCCCGACCACGACAACGGCGGCGGAACGCGGGCCATCAGCACGGCCGTTCCCGGGATACAGGTGGCCCACAAACTGCCCAAGACCGCGGAAGTCATGGACAAGATCTGCTTGATTCGTTCGATGAACAGCCGTGAAGGCGCACATGCCCGTGCCAGCTACCTGATGCACACCGGCTACTTGCCGACCGCCAGCGTCAAGTACCCCACACTCGGCTCGACCGCCGCCAGCCATCTGGCCGACCCCGACTTTGACCTGCCCAGCTTCGTTCGCGTCGGCGGTACGCGAGGCGGCGCGGATGCAGGCTTGCTGGGCGTCGAATTCAATCCGTTTGTGCTCAACGACGCCACGCGGCCGCCGGACAACACGGCCATTGCGACGTCTTCCGGCCGGTATCGCCGGCGTCTGGGCCTGCTGGGCCGTCTGGACGAGGAGTATGCCGCCCGAGGGGCCAGGCAAGAGGTCGTAAACCAGGGCAAACTATATGACAAGGCGGCCAAGATGGTTCTCAGTCCTCGCATGGACGCCTTTGACATTCAGCGCGAGACAGACGCCACGCGCGCGACCTACGGTGACTCGCCGTTCGCCGCCGGTTGCCTGTTGGCCCGACGGTTGGTCGAGGCCGGAGTGACCTTCGTCGAAGTCACCTCCAACGGCTGGGACACGCATTTCGACAACGACGAGCGGACGACCGAATTATGTGCGTCCATCGACCAGCCCTACGCCGCACTGCTCCGTGACCTGGAAGGTCGGGGCATGTTGGCGAATACCCTGGTGGTGCTGATGGGAGAGTTCGGCCGGACGCCAAAAATCAACGCCCGCAACGGGCGGGACCACTACCCGCGGGCCTTCAGCGCGGCACTCGCCGGTGGCGGTGTCCGCGGCGGACAAGTGATCGGTGGTACGAGTCCCGACGGGGCGAACATTGAGGATCGGCCAGTCGCCGTCCCAGACATGCTGCGAACCATCTGCCACAGCTTGGGAATCGATGCCGACCACGAGAACATGAGCAGCATCGGACGCCCGATCAAAGTTGTCGACGGCGGCGAAGTCGTTACGGAAGCCTTCGCCTGACGTTGTGGAAGGGCGGGTGGGAAGTAGGTAATGGGACGCGGAAAGCACGCATTGGGTTTCTTAGCTCCTGCTTGGCCTGACGTCCGGGGGCAGACGAAGCTTCCAGATTCTGTAGGTCATGCTGTGCATGACCTCCGAAGTGACGGACTGACGCATGGGGGATGGGAGACCTGCGGTCAGCGGTTTCGGCGGGGTCGGAGACCCGCGCCGAGCAAGTAGGGAGACCCGCGCCGAACAGGTACGGAGAACCGCGCCAAGCAAGTAGGGAGACCCGCGCCGAGCAAGTAGGGGGAACCGCGGCGAACAGGTGTCGACGGCAATTGTTGGGCTGTCAGTCGAATAATTCCTGCTGAGGGTCCTGGCCGCTTCGCTCCGCGGTCTGCTCAGCCGGGGGCAACATGTTCAGGTGGGAATAGGCCTTGGCGGTCGCCATCCGCCCGCGTGGGCTGCGGATGACCAATTCGCTGCGGAGCAAAAACGGCTCGACGTCGTCACTGAGCGTATCCACGGCGACGTTCATCGTATGGGCGATCGCCTCGATTCCGGCCGGCCCGCCGCCGAAGACGCGGATCAGCGTTTGCAGGTAGCGGCGTTCCTGGTTGCCGAGCCCCAGGTGGTCGACTTCGATCATCTCCAGCGCGGCAAGGGCGACTTGGGGGGTGATGCGTCCATCAGCGCGGCTCTCCGCATAGTCGCGGATCCAGCGGAGCATGTTGTTGGCGATCCGCGGAGTCCCGCGACTGCGATGCGCGACTTCGCGAGCCGCTTCTTCGTCGATCGGCACGGCCAGCTTTTTGGCGTTGCGGATGACGATGTCGTACAACTCCCGCTCGGCGTAGAACGTGAGGTGCTCACGGATTTGAAAGCGGTCCCGCAACGGGCTGGATAGCATTCCGGCCCGCGTCGTCGCGCCGATCAGGGTGAACTTCTTGAGCGGCATATTCAGCGTCCGGGCGTTCACGCCTTCGCCCAGGACGATGTCGATCCGGAAATCTTCCATCGACGTGTAGAGATACTCTTCAACCGAGCGGGGCACGCGGTGAATCTCGTCGATAAAGAGGACTGAATTTTCCGACAGGTTCGTCAGGTAGGGGACGAGATCCTTGGGCGCTTTGAGCCCGGCGCCGACCGCCAGTTGCAGGTTGACCCCCATTTCGTTCGGCAGGCAGCGAGCGAACGTCGTCTTGCCTAGCCCGGGCGGCCCGTCGAAGAGGATGTGGCCGAGCGGTTCGCCCCGTTTTTGAGCCGCTTCCAACGCGATTTGCAATCGCGCGGCGGTCTCTCGTTGACCGATCATGTCGGCCATGCGGGCCGGACGGAGGTCGCGATCGTCATCGTCATCGGGCAGTTCGGCCGCGCCGCCCAGCGTTGTTTCTCGAGCCATCGTCCGTGGTGGTTCCTTGTACTTGCGGCATGCGTGCCATCTGCTGGCATCATAACAGATGCTTCGGCAGGGCGGGAAGCGAGGTTGGTCGGTGCAGGCTGCCGGTGGCTGCCTACGATGGCTCCGACGACGCCCAGCATGGCCAGCAGGCCGAGGATCGCCAGGATAACAATTCCGATGATCACGACCAGCTTCTTGTACGACGTGGGTGCTTCCCCGGCAACCTTGCCGGTTTGGCCATTCACCAGACAGCGGTACACACGATCCTGGTATCGATACGCCATCACCCAAACGGGAAACAGGACCGCCTCGCTGGCCAGTCCCTCGATGCGAAGATTGACCTTCATCCGCCGATGGCGGCCGGGAACGTACTGGGCACAGGCCTGCTGTTCGAAACTTTCCAGCCCTTGCCGTGCCAGCGGCCGCGCATACTTCCGCGCCACGCGAAACTGCTCGACAATCGCATTCTCCAGATCCACTTCGCCGGCCGGAACGGCGGCATCCAGGCGGAATGGGCTGATCGCCTGCGTTTCATGGGCGGTCAGGACGCCGCTGGCCCCGATCATCACGCCGGCATAAGTGCCGTGGTGTTCGCCGGTCATGGGCACCCAATCGCCCCGTGCACCGAACGGCATCTGGCTGCTGTCCGCCGTCCAAAAGGTAAAGGTCTTCGCGGTAAAGACCCAGTAGGGAACGTAGACGGGTGTCATCTTCGTCACGGCCGCGGCACGGGAGAGGTCGCCGGGCCGCCAAAATCCCTTTCCCAGCCATTTTCGCATGGTCGACTCGGCCGTCGCCCGATCTTGCTCGAAACGAATCACGCGGCGAGGTGCGATGGCCTTTCGCTCCGGCTGCTCCTGCAATGACTCGGAGCCGCAAAACGGGCAGCGCAGCGACTGTGCGGAAGCGTCATAGGTCATCGACGCGCCGCAGCCCGTGCAATCGAAACCTCGCGTCACGGTCTGCGTGTCGGCGATCGTGACCACATCTTGCCGCGGCGCCTCGGTCCCGCAGTTCGCGCAGAACAGGTCTTCCTCGTCGATCAGCGCGCGGCAAACGGAACATTTTTGCAGCAGGTCAGCCATTGATTGCCACCAGTACGATCGCCACGACAAGAAACATCAGCAGGGCGATCCCCAGTCCGGTCAGGCCGATCCGTTTCCAGGAAACGGGTTTGTCACCGTCGCACTTCCCGGTCTGGCCGTTCACCAGGAAGCGATAAAGCTTGTCGTCATACCGATAGCTCAAGATGTAGATGGGCAACAGGCAGAGGTCGGAGTTGACGTTACGAAAGCTGGTGGAGACTTCCAGCCCCCGATGCGTATCTCCCGGCAGGAAGTTGCCGATGTTACTTCCTTCGCGGCGGTAGAACTCCTGCTGGCATCGCTGCAGTGCTTCGTCGCGCGCGATCGAATACTCCTCGGACATCCAACCGGCCAGGTACATCGGCTCGTAGCGCTTCAGCGCCGGCAACCGGAACGGCTTGATGCGTTCGGCCTGGTCCTGCGGGAGCCCCTTGCTGCCGGAAACCAGAAAGCCGCTGTAGTAACGATGGTGCCGACCGCTGAGCGGCCACCACTCGGTCTCCCGCACGCGGCGGGTCTTGGTCACCAGTTTCCCTTTCGAGTCGCGGGTGACATACGTTTCCGTGCGGTACCAGTATTCACCAATGCTGGCGTCCCAGCGACTTTCGGCCAGCATCGAGAACGACCAGAACGGCAGGTACACTCCCCGCAGCTTGTCTTCGATCTTGGCGGACTTGAGATCTCCCGGCCGGAAGAGCGACTTCTGTCCGATCCAGTCGCGGAACTTCTGGTGGGCCTGCTCCGGTGTGATGGCGAAGCCAATCACAAACTCGGGCTCCTGCCGGCCGGTCGCTACGGGCGAGAATTCGGAAACGTACGTGGAATCACAGAACGGGCAGACGAAGCTCCGTTGCTCTCCCTCCACACCCACTTCCGCACCACAGTTGTCGCAACGAAAGTATTTCTGTTCCCGGTGCGGTCTCTCCGCGGGACGCGCTCCGGCGGCCGTGCCTGGAACGGACGGCGCCGCGTGCCGTGGCCGCGGTTCATCCGGCACGACCTCCGCCTCGACCACCAGGGGCTCGTCGACGATGGCCGCGTCAATCACCGTAATCGGCGGTTCAATTTCGTGCGGCGTTCCGCAAGCGGGACAGAACTTGTCCTGAGGATCGAGCGGGCAGCCGCAGGCGTCGCACGGCTGTCCGAGCGGCGCAGGTTCAGTCGAGTCAACGTCGACGTCGTCCAGGAACTCAATTTCGGCCATGGCTTTCGTCGTAGATGGTGGTCAACAGATCGTTCACATCCTTGAATTTCTTCTTGCTCTCGATCGCGGAATCCAGCAACCGACGCGCGTCCGCCTCACTATGCCCCAAGGCACAGAGAGCAACAAACGCATCGTCGACCACGTCGCGTTTGATCTCGCTGGTGGGGACGTCGATGCCCACGATCAGCGCGAACTTTGGCATCTTGCGGCGCAACTTGGCGATGATCCGTTCCGCGGTCGCCGGTCCGATGCCGGGCAGCGTGGAAAGCCCTTTCGAATCCTGCTCTTCAATCAACACCGCAACGTCCTGGACCGGCTTGATCATGGCGCGCAGGGCCTTCTTGACTCCCACGCCGTCGACCGAACAGAACATCTCGAAAAACTCGCGTTCCTCGGCCCTCAGAAACCCGATGAGCCGCGGCGTCAAGCGGCCGTGCGCCGGGTTTCCTTCGAGGTGGTGCAGCGTGTGAAGACTGACTTGCCGCCCGATCTGCGACTGCAACTGGCGGCGGTTGAAGTCCGGGATTCCAACCGCGTACTCAAAAGGATCGACGGCCACCGTGGCGTGCTCGTCCAACGAAAGCAGGGTTCCTGTAATCTTGGTTATCAACGTATTTTCCTTAATCCAGTGAACGTGCCGCCGGCAACCTCCCGATGCGACGGGTGGCCGCCCTGCGTATCGGGGCGGTCCAAATAACAACCATCAACGCAGGGGGCTGCAGGCTCGCGGTGGCATCTCATTCGACAAGGCTCCCATTGATCGCGACGGCAATGACGCCCGCTGTTCGATATTCGCTGCGACGCGTGTTTCGGCCAACGCCTCGGTAAGCCGGATATTTCATCGACGAACAGCGATTCTGACCGAGTCGCCGTCATTAGCGGTGAACTTTTCCACAATGCTGCGCATTTCAGCCGGTACGAGTTGGCGTCCAGTCTTCACTGCTATCAAAACAACCGGGGCTAACGCCCAACGGCTGATGTGTGATCCGGGGCTAACGCCCTGCGGCTGATGTGTGATCCGGGCCTAACGCCCTGCGGTTGATGTGTGATCCGGGGCTAACGCCGTGCGGTTGATGGGTGATCCGGGTGTGCGCCTGGCTCGCTGGGCAATCAACGGAACCGCAGGCGGGCAAACGCGACCGCACCTGGGGAACGTGATCTACGAATCGTTTGCTGACCGGCGACATGACGTGGCGGAGGCAATCCCCTAGGCCGCTTGGGCCCCAAGATAATGGTGGCAGAGGGCAATGGCTAGAGCGTCCGCCACATCCGGCGGTTCGGGTGGCGCCAGCAATCCGAACTCGCGACAGATGGCGTGTTGCATCTGGGACTTCGGCGCCCGGCCGTTGCCGGTGAGGATCCGCTTGACCTGCGTCGCAGCGTAGTTCACGATCGGCACGTCGCGCTGGGCGGCGGCCAGGCAGATCACGCCGCGGGCGTGGCCCATCAAGATCGAAGTGCGCGGCCGGGCGTAGTGCGAATAGAGTTCTTCGAGGGCCATCGCCGCCGGGCAAAACGACGCGACGACATCGGCGATCCCGTCGTGCAGTTCCTTGAGCCGGTCGCCCATGGACGTGTGTCGGCGGGTACGAATCACGCCGGCTTCCACGAGCTCAAATCCATTCTCGACAATCTGCAAGACGCCGTAGCCGGTGATGTTCAGTCCCGGGTCGACCCCCAGGATGCGCGGCGTTTGCTGGTCAGGTTGAGCGGACATCGGCTATTCAAGCCTCCAACCGGTGCCATCCTTGCGATCCTCGATCGTGATCCCCAATTCTCGCAGCCCGTCGCGAATTCGATCCGACGTGGCGAAGTCCTTGTTGGCACGCGCTTCGGCGCGCAAGGCGATCAGCAGTTCCATCAGCTTGCCGACCAGGGCGTCGTCGCCCCCGGCTTGCTCCGGTGCGGATCCAAACAGGCCGAACAGGGCCGACAGTTCACGCAGCGTCTGCACACCACGTTGCAAGGCCTGGACGGCGGCCGGATCAGGTGTCGCCGCCCCTTCCAGTTCCGCCTGATCGATGAACCGATTCAGGAGCCGCACCAGCTCGAACAACTCACTGACCGCCGCTCCGCTATTGAAGTCATCGTCCATCTTGGCCAGAAAACCGGCGCGTCGAGCGTGGACGTTTTTCAGCAGCGGGTCGTTATGAGGATCGAAGTCTCCCGCCTGGCGGTTGGTGATCGGCGGCATGTCGTAAAACGATTCGCCGGTGACGCGAGCGAACCGTTCGAAGAACCGATGAAACGTTTCGAGCCCCGTACCGGCTTCTTCGATCCCCTCATCGTTGAAGACGATCGTGCTGCGATAGTGGGTCCGGAGCAGAAAGAAGCGAATCCGTTCACCGCCGTGGCGCTTGATCAATTCGGCCAGCCCGCCGGCCCCTTTGGAACGGCTGATTTTTGTCTCTGCGGTGGCGGTCTCCGGAGTGACGGCCGCCTCACGTTCCGCTCGTCCACCCACCTTCCCGGCCGCGGCCGCCCGCATGAGCCCGTTGTGCATCCAGTATTTGACCATCGGTTTCCCGTGGCAGCATTCGCTTTGGGCGATCTCATTTTCGTGGTGGGGGAAGACCAGGTCGAGCCCCCCGCCGTGGATGTCGAACGTCTCGCCCAGAATCTTGTGACTCATCGCAGAGCATTCAATGTGCCAACCGGGCCGTCCCGCTCCCCACGGACTCTCCCAGGAAGGTTCGTTCGGCTTGGCGGACTTCCACAGTGCGAAGTCGCTGGGTGACCGCTTCTTGGCCGCCGCCCCTCCCCCCTCGCCCTGCTGTTCGTCGGCCGAGCGGTTGCTGAGCTTGCCATAGTGGGGATCACGCAACACGTCAAAGAAGACATCGCCGTCTGCATCGTAGGCATAGCCTTGCTGGATCAGGTTGGCGATGAATTCGATAATGTCGTCGATATGCTCGGTCGCCTTGGGCATCACGTCGATCTGATCGACTCCCAGGGCCTGTAGGTTGGCCACGTAGTCCGCAATATTTTCCGCAGCAACCTCCTCCATGGTGAGCTGGCGTTTGTTGGCCTCGTCGATCAACTTGTCATCGACGTCCGTAATGTTGACAACCCACGTCACCTCGTAACCGCAATAGACCAGGTAACGCTTAATCGCATCGAAAATCACCGGCCCCACCATGTGGCCGATGTGGGCTTCTTTGTAGACCGTCGGCCCGCAGAGGTAGATTCCGACCTTTCCTTCCTGCAACGGCTCGAACGACTCCTTCTGTTTCGAAAGCGTGTTGTAGACACGCAGCGAATTCGCACACACCTTGTTGTTGCTCACGTTTTCCGCTTCCGTTGCTGAGGACATCTCAATCCGATTCCCTGCCGAAGGTTGATCGTGGGTAGACGCGTATCGCGTCCGAGTTTACTCGTCGGCACGCGACAGCAGTGCGATACATTGCGCGCTGACCGCCTGTCCGGTGCCAATTTCGCCGACGCCCTCGCCGGTCTTGGCCTTGATGTTCACTTGAGTGGGGTCGATTGTCAGAATTTCCGCGAGACGCTCGGCGATCGTCGCCTTGTGCGGGCTCAGCTTGGGACGCTCGGCAAACACGATGCAGTCGAGGTTCGCAATCCGCCAGCCCTGGTCTCGCACGTGTGCCGCGGCGATCGTCAACATTTCCGCCGAGCAGCGATCGCGATTGGCGTCTGCCGTATCGGGAAACAGGTCGCCGATGTCGCCCAGGGCGGCGGCGCCGAGCAGCGCATCCGTGACGGCGTGCAGGAGCACATCCGCGTCGCTGTGGCCGACAAGATGCTTGTCGAACGGAATTTCCACACCACCGATCAGAAGTGGCCCGGGGCCCGCCAGCCGGTGCGTGTCGTGGCCAATGCCAACTCGGGTTGGTGTCGTGACAAATCCTCCTTGACTGTGGGGCCCTCTCGCCGGTTGGCCGGATTATAGCCCAGTGCCCAAAATGCGACAACGCGATCCGGCCCGGCCCTCGAGCGGTCCTATCCGCTCTGCTCGAACGCACTTATAATCGAGCCCCATGTCGATCATCGAGATTGAAAACTTGACCAAGACGTATCGGGTCTACCAGAAGCAGGAAGGGCTGGTGGCTTCCCTGCGCGGCCTTTTCCGACGTCAACACCGCGAGGTGGAAGCCGTTCGCGGGATCAACCTGGCCGTCGAAGAAGGCGAGTTTGTTGCATTTCTGGGCCCCAACGGGGCCGGCAAGACGACGACGTTGAAGCTCCTGTCGGGCGTGATCAACCCCGTCTCCGGGACGGCCCGGGTCATGGGCCATATCCCCTGGAAGCGCGAAAACGCGTACCGCCGCCGGTTTGCGCTGGTGATGGGACAAAAGAACCAGCTCTGGTGGGACCTGCCGGCGCAGGAGTCGTTTCGGCTCCACCAGCAGATCTACCGCATCGACCCTGCGCAGTTCGAGCGGACTCGGGACGAGTTGACCGATCTGCTCAAAGTCCGCGACCTGCTCCGGCAGCCCGTGCGGGAGCTGTCGTTGGGCGAACGGATGAAAATGGAATTGACGGCCGCCCTCCTGCACTCGCCCGATGTCCTGTTTCTGGACGAACCGACGATCGGCTTGGACGTCGTCGCGCAACACAATATTCAGAAGTTCCTCAAGCACTACCAGGCGGAGCGGAACATCACGATCCTCTTGACCAGCCACTACATGAAGGATGTGGCGGCGCTCTGCAAACGCGTCGTCATCATCACGCAAGGCCGGATCGAATACGACGGATCGTTGAGCGGCATCATCGACAGCTTTAGCGGGCACAAGATCATTACGCTGCAGTTCGCCCAAGATGACGCGATCGATAATATGGACCGCTTCGGCGACGTCCTGGAACGTGAGCCGCCGCGGGCCAAGATCCGCGTCCCGCGGGCCGCGGTCGCCAAGACCCTGGCCGCAATCCTGGCCGAACACATGATCGAGGACGTGGCCGTCGAAGACCCGCCGCTGGAAGAGGTGATCGCAGACCTCTACGCCAGCGTCGATGATGCGCAAGCCGCGCGTGAGCGACCACCTGCGGAAGATCCGGTTTCCCAATGACCGCGCTAATTCGTGTGAAAACCTGGTGGACCATCCTTCGCATCTGCCTCGAAGAGCGATTGGTTTACCGGGGCGATTTCGCGCTGGGAACGCTCATGCGATTCCTGCCGATCGTCACGCAGATTTTTCTCTGGTTCGCCATCTTCGAGGCGGTTAAGGATGCGCGGAACGCCGACGATATCAGCTCGATCAGTTTAAGCGGATACCGGTACACCGAATTTGTCGCGTACTACTTGCTGACGATGCTCAGCCGAGCGTTCTCGAGCATGCCGGGGCTGGCATCCGGGATCGCTCGGCAAATCCGCGATGGCGAAGTCAAGAAGTACTTGATCCAGCCCGTCGATATGCTCGGCTTCATGCTCCTGGGGCGGATCGCCCATAAGGTCGCGTATTACTCCGTAGCGATGGGACCGTTCGCGCTGGTCTTCTTTCTCTGCCGGAACATGTTCAGCGGACTGCCGGCCGAAGCAGCGACCCACTCGCTGACCACGCTGCTGGCTTTCCTGACCTCGCTCGTCCTGGGATTTGTACTGGGCTACTTCCTGGAGGCGACGATTGGCCTGATCGGCTTCTGGTGGCTGGAGGTCACCTCGATTCTGTTTATCTACATGCTGTTCAGTTTCTTTCTTTCCGGTCACATGTTCCCGCTGGATATGCTTCCCCAACCCTGGTCGACCCTGGTCGACCTGCTGCCGCTGAAGTACCTTGCCTATTTCCCTTCGGCCGTCTTTTTGGGGAAGGTCAGCGGTGCCGAACTGGTGTGGGGACTGACCGTGGAAGTGCTCTGGATTGTGTTTTTTGTGGCCTTGTCCCGCTGGTTGTATTACCGGGGCATCAAACGATACAGCGGATTCGGAGGTTAAGCGGTGTCTCCCACATCCCACCCAGCGAATCCGGAACGCCCTCAGTACCTGCGCGTGTTTCTCACATTCGCCCGCAACAGCCTGGTCCGCGACATGACGTTTCGCGTCAATTTTCTTATCGAGTCGGTTGCTGCCCTCTCCTGGATGATCGCGAATCTGGGATTCTACTTGTTGATCTTCACCTTTACCGACTCGATCGGAGAACGGACCGGGTGGGGGCAATACGAATTCTTCGTGTTCCTGGCCACCACAATGCTGGTCAATAGCGTGGTCCAGGCATTCTTCATGCCCAACGCCCAGGAATTCAGCGAGCTGATTCGCACGGGCGGCCTGGACTTTGCGCTGCTCAAACCGATCGACACCCAGTTTTTGATTTCCCTGCAGCGCGTCAACTGGTCGTCGCTGATCAACTTTGTGGCCGGCGCAATCCTGCTCGCCTTCAGCGTTTACCAACTTGTGACCCGAGCCGACAATCCGCTCCACCTGACGCCGGCGGCGATCATCCTCTATCCCCTCTTCGTTGCCTGTGGAATCGCCATTCTATACAGCTTGATGGTCTCCCTGGCCGCGACCAGCATCTGGCTTGGCCGCAACCAATCGCTGTACGACTTCTGGTTCTACATCACGAATTTTTCGCGTTACCCGATGGAGATCTACAATGGCACCTTCGGACTGCCGTTGCGCTGGTTTTTCACGTTTATCGTGCCGGTCCTGATCGTGGTCAACGTGCCTGCTCGCGTGCTCGCCCAGCCGCTGCGGCCCGACACCAGCCTCGGTATCGCGATGGGACTGTTTGGGATCGGGGCCACCATGTTCTGCCTCGCCGCATCCCGTTTTGTCTTTCGCCGTTCGCTGCTGAGCTACCGCAGTGCCAGTAGTTGACGGTCGCAGTGCGGCAGGCCCTGCCAGGTCGACGGACCCCCGCCAACTTGTGGCCCTGCCCTGGCGAAATGTTCCCGTCGTCCGATCATTTTCAACTCGACGATTCACAAGGAGAGCCGCCAAGATGTGTTTCCTTCGATCCTTCAGTTTGTTTGTTGTTGTCGGCAGTCATGTGCTGCTCTGCGGGCCGTTGCGGGCCGAGCCGGCCGGTGTGGAAGCGTTAACCGGCGAGCATTCGCCGCTGGCTTCGGGTGAAGTCATCGCCTTCTTCGGCGACTCGATTACTCAAGCCGGCGCGAAGCCGGGCGGCTATTGCCGCCTGATCGGCGACGCGATCGCGGCCAAGCGCCCCGAGCTCGGCGTCCAGGTCGTCTACGCCGGCATCAGCGGCAACAAGGTCCCCAACTTGCAGGCACGGGTTGACCGCGATGTACTCTCCAAAAAGCCGACCGTCGTTTTTGTCTACATCGGGATCAACGATGTCTGGCATAGCCAGAACGGTCGCGGCACACCCCGCGACCTCTTCGAAGCGGGTTTGCGCAGCCTGATTGCAAAATTCAAGGCCAGCCACACGACCGTGGTGCTCTGCACGCCAAGTACCATCGGGGAGAAGACCGACGGGACCAATCCGCTGGATGAGATGCTGGAGGAGTACGCCGCCATCAGTCGGACGGTCGCCAGCGAGACGGGCGTGACCCTCTGCGACCTCCGCCGCAAGTTTCTTGACCACCTCAAGAAACACAATCCGGAGAACCAGGAGCGCGGCATCCTGACCGGCGACGGAGTTCATCTAAATGCGGACGGCAACCGGTTTGTAGCGGCCGCGGCCGCCGAGGCGATCGCGGTTGCCCTCCGGGATGACAGCTCGGCGGCAACCAGCCTGTTCAATGGCAAGGACCTGGATGGCTGGCACGTCGACGTCCCCAGCCGTGACGAGAACCCCCTGGCCCCGGCAACGTTCGTCGTACGTGACGGGCTGCTGGTGAGCCTGGGGAAACCGGCCGGCCACTTGATTACCGACGCCAACTTTGAAAACTATCGCCTGGAGGTCGAGTACCGGTTCGCCGCGCAGCCAGGCAACTGTGGCGTGCTGGTCCATGCTTCCACGCCCCGGGCGCTCTACAAGATGTTTCCCAAGTCGATCGAGGTGCAGATGAACCATCAGCACGCGGGAGACTTCTGGTGCATTGTCGAAGATATCAAGGTCCCGAACATGGTCGAGCGTCGAGGTCCACGGGAGAAGTGGGGGATCACCGAGGGCAAGGCCCGTCGCATTCTCAACCTGACCGACGACTCCGAACATCCCGTCGGACAATGGAATTCGATGGTCATCGAATGCGTCGATGATACGATCGCGGTCTGGGTGAACGGTGACAAGGTTAACCACGGAACGCAGTGCACGGCCCGCCGCGGCCAGATCGCGTTGCAGGCAGAAGGTTCTGAAGTGGAATTCCGCAAGCTGATGTTGACTCCACTTGCCAAATCGGCCGACTGACGGCACTACGTCGTCACCGCCGGCGAGGCGCGTTGCTCGGCGATCGCAGGATGCGCTGCCGCTGCGGCCCTCGACGACGGCGCCCGGTTTTCGTTGGACCAGCGGCGGGTTACACTGTGGGGTCTGTCCTGTCGGTGTGCCCCCCCCTCCCTTGACGAGATCAAGAACGACCGCAATGAAGTTGGCATTCAGCAGCAACGCGTACATGCATTTTTCGATCGAGGATACGATCCGCAAGATCGCTGAATTGGGTTACAGCGGGATCGAAGTCCTGGCCGACGTACCGCATGCATGGCCCTCGTTTCTGCTAGAAGAGCGCAAGCAGTCGATTCGTGATCAGCTCGGCGAGCACGGGTTGCAGATCGCCAATGTCAATGCGTTCATGATGAACGCCGTCGGCGATCCGCGGCAGCCATACTGGCATC
Organism: bacterium; assembly: GCA_030430075.1. Classification (GTDB taxonomy): domain Bacteria; phylum Planctomycetota; class Planctomycetia; order Pirellulales; family Pirellulaceae; genus ARS98. Next base: position 106,453 of record JAUIGN010000019.1, read on the forward strand.
CCGGCTGGACGGATCCGGACCCGCATTACCGGGCGATTCGGCGTGAGCATACGATCCGCGCCCTGGAGATGGCCAAGGAGATCGGGGCACCCAACTTGACCACCGAACCGGGCGGCCTGCTGACCGACGAACAGACGTGGGCCGAAGGTGCCGACCTGTTTTACGAAGAGCTGATGCCGTGCATCGAGGTCGCTGAGCGGGTTGGCGTGGCGCTGTTGATCGAACCTGAGCCCGAGTTGCTGATCGAGAAGTTTGACCAGTACCTGGAATTTGTCGAACGGATTGACTCGCCAATTGTCGGACTCAACTTCGACATCGGCCACGCCTACTGTGTGGGAGAAGATCCGCAGGATTGGGTCGAGAAGATGGCGCCCCATACCAAGCACTATCACTTCGAGGACATTGCCGACACGCGGGTGCACAAGCACTTGATCCCCGGACATGGGGCGGTCGATTTCGCCGCCACACTGCAGGCGATTGACGCCACCGGATATGACGGTTGGATTACGGTCGAGCTCTATCCGTATATCGACAACCCGGACGACGCGGCCCGTGAGGCGAGGGACTACCTGACCGCCGTGATGGCAACACTGGGGATTGATGTCGAGTAACCGGACGGACCGTAGAAATGCCGGGTAAGCAATGACCGACGACTCGCAACCGGCACCCCTTGCGTCGCCGCCCCCCGCGAAGCTGCTTTCTTACTTGCGGTTGTTCCGAGCCCCCAACGTGTTCACCGCGATCGCGGATGTGATGATGGGGCTCGTCTTCGTCGCGTCCCTGGACGGCCGCCTGCTGCCGCCTGCCTGCCTGCTGGCCGCTTCCTGCCTGCTGTACACCGCGGGCATGGTGCTGAATGATGTCTTCGACGTGGCGGCCGATTCCCGCGAGCGACCGCACCGGCCAATCCCTTCCGGCCAGATTCCCCTGGCCTGGGCACGCTGGCTGGGTTTCGAGTTCCTCGTCCTCGGCGTGATTGTGGCCGCTTGCGCCGGGTTTGCCGAGCACGATGTGCCGTGGCCCTGGCGGAGCGGGATCGTGGCCGCCTGCCTGGCCGCCTGTGTGGTCCTCTACGACGCCATCCTCAAGAATACGTTCGTCGCGCCGATCGCGATGGGGGCCTGCCGCTTCTTCAACGTCTTGCTCGGCATGAGCCTTGACGCCGAGGCACTTGACGGGCCGGTCACCGTGGTCGGCTTCGGGACCTCGCACCTGCTGGTCGCCGGCGGCATTGGAGTCTATATCGCGGGCGTGACCTGGTTTGCACGGACGGAAGCCAAGACGAGCAACCGAGCCCTGCTGGTGTGGGGCACGGTGGTCATGGCGGTCGGCATCGGAATGCTGGGCATGTTTCCCGCAGTCTGTCAGACCGGAATCCAATATCGGCTGGAACCCCAGTATGTCTGGCCATTGGTGCTCTTTATGTTGACGTTCACGATCCTGCGGCGGTGCCTGCTGGCGATCATGCGTCCAGAACCGCAACGCGTGCAGACCGCGGTCAAGCAGTGCATCATGTCGTTGATCGTCCTGGATGCCGCCGTCTGCCTGCTGGTTGCCGATTGGCCTTGGGCTGTCGGCGTGCTGGCTTTGTTGGCGCCCATGCTGTTGCTGGGAAAATGGGTTTACTCGACGTAGACCACGGACCGACGGATTGGCGGCGGCCTGCCGACGGCCACCCAGCGAGCCGCCTCTCCCATGCAGCGACCAATCAACCACGCTCCGCCGGACCAATCCATGCGACTTGGCTACAACACCAACGGCCTGGCCCACCACGACATCGGGCAGGCAATCGAATTACTCGCGGAGATCGGCTACCAAAGCATCGCCATCACCGTGGACCAGCACGTTCTGAATCCGTTTCGTCCGACCTTGGCGGCAGAAGTGGCCAGGGTCCGCGAGTGCTTGCGGCGGTATGGAATGCATTCGGTAATCGAAACGGGCGCCCGCTATTTGCTCGACCCGCGGACGAAGCACGAACCCACATTGCTCTCGGCAACGGCGGCGGAACGGCAACGGCGGATTGCTTTCTTGCAAACCGCGATCGATCTGGCCAGGGACCTGGAGAGCGACTGCGTCTCGCTCTGGTCCGGCACCCTTCGCGAAACGATCCCGGAGAATGCCGCATTCGAGCGTCTCGTGGCGGGTCTGAATCAGGTTGTGGACTACGCTCGACGGCAAAACGTGGTGCTCGGCTTCGAACCCGAACCGGGCATGTTCATCGACACCATGACGCGGTTTGAGCAGTTGTCGTCCCGCGTCGGCGCGACGGAACTCCAACTGACGCTCGACGTCGGCCATCTGCATTGCCTGGGCGAAGTCCCGATCGACGCCGAAATCGACCGCTGGGCCGAGCGGATCGTCAATGTGCACATCGAAGATATGCGGAAGGGTGTGCATGAACACCGGATGTTCGGCGAGGGAGAAATGGAGTTTCCTCCGCTGCTGCGGGCCTTTGCCCAGATCGGCTACACGGGCGGTCTGCACGTTGAATTGAGCCGCCATAGCCACGACGGCCCGCGGGTCGCCAAGCAGGCATTCGAGTTCCTGGATGGGCTGCGAACTGGCTAACGAGGATGATTGATCAGCCGTCGGGGGTTCGCCCCGGTTCCGTTGATTGCAGAGCAAACCGGACGCAAACGAGAGCGTCCCGCTTACAGCAGGCTGGTGCTAGCAAGAAACTGGCTTCTCTGCGGGAGCGTTTCGCCCTGCGAGAACGAACTTGCAATGTGACGCCTTCCAAGAAGCAAACGGCGCAAAGGGGACAACCACCCAGCGGCTGGCAAGCCTGCCAAGCTGGCGACTCCAGGGAAAGCTGTTCTGCTGGCAACGGTTGTAATTCTTGCAGCCGGTTTCCCGTTTTTTCAATGGGTCCAGATCGCTTGTCCAACAAATCTGTGGCGTTCTCGACTGGCCGTTCCCGGCTGACCGGTCAATCACAAGCAACGATTGAATCACGTGTTACGACCATTTCGGACCGGCCATTTTTCGGTCTTTACCGATTTGTGAGTTGACGACAGAATACCGCCCCGTTGTTGAGTGGTATGACCATTGCAACAGCGCGGCGAAGGGGAGCGCAGCGTATGCGCTCTTGCCACATGGATGTCTTCGTTGGCAGCAAGGAGTGCTAGAAGTGAAAACTATTCTTCGGATGACCACGTTCGTGGTGACAGCATTGTTCCTGGGTATTTCAGCGGGCAGTGCGCAGGGGCAAGCCCGCGGCAATGCTCCATCCTCGTCGGTTCCCATGGGAACGCGTGTCGCGGTGATCGACATCAACTTTATCTTCAAGAACCACCAGCGGTTCAAGCAAACGATGGACGGCATCAAGCAGGAGATTGAGTCGTTCGAAGCGTATCTGCGTGAAGAGCGAAACAAGGTGACGGCGAAGACAGAGCAACTGAAGGGGTTGCCGGCCGGATCGCCGCAGTACAAGCAACTGGAAGAGCAGATCGCCACGATGCACACGTCGCTGGGCCTGGAGACGGGTCGCAAGCGGAAGGAGATCCTCGAGCGTGAAGCGAAGGTGTATTACAACTCGTACAAGGAGATCGAAGACCGGGTTGCCAAGTTCGCCGACCAGTACGGAATCGGCCTGGTGATGCGTTTCACCAGCGAGCCGATGGACGCCACGAAGCGCGAGTCGGTCCTGCAAGGGATCAACCGGGCGGTCGTGTTCCAGCGCAACCTGAACATCACCAACGCGATCATCGACGACCTCAACCGGCAGACGCCGCCGCCGCGGGTCAGCAACGGTGGAAATCGTCCCTTGGTCCCCGGACAGCCTCCACGTCGCAACTAACTGCCGATTTCTTCAGGCATCGAGAATGACAACGTGGACAGTCCATTGAGACAACAACGCACCATCGGCAAGACCACGTCCGTGACCGGCTTTGGTTTGTGGAGCGGAAACGACGTTCACGTCGAGTTTCGCCCTGCGGCCCCGGACACGGGCCTGGTCTTTGTGCGTTCGGATCTTGCTCGGCACACGAGAATTCCGGCGGCCGTCGACTGGCGTATCGAGGTACCCCGTCGAACGAATCTGGCAGTCGGCGAAGTCACGGTGGCGATGGTCGAGCACGTCATCGCGGCATGTGCGGGGCTGCAGATCGACAATTGTGAGATTTGGGTCGACGAGGCGGAAATGCCCGGGATGGATGGCTCGAGTTCGGCATTTGTCGAGGCCCTTGATGAAGCGGGGATCGTCGCGCAATCCGCACCTCGGTCACAACTGGTGGTGACCGAACCGTTGCGGGTGGGTTCGGACACGGAGTGGGTCGAAGCACGGCCGACGGACGACGGCGTCCTTACTTGCGAGTACCATCTGGACTATGGCCCCGGGCCGATCGGGCGCCAGAGTTTCAGGTTATCCCTTTCGCCGGACGCTTTCCGGCAGGAGTTGGCCCCGGCACGAACCTTTCTGATGTTGCAGGAGGCCGAGTGGCTCAGGTCGAGCGGCCTGGGAACACGGGTTACCTATCAGGACCTGCTCGTCTTTGATGACGAACGTCCGATCGACAACCGGTTGCGTTTCGATGACGAATGTGTGCGTCATAAGACGTTGGACATGGTCGGCGATCTGGCGTTGGCCGGTTGTGATGTGATTGGGCACGTGGTCGCGCACCGCAGCGGGCATCGGTTGAATGCCGAACTGGTCGCGGCCCTGTTAGAACGAAGAGAAGCAACGCAGCACCGGGAGGAACGGCGGAATTTACCCAGAAGTGCGTGAGCCACGTCAAGGATGATGTGGTCAATGCCCTCCGGCGTCGCGACGCGGAGGCTCCTCGAGATGGATCTCAGCTATGGCAACTCAAGTGGCGGACACCGCGGTCATTGATCCGCGGGCCGAAATCGACGTCGATGTCGAGATCGGCCCATTCTGCATCGTCGGGCCGGACGTTCGGATCGGGCGGGGTACCCGCCTGGAGAACAACGTCACGTTGATGGGGCATGTCGCGCTCGGCGCCCACAACCACATCTACCCCGGCGCCGTCATCGGCGGAGCGCCCCAGGACCTGACCTATCGGGGTGAGGAAACGGAAGTTCGCATCGGTGACTATAACGTGATCCGCGAGAGCGTCACGATCAACCGCGGCACCACCAAAGAAGACGGCATCACCGTCGTCGGCGACCACTGCTACCTGATGGCGACCTGCCATGTGGCACACGACTGCAGGTTGGGTGACCGGATCGTCATGGCCAACGGCGCCTTGCTGGGCGGCCACGTGCACATCCACGATGATGCGACGCTTTCCGGCGGAGTCGGAATTCACCACTTCGGCACGGTCGGCAGCTACAGTTTTGTCGGCGGCCACAGCCGCGTCCTGCATGACGTCCCCCCGTTCATGCTGGTCGAGGGTTCGCCGGCCCGTCCGCGCTGCGTGAACGTGGTCGCCTTGAAACGCAACGAGTTTTCCAACGATGTCATCAAGGCGCTGGCCGAAGCCCATCGATTGCTCTACCGATCGAAAGTGGGGCTCGACCACGCGCGGGAGATTCTCCGCAGCAACGGCATGCTGGTCCCGACGGTGAATCACCTTCTCAGTTTTGTTCAGAATCAACACGAAGGCCGTCACGGGCGCAGCCGCGAACGGAGGAAAGCCGCGTGAAACGCTTACGAATCGCTGTCGTTGGTGCCGGGCACCTGGGTCGAATTCATACTCGCTTGCTGAGCTCTTTCGACGATGTGGAACTGGTCGGCGTGGTCGACCCGATCAAGCAGGCGCGCGAACGGGTTGCCGACGAGTTCGGCACACAAGCGTTCGCCAGCCATCTCGAAGTTGCCGACCAGATCGATGCGGCCGTGGTCGCCACCACGACCGATCATCATCGGGACGTGGGCGTGGACCTGCTGACGCGCGGTATCCACACGTTGATCGAAAAGCCGATCGCTCGCACCGTGCAGGAAGCCGACGAACTGGTGGCGGCGGCCAGTGAGCACAACGTCGTGCTGCAAATCGGCCACGTCGAACGCTTCAACGGCGCCTGGCAAGCAGCGACTCCGTTCATCCGCCGCCCGGTGTTTATCGAGGCGGTCCGTTCCGGTGGATACACCTTTCGATCCACCGACATCGGTGCCGTGCTCGACCTGATGATCCACGATCTGGACCTCGTGCTGTCCATTGTGCGCAGCGATGTGGTCGAGGTCGATGCGGTCGGGAGCACGATCTTCGGCCCCCATGAAGACATGGCGCATGCACACTTGAAATTCGCGAACGGCTGCATTGCCAACCTGAATGCATCGCGAACCAGCTTTCAGGCACAGCGCAAGATGCAGATTGTCTCCGAACGATCTTACGTGGGTGTCGATTTCGCGGACCAAACGGCCAAGCTGATCCGTCCCAGCAAGGAAGTGATGCGCCGCGAGATCGACGTAAGGCAGCTGGATGTCGACGAGCGCCAACGGATGCAACACAACCTGTTCACCGACTTGCTTCCGGTCCGCGACCTGGAAGTGCCCGAAAACAACGCAATCTTCGACGAACAGTGTGATTTCGTGCACTGCATACGGACGGGGGAGACCCCTCAGGTCTCCGGACAACAGGCCCGCAATCACCTGGTGGTGGCCGAGCAAATTCTTGCCCAAATCCGCTCGACGCCACAAGCCAAGCGCTTCCGCCGCTCGCGCGAACGGAATCGCAAGGCCGCCTGACGCGTTCCCCATGGTGTTGCCACGGGTGCATCTCACGCCGGCACCGGCCTGGCCAGCCGCTCCGCGCGACCGCGCCGGCGGCGTATCGATTTGTCTGCGCAGATCGGATACAACCGCTACTTGTCGAAGCGACGGAGTTTTTGTGCCTCTCGTGGCGGCGATGTGCTGGACCATCATCGCCCGCCTCACCCGCTGGTTCAGGATGAGTTCGCACGTCCGCCAAGGATGGCGAAGCGGCTGGGTACGACAGGCCGAAACACGCGGTCCCGGGAAGACGGGGTAGACCGGTCCGCGCCGCACGTCGCACGACTCGATCCGTTCGCGGAGGTTCGCAGCGGATGGGCCAACGGGTCGGCCCGCCGTCCCCGACGTCGAAGAGAATACGCCACTGAGTTGCCGGGATACGCATTATGGATTCGTACGGTTTGCAGCCGCTGGATTGGGCTCTGATTGTCATTTACGCTGCGTCAACAATCGCCCTCGGGTTCTATTTCAGTCGCCGCCAGGCGTCCACGAAAGAGTATTTTATCGGCAGCGGGCAGATGTCTCCGCTCCTGATCGGCGTCTCCATCTTCGCCACCCTCCTCAGCACGATCTCCTATCTCTCCATGCCCGGCGAGTCCGCCGGCAAAGGTCCGGTCAACCTGCTGGCCTTGTTGGGTTACCCGGTCGTGTACGTGATCGTCGCGTACGGGCTCTTGCCGGTGTACATGCGGAATCGCGTCACCAGCGCCTACGAATTGCTGGAAGAGCGGCTGGGATTGGGAATTCGCCTGCTGGGCGCATCAATGTTTCTCTTGCTCCGCGTCGTTTGGATGACCCTCCTCGTCTACCTCGCGGCCAAGGCGATGATTGTGATGATGGGGATCGAGCCCAAGTACATCCCCTTGGTGGTGCTGATTACCGGCGCCGTCTCGATTGTCTACACGTCGCTGGGCGGTCTCCGCGCGGTGGTTGTCACCGATTTCATGCAAACGGTTCTTCTCTTCGGCGGCGCGCTGATGGTGATCGCCATGGTGACACTCGACCTGGGCGGTTTCGGCTGGTTCCCCACCAGGTGGCAAGACAATTGGGACACCCAACCCTTCTTCAGCTTCGATCCCAAGACGCGGGTCACGGTCGTCGGCACGTTCCTGGCCACCACGGTCTGGATGGTCGCCACGGTCGGCGGAGATCAGACCGCGGTCCAGCGGTTCATGTCGACCAGCGATGTCAGCAGTGCGAGACGGGCGCTGGCGATTCAGTTGATCGTCGGCTCGACGGTCGCGGCGACGCTCTACCTGGTCGGCTTCGCACTGCTTGGCTACTTCACGGCACACCCGGAATACCTGGCAGGAATTTCGCTCGCCGAAAACGCCGACGATCTCTTCCCCCGCTATATCTCTTACCACTTACCGGTCGGCATCTCCGGACTGGTCGTGGCCGCCATGTTCGCGGCTGCCATGTCCAGCATTGACTCGGGCATCAACTCGATCACCGCCGTCGTGATGACCGACTTTCTGGATCGGTTGGGGATGAAAGCCAAGGACGAGAAAACCCACTATCGTCGAGCTCAATTCCTGGCGCTCACCGTTGGTGTGCTGGTCGTGACGGGCAGCTTCAGTATGAAGTACATCGAAGGCAATATTACCGAGGTCACAGGCAAGACCGTCAATCTGCTGACGACCCCCATCTTCGCTCTCTTCCTGTTTGCCCTGTTTGTCCCGTTCGCGACCACTCGGGGAGTCGTCGTCGGGACGGCTTGCGGTGCAACCACAGGTGTGCTGATTGCTTTCTCGGGCCCTTTCGTCGCCTTTCTGGCAACCTGGTTTGATGTCGATCCCCAAGTCTTCAACGTGCAGCTGAAGACGATGACCGACGCCGCTACCGGCGCCGAGTGGATTACGGCCGAGGATCCTATCTCGTTCCAATGGATCGGCCCGCTGGCGCTGACGGTAACCATGGCGACCGGCACGCTGGCCAGTTGGCTGACGCGCAAGAAGGACAACGGTCCCGCGCCGTCTGTCTAGGATCGGCCGACCGTGGCGAAAATGCCACACTCTGCGCTCGCCGGTGTTGTCGATTGGCAACGGGGTTGCCACGATCCCACGGTAGGCCGCGCAGCATCGGGAGTGGAGCGAGAAGTTACTAAAGCGTGACAAGCAACCAGTTTGTCCCCACCGCCACATCGGTGCGGTTCGGGGCGTCGGCATGGACTTTGCATTTTTCGGGGCTGCACGTCTTGCCGTTTTCTCGCGACAGGCCCCGATCCATGACCCTGCATCAGCAATCCCACCCGCCACTTCGCCTCCTGCATCTGGTGCGTGCCGTGTACCGCCACCGGGGCAAGGCGACGTGGACGCTGCTGGCCGGGCTGCTGCTGGTTCTGTTGGCGGCCGTCTGGTGGCCCCGCACCTACGTCTCCGAAACTCGGCTGACGGTCCGGCTGGAGGCTCCGCGAGGGAGCGACCGCGACGACCGCCCGCCGCTCGCCGCAGAGACGGCGCTGCAACGGGAAGTCAATTCTCTCCAGCAACTGCTCCACAACCGTGACCTGCTGTCCGCCGTCGTCGAATCGGTGGGTGCGAACCGAATCCTGGCGGTTTCCGAGCCGGACAGTGCCGCACTGCGCGAACGGGCCACGAATTGTCTGGCAAGGTCGATCGCATGCACCGCGCCGCGCGACTCGAACGTCTTAACGATTCGCTGCCGTGCCGGCTCGCCGGAACTTGCCCGTGATCTCTTACAGGCATACGTCGACGCGTTTGTTGCCGGTCACCCGGGTGCCGGCCGCCATTCAACGACGGTCGATTATCTCGCCCGGCAAGTCCGTCAACTTGACCTGGAACTGGCGCTTGCCGAGGAACAGTTGCGGACCGCGCAGGATGAAGTCGGACTGGTTTCCGTCGACGGTCAACGACGTGCCTTGGAAACCCAACTCTCGAATCTGCATTTGCAGATCATGAATACTCAGACCGAACGCGCTTCCATGCTGGCTCGGATCAGCGAACTTCGGGAACGGCACCCTGAAATGAGCGTGCCGGACGAGCCGGCCTTCGTGCATTCGCCGCAGATAACCGCCGGCATGCTGAGGGAACATTACAAGCTCGAATTGCAGCAACGGGACCTGGAGGCGAAGCTACCGCCGCGACACCCGCGCCTGCTGGCAGTCGCCGAACAGCTTGCCGCATCCAACATGCTGCTCGCGCAACATGAGCTGGCGACCGCTGAATCGCAACTTCGGATGAACCGTGCCAGGGCGGAGACGCTCAACAAACGGTTTGAGGAAGGGCAAGCAAGATTGCAAGCGCTGCAGGAGATGGAAACCCAAATCGATGCGCTAAGCCGTCACGTCCATCAGCTCGAAGATCGCCGCCAGAATTACGCCGGCGAACTCGCGCAGTCCCGCATGGAATACGCACTGGCACAGCAGCAGGCCCCGCGGATCGCGGTCGCCCAGGCTCCCAGCCTGATCCCAACGCCGACCAGCCCTCATCTGCCGACGACGATCATTCTGGGCGGTCTGGCGGCGGTACTGGCCGCCGTCGGCATCAGTTGCCTGGCTGACTATGTTGACGATTCGTTCCATTCACCTGCGGACATCGAACGCGTCCTGGAAGTTCCGGTCGTGATGTCCTTGCCTTCGTCGCCCGGAATTTACTCGATCTCGCCGTGAGGATGACCATGAGCCAAGTCGCTGATCCGGGCAGCGTGCCTGTTGCCGCCGAGTCGCACCTCTCGTCGAAATCCGGCGCTCCGTATGCAATGCTCGTCCGCCGTCTGGCCGCGGAAGGCGCGCCCCAGGCAATCGGTTTGACCAGTTGTGCCCACAAGGAAGGAGTCAGCACCGTGGCCGCCAACCTGGCCGTCGCCGCTGCCAGTGAACCGGGCGGGCAGGTGTTGTTGATCGACACGAAACGCATCCATTCCCAGACTGAAGCGATGTTCGGACTCCCGTCGGGCCCGGGATTCTCCGAATGGCTATCCGGTCGTGAAACACGGTCCGCCTGCATCCAGGCGACCAGCGTTCCCAAGTTGCACGTCATGGGCCCCGGCCGGCAAGTCGACGCAGCCCGGTCGACCGTTCCCGCGCAGACCTTTCGCGCCTTGCTTGCTCGGCTCAAGCAGGACTACGCCTGGGTTGTCTTCGACCTGCCGATCGTCTCGGAGTGCCAGTTCCCGGGGCTCGTGGCGAGCCTTGATGGAATCCTGCTGGTCGTCGAGGCAGAGCGGCTGCGGCGGCGGGTCGTGCTCCGCGCCAAGCAGCAGTTGGAAGACAGCCAGGCCCACGTAACCGGGGTCGTTTTCAACAAGCAGCAGACCCACCTGCCGAATTGGCTGCGGCGTCGCTTCTGACGAGGACCGGGAGCGAAGCAGCCAGACACTACGACCTGAACGATCGACACCACCGTTCGAGGCGTTGTCGCCGATCGTTGCGCTCCGGCGGAGGTGCGCATTCGTCGTTCGAATTGTCCCCTTCGACCTCCACCGCGCCGTAAGGTTTAGCAAAACGTACTTGGCGTGAAGGTCCCTGGTCGACGTGCGGTTGCTTGCACCTGGACGGCAGCATGGCTGATTGGGTCGTCACGTCCAATCGCAACACTCGCGAACTGTGCGCCGCGCCCGACCTGCCCATGAACGTCACCGCCATCTCTGCTAGTGATCTGACGCCCGATCAGGTTGCCCAGTGGCGCCACTTGCAGGCGGCGTATCCGTGGTGCGCGGGGCCTCATTTCAGTCCTGAGTTCGTGCAGGCCGTCGCGGCGGTACGCGAAGGGGTTGAAGTCGGTGTGCTCACGGATCGAGGTGAGACTGTCGGGATCATCCCCTACCGACGTACAAAGGGTGATATCGGCCGGCCCATCGCCGATAACTTTTCCGACCTCCAGGGCTGGCTGGTGCCGCCCCAGATCCCATGCACGGCGGACGAACTGATCCGCAAGTTCGGCCTCAACGCACTCCATTTCACCAACGTGCCAACCGCTTGCCACGTGTTGGCACCGTTTGCCTGGCGTCGGAAAGAGGCCTTCTTCATCGACGTATCGGACGGCTTCGAGGCCTACCGCCTGGCCCGGCGGCGTGCCGGCAGTGGACAAATGCAGCGGCTGTTGCGGAAAGCTCGCAAACTAGAACGGGACGTTGGACAGCTACATTTTGAACCGAGGTCGACATCGGCCGAACTGTTCCGCGCGATGATCGCGTCCAAGCGGGCACAACTGCGAAGCCGCAAACTGGGCGACAGCTTCAGTGGTCCCTGGGCCTTGCCCCTGCTGGAACGGATCATGCAGCTCAACACCGAAGATTGCCTGGGCATGATGTCCGTGGTGCGCGTCGGCACGGAAGTCCTGGCGATCCACTTGGGCATGAGGTCACGAGACGTCTTCCACGGCTGGGTGACGACCTACAACAGCAAGTATGCGAAGTTCTCGCCTGGCCTGTTGATGGTCGCGGAACTTGCCCGGCATGCCGAGCGTTCGGGAATCCGCCGGCTCGACATGGGCTCCGGCGCCGAAGCGTTCAAACGGGGTTTGGCATCCGGCAGCTGCGAACTGTTGTGCGGTGCCATCGACGTCCGTCCGGTAGCAAGGATTGCCACGCACGGCTGGATGATGGCCAAGGAAATGCTCCGCGATACGCCCATCAACGATGCCGCTCGAGCGGCCGTCCGCCGGCTCCGCAACGTAACCCGCCCGGTGGCGCCCGAGTTGGAAGGGGGACTGGCCGGCGAAGGCTCGATCGCGCCCGTCAGCGAGTAGCCGGCGGTGCCCTGACCGGCCCGGGCACCGCACCCGGGTGACCGACGATGCCACTCAGGCCGCTTGCCGAGTGGGAAACAAGGTCGATTGAGCACGCGTTGCGTCACCGGCTGCATCCCGGAACCTCCAGAAGAAGCTCCAGGCCAGCCAGCCTAGAAAGACGTTGATGGCCAACGATGTGAACAGCATCAGTGTGGTAATGATCAGCGGCATCCAAGGCTCTTCCGCAGATTTTTTTTCGGGCTCCTTGCTGGGAGCAGGCGTCGGTACTTTGGCGGCGAGTGCCGCGGCGGCCTTTTCTTCCGCCGCGGCGGCCTTGGCCTCCAGATCCCACATGGCTTTTGCCTGAGCAATCTGAGCTTCCACATTCGGTGCCGCTGCAGCCGGTGCGCTGTATGGCGAGACGGCGCCACCGTAGGGTGCAGCGGGCTGCCCGTACGCCGACTGCACCGGCGGCGCAAAGGTTTGCTGGGCAACCGCCTGACCAGGTCCGTAGCCGTGTGGCATATTGGGCTGCTGGTTGGTGGCGAGCTGGTTATTCGGGATCTGGCCGTTGGGCAGTTGGGGAACCGGCAACATGCGGTTGTCCGTGCCGTACGGGGCGCCGCCTCCACCTTGCGCACCGCCCGACCAGGCGGCATTCGCCTGTCCGCTGGTTCGCCAATCCTGATTAGCCCCCGCCCCGCCTGAGTACTGGTTGCCCGCCCCCGCCATGCTACCGGGTTGCTGGGTTCCACCGCCGCCGGTCACTCCGGGGCCCCCCAGCCCGCTGCCGCTGGTGGCCGGCAGGTCGTTGGCCCGTCGGGTGGTCGAGGCTTGCCCGCCCGTAAACTGGCCGCCACTGAATTGGCCGCCGCTCGCCTGCCCACTTCCCGACTGGTTGCCTCCAAACTGGGGCGCGCCGACGCGTGAGGGTGCATTGGCGGGCTGCGTCGTCTCGCCTGACGCGGTCCGTAAACCGCCGCCCGCACCCAGGAACTTGGGTGGGGGAGGGGGACCGCCGGCATTTGGCAACTGCTGGGGCAACTGCTGGACGCCGGAGAAAATATACAGCCGCCGGATATCGGTGACTTGGGGATCGATCTGACCGACAATGCTGCTCCCCTTCGCCAAGGATTCGAGCCGCTCCGGAGTGATCTGAATCAGGTAGTCGGTACCGCCGTTTTCTCCCGGTCGCCAACCATGTTGAACCATGTCACCGCCGCTGGGCCCCGGCTGGCCGCTCGTGCCGCGCGCATTCTCGCCAATCAAAATCTGAAACCGAGTCAGGTTGCGGTCGTTAGGATCGACATTGCTGACGATCGCCTGCCCCTCGCGGAGCGGCTCCAGGAGGAGCTTCTCAATGTGGACCGTGTAGTAGGATTGACCGCCGGGACCGGTCTCCCAACCTACATCGACGCCTAATGCCGCAACTGCGATCAACAGGCCGAATCCATTCATAACGACCGCTCCTTCAATTGACACCACGATTCCTGGACGGGGTGGCGTATGGTAGTCGCAAACCCATTTGCCGTAAAGACAAAATGTGCGGTAACGTCGCACGGCGCCGAGCCGCTTCGTCGTCGTCTCCACCATCGGTCAATTCGCGGTGCAAAATATTGAGCAGCGTCTGCAAAAAGACGACGACCATCGGTCCCACCAGGATGCCGATCGGCCCCAGTGCCTGCACACCACCCAACACGCTCAGCAATGCTAGCAATGGATGCAAGTTGGACTGACCATGCAGGACCAGCGGCTTGATCAGATTGTCCGCCATGGAAACCACGCCCGCGCCGTACACGCCCAGGAGGACGGCCGCCGGGTAGTGCTGCTGGTAGAACAGCCACAGCGAAACGGGGACCCAGACGGCGGCTGCCCCCACGAACGGAACCAGCGCCAGGATCGTGGTGAGCAGGGTAAGGGTGAACACGACCTGAAATCCGTCGACGAACAGGCTGACGATCCAGAAGCCGATTCCCGCCAGCACGCCCTGCCCCACGGCGGACAACAAGGTCGCCAGCACGACCGCTCGGCTGATGCGATCGAAGTCTTCGATCAGGATCCGCTCGTGATTGTCGTCCAGCGGAGACAGCCGCATCATTGTGGTCACCATGGTCGATCCGTCGGCGAGGAAAAAGTAGAGGGCAATGACCATGATCACCACACCGAATACGACATTGACGAGGAACGATCCGGTGGCCCCTCCCACCGACCGCAGCAGTCCCGGGGCGAAAGCTGTCAGGCGGCCTTCAATACCGCGGCGTTCTGCTTCCGTCGGATTGGCCAGGTCCGCCAGCCAGGCGCGCATGGGACTACCGACCAGCGCGACTTTGAAGCTCCCGTACTGGGCACGCAGGTTCAGCAGCAGGGTTTGGAACTTGAGCGTTCCGGCCCGGACGTCCGCATCTTGCAGGGCTGCATCCAGCGTGGCGATCATGGCAGCGACCTGAGGAGAGGCTTCGATCGTCCGCGGGCCTTCATCGACCAGGCTCTGGAGATCGACGAGCACAGACCGCAGCTTGTCGAGTGCTTCCATGTCGCCCTGATACGTGGCTCCCGCGGCCGCGTGTGTACTCAGCGTTGCCAACGACGCTTCGATGAACCGCAATTCGCGGGCGTGCGGCAATTCGAGCCCCAACGAGTTTCGCAGTTCGGCGATTCGCGAAGAGAGGCCCACGCTGGCGGACGATGCCACGTCGCCCGGCGACCGTTCATCGCTCGTCCGGCCAGAACCCGCCGTCGCCTGCAATTGCTCGTGAGTGGCCCCGGTCTTGGCAACGAGTTCCCAGGTGACCAGCATGGCCAGAATGCCGGCCGGCAAGAGCACGACGACGATCACGGCGGCCGTGGTCAGCGCCGCGGCAACGCGGACGTAGCCCCGGCAACGGCCCAGGATCCACTGATGCCAGGGGCGAAACATGACGACCAGCAGGGCGGCCAGAAACAGGGGCAGGAGAAAGGCCGAGATCACCTGATAAAACCAGAAGGTGAACACGGCGATGACCGCCAGCAGAACGAAAAACGACACCAGTCGTGACATGGGCTTCTCCTCAATGCAGCAGGTCATTCCACCAGTCGGCGGGAATGCCCCTCGACCTCCGGCGGTACTCGCAAACGGCGATTCGGCCAACGCGGCGGCCTGTCAGAGGACACGGTAGCCGCTCCAAGGCGCCGCCGCGGCATGGCAAGGCCGAGCGGCATTCTAACGAGGCTGGGCCTCGGACCAATAGCGGGCTCACGCCCGCGACACCCCGCGACACCCCGCGACACATTGTGCCGCGCCGGTCGACCGCCAAAACCCGGCTCAACATGAACGACGTTGGCCCCGCAGCCAAGGCCACTCCGGGCGGATTCGTATTGTTCCGGGCGGATGCAGCGATCACAATACGCACCTCAACGCTGAACGACTCTCCTTGGCCAAGACATGAATCATGCAGACGTTGCCGCCGGTGCCCCGGACGGCCCGGCACCGCCGGGGTCGCGCCCGCGCGGTCGGACGTATTGGATCAAGTTTGCGATTCGCGCGATCATTTTAACGCTCGTCGCCGGCGGCATCTGGCACACCGTCGCCGGCGCCCGCGACGAATTCGCCGAGCAGGGTTTCTCGCCGCGGAACCTCAACTTCGGTTGGCTGTTCGCGGCCGGCCTGCTCTATCTCGTTGGCTCGTTTCCGGCGTGCCTGTTTTGGCGGAGGACCTTGGTGGCCATGGGCCAGCAGCCCGCCTGGCTGCCGACGATTCGTGCTTACTACATCGGTCACCTGGGCAAGTACGTTCCCGGTAAAGCGCTGGTTGTCGTCCTGCGAACGGGGCTGGTCAAGAGCGCGCAGGTTGACGCCACGGTGGCCGCGACGGCTGTCTTTGTCGAAACACTAACCATGATGGCGGTCGGCGGTGTCGTGGCCGCGACCATTCTGGCGGTCGGCTTTCGAGATCAAAGCCTCCCCATGCTGTTGGCCCTGTGCCTGGCGGCCGCGGCCGGGATTCCGACGCTGCCCCCCATCTTTCGCCGCGTCGTGCGCTTCCTCCAAGTGCGCCGCGCCAATCCGGCCATCGAAGAGGCAATCCAGGGGCTCGATTTTCGTTTGATGCTTAGCGGCTGGGTGATGATGGCCGTTGGCTGGTCCCTGATGGGCCTCAGCTTGTGGGCCACCCTGCAAGCGACCCCGGCTGCGGTGGCAAGACTGACGAATCCCTGGTACGACATTCCCCTGATCACCGCCTGTGCCGGCCTGGCGATGGTGGCAGGTTTTCTCTCGCTTATCCCGGCCGGCCTGGGGCCCCGTGAGTGGGTCATCATCACGCTCCTCGTCCCAGCCTACGGCCCGGTCGCGGGGATCGTCTCGGCCGTATTGCTGCGTCTGGTGTGGATGAGCGCCGAACTGCTGTTCGCCGGAATCCTCTACATCGGAGTCCGCGGCCCGCAGTCGGCACCAGCAACCGGCTAGCCGCGAGCCGGTTCGCGTCGAATCCGGTGCTGGCTTTCTCAACGTGTCGACTGGCCAGGCGCTAACGGTTCCACCAGGCACCCGCGATCTTGCCGCAAGCGATTGTTGGAAATCAACGACGTTCGAAATCCGCCGGCCGGTGTTGCGGGTGGGGAATCGGGGAAGTTGGGAATGTCATGCAAAGCATGACCTACGGAAGTGCGGAATCAGGAATGGAAGCATCAGGAATGGAAGCATCAGGAAGTCTGGAATTTGATCATGCCGCAGCAGCGACCTCACGGGCTCTCCTCTCGCCCGAATTGCCTGGGGCAGAGGGGCCGGGGGTGAGGGGCCGAAGGCAAACCGGGTGGTCCCGGCTGCGGATGTCTACCGTCTGCGGCCTGCAAACCCGGCGCTGCCATCGTGACAGCAGGCCGGCGGCGGGCCGAGCGGGACAGGGGAAACGGGCTGCGAATTCTCGTTTCGGCGTCCGTTTACAAGATTGACTGGCCTTTTCCCCTCAATTGGCCGAATTATCACACTGATCGCTAGACTTTCACACCTGCCGCCGCGTGCGGCCGGGTGTGCGTTTATTGGGGGGAAAGCATGTCAGATTGCGCGCCGGGCAGGCGTCATCAGTTGAGGTACGCCCTCCGCGTACCTGCAACTCGCTTCACCGGGCCCTATCAGTGGCTGGCAATCGGTCTCCTGGTCACGCTTCACGCCATCTTGCCGACGGCCCAAGGCCAGACACGTACGCAACGAGCACTCGACCAGCAAAGTCGCCGCGATGCGATCGAGGCGATCCCGTTCGATCAGTTGGACGAGCAAGCGCACGCGAAGCTTTGGAGCGTCGTCTCCCGCCCCAGCCTCTATCGCCAGATGCCCGCCGCCGTGATTCCGGCAGACCCCGAGCTGTACGTCTTTCTGGTCCGCCATCCGGAAGTGATTGTGAACATGTGGGACCTGATGGGCATTACCAAAGTCACGATCAACCGCAACGCCGACTACGTATTTGATGCCAGCGACGGCGCGGGGACGGACAGCCGCGTCGAACTGATTTACGGCGACCAGAATCTGCACGTCATGTATGCGGACGGCACGTACGAAGGACCGCTGCTGAAGAACGAAATCCGCGGCCGTTGCGTGCTCGTATTGCGTTCCGAGTATTCTCAAGATCGCGAAAAGAACACGTTCGTGACGAGCCGACTGGATGTCTTTCTGCAGATCGACAACGTGGGAGCCGAACTGATCGCCAGGACGCTGCACCCGCTGGTGGGCAGCACGGCCGATCAGAACTTCGTCGAATCGGTCAAGTTTGTCGGGCAGGTGACCCAGGCTGCAGAAACGCGCCCCCAGCGGCTCCAACAGTTGTCGCAGCGTCTGACCAAGGTCAACGCGCCCGTCCGCCAGCAATTCCAAGCCGTGGCCGCGCTGGCCAACCAACGAGCGCATCAGCGTCGAGTGGAGCAGACAACGGGAACCGTCAGCGGACAACCGCCGGCCAGCCGAACCAGCGCGGTCTCCCGCGTCTATTCCGTCAATGACCGGGACAAGCCCGCCACGGTGCCGGCCGCCGGCGTCACCACGCTGCGGTAGCAGGGGGCAAGGACCACGTCTGCAACGGCGGGCCGGATCTCGCACCAGCAGGAACCTGCCGCGTTAGAACTCGGCATTCCCCGGCGTCCGCGGAAATGGGATGACGTCGCGAATGTTGGCCATCCCCGTCACAAACTGGACGACTCGCTCCAGCCCGAGCCCGAAACCGGCGTGCGGCACCGTACCGAAGCGGCGGAGATCCAAGTACCACCAGTAATCCTCCGGGACCAAGTCCTGGTCTCGCATTCGTGTTTCGAGAACCTCCAAACGTTCTTCTCGTTGGCTGCCGCCAATGATCTCACCGACGCCCGGGACCAGCACGTCCATTGCCCGGACCGTCTTCTCGTCGTCGTTCACACGCATGTAGAACGGTTTAATGGTGCACGGATAGTCGGAGAGAATCACCGGGCAATCGAACTCCTTTTCCGTCAGAAACCGTTCATGCTCTGATTGCAGATCATGGCCCCAGCTGACGGGGAATTCGAACTTTTCGCCGCTGGCGATCAGTCGCTCCACGGCTTCGGTATAGGACAATCGCACGAACTGGCTGCCGGCGATCGCCTCCAACCGCGAGATCGCCGTCTTCTCGATTCGCTGCGCGAAGAACTCCATGTCCTCGCTGCAATGGGCAAGCACATCCGCGAAGATACGTTTCAAGAACTGCTCGGCCAGCGACATGTTGTCGTCCAGGTCATGGAAGGCCATCTCCGGCTCAATCATCCAGAATTCGGAAAGGTGCCGTGAGGTATTCGAGTTCTCTGCTCGGAAGGTCGGCCCAAACGTATAAACTTTCCCCAGGGCCGTCGCGTAGATTTCTGCCTCCAGTTGACCGCTGACCGTCAGGTAGGACGGCCGATCGAAAAAGTCCTGGGTGAAATCAACGCGGCCGTCCCGGCGCGGAAGCTGGTCCATGTCGAGCGTCGTTACCCGAAACATCTCGCCCGCCCCTTCGCAGTCGCTGGCCGTAATCACCGGCGTGTGGACGTAGAGGAACCCCTCCTCCTGAAAGAAGTCATGGATCGACTTGCAGATCTGGTTTCGCACGCGGGCCACTGCGCCAAACGCGTTGGTACGGGGCCGGAGATGAGCCCATTCGCGAAGTTTCTCGAATGAGTGGCGTTTCTTCTGCAGCGGAAAGGAATCCGGATCGGCCCACCCGAGCACCTCGACGCGTGCGGCCAGGATCTCGGTCTCCTGCTTCCCGCCGGATTCCTTGATTTCGCCTTCGATCGTCACGCTGCAGCCGGCCGACAGTTTCTTGACTTCGTCCTCGTAGTTGGGCAAGTCGGCATCGGCGATCACCTGCAAATTGCCGAGGCACGTGCCGTCGTTGATTTCCAGAAAACTGAAGCCGCCCTTTGAGTCGCGGCGGGTCCGCACCCACCCCTGGATGCGCACCACTTCGCCGATCATCGCTTTGGCGCGTGCCTGCCGCACGGAAACCTTGTTCATCTCACCATCCCTGTCAAAGAGGAGCTGCGTCTCACGACGATCGCGGCGCCGCCTGCGACTTTGGCTTCATCGCGAACCCGGCCATCACAAGCAACACGAAACCGATCGCCAGGACCAGCACGACGCCGCCGACGATTCGGTTCTGCAAGTCGGCCGAGGCATCAAACGCCGGCATCACTTTTTCCCAGACCGCCGATCCGGCCGCGACGAACGCGCCCAGCACGGAAACGGCCATCAACACATTCCACAGCACCATCCGCCCGCCGGTCGGTTTTTCGTCACCCATCAGCGTCCGGCTGTTCATCATCATGAAGAAGGTGAAGTAGGCAATCGGCAACAGCATCATGCCGAACGTCGACGTCAGCACGGCCAACCAGAGTTTTGCCGGGCCGTCCCAGATCAACGGCCATGCCGCACCGCTGAGACCGGCGACCAGGCAGCCGACCACATGCATGGCCCCGCCCTGCGGCAACCCGAACATCTCGCAGAAGGCGAAGCCGTTGATCAACATCAAGATGATGATCGTCGAAAATCCCATCCCGAAGATGCCGATCCCGAACACGAGGCTCGCATTCTGCTCGCCCAACAAGGGCGCCAAGGCCTGCGAAAGCTGGAACGCGTTGCGCCGGACAAGGGACGACGCAATCCGTTTTTCGGCGTCGGAGAGCGTCGCGATCTGCGCTAATTGCTCGGCTTCCGGCAGGCCCGCAAACCCGGGGTCCAAGGCGGTCATGCGGGCTTCCAGGCTGGACCGGGCACTCGCAAACGTCTTGCTTTGCTGCATCACGGCGGGATCGGTGCTGGCGAAATCCTCGTCGATCCGAGCGTGAAAACTGGCAGCCGAAGCAATCACCACGCAGCTCGTCACCAACACATACGGGATCGCCATGCCGGTCGCCAGGTCGAACCGGGCCAACCCCCGGAACGGCTTGTCCCAACCTCGGTTCAGCATCGAATAGGGCAACAGGAAGGTCATGTTGATGCCGACCGCCGTTGCCGCGGCGGCGATCATCACCACTCGCTGCTCCTTGACAATCCGGCTGCTCCAGAACGCCTGCACGTCGGCCGGCAGTTGGGCCACCAAACCGGCCACGTCGCCGGTCGGCTGCGTCCACTGCCGCGGATCCGGAAAGAAGCCGGCCAGGATCGCCCCGAATTGCAACTGGCCGTCGAGCGCCAGGCAGATGACCACGCCGAAGAAGCAGATCACGATCATTCCGACCAGGGCCTTGAGAAACCAATCGAACAGTTTCGCGGCCACCCCCTGGCGGCTGTTCATCACCACAACCGCGCCCACCGTGACCAGCAAGGCGGCCGAGACCAGCAGCTTGGCAACAAGTGGTCCCGTGGAATCCGACAGGCCGGTCACCGCGCCCGGGGCGAGGTTATTCTCCAGCGACGCATAACAGAGGCTGAATTGCGGCATGCACCAGATCATGTTGGCCATGCAGGTGGCGATGAGCCACCCCCAGCCGAGAACCGGATTGATATGCTCGTTGATCGCTCGAAAGGGCCGTTCGCCGGTCGACAGCGTGACGTAGCTGATGGCGGACAGCATGATCACGCCCATCGTGACTGCCATCAGTTGCAGCCACAACAGCTTGGGCCCACCCAGGACCCCCAGAAACAGCGCCCCGGCCAGCGACCCGCCGCCCAGCGTAATGGCACTCTGCAGCCACCCGGGCCCCGACAGTCGCACGAACGCACCCAGGACAGCGCCCGTCCCTTGAGCCTGCGCGTCGGTGAGCAGCTTGCGATTCGCGTCGACCTTGGATTTTGGTTTGTTCATAACAACGTCCGTGGCGAAGGAAGAGGGTGAGTGAGAACGATAGGCCACACATGCACGGCCGGACCCGTCAGGAGGCGGACTTATTTTCCGTGCTCGGCCAGATACCGTTCGGCGTCCAAGGCGGCCATGCACCCGGTACCGGCCGACGTGATGGCCTGGCGATAGTAGTCGTCGGCAACATCGCCGGCCGCGAAGACACCTGCGACGCTGGTCTTGGTTCGAAAGGCTTCGGTCCAGCGCAGGTAGCCCTTATCGTTCATCTCCAGCTTGCCTTTGAGAAACTCGGTATTCGGCGTGTGGCCAATGGCCAGGAACATTCCGGCAGCCTCCACCTCCCGTGACGGCTGGTCGACGGTGCTGTTGAGTCGCACGCCGGTCACCCCTTGCGAATCGTCACCCACGACTTCGTCAACCACCGTGTTCCAAAGGATCTCCAGCTTGGGATCGTCAAACGCCCGTTGCTGCATGATTTTGGAAGCCCGCAGTTCATCACGCCGGTGCACCAGCATCACCTGGCTGGCGAACTTGGTGAGGTAGGTGGCTTCTTCGATCGCCGAGTCACCGCCGCCGACCACGACGAGCGGCTTGTTGCGGAAGCGGGGGAGCGCCCCGTCGCAAACCGCACAGGCGCTGACACCCCGATTCTTGAATGCTTCTTCGGACTCCAGACCGAGATAGTTGGCACGGGCCCCGGTGGCGACAATCACGGTCTCCGCAGCCACCGTCTGCCCACCGCTCGAAGTAAGCTGAAACGGCCGATTGGTGAAGTCGACATCAACGATGTCCTCGCCGACAATCCGAGTTCCAAAATTCAGCGCCTGCTGCTTCATCAACTCCATCAGTTCGACGCCCTGCACCGCATAGTGAGGCCGACCGTCCCGTTCGTGCCCTGCCGGTGCCGGAGGCAGGTTGTAGTGCCGCTCCGCATCGACGGCACTCTCTACAAATTCCCGGATATTGCCCGCCGGAAAGCCGGCGAAATTTTCGACTTCAGTCGTGTAGGCCAATTGGCCCAGCGGAATCATCTCGGGCTTGACCGTCCCCTCGAACAGGAGCGGTTCCAGGCTGGCACGGGCGGCGTAGATGGCTGCTGAAAATCCCGCGGGTCCGCTTCCAATGATGACAACTTTTTCCGCCACGACGAACTTCCTTTCGAACCAGAATCGGCGAACTCAACGCGTCTCACAAACAGTTGATGCGACAGACCTTTGCGTTCAATTTACGAATCGCACATTATAGCCGAATGCGAAGACCTGGCGACCAGGGGAACCCGGCGTGGGTGACAACGGTGGCTGGTCGCCTGGTGCACGCCAAAAAGAACCCGCGGCAGGAATCCCCAGTGAACCGGTGGCCTGATATCATGGTCCCTGGCATCCTTCACGCCCCAACCTTTTCTGTTTGATGATTCGTCTCGTTCGCGAGGATCCCTATGAGCACATTGTTGGTTGCGCTGGCATCGATGGTCGGCTTCGTGGTCGCCTATCATACGTATGGCCGTTGGCTGTCCCGCAAGATCTTCGGGCTGGACGCCGAGGCGAAAGTGCCGAGCCGCGAGCTGCGCGACGATGTCGATTTCGTACCGACCAAGAAGTCGGTAATTTTCGGGCACCACTTTACCAGCATCGCGGGAACGGGGCCGATCGTCGGACCCGCAATCGCCGTCTTCTGGGGTTGGCTGCCGGCACTGCTGTGGGTGGTCCTGGGATCGATCTTTGTCGGCGCCGTCCACGACTTCGGAGCGCTCGTGGTCTCCTTGCGAAATCGAGGGCAGACGGTGGGCGAAGTCGCCGGACGACTGATCTCGCCGCGGGCCCGGATTCTCTTTCTGCTGGTCCTCTTCCTGGCACTTACGGTGGTCTTGGCCATCTTCGGACTGGTGATCGCCCTGATTTTTGCCTTCTACCCCGACTCCGTGCTGCCGGTCTGGATCTCGATGCCGCTGGCGATCGGCATCGGCTACTGGTCGTATCGCCAGGGGGGGGACTTGCTGATTCCTTCCCTGGTCGCCCTGGTCGTGATCTACGGATGCATTTACCTCGGCGCCTACCACTTGCCGATCGACGTCGCCGAACTCACCGGGCTCAGCCTGACCGGCGACTTCCCGAACGTGGTCGTGATGTGGACGTTCGTGTTGCTTGCCTACTGCTTTGTGGCGTCGGTCATGCCGGTCTGGCTGCTGCTCCAACCGCGCGACTACATTAACAGCCACCAGCTGGTCGTGGCCCTGGTGTTGCTGGTGGGGGGCCTGCTGGTCGCGAGCGTAACCGGGCAGGCCGACTTGTCCGCGATCCCGGCGGTCGCGCCCCAAGAGAACATTCCGGCCGACGCGCCACCGATTTTTCCGTTCCTCTTCATCACCATCGCCTGCGGCGCCTGCAGCGGGTTTCATTGCCTGGTGAGCAGCGGCACCAGCAGCAAGCAGATCGCCAAGGAGACCGATGCGCAATACGTCGGCTACGGCGCCATGCTGCTGGAAGGGGGACTCGCCGTCGTCGTCATTCTGGCCTGCTGTGCCGGCGTTGGAATGGGGCTCTATGAGTCCCAGCCCGCGGGCGCCGGCGCCGAGTGGGTTGCCGTGGTCGACGCTGATAGCGGCCAACAGGTGGCGGGAATGGCCGCCTGGAAAACGCGGTATGACGTGAGCGAAGGCTGGGGTGGATTCCAGCTCAAACAGATGGTGCAGGCCTTCGTCGAAGGAGGCGCGAACTTTCTGACTGCGATCGGAATTCCGCTCAAACTGGGGATCAGCATTGTCGCCGTCCTGGTTGCCTGCTTCGCCGCCACTACGCTGGACACCGCCACTCGGCTGCAACGCTACGTAATTCAAGAATTGGCGATGAGCTTGCGTCTCAAGCCGGTCGCCAACAAGTACGTGGCGACGGCGGTCGCCGTGGGGCTGGGAGGAACGTTGGCCATGCTGCCCGGCCCCAAGGGACCCGGCAGTGGCGGCCTGATCCTGTGGCCCTTGTTCGGAGCCGTCAACCAGTTGCTGGCCGGCCTGGCCTTCATGGTCACTGTCTTCTATCTCTGGCGGCGCAAGAAGCCGGTTGGATTCGCACTGGTCCCCATGATCCTGATGCTACTTCTCCCCGCCTGGGCCATGCTCTGGCAAATGTTCAACCCTGAACGAGGGTGGCTGCATGAAGGCAAGATCTGGCTGTTCTCGT
>JAUIGN010000020.1 GCA_030430075.1 bacterium
AATTCCGCCAGGCATACACGCTGCGCGCCGAGAAGACCTATCGGCCCCAGGAAGCGGAACAAAACTTGCGCAACCATAGATCACCGAAACCCCAACTTTTTGACAACCCAGCGTTAGCCCCGGTTCAGAACCCCGGTTCAGTCGAAACCTGCCCAGACCGCGCTCAAACGCGTGCCGGTTGAGATGCGAGGCCATTTGGGAACCGTCACCACCGACCATTACTACGCGGCGACTTGCCCTGAACGGTTGGTCGCTCATGACTCAACCGAGGTAGAAGCGATACCCTTCAATTCGAATTCGGTGATAGAATCCTCAACGTGTTGGCTGGCAAAGCGTTAACGATTCCAGCAGGCATCTGCGGCTTTCCCGCTACTATCATCGTAAAACAACGCGACCTGCGAGATCTCGTTGAACGGTACTGCATCTAGCGAATCAGGGAACTTCGGAATGTCATGCACAGCATGACCTACGGAAGTGCGAAATCTAATTGAACGGTGCCCAGGCTACGGAAGTGCGAAATTCAATTGAACGCGATTCGGGCTGACGCGCGCGGTAGCCCGTCATGGGTCCGAGGCTCTGCCTCGCTAGACCTTGGCCCATTGCTTGTCGAGCCGTTGCGGCGAGATCTTGATGGATGTTCCCAACTGTTGAGCAAAGAGCGAAACGCGGTACTCTTCCAGCATCCATCGATACTCGACCGCCGCCGCCCGGCTGTCGTCGCGAGCGCCGCCGGCCGCGATCAGTTCGTCGTATCGCGCCAGGTGCGGCGCCAACTCCCGCATCGCCTGTTGATCGCGCGCGCCGCCGCCGCTCCGCAGTTTTTCCAGTCGAGCCAACATGGCCCGAAAGAACCGCGGGTACTGTGTCAGCCAAGGCCAGGGCGTCGAGCACCAGAAGCCGTCCGCAGTCAGCTCCGCCAACTGGCGACGCATGTCGGCAACGGCTTCGGCGAGTTGCTCGGAACGGGCATCGTCCAGGGCGATTTTGACCTCGTGGTAGGCCTGCAGGAGGGGAGCTACCAGCTTGCCCATCTCCTGGGCCGCGACCAGGAGTTGCCGACGACCCCTGCGACGCGCCGCCTGGAATGACTCGGCGTCGCGCGGCTGCGGTTGGCCGCGAAGAAAAGAGAGATCCGCGGCCAATTCGATGAGTTGATCCCGCAGTTCCCGCGCGTGTCCCATCGTCGACGCGAGCACGGCGGATTGGTCGATCAGCGGCAACCAATGCACCTGTGACTTGAGTTCACGGTGCTCGGCCAGGCAGAACAGGCGTCGCAGGCCGGCCCGTGTCTGCAGTTCGGCCGCCGCCGCGGTCGTGGCCAGCCCCAGTGACACCGAGTCGCCCTGGTCCTGCAACATGGGGAAGGCTTCCAGGACGAACTCGCCGCGCCGAATCTTGACGCGTTCCGGCAGGTCTCCGAAGTCCCACTCGGTCATCCCCTCTCGCTGCCAGCGTTGATCGGAAACCACGTTGGCATCCGTGGGCCCGGAGATTCCCACTTCCGCGGCCAGGGCATCGAGATCACGGCCCTCGGCAATCGGCTTCCCGGATTCGTCGATCACGCGGACGTTCATGCGCAGATGGTGGGGAACTTTCTCCAGCTTGAAGTCACTGGCCTGCAACGCTTCGCTGCCGATCTTGCTGAGCGTTTCCGCGGCCACTGTGAGGAAATCCCCCTGGGCAAACGTCATCATCTCGGCCGCGCGCCGCGCCACGTCCGGGGCAGGGATAAAACTCCGCCGCAGCGACTTGGGCAGAGAACGAATCAAGGCGGTCAGCTTTTCTTCGACCCGGCCCGGCACCAGCCACTCCAGGCGGCGCGCGTCCAGTTGCTGGAGACCCTCTTTCGGAACAGAGATCGTCATCCCATCATCCTGGTCGCCCGGCTGGAAACGATAGTCGATTTCGAGATTGAGCGAACCGGTATCGAACCGATCGGGGAAGGACCCTTGATCCTGTCCCTCGGACTCGCCAATCAGATCGCTCAGGGACATCTTCAGTCGATCTGCTTCAGCGCGCGAGGCACGTTTCAACCAGGCGTTCAGCGATGCCGCGTCGTAGACGTCCTCCGGCAGACGTTCTTCGTAAAACTCGAACTGCACGGCATCACCGACCAGAAAATCGGTGGCGCGGGACTTGGCGCCCATCGTCCGCACATCAGCCAAAAGCCGCCGATTGTGCTCAACGAACTTGGGCAGCGAATCGAATTCGTCACCCACCAGAGCATGCTCGATGAAGAGCCGTCGAGCCACCGTGGGATCGTGCGGGGCGTACGGACGCCGCCGTCCGGCGACGATCAACAGTCCGAACAGTGTCACCTTCTCAGAGGCCAGCACCGTGCCGCTCTTTCTGGACCAGAACGGATCCGAGTACGACCGCTTGACCAGGTGACCGGCCAGCGGTTCGATCCAGTTCGGTTGTATCCGACCCACCGTTCGCAGGTAGCGCCGCGACGTCTCCACGGCCTCGCCGGCCACGATCCACTTGGGGCGGACTTGAAACGCTGCCGATCCCGGCCAAATAAAGAACGACGTCCCTCCGGCACCTTCGTACTCGTTGCCGTCGCGGCGCATGGCCACATTCGACAGTAAACCGCACAAGAGTGCCCGGTGGATCGAATCGGAATCGTCCTTTCGCCCGGCGATCTTGAGGCCGTTCTCGGTAACCAACTGCCGCAGTTGGCGATGCACGTCTTGCCACTCGCGAATCCGCAGGAACGAGAGAAAATTCTGCTGGCAGGCCTTGCGGATCTGGCTTCGTGACAGTTTTTCCCGCAGCCCGTGAAAGAAGTCCCAAAGGTTGAGCAGCGTCAGAAAGTCCGAATCTTCATGGGTGAACCTGGCGTGGGCTTCATCGGCCTGCTTCCGCTTTTCCACCGGGCGATCGCGGACATCCTGGACCTCCAGAGCCGCCGCGATGATCAACATCTCAGCGAGACAGTTCTCCTGGTCCGCGGCCACAATCATCCGCGCGATCCGCGGATCGATGGGAAACCGGCTGAGTTGCTTCCCCACATCGGTCAGGCGGCGATGGGCGTCGACCGCCCCCAGCTCGAACAGCGTCTTGTAGCCGTCGTTGACGGCGTCGGTGCGAGGCGGATCGAGGAAGGGAAACCGATCGACCGCACCCAGGCGGAGCGAAAGCATCCGGAGAATCACCGCGGCCAGGTTCGTGCGGCGAATCTCCGGTGTCGTGTACTGGTCGCGGCTCGCGTAGTCTTTCTCCGCATATAGGCGAATGCAGATTCCCGGTCCCAGGCGCCCGCATCGCCCCTGGCGTTGGTCGGCAGACGCGCGGGAGATCGGTTCGATCGGCAACCGCTGTACCTTCGACCTCGCCGCGTAGCGGCTGATCCGCGCGGTTCCCGTGTCGATCACGTAGCGAATCCCTGGCACGGTTACGGAGGATTCGGCCACGTTGGTCGCCAGGACCATCCGCCGTGTCCGCCCCCCGGGCCGAAACACCTTGTTTTGTTCCGCGGTCGAAAGCCGTCCGTAGAGAGGCAGAATCTGTATCGGCTCGGGCCCGCCAAACGACCGGCTCCGCAACCGTTTGGCCACTTCCATGATCTCACGTTCGGTGGGCAGAAAGGTGAGAATATCACCGGGGCCCTCATGGCAAAGTTCCGCTGCCGCCTCGGCGATTTGATCCGCCAATGATGGCGGTTCGTCCCGGTCGTCCACGGGCTCATAACCCCGATAACGCACTTCGACCGGGTAGGTACGCCCGGAGACCTCAATGATGGGCACCTCCTGGCTTCCCGTTGAGAAATGAGCTGCGAAACTCTGGGCATCGATCGTGGCCGATGTGATGATCACCCGCAGGTCAGGCCGCCGCGGCAGGATGTTCTTCAGGTACCCGATGAGAAAGTCAATGTTCAGCGAACGCTCGTGGGCTTCGTCGACGATAATCGTGTCGTACCGATCCAGAAACCGGTCACCTTGCGTCTCTGCCAACATGATCCCGTCGGTCATCAATTTGATGTACGAATCCGGTCTGGTCGTGTCCGTGAAGCGGATCTGAAACCCGACATGTTCACCGACGGACGACTTGAGTTCGTCGGCCAAGCGGGCGGCAATCGTCCGTGCCGCGACCCGCCGCGGCTGGGTGTGACCGATCAAGCCGGCCACGCCGCGACCGATATCCAGACAGATCTTGGGCAGTTGGGTCGACTTGCCCGAGCCGGTCTCGCCGCAGATGACGATGACCTGGTGCTGCCGAATGGCGGCGGCGATTTCGTCGCGCCGCGCCAAAATGGGCAGGTCGAGATCGAAGTCCAGTGCGGGCCGATTCGCCTCCCGCCGCCGGCGCCGTTGCACCGACGTCTCCAGCCGCGCCGCCAATTGCCTGCAATGGCGGTCCGTCGGCTTCCCCTTCTTGGCCGCCTCCCGGATGTTCTGCAACTGACGGCGCAAACGGAACCGGTCCACCTGCATCGCCTGATCGATCTGGCGAGCCAGGTCACGGAATGAAATCTCGGTCGGTTCGCCGCTCACTTCAGTCATCGGATCGAAAAAGGGAAGAGGGCCAGTTCATGCATCCCAAGCATGCATCATAGCCCAACGGACCGTTCCGGGATTCGGGACGTCTTCCCTTTTCCGGGCAGCTCGAAAACGGGCCATCGATGACCTGTCGGAGGCGGCCACCTGCCGGCGACGGCAGCTGCACGTCACCTGAGGCCGTCGGATTCCTGCCATTCCGTGCGTCATGCTGTGCATGACGCAATCCGGTCGGGCGTCGCGCCGGAACGTGTCATCCAAAATTGCCCACGCGTCCCGACCGCTGAAGTTGGGAAACGTGTTTTTGACTCGTTCAACGCGCGGCTCAGGCCAGCAATTCGTCAATGGCCTGGTAGGCCGGGTCCGCGATCGGCATGGCGCGGCCGTCGATATCGAAGTGGCCGGTCGAATCGACGCCGACCGCCTGCAAATAGGTGTGGAACAGGTGGCCGTGGTCGACCTCACGATCCTCGACCTTGGTTCCATTCGCATTGGTTTTGCCGATGATCGCGCCGCTTTGAATGCCGGTGCCACCCAGGCAGATCGACCAGGCGGTTCCCCAATGATCGCGACCGTAGTTCTGGTTGATGTTGGGCGTCCGTCCAAACTCGGAGAGCACCACCACCAACGTCGATTCCAGCATCCCGCGGTCCGCCAGGTCGGCGATCAAGGTTGCAAACGGCGTATCAAACTCGCCCAACTGCTCGAGGTGGAAATTGAAGTTTTCGTTGTGCGTATCATAGTTCGAATGCGTGACTTGCACGAAGGTGATGTCATTCTCCAGCAGGCGCCGGGCGAGCAGGCAATGGCGGCCGAAGTCGTGCTTGCCATAACGGTCCTGATCCGCTTGGGGTTCCTTGGCAACATCAAACACGTCGCGCTGCTTCATCAGTTCGAGTGCTTGTTCGTAGTTGGCCGTGTAGGCGTCGGTCATCGCGGTCCGACGACGCATGGCAAACCGTTCGTTTGCGCGTCGACGGAACGCATGCCGTTGCCGTTCCGATACCTCGGTCACCGCGGACGGTCGATCGGTATTCTGGGGCGGCTTGCCGTTGCCCATGGAGATGCTGGCGAACTGCGGCCCCAAGTAGGCCGCGTCATTGCTGCGACCTCCACTGCCGCCGGCCGATATCACAATATGACCGGGCAGCGACCTGGAGGGGTCATTCAGTGCCTTGGCCGCCACGGCACCGATGCGGGGAAAGTCTCCGGCAGGTGTCCTTCGCCGACCGGTCTGCATCAGGTACTGGCCCTTGCCGTGGTCATTTTCCTTGGTATTGATGCTCCGCACCAGCGCCAGATGGTGCATCTGCCTGGCGGTTTGCGGCAGCAGTTCGCAGATGTGCATCCCGGGCACGGACGTCTCGATGGCACGAAACGGTCCACCGGTCGCTGCGCCCGGCTTCGGATCCCAACTTTCCAACTGGCTCAATCCACCCGCCATGTTGACAACCAGGACCCGCTTCTGGTCACGAGCCAGCTTCTCGGACGCCTGTGGAGCGGCCAGCGCACCCAGCCCACCAACCACGGCCCCACTGGCGAGCGTTCCACCGGCCATCGCCCCCATAAACTGCCTCCGCGCCAGCAAATGGTCGGCCGATCCGCACGCGTACGAGCATCTCATGATTCATGTTCCTGTGGACTATGGGGTGTCGCCAATTCGCCCGTCGACGCGACGCGGCGAACGCTCAATAACGAAAACGAAATTCGGCCGAAGACATCAGTCCCCAGGCCATTTCCATGACGGCTGCCGGTTTTTCCTGGGGCCGCTCCGCCAGATAATCCCTGACATCGGTGATCTCTGCGGAACTGGGGCGCCTGGTCAGCACGCTCATATAGAGCTCTTCGGCCAGTGCCGCCGGATCTTCGATCTTGCCGAGCCGGTCCGTCAAATTACCTGCTGCCGGATTGAGCCAGGACTGCAGCGTACCCGCATTGGCCAGGAACAGGGCCTGGTCGACCGTCGCGAAAAAATCGGTCTGGGGTTGGCCGCCCGCGTGGCCGAACAAGTCGACGAACTTCTTGACATTTGAATTCAACTTTTCGTAGACGGCCGCTTCGATCGCCTGCTCACGGGCCCGCAGCCGCGCCGGGTCGTCAGGCTGCTGGGGATCCAGGGGCAGTTTCTTGTCGACTTCGGCCGCCGCGGCCACCCGCTGCCGGTCCACCTGCCCGCTGGCCTGCATCAAACTCCAGGCCAACTGCTCTGGGCTCAACGGCACAATGGGCGAGGCGAAGAAGCGGTCGCTCCATCCGCCCAGCAGTTGCTCCCGTTGCTCGCGAGCCGCTCGTTGCTCCGACTCCAATTGCGTCTGATGCTCGACGAGCTTCGCTTCGCCGCTCGCCACGCGCTGTTCGAGCTGCGCGACCTGCTGCAGGGCCTCCTCATATTCTTTCGTCGCGACACGCAGACGTTCAACGAGCACGGCGGTCGCCTGGCGCTTGGCTTCGTGCTGCTTCTGCAACTCGGCCAGTTCGTTGCCTAACGCTGCGCGGCGGGCTTGAACCGCATCAGCCGCCGCCTTCAGCTCGGCATCTTTCGGCAACTTTCCGGCGGCCTGGCGGGCGCTTTCCGCCGCGGCGGCGACCAGCTTGAGGCCCTCGTCGCGGCCGGCCACCTGAGCGGCCAGTTGCTGTAGCGCCGACTCCGCGGCCTGATGTTGCGCCTGGGCATCCGTGACGGCCGCCTGTCGTTGAGCGCGTGTCATCGTGATCTTGGCGAGCATCTCCCGCGTGTTGGCCAGATCCGCCGTGGCGGTCTCCAGCATCCGGCCGGCGGCTTGCGCAGCCGATTGGTGCTGCCTCAATTCGACCAGTTCGGTAGCGAACGCCAGTTGGCTCTCCAATTGCGCAAGAGACGACTGCTCTGCCTCGAACTTCTTTTGGGCCGTGCGGACGGGCTGCCGAGTGGCGTCCAGTTTCTTGTTTTCTGCTTGCAGGCGAGCGGCCACGGCAGCGGCCGCCTGGCGGGCATCGGCGAGCGTCTTGGCGGTCGCCGCTGCGGGAGGCTTCAAGGCATCCGCCTGCTTCTGCGCGGCAGATACTTCCGCATTCAGTCGTTCGAACCGTGTAGCAATGGTCTGCGCGGCGGCAACCAGTTCCTTTTCGTCAGGCAGTTTGGCGGCTGCAAGATTGGCATGCTTCGTCGCGACATCGAGGGCGTTGGCAATGTCCTGCTTCGCCGCCAGGGCCGCCTGGGCCTCGGTCAATTTCTGGGCCGCTTCATCAGCCTTCTTTTGGCTGTTGCTGACGACGGCCTTGGCGTTCGTGTGTTCATCGGCTACCGCGACGGAGGCCGCCTGGGCGGCATCGAATCGTTGGCGCGTTTCGGCGGCTTCGCGGCGAGCGGCCTCCAGCCGCGCCTTGGCCGCGTCGCGTTGTTCGGTGAGTTCGGCAAGTTGCTGAGCCGCCTGCGTTGCCTGGGCTTGAAGGTCGGTCGGCCCGTTGAGCGACAACTGGTAAGTTTGCGAAAGGGCCAGTTCGCGGAGGAATGCCCGGATGTCGAATTTCATCTCGACAAACGCCTCCGCCAGGAGGTCCAAGAGGGCCGGATGCGCTGCCGGGTTCAGTGGATGATGGAGGTCGACCGGATCAACCAGTCCCTGCCCCATCATGTGCCCCCAAAGGCGATTCACGATGTTGCGATTGAATCGCTGGTTCGTTCCATCAGTCGCCAGCTCTGCCAACATCGCTCGACGGCTGTGCTTGGGTATCGGCCGCACCTTGCTGGCCGGTTTGACAACGTATTCCTCGCCGGCAGCAAAAACCGGT
This sequence comes from bacterium, assembly GCA_030430075.1. GTDB lineage: Bacteria > Planctomycetota > Planctomycetia > Pirellulales > Pirellulaceae > ARS98. The sequence goes on from JAUIGN010000020.1 coordinate 8,271, forward strand.
TCGTCGATCGTCACGTCACCAGGCAAGCGGGGCCGCGTGCGTCCATTCTCCTTGGTGAAGACCGACGTAAACTTGACATCGCCTTCTGCCTTCTCAGCAAAGAAGACCGTCTTGTCCTTGGAATCTTCCGTGAAGAGAAAGCCCCGGCTCAGAAAGGCATACAGCCCGTAGTAATCCGCCTGGTAGTAGTCATCGATCAGCGGATGGTCATGGCACTGACAACACTGCATGTCCATTCCAAAGAAGACACGGCCCGTATCACGGGTCAACAGGTTTGGCTCGCCGTCGCGAAACAGATAGAAGGCGGACGCCGCCCGGATCTTCTCATCGGTACCGTCGGCCCCCAGGATCTCGCGGGCGAGTTGGTCCCACGGCTTGTTGTTGGCGACCGACTCACGGAGGTAGGCCTCCCATTCGGCACGCTTGACGTGTTTCGCAGAGCGGCGTTCCATCATCATGATGTCGAGGACCCGCGCCAGGTGCCTGGTATGCTCCGGCGAATTCAATAGCCGATCAACCGTCGCGGCCCGCTTGTCCGGCGACTTGTCCTCCAGGAACGCGCGGGCCTCATCGGCCGGCGGAACCATCCCCACCAGGTCCAAATAGACGCGCCGCAAGAACTCACCATCCGCAGCGGGTCCTGCCATGCTGCCCCAACTGGCTTGCTTCAGCTGTTGGTCGATCCGCACATGCAACGGTTCGCTCGCGTCAGCCGCCCGATCAAACCGGGAACCGAATACCAGCAACAACAGCAAGCAAGCACGCAGGCAGCAGATAGGTCGACGCCGGGCCATTCGCGGTTGCCTTTCGTGGGGTGATTGGGATGCGAGGAGTCTGGGGGGAGCCATCGATCGGGACAGGCTTACCAAACGACCGAAAGTCCGCGGCCGAAGACGGCAGTGGCTAACGCCCGCCCACTCATCGAAGCATCTCAATATGTTAAGGAACGGAATTCCGCCAGGTCAAGCGCACTCGCTGCAAACCCCTGCAAAATGAGACCTTGCGACGGCCTCGCAGCGATGGTCCGCGCGTCGATCGGCAGCGCCGCGCGTCGTTCGGAAAAACGGTTGCCGGGACGCCGGCCGGGTGCTGCCGGCAGCGGCTCGGTCGGGCGCGGTCCGATGTGGGATGGTCGCCGGTTGACGCACTTCCTGGCGAATCTACACTGTTAGCGGACTTCTCATTTCCCGCCACCAACAGCCCTCCCGAGCCCGACGGTCCGCGGATTCGGCTGCGTGCCTCGACGTTCGGCCGCAGCGAAACCTTGGCCCTGAGTCATTCCGTCCGACACGCTTCCGTTCATCGCGGGCCGGGGCCGGCTCCTAGCAGATCACCAGACCACCCATGAGCGAGTTGCCTGAGAACCCGGACGCTCCGCCCGCAGCGAAGAACGCCGGTGCCCAGGCCCCGCCCGGGAAACCGGGCGACGATGGGCCGATTTCGTTACCCCCCGTTCAGCCACCGTCGGCGACTTTCATCCTGCAGCTGTTCGTCATTCCCCTGGTGATTGTCAGCATCATTGTCATGGTCTGGCTGATGTTCAGTTGGCTCGCCCACATGGGGAGCGACCCGCGGGACATGGTGAGAGACTTGAAGCGGTTGAACGATGTCAGTTGGCAGCGAGCGCTGACGCTGGCCGACGTACTCCGCAATCCGGCCTATGACGACCTCAAAGACGACGTCGAAATGGCAACCGATCTGGCCGCGGTGCTCGAAGGGCAAATCGAAGCGGCGAGCATGGAAGATCCGGCCATCAAGCTGCGAATGTTTCTTTGCCGAGCGTTGGGTGAGTTCCGGGTTCCCGACGTCGTTCCCGTGCTGCTGACAGCCGCCAGGTCCGAACGTGAACCGGCGGAAATCGACGTCCGCCGCGCCGCGCTGCAGGCGCTGGCCGTCTTCGCAAATCAACAGGAAGGCCAATTTCGCCACCGCGAAGACGTGCTACAGACCGTGCTCGACATCTCCCGCGAACGGGCGGCTGGGGATGCGGAACCAACCCTCCGCGACGAACTCCGCTCGAATGCCGCATTCGTGCTGGGTGTACTGGGAGGCCAGGCGGCCCGCGACCGGCTGGCACTGATGCTGAACGACGCGAATACCAATGCCCGCTACAACGCGGCCCTGGGGCTGGCGCGCCACGGAGACGAGCGCGCCGCGCCGGTCCTGCTGGAAATGTTGGACCCAACCAATGAGGTCTCGGCCGAGCATGAACCGACGGAGACGGCTCAGGCATCCAAGCGCCTGGCCGTGATCAAGAACGGCATCGAAGGTGCGGCTCAGTTAGCCGCGGGTAACCCGGAGCTGGAAACCAAACCCCTGGTTGACGCCCTTCAGGCAGTCATCGACTCCGATCTTTCGCTGTTCCACGCGCGGGTGAGACGGGGTATTCAGATCAACGCCCAAGAAGCCCTGATGAAGATCCAGGCCCAGGAGCTGGCCCAGTAAATCGGGAACATCTGGCGTCGTACTTGGTGCGCTCGAGGAGCCGTCGGTCGATCACCGGATTCGAATTGAACGGGATTGCTTCTCGCCCGGATGGAGGCTGATCCGGGCCGCCCGTTCAACTCGGACCGAATGCCTTGGCATCTGATTTGCTCTAAACTAAAGTCGGGTTGTAGGGGTTAGGAAAACTTGCTCCGCAACACGCGACGCCAAGTCAAGTTACGACAAACAGGCTGACAACGCGTCGGTCGCTTCGAGAAAAAACTTCAAACATTTTTGAAAAACGTAAAACGTTGCCCGGTTTGCTGTTGATGATAGGGACTCCGTACGACAACCGTTTTTCCGTTTGCGGCTCGAACCGATCTTCGCCAAACTCGAACGTATCGGGTTGACGGTTTGTACCCACTCGTGGTCCGTCCATTTCCGCAGCCGGCAATTGATCGTTCGTCCAACGTGAAGGTGAGATTCGTAATGAACGTGTCGATGAAATCCACCCTGATTGCAGCCGTTGTGTTATCCACGCTTGGGTACACGGTCGCGCCGCTCTCCGCTCAGGTCGTCTACCCCGCCTATCAGACGGTGTATCGCACGGTGTACGAGCCGGAATCGGTTTCCGCCTACCGGCTGGAATACGAAACGGTCGTCGAGCAGCGCCAAGTCACCACCCAGAAGCCGGTTTGGGAAACGGAAACCAGAACGCGGCGGGTCACAGTCGCCAAGCCGGTGACGGAGACGAGCACCCAGACGCAGCGTTACAAGGTCCTCAAGCCGACCTGGGAGACACAGACCAAGATGCGTCGTCGATTGGTGCAGCGCCCCGTCACGGAAACGGTCGTACAGAGCCAGAACTACACGACGTACGAGCCGGTCACGACGATGCGGATTGAGACGGTTGATCAAGGTGGGTACGTCGATCATTTGGTCGCCAGGCCGGGGGTGGTGCAGACACGCCTGCAATGGCTGCCTGGCACGTGTGCCGTCGATCCGGTGACGGGCACCACGACCCGCTACCGAGGCGGCCTGCACTGGGTGCCGCAGCAGACGCCGACGACCTACCAGGTGCAGCGCCAGTACGTGCCGAACATCGTCCAGCGGCAAGTCCCGCAGACGACCTACGTCCAGAAAGTCGAAACACGGCAGACCCCCGTCACCGTCACGAAGCTCGTCAACGAATGGGTGGAAGAACCCTATCAGGTTCGCGTTCAGAAGTGGACCGAGCAATTGATGGAACGTCCGGTCACCGTCACGACGCAACGCATCGAGTACGAGGCGCGGGACGAACCGTATCAAGTGCAGGTCTGCAAGTGGATTTCCGAGTCGCAGACTGTCCAAGTGCCGCGGACGGTGGCGAAATGGGTTCCGTATACGACGACGCGGATGGTTCCGAAGACCGTCGCCATGAAAGTGCCTGTCGACCAGTGCGGCACCGTGGTCACGAACTTTGCACCGTCGGTTTCCTATTACTCGGCCGGCCCGCCTGTTACCATGCCCGGTGTGCAGAGCAGCAATATGGTGACGATCGTTCCCGATCCCGGGCTCGGTACAACGCCCCCGCCGGCGGCACCAGCCGAGGGCAACGGAGCAACCGGCGGTGGGGACCCGGAAGACCAGCAGCCGACCGGCAAACCGGCGATTGATCCCTCCGAGGAACCACAAATGAACTCGGCCACGGGCAGCGAAGCGGAAGCGTAGTCCCCGCACAACCGCACGTGCCAAAGTTCCGCCGGTGTTCCTTTCCGTAAGCGCCCCGAGTCCGCTCGGCAGCATCCTCCGTCCGAGCCAACGGTCGCCGCCGGCCACGAGCATGGGGTCGATCGGTATTGTCCGACCGGCGCAGGCGAATGGGATTGCCCCGCTCCCCAGGGCCCGCACCAGGGACATCGGCCGCCGGAAGCATCAGCGATTACCCCGCGGAGGGCCGCTCAAACCGATGCGCAGCAGCAAGCCCCGCCGGCGTGCCGTCCACTGTACCGCTCGGTTCGCTGAGACACGTTCCTCGCCTGGGCGGCGAATGCTGCGGCGGCGGACGACTCGTCGAGCGAACCTCGGTAACGATTGACACGGCGCGCACCGACCGCAACACTGACCGGTTGTTCGCTCGCTTCTCTTCTCTTGTATCGTCCAAGTTCATGTCGATGGCTTCAGATACCGAAGCTGCCCAGCCACTTCACGGAAAGCGAATCCACTTCATCGGCAAGATGGGTGGCGTGACCAAACGTGAGGCTCAGAAGATCGTGCGCGATCTCGGCGGGCTACCGGTCGCCCGGTGTGACGGGACCGTCGACCTGATCGTTGTCGGTGGAGACGAATTGCCGCTGGACGACGGCAATGGTCTTCTCGGTGAAGACGTGCGGCGAGCGGCAGGGGAGGGTCGCCTGGAGATCATTTCCGAAACGCAGTTGTGGCAACGGCTGGGGCTGGTTGAAGGAGAACAGTTCGTTCGCCGTCTCTACACACCGGCGATGCTCGCGGATCTGCTCGATGTTTCCGTGGCAACCATTCGCTGCTGGCATCGCCGTGGTTTGATCATTCCCGCACGCGAAGTCCACCGCTTGCCCTACTTCGATTTTCAAGAGGTAGCGACCGCGCGGCACCTGGCCCAGTTGCTGGCCGCCGGTGCATCGCCGCAGGCCATCGAGAAGAAACTCGCCCAACTTTCCCGCTTCATCCCGGAAATCGAACGTCCGCTGGCACAGCTCTCAGTGATCGTGGAAGGCAAGCAAATCCTGTTGCGGCTGGGAGAAGGCTTGATCGAGCCGGGCGGACAATTGCGGATCGACTTCGAAGCCTTGGAAGAGTCGCTTGATGGCGATGCACGGACGGCGGATGCCGAACGGGAACCGACCGTTTCGCTGGCCGAGCACCTGGCGGAACACTCCGAATATGCGTCGCCTGAGGAGATGGTTCGCGCCGCTATGGAGTTCGAGGATGCGGGCCAGTTGGATGCCGCCGTGGAGATGCTTCGGGCAGCCCTCACAGCCGGCGGACCGCGGCCCGAATTGTGTTTTCAGTTGGCCGAACTGCTCTACCGCATGGGCGACCTTGCCGCGGCCCGTGAACGGTATTTCATGGCCATCGAACTTGATGAGGATTTCGTCGAGGCCCGTGCCAATCTGGGCTGCGTGCTGGTGGAAACGGGCGAGCTGGACCTGGCGATCGCCGCCTTCCAGGGAACACTCGCCCACCATTGCGAATTCCCGGATGTGCACTACCACCTGGCGAGGACGTTCGATGAGCTGGGGCGCGAAGGCGAAGCGGAATCCCACTGGCAGGAGTTCCTCCGACTGGCCCCCGACAGCCCCTGGGCCGACGAAGCACGTGCTCGACTGACACCTCTAGGTTGAGGAACGAATGGGCTGAGGGACGTAGAACGAACAACCATCCAGGGCCAGTCGTTGTTTCGCCATTGCTCGTGATGAACTTGCCCAAAGGGCCGTGCATATCAGCCGGAAAGCATGAGGGTCCATTGTCTGCAGCTTTCGGCGGAACCGTGGCTAACGCCCGACGGCTGATGAATGACTCGGGCTACCGGCTCCAGCGGACACGTCGCCATTCGCGCTTACTCTGCGAATTCTCCACACCGCGGTTGCTCGAAGCGGAAGAAATCGTCGTAACGCATGCTGACCGACACCTCGTGATCGCCGGCATTGAAATTGATCTGCGGTTGTTCGGCCAGCGCGGCGTCGCACCAGGTCGGCAGATCAAACAAACTCCCGAACGGAGGAATCGAACCCGGTTGCAGACCGGTCAGATCGGCGACTTCGTCACGCGTCGCGAAGCGGAGACTGCGGATCCCTTGCGATTTGCGAATCCGTTTGCTGGCCAGTCTCAGGTCGGCAGGGAGCACAATCAGAACGAACTGCCGGTCCGCTTTGCAGATCAGGGCCTTGGCACCGCTGGCCAGCGAGGTGCCTCGCACCCGGGCCGCCTCCTCGCTGGTGTATACCGGTTCGTGGCGGAGCACGTCATACGGCACTTGCCGGGCGTCGAGCGATTCGATCAGACGATCAAAGACCTTCATGGAACCTGCATCGCTTGTCGTGGCATGGCACCCCGTCAGGCGGGACCAGGTACCGTCGGGCCCTGCCCCAGGTGGCACCCCTGGTGCCGGGAACGTGGTCCGATTATACCGCTGCCCCGCCGGCGGATGTGGGCGCAGAGGTTGTTTTACACCTTGAAAATCGACCGTCGCGGCGTATCCTGATGGTTTAGAAAGACTTGCGGTCGCCCGAGCGGGGAATCTGCGGTCCCAGGATGGTCCGGATCGCCAGCAATTGGCTTGCCATGCGTTGGAAACGGAATGCTCTGGCTGGACACCGATGGGGCTGGCCGTGCGCGGGCAGTGGTCAAAGTACGCATGAGTGAATTCCTCTTTCACTATGAACCCGTACCGCCAACGACGTGGGTCTATCTCTCGTCGCTGTTAATGATTTGCGTCTTCTTCAAGTTCGGCCGCTTCTGGAGCGTTCGCAACCTCGACCTGGTCCTGCTCATTCTCTTGTCGCCCGGTCTCCTCCTGATTCACTATGGACTCCAGTCACAACAGGAGTTTCAGCGTCATGAGGCGGCGAGCGAGGCTCCGGAGGCCGAGTTGGTTGCCATCGATCGGCTGGAGAGTGACCCGGCGGAGGCCCCCTTTGTGGGCTCGGCCCTCGCACTTGCCACGGTTTCGCCCGACGATCTGCCGGCCGCCGTTGACGTGGCGCCGCCGAGCGGCACCGGGCTGACGGATGCGAACCCTGCCTCGCCGCCACCCGCCGTCCAGGTAATTCCGCGAGGGACGGACCCCGCAACGGCAACCCGTCTCGCCCAGGATACGGACGAGACGCTCGACGAGGCACAAGAGGAAGTCGACGGTGAAGGCGCAGCGGAGGCCGGGAACGACGACCCTGCGGCGAGTCCCCACGATGCCGACTCCGTTCCGCCTGAACTGCGGCAGGCCCTGGCTCAGCAGTACTACGGTTTTGTCTGGTTGCTTTCGGTCGGCGGCCTGCTGCTGACCCGCTTCCTGATCGACCCGACCATGGTCCGGCGGCCGTTGTTGGAACCGAATCTGTCGGCCGGCGGGATGACTTTTATGGGGGCTTCCCTGTTCGTCTTCCTGATGGCCAATGTGGTCAGTAGCCAGTCCACGGAAGCGGACATGGCCGGTCCCCGAGGTGCCGAACAGTTGCTGGCCGGCACGCCGGACAAAGGACCGTCGGAATCCCCGTCGCGACTCCAGGGGCCCGGTAACGCCATCCTCCACTTGATCCCCAACCTGGTGACCAATCCGTCGCTGTGGACGGACAGCGCCGAGCCCAAAGAAGTGGGTTATATGCGGACCGCCAAAGCGATGGCCATTCTTTCGCACCTGGCGGTCGTCGTCGGATTGGTGGTGATCGGCTACCGGCATTTCGGGAACATAAAGACCGGTATCGGTGCCGCCACGTTGTATTTGATGATCCCTTACACGGCGTTGGAAACCGGCCGCGTCCTGCATGTCTTGCCGGCCGCCCTGTTGATCTGGATGGTTGCCTGCTATCGAAAGCCACTCTGGGCGGGCATCTTCACCGGGCTGGCAATCGGTGTGGTCTACTACCCGCTCTTTTTGCTGCCGCTGTGGATCAGCTTCTACTGGAAGCGGGGCCTGCTGCGATTCTTGCTGGGCGTTACCAGCACGCTTGTCGCCGTCGCCATGTCCCTGATTTTCGTCTCCGCCGACATTGGCGACTACCTGAGTAACCTGCAGCAGCTATTCGGGATTTGGGGGCCGGCCATGGAGAGCATGCAGGGGGTGTGGGGACTGGGCTGGGACCCCCTGTATCGTTTGCCGGTCATGGCGACCTTCCTGGTGCTCAGCATCGCCCTGGCCCTCTGGCCGCCCCAAAAGAACCTGGGGACACTTCTTAGTTGCTCCGCGGCCGTGATGGTGGCTTGCCAGTTTTGGCACGGCTACGGCGGTGGGCTCTACATCGCCTGGTATTTGCCGCTTACCCTGTTGACGTTCCTGCGTCCCAACCTGGAAGACCGCGTCGCGCTGACCGTCCTGGGCGAAGGCTGGCGCCCCCGCCGCCGCCGCGACCTGCTGAACAAAGCCGCCTTCTGGCTGCTTCCCTGAGCACCGGGATCACCACCCTGCGACGCCAGGACCCGACCCAATGCTCGGCGCGGGTTCCTGACCCAATGCTCGGCGCGGGTCCCGACCAATTGCTCGCCCCGGGTCCCGACCGATTGCTCGGCGCGGGTCCCCGACCCAATGCTCGGCGCGGGTCCCCGACCCAATGCTCGGCGCGGGTCTCTGACCCAATGCTCGGCGCGGGTCTCTGACCCCGCCGAAACAGCTGACCGAAGGTCTCCACCCCCTCCAGTCTCCACCCCCTCAAGTCTCCACCCCCTCCGAGTGGCCGCCATTCCACATGACGATGTGCGGTTGCATCGAGGTCTCAGGCAAGCACGCTCCGCCGCGCACCAGAAACCGGCAGCTTCGTTTCCCAAGAGGCCGGCCAGTCACGGGCCGGCCCGTTACGGGGCAGCCTGGTCGTCGGGACCGTATCGCCCGCGAAATTCGTCCACCGGATACTTGAGCTTGTTCCTGACCATCTTCGCGCGCATCGTCGAACTCACGTCCAAACCCAATTCGTTGGCGATCGCCAGTGCGTAGCACAACACGTCAGCGAGCTCTTCGCCGACTGCCTGCAGCTTCTTCGGGTCGTCGCCGATCGTGCGTGACGCATCGCCGCTGATCCACTGAAAATGCTCCATCAACTCGGCAGCCTCGATCGCCAGCGCCATCGACAAGTTCTTGGGCGAGTGAAACTGTTGCCAATCGCGCGCGTCGACGAAATCACGAACCATTTCACGGAGTTCGTTGACGGAGGTGGTCGCATCGGACATGGTAATGCTGGGGTCGAAGGTCAACGGTTCGGCAAGTCACTGCGTCGCCATCAGGTGCACGTTACTTTCTCGCAGAACCAGGCATCTTCGCCGGACCGCGTTCGCCTCCGGTTCGCTCGGAGATCCACGGAACCGGGGCTAACGCCCAACGGCTGATGGATGATCCAGGCAGCCTTACAGCAGTGGGGTGATGAGCCGACCGGCGTTAGCCGCGATTCTTTGGCGACGAGAACCTGCGCTGGCGTCCAACGGCTGATGGATGGACCACGTTAACCCAGGAGTCGCTCGAAGGCAACGTCGGCTCGAAACCGGGGCCAACGCCCAACGGCTGACAAACGATCCGGGCTCGGGGCGGCCGTGGCTGCAGCGAGGACTTGGCGATTGGGTGGGGGTGCCGGTGTGCGGATTAGCGCATCGACTTCAAGAAAGCCAGGATCGCTTCGACTTCCTCGTCCTTGAGGGCGTCGGGCGCGGGATTGGGCATGGGGGACTGGGTCGAGGGGAACACCATCAGCGACCCGTCGTCCTCGACATCGATTTGATCGCGGGGCACTTCGATCCGGTTGAGCACACCGTTGGTATCGGCCAGCAGGACCAGGCCCGCCTCGGTCTCCTGCATCAGCCGGCCTGAGACAATCTTGCCGGATGCCAGGTACACGATCGTCGTGCCGTACCCGGGCGTAATGTGTTTGCTGGGATCACGGATCGCGTCACGCAGGTATTCCAGATCGTGACTGCCGGCTTGCAGCAGGCTGGGAGCGCGTAGATTGTGGCCGGGAAGATCGCGCAGTACGTGACACTTCGCACAACCGGCCTTCCCCAGAAACAGGTCACGCCCGGCCTCGACCGCCGCCAGGTCGACCGCCTCCTGAACTTGGGAATGCGGGATCCTCACCTCGTGCAGCAAGCTCAGCAGCCGCCGTCCGTCAGGCTGGCCGCCCCGTGTCATCAGGTAGCCGATCAGGCTGAGCACATCCTGCGGTTGGAGGCCCGCGCTGATATCCTCCGGCATCACACCGTGGTGTCCAGCCTGCCGGTAGGCGCCCGGGTCCACGATCGACTGCAACAGGTATTCTTCGGCAGACAGTTGGGGCACGCGCTGCGCCGCATCCCTGCCGATTCGGCTCAGGTCCGGGCCGAAGGCGGCAACACTGTTCTCATCCACCGCATGGCATGTTGCACAGCGCGTTTGAAACAGCTTGTGCCCCCGTTCGTAGTCCACCTGGGTCAACGGAAAGAACCGGGTCGACGCGGCGACCCACACAGTCATCACAATCGTGACCGCCAGGAGCGGGATGGCCATCCATTTCAGCAGGGATCTCATTCCAGCGCCTCCCTGTGGGTGAGCCGGAAGATCTTCTTCGAGTGAAAGCATGAGACGTAGAAAGCTCCGTCAGCATCGATCGCGATATCCAAAGCTGCTGGAACGCGCGCAAAGAGGCTGACCTCGGCACGATACGACGCTCCCTCGGGGTGCAACCGGACTCGGTAAACATCCCCATTACCGTACCCCACGATATAGAGGCAGTTGCGATATTTTTCAGGCAGTTTCGGCGAATCGGTGTAGGCAATTCCCTGGTACGTTCCCGTTCGCGTGATCGCCAGCGGCGAAATGCTCCCAGCCGGATGCTCCGCGATCCCGTCCGCATGGGGAAAGCCGTAGTGTTGCCCTTCTTTCAAGTGATTGAGTTCGTCGCCGTTGCGCCGGTCGCTGGCGTCGTTGTCTGTACAAAAGACTTCCTGGTCGGGACCGATCACGACGTCGAACGGGTTGCGGAGGCCGCGTGCGAATACCATCAAGTTCGAACCGTCCGCATTGGCGCGCAGAATCGTCCCCTCGTACGGATGCAGGGAAGGCGCCCGGTCCGCGTGGGCGCCCGCCGTGATATAGAGCTCGCCTGCGTCCGAGAACACAATGCCGTTGTTTTGGTGGAGAGGATCGGGACCTTGGGCGCCGGGCAGATCGGAGACGATATCGTCGTAGTAATCCATAATGCCGTCGCCATCCAGATCCTTCAGCAAGGTGACGGCTCCGGTATTCACGCCGGTCAAGGTGCCGTTCTCCGCCCGGGCGTACTGGCCACAGCGGGAGACGTACAGATTCCCTTGGTAAAAGGCCAATCCATGCGGCCGGCCAAGACTGCGGGCAACCTGCGTGGAATGAACCAGCCCTGTCGCCGGATCCGGGCCAATCCGCATCACGACCCCGTGCTGGTAGGCGGCCCCGCGATAGGCGGTGGCATACAGTTGGCCATCAGGGCCAATTGCGATCTGCAGCGGATGGAAGTCACAGTCGAAATATTCCTCCATCTTGACGCCGTCCTGGCTTGTGTAACCTATCGGGTTGGCAACGATGCTCGCCAACGACCGCCGCTTCACATACGGCTTGACCTGTTCCTGCAGTGTGAGCAGCGAAAGAAAGACGAAGGCGCAGAGGATGCTGCCCAGTCCGGCCGCCTTGAGGATCCACCGCCAGCGGCTCGTTGCCGGCATCTGCCACTGATCTTGCCAGGGCCAGAGGGCCGGCCCGAAACCGATGCAGAGGCCCAGCCCCGCGGCACACACGTGATGCAGGTCGCCCGCCGCCAGCTTGGTAAACAGGTAGACAACCGAGTTTCGTCCCGGCGACAACATCGAATGCAGCCACAGTACGGCCGCCAGGGTCGACAAACTGACCGCCACGTAACTAATGCCCAGCCAGCTTGGCGTCTTGAAACTGCGCAGCAGTGCCAAGGTCGCACCGAATGACCAGGCAAGTGCGATCAGCGTGGCAAGGGTCAGTAAGTGTTCGGGTCGCATTTCAGGTACCCTGCAATTCAAAATCGGAGTCAGACTTGAGCGACTCAAGATGGCGTTGCGTCACATACACAGCCGCCGTACTGAGCGCCATCATGGTCCAGAAGTAACGAATGAACGAGAAGTGTTCGAAGATCCCCGTGAGGAGATAAACGACAATCATCAGAAAGAAGCCGGTGACCAGAGCTGCCGCTTGCGTGTCTTCTCTCAAGCAACGGCTCCGCAAGCGATACAGATCGCGCATCGTCAGCCCCACGGCCCCGAAAAAGCAGGCGGTCCCCAGAATCCCGAATTCGGCCAGCAACGCCACGTACAGGCAGTGCGCCTCACGCTGGCCGTCCAATGCCTTGAGGCCACCCTGCTGGGCATAGGTGCGGGCGTAGTAGCGGAACATCCCCGGCCCAACGCCGATCACGGGATGATCCGCGAACACCTTGGCTGCCGCCATCATCTCCGTGAGCCGGCCCGTGATCGCGCCGTCAGGTGCCTTGGCAGACGTCATCTTCCCTGAGAAAAACGCCGGCAGAACGTCCAGCGTGGCAAGCCGCGTCCGGTACTCCGGCACAACGACCAGGAGGAGCGCCGAGGCGATTCCCACCAGGAAGACCTGCCGAACCTTCAAACAGCCCATCATGGTCATCACCCCAACCGTCAGCACCAGCCCGACGGCGCTGCCCCGCGAAAACGCCAGGGCCCAGCCGATCCCGGTGGTGGCGGTCCCCGCCAGGGCCGTGGCCCGCCAGGCCAGCGAGGTTTCCCCCCAGTAGCAATACAGGCCGACGGGGATCAACATCAACATGATCTGTGCGTAACGGTTCTCGACACCGATCGGCCCGGTGGCCCGGTGCTGCCTGACCGTGCCGTGCCCGCGCTCGACCCCGAATCCCTTGCCCACGATCTGGGCAAACCCGCCGTAGTTCTTGTGGTAGGAACCCGTGGCGTACTGATGCGCCCCCAGCGCTCCCATGAAGGTGCCGGCTGCCAGCAGCGCGTAGGCGGCGCCGCGGAGCGCCTGTCGCGTCCGCACGGCATTCACGATCAGCAGGTACAGCGCGACGCCTTCGGTCACCGAAATGACAATCCCGTCAAAGGCCGTGGCCGGCTCTTGGGCAAACAACGTCCCCAGGATCTGCACGACCACGAAGCCGACCACCAACCACGTGATGCCGGGAAAGAAGATGCTCTCACGGCGGACGAAAACGTAGTAGCCGATCGGGATCAGGAGGCCCGCCGGAATCGCCGCGGAAATGATATACGGCACGCCGTGATGCCGCATGAGGATCACCGGAGCGTTCGTGTAGATCAAGAACAGGACGACATACAAGGCGACGTTGGGACGAACGATCGTCGCATAGACGACGAACGGCAGGGCCGCCACCACCACGGCGATCTCCGGCTTCCCCTGGGACAGCGACCAGATAGCCACCAAGGTCAGACTGATCGCCAACAGCGCACCCAGAACCATCTCCAGACGGCCCAGCGAGACGGCGCCGGCCGGGGACGGTGGTGACGGTGATGTCGGTTGTACGTCTGCGGTAACCATCGATTCGTTTCAAACAGTGGGCGATGCGGTCGTCAGGGCGTCGTTTCGGCTCGGCTGCCAGATATCGATCTTCCTGCCGCGCAGCAGGTTCAGGGTCGCGATCATGGCAGCCACGTTGGCCATCACAAAGAAGGCGGGAACCGAAAACAGCTTGAATTTGCCAATCCGCGTCCAGCCGAACAGGGTTCCAATGACGGCGCAACCGTAACCGAACACCTGCGACGCGGCGACAACTTGAAAGAATAGGCCATAATTCCAGAGCAGCAGGCTGGTTACCAGCAAACTGACCAACCAAACAAACAGCAGTCGGCGCAACACTTTGTGAGAGAAGAGCTGTAGGGAATATAAGCCGTAGCGGAATGGGTTCAGCAACCGTCTCAGTTCCAACACACCGCGCAACCCGCGCGTCATGAGCCGGACCTTGCGACGAAACTCGGCACCGCTCGTGCCCGCCACATGCTCATAGGCAACCGCGTCGGGGGCGAAGACCAGCCGGTATCCCTGGGCCACGACACCGGCCGACGTCACGAAATCATCCGTGACGCCGCTGGGAACATCCCGAAACAGGGCACGGCGAATGCAGTAGATGGCGCCGGTGGCTGACGTCACGCTGCCCGCGCGGCTTTGCGCCCGCTTCAACCAGCGATCATAGTTCCAGTAGCTCTGTTCGCCGTCCTGCGACGCCGGTGTCGCCGCGGCGTCCTGCACGTACCGCTGGTCGCCGGCCACGCCACCCACGGCGGGATCCGCCAATGGCCGCACCAACGCCCGAATCGCATCCGGCGCGTACATGCTGTTGGCGTCGGAGAACACCAGCACGTCAGCGTCGGCCTGACGGACCGCGGCGTTGAGGGCTTTGGCCTTTCCGCCCCGTGGCAAACGCAGCAACCGAACTCCATCCTTCTCGAAGCGGCTAACCAACTCTTCCGTACGGTCGTCAGAACCGTCAGAAGCGACAAGGATCTGCAGTCGCTCGGTCGGGTAATCGAGTGCCAGGCAGTTGTGCAGCTTCCTTTCGATACTCTGCTCTTCGTTATGGCAGCAGATAATCATGCTGACCGAGGGCCGGATCTCCGCCGTATTGACCGGTCGGCGCCAGATCGCGGCCCGCATCAACAGGAGCAGGGGAAACAGCAGGTAGGCGTAGAGCACGATCGCCAGGGAGGCGACGAACGTCAATTTGAGGAATATCATCATGGTCGGCTCGCAGGAGAGAATTCGGCGGCCAGTGTGGTTGCGTTCTGATGCAGGTCGAATTCCTGGTGCACGAGGTCTCGGCCCTGCCGCGCCAGGCGATGCCGTAGCGTGGAATCGGTGGCCAGGCGCGCCAGCGCGGCGGCCAGCGCTCCGTCGTCGCCGGGCGGAATCAGCAGCCCGGTCTCCTCGTGGCGAACCAGTTCGGGAATCCCGGAGAGCCGGCTGGCAACGGCGGCAATTCCACTTCCCAGGGCCTCCATTAAGGCGACGGGTATTCCCTCGCGGCGACCGCAGGTCGTCGGCACGCTGGGTGCCGCCACCACGTCGGCGTCGTCCAGCAACGCTCGCAGGGCGGCCTGAGTCAACTGACCGTGGAAACGGACCCGGCTTGCCAGTCCGGCCTCTTCAGCAAAGGCCTCCAGTTCCCGGCGGTCCGGACCGTCGCCGGCAAAATGACAGACGAAGTCGTGGCCTTCGTCCCGCAGGCGACGACAAGCGCTCAGCAGGACCCGCTGCCCCTTGACGGCGTGAAGTGAACCGGTGCAGACGATCGCGAACGGTCCCGCCTGCCGCTCGAAGGGCGTGGGGTGAGCGCGGGGGCGAAACCGTTCGGTATCCACGCCGCAGTGAATCACGACCACTTTCGGTCCGAATTCCTGTCCGCACTCCTTCAGGATCACCTCCCGGTTGTAGGCAGAGATCGCCACCACGGTCTTGGCCGCCGCCACCTTCTCGCGCAGCATGTGCCGGTCGCGGTGAAGGTCCGACCCGTGAGCCGTAAAGCTGAATGGGATCCCGGTCAGGCGGTGGATGACATAGGCCACGGCCGCGGGGTGACTGGCAAAGTGAGCATGCAGGTGCGTCAGTCGCTGCTGACTGGCGATCCGCGCCAGCAGCACGGCCTTGGGGAAAAAGGCGATCGCGCCGGCCAGGTAGCGTCGGCTCCCCCAGTTGGCTGCGATCAACGTACTCAAGGTTGCCAGATAAACGGCCGGTCGCCGCCTGATGTAATGCAGGTGTGCCAGCAACAGCGACCAGGAGAACAGCCAGGGAGTGAAACGCGCACGGGCAACCAGGGGCCGCGCTTCGCGGTGCATGACCTCGGTCCGCTCCCGTTGCAAAGGCAAGATCTCGACCTGCAGGCCTGCCGCCTCCACTGCCAGAATCTCGTACAGGACGAACGTCTCAGTGAGCTTGGGGAAACGCGACATCAGATAGCCGACCTTCTGGGCGGACTGCGGCCTGAGCGCCTGCCGCGTCTCCAGCGGGACGTCTTCTACCGTGTCGCAACGTGGTGGTGTGATGGTTGTCATCGCATTACCCGAGCACTCGGGCCAATAAGGGGAAGCGGGCGAGTTGAGGTATCGCGTCGGTCAGTTCAAGCTGTTTGCGGCTGACGCCCACGACAACCACCGTGGCTCCGGCGACCAACGCCAGCGCGGCCGCGATGGGCGGATGCCAAAGCTGCTGCACCTCGACCAAGACGGCCGTGGCCAGCAGCACGGTCAGGTAGGTGCCGAGGCAGTACCTGGGGAACGGCCGCACGGACGTATGTCGCGCCAGGCCGTAGTGGTTGATCACGTTTTGCAGGAACTGCGTGGAACAGGTCGCGACGGCAGCGCCCCAGATGCCGTAACGGGGAATCAGCAGGAGGTTGGCAGCGATGGCAAACGTCATGGCTGCCAGATCGCTGAGTACGAGAAATCGCACACGCCCGTAGGCCTTCAGCGTAAGTACGTTGAAGCCAAACAGCGCGTTGGCGTAAAACCCGAGTGACAGGAGCACCAACACCGGTGCCGACGTGGCGTACTCGGCGCCGAACACCAAAACGGTCAGCGGCTCGGAAAAAGCGAAGCAAGCCGCGAAGACGGGAAACGAGAGGGCGGTGATCCAGGTCGCCGTCTTCCAGTAGAGGTCGTCGATCGCCGCATGCTTTCGTTGGGCGAAGAATCGGGCCGCGGTCGGCATGAAGAGGATCCCAAAGGTGGCAACGACCACCTCGTTGAGTCGCGCCAAGGGAAACACGGCCCGATACTCGGCGACACTGGTACTACCCAGCACAAACTCGAGGAACAGAATCACCAGGGTCCCTTTGAGCAGAAACGTCAGGTCCGAGGTCATCAGCGGCAGGCTGAAGCCGAAGATCTCACGAGTAGGCAGCCGCATCTCGCTCCAGCGTGCGTGCCGCAGCAACCCCTCCTCGAGAATCACCCGCCGCAGCAGGACGGCACAGATCACAACCCCCAAAATGCCACTCGCCGTGTATCCCACCGCCAGCCATTCCACGCTGCCGTGGCCGAACACGACGGCGGTCACCGTGAGCAGCTTGAGCCCCGGGCTGAGCACATAGCGGCGAAAGAAGATGTATCGAGGATTCGCGAAGACCGCGAACAAGGAGAGCAAGAAACTGTCGATCGCGTTGATTGGTACCAGCACAATCAATAGCAGGAGCAGGCTGGCGGAATCCGAGTTGCCGGCGGCGCCCCCCCCCCACGCTGCCAGGACCCCGCACGCAACCAGGACGATGGCTGTCCCCAGGCCGATCAACGTTGTCAGCATGAGTGCAATCGAGCCCAGCAGCCGCCCCTGGTCGCCCCGCTCGTGATAGATGGGACCGAACCGGGAGAGGGTCTTGTCAAACCCCAGTAGGGCCATGGTCGAACCAAGGGAAACGACCGATAGTGCAAACGCAAAGGACCCGTACTCGACCTTGGAAAGAAAACGCACGATCAAGACTTGACCGGCAAAATTCATGCCCAAGGAAAGCAGGCGGCCCACCAGCAACATGGCCGACCCGCGGATCTGCTGCCCCGCAGGTTCCCTGGCATCGCCACCGGTGGCGGTATCACGTTTTTGAAGGTCGTTCATCAAGGCGGATTCAGAAATGCCTTCGTCGCGTCGTGTGTCGCTGGTGGCGCCGCGTTGAGGGATTGGTTTTCGGGACGTCACTCGTGCCGGCTATCCCAGCACGCGTGGCGATGATTGTGACGGCGATTTCTCGGTCGCCCCGGAATCGTCCGGATGGTTCATTAACCTTCCGGCGTTTTCACGCGGTTCGGTGGATTGTCGCGCAGTCCGGCCGCCCTTGCGGGACCGCTTCAGGCCGCCGATGAAGTTCTGGTACGCGGAAACTGCTCGGCCAATACCACCCAGACGAAGCCGCCCGCCAATCCCATCAATCCACACAGGCCGAGCAATGGGACCGGTTGCGGCCAGACCTGGTCGTTCACCAATTGCGGCCCATCGAGGACCTTCACGAATACGGATGCGCGGCCGCCGCTCAACGCCTGGTCCGCCAGACGCGAGTCGCTCAGCCTCGACACAATCGATCCATGCAGTTCCTGCAGCCGCTCGATGTCTTCGCGTGTTTTTTGTTCCTTGAGGAAGAACGCGTCCGCTTCTTTGGCTTTCGCGAGTTCCGAGTTGTACAGTGCCAACAGGCTCGACTCTTCGTGTTCCAGGGATTCCAATTCGCGTTCCAGGACCACCGGTGCTTCCATCACGGCCCGCCGAAGTCGCTGTTCCAGCGAGGCGATCAGCCTCCGCGTGGCTCGCAGGTCGGGATGCTTTTGACCGAACCGTTGGCTCAGTTCGGTTTCCCGCGAGCGGGCTTCCAGGAGTGCCTGCTGCACCGGTGCCGGATCCTCCAGACTGGCCAAGCCACCCTTGACGACACGGGAGAGGACCTCGACGGCGTCAAGCCAATCCGCTCGAGTCCTGTCGGTCGGGCCGTCAATCGGGTCGCTGAGAAGCGGCACGGCGTCTTGATGCGAGTCGTCTTGATGCGAGTCGAGCGCGGTAGGAAACATCCGCTCTGATTCGCTGGCGGCGATCTCCGCGTCGCGAAACGCCGTCATCTCCTTGAGCAGGCCGCGCAACTGCACGGTCCGGCCCTTGGTCGCGCTCAGCGCTTGGCTGACGCCGGTGAGCACCGTTCGTTGAACTTCCGACGCCGTCCCATCGTCACTCATGTACGGGCTGCTTCTGCGGAGCTCGACCAGTTCCTGGTGCAAGTCACTCAGCTCCTCACGAAGTTGTTGCTCGCGGTCGGTCAGCAACGTGATCGTCTGCCGGTAGGTTCCCTGTTCGCTGGTCCGCAGGTAACCCTGATAGGCGGCAATGACGGCTTGCAACTTCTCGATCGCCAGGGCGGGATTGGAGTCTTGGAAGTTAAGCGTGAGGACGTCGGTTCCCACCAGGGGATGGGCTTCCAGGTGCTCGACAATATCCAGCACGGGGCTGCCGCCATCCGGACCGGGTGTGATCGACAAGGCTTCAACCACCTGTTGAATCACGGCCGGACTGCGAATGATCTCTACCTGCGTGGGCAGGAACCCCTTGTTGTCGCCCGGCCGCTGGGCCGTTTCTAACGGTCTTCCGCGTTCTTCCACCAGCAGGCGGGCCTTGACCTGGTAGGTTCTGCGGGCAGTTGCCAGGTAGACAGCGCCCAGCGAGAGGCTGACAACCAGGCTGAGCACAAACGCTCCGCGCCGTCGCCACAGCGACGCCAACGTGATTTGCGCGGAAAAACTCGGTAAGCCCGGCGTCGTCGGGGGATATGTCGTCATAGTTCGGCCTTTCTATTGCAAGCATAGGTCTCCGTTTGCGTGGGCAAGGGGAGAAAATTCCCCGCCGGCGGTCGCTTTCCCCCTCTGGTCATACCGGCCGCAATCCATGAGCTACGCTTCAATGGCCCCTCTCCAGTGGAGCCTTGGGGGGGCGAAATCGGACCATTTCGACCGAACTCGCCGCCTCCCCGCGGTACGCGCCGTAGAGTTGCAATAAGGCAACAGAGGGAAGAGTGCGCCGTCGGCGATCCGATGGCGGACAAAGGAGTTGGTGCATTGGGAAATTCGGCTGCAATTCGAGACCAGTTGGTCCGCCTGCAAACCCTCGGGGTCCAGGTCGCCCCGCGCCGTTACTTGATTGCGAAACGCATCATGGATGTGGGGCTGTGCACGCTGGCCTTGCCGTTCGTCCTGCCGGTGATGCTGGCCTGTGCCATCTGCATTTGGCTGGAGGATCCGGGCCCCGTCATCTTCTCCCAGTCGCGAACGGGCCAGGGAGGCCGGCGGTTCAAGATGTTCAAATTTCGCACCATGGTGAAGAACGCTGACGAATTGAAGGTCAAGTACGCGCACCTGAATCAACTGCAATGGCCTGATTTCAAGGTGCAGGACGACCCCCGCGTGACGCGTGTGGGAAAGTTCCTGCGCAAGACAAGCCTGGATGAGCTTCCCCAGATCTTCAACGTGCTGCTGGGTGAAATGAGCCTGGTCGGTCCCCGGCCGACCTCCTTCGATGTCAGCACTTACGATCTCTGGCACACCGAGCGGCTGGAGGTTACACCGGGCATCACCGGCCTCTGGCAAATCAGCGGCCGCAGCGACCTGGAGTTTGACGAGCGGTTACGGTTGGACATTGAATACATCGAGACCCGCTGCATCTGGTTGGACATCCAATTGCTGCTGAAAACCGTGGGAGCGGTCATCCGCCCCCGAGGAGCCTATTGACGATGACGAAGCTGCGGATCTGGATCGCCGCCACGATCGGGTGGCTGCTGGTTTTTTTTAGCATCGAACGACTGCACGGGCCGATCAATCTGGCGTCGTTTGTGTACGTGCTTGCGGCCTGCGCTGCAGTGACGGTGCTGGTGTTGCCGCGACGCAACTCCAGCAGCCTGGCCTTCCTGATGACCAGCACGCTGGCACTGCACCTGGGCCTGAAAGTAACGCTGGGCTACGAAGTGTTCGGCGCCAGCTTGCCGCTCACCGCGACGGAAGCCTCTTCCCTCCTGATCACCGTCTTGCTGGCCCAGAGAATCGCTGCCAGCATCGATGAATTCGAAGAGGGAGCTGCCGCCGTGATGACGATGCACCTCGGCGGCCGTTCGACGTCATTCGAACAAGGCCAGGCGGACCTCTACCGTGAGATTCGCCGGGCTCGACAGTTCAAGCGCCGAGTATCGGTTCTGGCCTTGGCCACGGATGGGACGAGCACCTCCGTCGCCTTGAATCGCTTGATCAAGGAAGTGCAGCACAACGCGCTTCGCCGCTACATCGACGCCCGTGTCGGCAAACTGCTCTCGGACGAAACCAAGGACTGCGACATCATCGCCTTTAACCGCGATCACTACGTCCTCCTGTTGCCGGAAGCCACCTCCGAGCACGCTGCCGGTGTTCGCCGGCGGCTGCAACGACTGGCCTTGGAGAAACTCGGCCTGCGAATGCACATCGGGGCCGCCACTTTCCCCGACGAAGAGGTCACCTTGTCCGGACTGCTGAATCGCGCCGAGGGAGAGATGCGATCGATCGTCCCCAACCAGGTTTCTCCGGCCACCGAGGCATCCCCCGACCCTGCCGCGGAGACCGTTTCGACGTAACCACGTAGGTCACGGCAGGCCACGCAGCCATCAACGCGCAAATGATCAAACAGGTAAACAGTCCGAACCGCCTCGCGCCAATGCCGGCAGGAGCACGACAGGCGTGCCTCCACGGTCGTCTCCGTCTGCGCTTGACTGCGGCCACACCGGCGGAACGTCGCTTGATCAGCCGCGAACTTGACCTGGCCGAATCGCCGCCGTCCAGCAACGTGGATCTGCACCTGCGGTTCGCCGATCGCGTCGGTGACGCCAACGAACAGCTCATCGGGCACGACGACATCGCCTTCACGCCCGATTCATTCGTGGTCATCCGCTCGAAGCACCGCGCCCGGGTGCAGGTTCCGTTGGATCACCTCGGTGGGGAATGCGAGCTGGTCTATCAGCATGGCGGCACACGGCTGCCGCTGCTGCTGCCGATTGTCAACCTGACCGCCATGACACGGGGACTGTTACCGCTGCATGCCGCGGCGGTGCGGTACGGGGGAAAAGGCGCCTTGGTGACCGGCTGGGCCCGTGGGGGCAAGACCACTTCGCTGCTCGGATTCATGGCGGACGGTGCCGACTACATCAGCGACGACTGGACGTACGTCGACGTCGCGCGGCATACGATGTTCGGCCTGCCGAAACCGCTGCAAGTCTCTGACCGGCAGCTCGCCGAACAGCCCGGCTATTTGGCACGAGTCGGCAGTCGTCAGCGCTGGCAGATGCGGTCGGCCAGACTGGCCCAGCAGGTGATCGAAGGAATGGCGGCCCACCGCTGGGGACGCAAGGCGGTCCCCGCAACGGTTCTCCAGCACCTCGTTCCGGCCCTGCAGCGACGGCGTTCGGTCGACGTCGCACCACGCCGCCTGTTCGATCTGGAGGCTGACTCATTACGGGGTGAAGAACCCCGGCTGGACGCGATCTTTTTCACGATGTCGCACCGGCATCCGGAGGTCCGTGTCGCACCGGTGGCGGCTGGAGAACTGGTCGAACGGATCGCCCTGATGTTGGAACAGGAATACGCGGAAGTGATGGCCGTCTATCGCAAGTTTCGTTTTGCCTACCCCGACCGCCGTTCCCCGGTGCTCGACGATCTCTCGATTCACTTGCGGGAACAGTTGGCAAGACTGATGACCAACATGCCGGCGTACCTGGTCCACCACCCGTACCCGGTTTGCGCCCGGACCCTGTGTGCCGCCCTCAAACCGTGGCTTTGATTCCCCAAAGGTTGATAACGTAGCATGTTTACTGTTGCCATGATCGGACCGGACGGGGTCGGCAAGACCACCGTTTCGCGACAATTGGAAGCGACGCTTCCGATGCGGGCGAAGTACGTCTACATGGGTGTCAACCTCGATGCGAGTAACGTCGCCTTGCCGACGTCACGGCTGATCCACGCCCTCCAGCGACGGCTCGGCAAGAGGCACCGGGGCGGCCCGCGTGACCCGGAACAGGTGGAATCGCCGCCCAAGTGGATCGTGCAACGGGCCTTGCGGCGTGCCAAGCGGGGGCTGCGGCTGTTGAACACGCTGGCTGAAGAGACCTACCGGCAGATGGTGGTCCGCTGGTACCTGTTTCGAGGCACGGTGGTGCTGCTGGACCGCGACTTCTTCGTCGACTTCTACGCCTACGACATCTCGGGTGACAGCCAGCCGCGGTCCCTGTCCCAACGGATTCACGGCTACTACCTGAAATACCTTTATCGCCGGCCGGACCTGGTCATCTGCCTCGATGCCAAGGCAGAGACGATGTTCGCTCGCAAGGGTGAAGGCACGGTCGACTTGTTGAATCGCCGCCGGGAAGACTACCAGAACCTCCGCGAGGCGGTCGACCAGTTCCTGGTCGTCGACGCCGACCAGCCGTTGAACGAGGTCGTGGCAACGGTCCAGCACCAGATCTGCCGCTACCCCGGCCGGGCCAACGGCTCACAGACAACCGCCACTTCGTCAAGTTTCGTGTCATGACTGGAACCGCAGCACATCGTCAACGCCCTCCCGTGGTGGTGGTTGGCCTCGATTGCATCACGGGAATGCAAACCGCGCGGGTCTATGCCCGCCGCGGCATCCCCGTGTTCGGGGTTGCCCGCGATGCCGGTCATTTCTGTTGCCGGACGCGCGCCTGCAAGCAGCTCTATACGACGGACATCGACGGTCCTGCCCTGATTGACTGTTTGCTCTCCATCGCCGCCGAGCTTGAGGAAAAGCTGGTCCTGATCCCTTGCACCGACAACTGCGTGTTGCAGATCGCCCATCATCGCCAGCGGCTCGAACCCTGGTACTACTTTGCCCAGCCCGCGCCCGAAACGATCGAACGCCTGACCGATAAGAGCCGGTTTCCGCAGTTCGCGACGGAACATGGGCTGCCGATCCCCAAGTCCTTCAACCTGACCACGTTGGCGGACGCCCAGACTTCGGCGCGGGAGGTGACCTACCCCGCGGTCCTCAAGCCGGCGATCAAGACCGTTTTCTGGCTGAACCATACCAACAAGAAAGCCGTCATCGTCAACTCCGCGGACGAGCTGTTGGCGGCGTTCGAGCACTACTCCGTGTGGACGCGGACGCTCCTGCTGCAGGAATGGATCCCGGGGCCGCTGGAGAATCACTACACCTGTGATGCCTACTTTGACGCCCATTCACGACCGCTGGTCACTTTCACTTCGCACAAGCTGCGCCAATGGCCGCCGCATACGGGCGTGGGGTCGATCAGCCAGGAATGCGACAACGAAACCGTGCGCCGGGAAGCCATTCGCCTCTTCCAGGCGGCCGGCTTCCACGGGCTGGGCTACGTCGAAATGAAGCGGCACGAGCGGACGGGGGAGTATCTCATCATCGAACCGAACGTCGGTCGCCCGACTGGCCGTTCGACGTGCGCCGAAGCCACTTCGGTTGAGATGCTGTACACCATGTACTGCGATCTCGTTGGCCTTCCCTTGCCGGCCAACCGGCAGCAGCACTTCACGGCCACAAAATGGATCTATTGGAAGCGGGATTTGCGCGCGTCCTGGGACCTCTGGCGGCGGGGCGAGCTGACGCTGCCTGACTGGTGGCGGTCGACGCGCGGGCCCAAGGCATGCGCCGTGTTCTCCTGGAGCGACCCCGTGCCGTTCCTGGCGGACTGGCTGCGGGTCATTCGCAAGCCGGTCGAACCGATGACGGGCCAGGCGCGCACCCACACGGCCACCGGCCTCCCGCCCGGCAATCAACTGACGGCTTCCACCGATGCCCCGCGTGGCAACCGCTCAGACGCAGCAGCAGCGAATCCGATCCCGACCGATGCGGAAGCTGCCATCGGCGCAGCCTCCACCGCGTTGAGCAATTCGGAATCGGCATTGCACGGGGGCCGCCAATGATCAGACAGAGCATCATTCGCGTCGCTCGAAATCCCCTCTTCTCGAGCCTGGTCACGTTGCTGGAAAAGTTGGAGCATCGTCCGAACCTGCTCCGTGTACTGACGTACCATCGGGTCAACACGCCCGACGCGCGACCGGACCTGAATACAAACCTGGTCAGTGCGACTCCCGACCAGTTCGCGCGCCAGATGGAACACGTGGCGTCCCGCGCCTGTGTCGTGACGATCGACCAGATCCTGCAAGCCGTACAGAACGAAGCACCACTTCCGCCACGCAGCGTCTTGATCACGTTCGACGACGCCTATCGAGATTTCCTCGACCACGCCTGGCCAACCCTGCAGCGGCTCGGACTGCCGGCGGTGATGTTCGTACCAACCGCCTTTCCGGATCGCCCCCGGAGCTTCTGGTGGGATACGGTGTACGCGGCCGTCCATCATGGCCGAGCGGTCGATCTGTCGGGACTGGGGGTCGAAGTCGCTGCCGGGGAAGCGCCGGAGCGAATCTATCGCCACCTGTCGCGCCAACTGAAATCGCTCCCCCACGACGTGATGCTGCACCGAGTCGCGGAACTGGCCGACCAGGCCGGCTTACCCGAACCGTCCAGTGCGGTAATGACCTGGGAGGAACTCAAGAACCTCGCCAAAAACGGCCTCACGCTGGGCGCACACACGCGAACACACCCGCTCCTCAACCGGGTGCCGATCGCCACGGCAATCGACGAAGCCGTGACGTCCCTGCATGAACTTCAGGCCCACGTCCCCGCGGCTCCACCCATCTTGGCCTATCCCGGAGGCGCGTTCAGCCGCGAGGTCGTGGACGGTCTGCGGCCCCATTTCCAACTGGCCTTTACGACCTGCCGCGGCATCAGCGACCTGCGCCGGGCAGACGCACTACGGCTCCGGCGAATCAACGTCAGCCGGCACACGCCGGGCAGCCTGATGCGAGCTCAAATGCTCTCCGGAATCCGCTACTTCAATCGCCGCTGGCCGCTCGAAAGTGCTGTTTGACGCGTTGGGCTACCGGATCCAAAGCTGCGTATAGGGGATCGTAATCAGGCTACCCAGGACGCGGTCCAGTGTTCGCCGCATCCACCAGTGGTGATCTGGATTGAGATAGATGATGTCGCCCGGTTCGACGAGCACGGTTTCCAACGGATCGTAGCGGGCCTTGATCAGGTCGACCTTGATCAGCAAGGGCATGCCGTCTGGCATCGTCCGGTGGACGGTGACGGTCGTCGGCGATTCGATGGGATCGATGTACCCAGCCATGGCAACCGCCTTGACGACATCAATCTCGCGATCCCGCGGGAGGATAAAGCCGACTCCCAGTTCGCGTTCACGATCCCCGACGGTGAAGCGAACGGTGTTGGTCGGACTCAGCCGTCCCACGACATAGAAGACTTCGTGCTTGCGATTGGGGACGACGACCACGTCGCCGGGTCGGAGGACGACATCGTCCGCTCTGACGAACTGGGTCTGCGGTCCGCGCAGCGGAATTCGGTAGATGTGGGGGAACGGCGAAGCGGAGAATTCAGGCCCCGACCCGGGATGCGGGGCCGGCAGTTGCTCGCTTCCAAAAGGTGCCGGCAAGCGGGCGATCGGAGGTGCCGCCACGGGCTCGACCGGCAACTCGCGCCGGTGGACTTCGATGAAGTCGGCCGCGTCCGGCGTAAAGCCCTGAGCCGCGGCGATCGCGTGGCCAACGTCGTTCTGGTACTTGGGCAGGGCGTGCACGCCGGGTGCGGCAACCTGCCCCATCACCAGTACGTTGATCGTCGCCCGCTCTGCCAGGATGACGTTCACGCGAGGGTCGTTGATGAAGCCGTTCTCGTAGGCGAAATTGATCGCCCGCTGCGCTTCCTGAAGGTTTCGACCACCGACCGACACCGACCCGACCAGCGGAAGCTGCACCTCGCCGTTCGACATCACCTGGACACGAAGCGGGTGGATTTCGGACTGTTCAAAGAGGCCGGGAACCGTCACCTCGAGGATGTCGTCCGCGCCGAGCAGGTAATCGTGGGGCGGCTTGGTGGTCAGTTGCGAGTAATTCAGTTCGGGGCCCGAGGTCCGCTGCGGAATGCGAAAATGCTGCGGCAGCGTCGCCGCAGGAATCGCGTTGGACTTCATCGGCGCATAGCAACCACTGCCCAGCAAGCAGAGCATCATGGCTGCCGGCAGCAGGATGACGCGCCACACCGGTCGACACCGCGCAGACAGGATTCCAGGCTTACAATTCAAATCAGCACCCTTGCCACCTTGGGCGAAGTCCGGCTTTCCTAGCTGCCGGACGGGCCGAGTGGGCATCGTCGCCGTCGAGTTGGTTCGTCACGAAAACGCTGCTGGCACGGTTGCTCGGGCATGCACCGATTGCTCGTGCCAGACAGGTCACAACGATAGTGTCATCGACCGTTCAAGCAGCGAACGCGATTCGCGGCACACCAATGCCTGCCAGCGGCAATACAGGAAAAGTTTGCCTGACCGGTATCATCGGCCCCGCAGGTTGACCGGCAGATGCCTCAGACAGCCACTTGCGACCGCCGCGTCACCGACTCGGTCTGCAAATGACAGAGATGAATCGCATCGCGGGCCAGCTCACCTGACAACAGTTGCGACGGCGAGCCGGATTCGACGGCGCGGACAACCTCTTCGATCTCCGCTTCAAAAGCGTAGACAGGGTCTCCGTCTCCCAGGTCGGGGCGGACCACCATCGCATCCACGTCGGCCGTGTCGCCGACGAGCACTTTGAGGGGCATCAATTCCGTCCCATCCTTGAAAGCGGCGAAGTCAAAATGGACGGTCGCTTTCTCGAAGTGCAGTTCGTAGGCGTGCGTGAAATCGCGCCCCTGTTGGTTGATGACGCCGCTGGTTGCCGAGACGGCAATCTGGGGATCCTCGAAACCGAACAGTGTCGTACAGTGCTCGACGACGTCGCCGCGCAAGCGGCCCTGGCTGAAGACCGACGTTGGCATCCCGAACAGAAGTCGGATGAAATGGGCGTCGTGGACATGCAAATCGACCAGCGGCCCGCCCACGCGGTCAGCGTCGAAGAAGTCGTCGATCCACAGCGGATCGGCAATGACCCGCTTGAAGCAGCCGCCGACCGGCCGACCATACTCGCCGCTGGCGACTAACCGCCTGGCAAACGCGAACTCCGGAAAGAACGGCAGCACGTGCCCGACCAGAATCTGCTTGCCGACCCGGTTCGCCGTCGCCACCATCCGATCACAGTCGGCCGTGGTGAGCGCCATCGGCTTTTCGCAAAACACGTGCTTGCCGGCTTCGAGTGCCCGGATCGAAAACTCCGCATGCAAGTGGGGAGGCAGGCAGTTGTCGATCAAGTCGATGTCCGGATCGGCGATCAGGTCGTCCAGGTCGGAGTAGGTCTTGATTCCGCTGAGGTCGACCTGACGACCGGGTGGCCCAAAGTTACCTTGGATGTCCGTCCAGTCCCCAGCCAGCTTGCTCGGACTGCGGGAGGCAACTGCGGTCAGCCGGGCGGAATCGACCTTCTGGTAGGCCAGGTAATGAATCCACCCCATAAAGCCGATTCCGGCGACACCCACGTTGATCATCTTGTTTGCCTCGCTGGGGATTGGAACGATTGCTGGATGGTGAATGCGCTGCGGTCGGCGAACGGGCCGATTATACCAGGCGCTTGAACCGCTCGTGCGCCTCGTCCCACGGCGCTGCGTTCTGCGGCTCGTATTGTTCCACTGAAAAACTTTTCCGCACGACCTCGCGGGCCTCGGCCACCGACGCGACCTGTTTGTCGGCCAAGACCTGCACCATCAGATTGCCGATCGCAGTCGCCTCGACGGGCCCGGCCAGAACGACGCGCTGGCAGGCGTCCGCCGTCATCTGGCAGAGCAGCCGGTTCTGCGTCCCACCGCCGACAACGTGCACATGGTCGATCGCCCCGCCGACCAGCTCCTCCGTCCAATCCAGGACCATGCGATACCGCATCGCCAAGCTCTCCAAGGCACAGCGGAGTACGGCCCCATCGCTTTCCGGAACGGCTTCGTCCGTTTGACGGCAGGCCTGGCGAATGGCGGCCGGCATGTCCTGCGGTGCGACGAATTCACCTCGATCCGGGTCGATCAGGCTGGCCAGCGGCGGCGCGTCCGCAGCGAGCTGCACGATCTCGTCCCACGTCCGCGACGTCCCCTGCTCTGCCCACGCTCGCTGGCACTCTTGCAACAGCCAGAGACCGGCGATGTTCTTGAGCAGCCGGGCCGTACCCCCTACGCCACCCTCATTCGTAAAATTCAGCTCGCGGCAACGGTCGCTGAGGACCGGCGCCGCAATCTCCGCCCCCATCAGTGACCACGTCCCGCTGCTGATATAGCACCAGTCGGGACGAACGCCAGGTTGACTGGACGCCGGTACCGCCATCACGGCACTCGCCGTATCGTGCGTACCCGGCACGACGACGCGCACCTGCGTTAGCCCCGTCGCTTCCGCCACGGAAGCGCGCAAGGGGCCGAGATCAGTTCCCGGATGGACCAGTTCTTCCAGCATCCGCGTCGGCACGCCGAACCGGTCGAGCAGCTCCGTGCACCACTGGCGTGAGGTGGCACCGCAAAACTGGGTCGTTGTGGCATTCGTGAATTCGTTGGCCTTCGTCCCGGTCAGCCACCAATGGAACAGGTCCGGCATCATCAGGAAAGACTCGGCCATGTCGAGCAACCCAGGATTTTCTTCCTTCATCGCCAGCAACTGGTAGAGCGTATTGAGCTCCATGAACTGAAGTCCGGTCAACCCGAAAATTTCCTCGCGGCTGACCACGCCCCAGGCCTTCTCCAACTGGCCCCGAGTGCGGGGGTCGCGGTAGTGGCGAGGATTCCCCAACAGTTCGTCGCCGGGGCCCAGCAACCCATAGTCGACCCCCCACGTATCGACCCCCACGCTGACGACGCGATCAGCATAGGTCGACGCCGCTTTTCGCAACCCGTCCTGGAGGTGCCCCCAGAGGGCCAATGCGTCCCAGTAAAGCCGGCCATTGGCGGCGATCCCGCCGTTGCTGAACCGGTGCACGTCCTCCAGTCGGATCCGCTGGCCGTCAAACAGCCCCGCCACCACACGGCCGCTCGACGCCCCCATGTCCACCGCCAGGTAAACCCTTTCCGCGCCTGCCATACTCTCGTTCCCGCCAACTCGATTCCAAGGAACCCGCACCTTCGGTCGGAAGCCGACCACCAACCGGGCAATGTGACCTGCCAGACAAGACGCGTCAACCCGCAAGCAAGCACGATGGGCGCCAGGAGTTCGTGAGCGGGAGACCGAAGTTGTCATCCGGACTCCACCTGCGCGCCCAGGCACTCGACGCGGGTCTCCCACCCTCCCGCTCCCGCTCTCGCGCTCGGCGCGGGTCTCCCACCCTCGCGCTCGCGCCCGCTGCCCGGGTCTCCCACCCTCGCGCTCTCGCGCTCGGCGCGGGTCTGCCACGCTCATGCTCTCGCGCTCGGCGCGGGTCTCCCGACCCCGCCGAAACCGCCGACCGGAGGTCTCCCCAGACGCAATCTCCCCGAAACCCCACTCCCCGAAACCCCACTCCCCTAAACCCACCTCACCCAAACCCACCTCACCCAAACCCACCTCACCTATACCCACCTCTCCGTCCACCACCCCACCCCCACACCAACCCCAACCACCCCAGCTACGCCATCACCCCTACCCACCCCTACCACGCGCTCTTCATATCACCCCCATCTTCCAATCAACTGTCCACCCACCGCAGTTTCCATTCCAAACAACCATTCCAAGCCGCAGAAGCTGGAGAACCGACCGCAATCCAACCGATAATCAGCCAAGCCGGCTCATACTTGACTTTGATGATGAACATTAGTAGCATTCAGCAATTGAGGGGACGTAGGCGAACGGCTCTGGCCGTTCTGCTGCTGACGGGTGGTCTGCGGCGCCGGCCGCTGCATTGAATCGGCAAAGCTGAACCGGCAGGGCGGTCGAACCGGGTCGTCCGGGAAATCCCCTGCAATCGTCGGCGTTGGCACCGCGACCGCAGCCCGTGCAGATGAAACGTCTGAGGTGAGATACTGACCATGACTGCAAGTGATCTCAATTCGACAACTTGGGCCGATCGCCCCGAGGCCGGCCCCCGCACCGATCAGCAGGCACGCGCCATGGACGAGCTTGTCGCCACGCCGGAATTGCTTGCCGAACTCAAGGCGAGCAGCGAGCGGCTGGAAACGGCATCTCCGCAAGAGATCTTGCGTTGGGCCGTCGATCGATTTGCACCTCGGTTCACGATGGCGACTGCATTCGGTCCGGAAGGTATGGTCCTGATCCACATGCTGGCCGAGCTCGCCCCGGAAACGCCGATCTTCAATCTGGAGACGGGCTACCAGTTCCAGGAGACGCTCGAGCTGCGCGACGAAGTCTCGAGGCGGTACGGGCTGGATGTCGAGCTCAAACGCCCCGAGCTGACGGTCGAGCAATACGAAGCGAAGCACGGCGGTCCACTCTACAAGACCAACCCGGATCAGTGCTGCTTCGATCGCAAGATCAAGTTATTGCATTCGGCCACTGTCGGCATGCATGCCTGGACAAGTGCCATCCGGCGCGACCAGAGCGCCGACCGCGCTCGCGCGCCGATCGTCGGCTGGGACAAGAAGTTCAAGCTGGTCAAGGTAAGTCCACTGGCAAATTGGACGAAGCAAGATGTCTGGAAGATGATCACGGAGCAAGAGATCCCCTATAACCCGCTTCACGATCAAGGCTACACGAGCATTGGCTGTTGGCCGTGCACACGGTCGGTGATGTTCGGTGAAGACGAGCGTGCCGGGCGCTGGAGCGGAACGGCCAAGACGGAATGCGGTCTCCACGCGTTGGATGACGAATCGCCCGAATAATTCATTAACGAACAACGATTCAAGTCCGCAGGTCATGCTCTGAACGACAATTCCCGCAATTGAACGGAACCGGGGCGAACGCCCAGCGGCTGATGCGTGGTTCGGGCGATCCCTGCCCGCCGTTGTCGGCCGGAAATCGGGTAACTCGTCGTACCGCGAGCATCGCTGCGACCACGATTCCAAGTGAGCCCATGCACCTTTCAGCCAAGACCGAGTATGCCTGCATTGCAGTGCTGGAATTGGCCACCCGCTATGGGTCCGGCAGGCCGGTGCGGATTCGGGAGATTGCCGACCCCAACGGGATTCCGTCCCGGTTCCTGGTGCAGATTCTCTTGCAGCTCAAGACGGCCGGGATCGTGGGGAGCACACGAGGGGCCGCCGGTGGCTATCAGTTGCTCAAGGACCCCGGCGAGCTCACCCTGGCGGACGTGATGGCGGCCAGCGAAGGGCAAATCGGGGCTCCGGTCAGCAATGCCGGACAGCAGACACCTTGCACGCGGTCGCTGTTTGCCGCCTGGAATGAACTGGCGACCGCCGAGCGGCAATTGCTGGAGTCGATTACGTTCGCCCAACTGGCCGAACAGGCCATGGGGCAGGCCGACATCATGTATTACATCTAGCAAGGCAGGGCCTCGGACCAATAGCGAGCTGACGCTCGCGGCATGTTCGTCCGCTCCCGTTGGTCGCTCAAACTTGACTCATTTGCAAAGCGAAACCGGATCCAAGCCATCTAGCACGGCGGGATGCGAGTGCACACAGGACGGTCTGGGACCACTTGCGAACTCACGCTTGCGACCCGGTAATTCGCTCCCAATGGCCGCTCGGGAAGCGATTCATGAATCGTTTGCTCAACGCGGCCACCGCCGCCAGAAGAATTCAGGCAGGATTGGCGCGCCATTCCGGAGGCCATGCCGTGCATGAGGTCAAGCGATCTTGCTGCCTGCCGGGCCGTGTCGTCAACAGCTTGCCGCACATCCACCCGGCTGCGTCGCCGACGCTATTCCGGTGACGCTGTCGGGCGGGACGCGGCCAGGCGTTCGGCTGCCTCAATCTCCAACCTGCGCAGACGCCGCTCGTCCTGGTGATGGATCTGCAACAAGGTCAGTTCGTGTTTCCAATCACGAAGCACCAGTTCCGCTTCCAGCAACTCGAGACGCAGCCGCTCGGTTGCGGTGAACATGCCTTCCGCGTAACGAAAGCGGTCGGTCTCTTTGACACGCCGACGCAACGAAGCGACGCGTGCCTCCATGATCTCGATGTCCGTCCGTAGCTGCCGCATCCGCAATGGATAGTCAACACGCTCGTAAAGCTTCAACCTCAGTCGAGCGATCTCGATGGCCTCCGCCGAACGGCTACGCGGCGTCGTGGGCGGGGCGGCAATGGCAATGGAGACGACGCAGCCGGCAATCAGTACGCTGGCGGCCGCCAACCAGCGGCCCTTCTTTGGAAATGCAATCACGATGATCTCCGGAGGGGAAAGCGGAGACGAAACAGAGATGACAGGGGACGTTACTTTCCAGGCTAATCTGAATCCGGCGGAACTCAAGTTGGTTTCCGGCTCGCCCGGATGATTCATGAACCTGCGACGATTCAGTGCAAGTTACTGTGCCGCAAACTTTGGTGGTGACCCTACCCAAAACGCCTCGCATATCAGCCGGAACGCGCTAGCGTCCGGTTTGCTCTGTTTTCAAAGGAACCGGGGCTAACGCCCAACGGCTAATGAATAATCCGCGCTAGACGTCCGTCCAACATCCGTCCCGGGCACTCTTCATGACCGCTTCGATGACCCGCATGTTCGCCACGGCATCGTCGATCGGGGTCGGCACCGGCTCGTCCTGCAAGATAGCGGCGGCAAACAGGTCGCCCTGAATCGTATACTGATTGCAAATCTCGAATGAGATCTCTTCGATCGCCCCGTCCGCTTGCTGATGCCAGAGCCGGCAGGGCCGATCCGGCGGGGCGTTGAACGGGATCTCAATCTCCACTCTGCCCCGCTCACCGAACAGGTTGACGCGCTGGAACGGCGCCATTCGCGTCGAGCAAAGGAAACTGGAAGTCGGACCGCCAAAATCGAGAATCACGGAGGCGCGGCGATCGGTCTGGAAATTCGGGTCGATGTCGATGGCACCGAAGACACGTTGCGGCTCGGCCGCGAACACGAATCGCGACAGCGAGATCGGGTAGCAGCCGATATCCATGATCCCGCCCCCGCCGATATCGGCCATGTTGCGAATATTGCCGGCATCGTCGTTGAAATAGCTGAACGCGGATTGAATGCTGAGCAGTCGACCGATCCCGCCCTCGTCGACGATCTGTCGAGCTTTCTGCCACTGGGGGTGGTGACGATACATGAACGCTTCCATCAACTTCAGCGATGGATGCCGCCGTCCGGCCTCGACCAACTGCTGGCCTTCGGCCGCTGACAACCCGATCGGCTTTTCACACAAGACATGCTTGCCCGCCTCTAGCGCACGAATCGACCAGGGCACATGCATGTGATTGGGCAGCGGGTTGTAAACGGCATCAATGTCCGGGTCGTCCAACAGGCCTTCGTAGCTCCCGAACGACTTCGGGATCCCCAGACGCCCGGCCACCGCGCGGGCCGTTTCGGCCGAGCGAGATGCGATGGCCGCGACTTCGCACAACTGCCCCGCCTGCATGGCCGGAATGACCTTCTCCGTCCCGATCTTTGCCGTGCTGAGAACTCCCCATCGAATGCGCGTCATCATGCGGATGCCGTCTCTTGCTGCGAAGGCGCCGAATTCCGTCCGACCCCACCGGTCGGCGGCTTCCATCCTAGCGAGCTCCCCTGGCTCGCGAAACCGGCCTCGACCCGACCACGAGGCGCGGACCGCGCCATGTTCAAACCGGGTCACGTCGTGCTCAGCGCACGTCGCAGGGTGCTCGGCGCGCGTCGCGGTGTGCTCGGCGCGCGCCGCGGTGTGCTCGGCGAGGGTCGCGTAGTGCTCGGCGCGCGTCGCTTAGTGCTCGGCGCGCGTCGCTTAGTGCTCGGCGCGGGTCTCCGACCCCGCCGAAACCGCCGACCGAAGGTCTCCCATCACAAGCGGGTTCCGTCGCAAGCGCCAATCGCTCGCGGCGCCGGTAGGGAGACCTGCGGTCAGACCGTGTGCGGGGTCAGAGACCCTAGCACAACAAGCATTCGCACCGCACAACCGCCTGCTACCCGGTCAGCTCGGTGATCGGCTTTCCGTGATCGACCACCGGCGTGGGCCGGCCGTTGAAGTCCTTGATCAAGGTGTTCGCGGCGTCGATTCCCAGGTGATGGTAGATCGTCGCCAGGAAATCGCCGGCATTGCACCGTCGCTCGACCGCGTCCTCGCCCCGTTTGTCGGTGGCACCGATGAATCTCCCCGTCTCAATCCCACCTCCGGCCCACAGATTGGAAAACGCCCGAGGCCAGTGATCGCGGCCTGGTTGCTTGGTGCCGGCAGGAGCGCTGGCGTTGCCGGCGCCGGTGCTGGGTTGGTGGCTAATCTTGGGTGTCCGTCCAAATTCCCCCGTGACGACAACCAGTACGCGCTGATCCAATCCTCGCTCGTAGAGGTCTTCAATCAAAGCAGTGACGGCCTGATCATAAGCATCGGCCCGGAATCGCAAGGCGTCGAAGACATGGTGGTTAACCGCATGATCGTCCCAATTCTGGACGCGGCCGCAAAGCGGCCCGCGGAGACTGCTGGTCAAGACCTCGACGCCCGCCTCGACCAATCGTCGAGCCAGCAGTAGCTGCTGCCCCCAGGTGTTGCGTCCATACCGGTCGCGGGTCCGTTCGTCCTCCTGGCTGAGGTCGAACGCGTCTTTCGTTTTCGGATTGGTTAACAGCGTCATCGCCTGTGTCTCGAACTGGTCGAGTGCACCGAGTTCGCCTTGCCGGTCAAAGGATCGTTCCAGCAGATCCAGCCGTTGCCGTAAGGACGCACGGCGGCCCAGTCGCTGGACTTCATGCTGGTCCGTCAATCCAATGTTGGGCACGACGAATTTGGGAGAATTCGGGTCGCCCGTCACGGAGAATGGCGAGTAAGCATCGCCCAGGTAGGCCGGCCCGTTGTAGGACGTCGGTGGATTGACGCCGACGTAGGCCGGCAGCGGATTCGTACGAGGCCCCTCCTGCGACCGCAGGTAGTTGGTCACCGACATCCAGTCGGGCAGCCGCGGTTTGGGTTTATCCCGTGTGTCGGAATCGCCCGACAACATCTGCATCGAGCCCGCCGGATGCCCGCCGGCGCCCTGATGCATGCTCCGCAGCACGGTGAACTTGTCGGCGATCTGTGCCTGCCGCGGGAGCAACTCGCTAAAGTGCATCCCGGGCACCTTCGTGGGGATCGTTGTAAACGGCCCCCGGTATTCGCTGCCCGCCTGCGGCTTGGGGTCATAGGTGTCAATGTGCGAACAGCCGCCCGGCTTCCAGACCATGATGACTGCCGACTTCTTTTGCTCGCCTTGTGGGTTGCCGGCCGCTGCGGCCGCCCGCAGCCGCATGATGCCGGGCAAGCTAAGGCTCGCAAAACCGGCCAATCCCATCCGCATGAAACAACGTCGGCTGGTGCCGTCCGACATGACGGGACCCGGACAGCAGGCATGCGTGGCTCGTTCGTGATGTGCGCTCATTTTGATTCCGCCGGTTTGACACGAATGGAGATCGGTTGCGAAACGATAATATCGACAATGTCTCTTGGCTGCGCCTGTTTCTCGGCAGCCTCCAGTTGTTTCTTGGCTGCGGCGAGCGCCGCGTCGGCAGCCGCCTTCTGCTGCCTGGCAGCCGCCGCTTCCTGGCGTAGGTCCGCCTCTTGCTCCGGTGTTGCCGAGCTGGCATCGGCCGCCAACTGTTGCGCGCGTTCGGCCGCTTGGGCTGCTTCGGCCGCAGCCCGTTGGTGGGCCAGTTCCGCGAAGAGAACGGCTTGCGGATCGAACCGGTACTTGGCGACCGCGCTGCCGTACAAGGCAATCCGATGGTCACCGGGCGGAATCTTCAGGGCAGCCAGGTCGAACACCGCTTCCGAGCTGTCCTCGGTGAGCGACACGTCGAACTTGGGCGCCCGCTCGAAGCCGGCTCCAAATGTCTTGAGCCCCATCGTGGCGCCGGAGAACGCCTCCCGCCGCACGTGCGCCAACGGAATCTTCAGCTTCCCACCGGCGGTTGCTTCCCAAACCTTGTCCTCTGCAGCCGCGATCGAAATCGCCGCAAACTCGGAACCACCCACCGACACCGGCAGATCCGCCATCAACCGCGGCGCCGGAACCTCGGACCAGGCATTGGGAACCGGCCAGGCCATGGATGCCGAAAAACAGGGCCGAACGACTTCCCTGCCGTCGATGGTGGCTCGCCCAAAGAAGTTGGCGATTTGCAGGCCGCGCGGTGCGTCCTGCTCGGCCGTTACAAGCATGATCCCCCGCGACTTGCCTGCCGGAATCGTCAGGCCGGCGGCCGACACGCCGGCGGGCAAATTGTCCATCATCAGCTCAATGGGACCGTCGAAGCCATCGCGGCGGACTGCGACAACTTCCAGTGCGACGGTCGAACCGCCGCGCAGGGCCAGGGGCTTGGACAACGCGTTTCGATCGCCATTGCGCAGCTCCATGTGCAATCCCCAGGCAACCAGTGCGAAATCCGGTGCGGCTTTGCGGATCACCAGGCGATACACGTTGCGCGGATCGGTGCGCGTCCCTCCGAACAGATCCGACAACTGGATCCGGTAGAGCCCGTCTTCCTTGATCTCCAACTTGCCCATGATATCGGCCGACCCGGCGTTATAGGGAGGGCCATCGTAAGCATAGCCGTTGCTGGACCGCTTCACCGGGCTGGCGATGTCGGTCAGTTCGACGACGTCCGTCAACGTCTCCTCCGCCCCTTCACCGCCGACGCGCTGCACGATGATCGACGGATCGGTCGGTCGTCCCAGCCTCTCCGACGCGACTTCGATCCACCAGACATCCCCCTTCACGCCGGCGAACTCGAAAGTGTCGACATCCGCTGCCGGATAGAAGGCGCCACCGATGTCGCAAGGCAGGGTCACCGCTTGCGCTTGATCATGCCGGTTGTTGGGTTCCTGCTCGCTGCCGGCCGCAGCCTCGTCAAGCCCGTTCGGCGGCCAGGAAAACGAACTCACCGAACGGGTACTCGGCAAACGCGTTAGCGGCGCCTCGGCGGCGATCTCGCGGATCGCAAGCCGATAGAAGTATTCGGCGCCCCCCTTGAACGTCAGCTCGTGCACCTTGACCAGATACGTGCCGTCGGCCGGTGCGGTGAAGTCGAGCGCGCCGCCACGGCGTTCGACCACCAGGTCCTGTCCCTGCTGATCGGCAATGATCAACACGGGATTCATCTTCGAATCGATCCCCTTGGCGGCGCAATCCACCACGATCCGCTGCCCCTGCTTTGCTTGGAATGCGTAGTGGTTGGCAGCCCGAACGGGCAACGTTGCGTTGCAAATCGAGTTAACGTCGAGCGGCATTGCCGTCGCGACGCTGGTGCTCGGGTTCTCCTGCACGACTTCAGCAAGCGTCCCGACGCTGAAGGCCCGCGACGAAGAAACTCCCAGCCGCGACATGACCCGTGCGTCGTAGATGCCGGGCGGACAATCCGCGCGGATCGAAACGACGAATCGGTTCGGAACCGGCTGACCGTCGACCTGCTTCGGCGTGGCCGTAATGCCCGGATGAGAAAAGAGCAACGCGTCCACATCGTCGATCGTCTGGCCGGTGATCGCGACCTCAAACTCGGAACCCGCCTGACCTCCCATCGGCATGGTGGTCAGCAACCGGGGAGCGGGCAGACAGACGGACTGGGCCCACGCCGGCACCTGCCAACCGGACATCAGAAGCAGCGCGAAGGCGAAAGTCAGCCAATTCCACGGCCGACCCACCGACGACCTGCCCGGCCGCGAGCGGTCTGTCCTGTCACCGACCGGGCTGCGCCGTGCCGCGACGGGCACGGTTCTGCGTGACCGCTCCACGTTCCAACGAGTCATGATAACTGGCATGCGATTCCACATGAGATGGGGATGGTTCATTGAGTCAGGACAATCCAAGCGGGGGCGTGTTCGATCAATGGTTGAACAAGAACTCCTTGGTGTTCATCAGAGCCCAGACGAGATCCTGAAAGTTCTCCCGTGCCGCCTGGGCAGCGGCCAACGGTTGGCCGTCGGTATTCGTGCGTTCCTCGGCCAGATAGTCGAGTGCAATGGCAAGTTCTTCGGGCCTTGGTCGTCGTGAGAACGCAACCAGATACAACTCGGTCACCCGGTCGGCCGGCGGCCGGTCGTCCTTCGCCAGGCGGTCGGCCCGACCGTTGGCGGTGGCCAGCTTGGACTTCATGTCGGCCGCGTTGATCAGATGAAGGCTTTGCGCCAGGCTTGCGGACTGGACCCGCTCGCATTCACAAACGCTGGTTCCTTCGGGGCGACCAAAGACGCGAAGGAACGGGGACGACTTGTTGTAGCTATTGTCGGGCAAGGCGACGGCGCGGGTTCCAGCGGGAAGGTTGGCGAACGTCGTCGTCGCGCCGGTCAGAACGTCAATCGCGTCCAGCAGGACTTCCGCTTGGAGACGGCGCGGATAGTATCGCGAATAGTTCTGCTGGTCGACCAGGTTGTGATCGTTCGGAACGGCACTGAGCTGATACGCGTGCGATTGGGTGATCACGCGTACCAGTTCTTTGAGGTCAAAGCCGGTGCTCCGAAAATGCGACTCGAGCGCCGCCAGTAACTCAGGATTCGTAGCGGGATTGGTGTCGCGGATGTCATCTTCGGGTTCGATCAATCCCCGCTTGAAGAAGTGTTTCCAGTAACGATTGACCAAGGCCTTGGCGAAGAAGGGATTGGTCTCGCTGCGCATCCAGTCGGCAAGACGGAGTCGAGGATCTTCGTCCGGGGGAATCTCACCGACAGTATCCCCCAAGGCAATCGGCTTGACGGTGGCGCCGGTCTTGACGTTCTTGGCACCGGCCACACCTCGCCGGTGAAAAATCAGGTCTTCGCCGCGCGTTCCGGTCGGCTTGCGGCCGACCTGACTGAAGAAGGCAGCCAGCCCGTAGTAGTCATCCTGACTCCAGCGTTCGAATGGGTGGTGGTGGCACTGGGCACACTGCATCCGCACTCCGAGGAATAGCTGAGCAACGTCCTCGAGCTGATTCTTGGGTTCCTTGACCCGCTTGTACCAGGCGACCGGTGGGTTCGCGATGACGGTTCCGGTCGCAGCAAGCAACTCGCGAACCAACTGATCGTAGGGCGTGTTCGCCAGCAGGCTGTCCCGGACCCAGGCATGAAAGGCGAAGTTCGACGTGATGTCGCTGGCATCGTCGCGACGGTTCTTCAGCAATGATGTCCATTTGTTGGCGAAATAGTCGGCATAGTCCGGACTGCGCAACAACGTTTCAATGGCCTGGTCCCGTTTCCCGGGATCCGTGTTGGCCAGGAACTGGCGAACTTCCTCTTCCGTCGGCAACCGCCCGCCAATGTCCAGCGAGACGCGCCGCAGGAACGTCGCGTCGTCGCACACGGGGGATGGCGGAATGCCGATTTCCTGGAGATTGGCGAACACCAGGTCATCAATGAAATTGCGTGAGGCAGGAACCTGCTCGACCGGCGCCCCCAAGGGGATCGACGCGGAATGTACGGCCACGCTGCCTTGGTAACGAACCATTACAGCGACCTTACCTGGTATGTCCGCAGCGGTGACGAGCCCCACATCATTCACGTCCGCCATCGCCTGATCGTTGCACTCGTAAAGCGCCAATTGCGTCACGTCGCGGACGCTGCCATCGGAATAGCGGGCCAACGAGCGAAGTTGCTGCTGTTCGCCGGGCCGCAGCGTCCCGCGGGGCGGGTCAACTTCCAGAGCGACCAGGGTCGGATCGTCGTCGCCGGCAAACGGGGTCCCTTGCTCAATCCAGGTTTGCAGGATTCCGTACGACTCGGAATTCGCGTCCAACCGGACACCGCCGCCGTGCGGTCTCTGGCCCGTCGCTTTGAGCAACAACAGGCTCCGCGCCGGATCGGCGGGAAACAATCGTCGGCCGCGCCCTTCAAGCACCAGATGCTCGTAGTCTTCGCGGGGTTCGAAGCCGAGCAGCGAGAGCTGAAAACCATTCTGCCCGCCGCCCGCCTTGGCATGGCAAACTCCGGCGTTGCACCCCGCCTTCGTCAAGACAGGCACCACGTCGTTGACAAAGTTCAACGTTCGGGCCGGTTCGGCTGCGCTCGCCTGGCCGGCGCTGGCAAGCAGTCCAAAGACGGCCAGGGCCGCCGGGCAGCCGGCAACAGACAACAGGATACGGATCGCCTGGCGATAGGCGCAGGGGCAAAGACGATGGATGTCGCTGGGGATCATGTCATTCGGCGGGCTGGTTGACATTAAGGTGGGGAGGTGCGAACACCACCCCTTAAGCTTAATGAATACCGCCTGCCGAGTCCACGTCGCCCCGAGTCCACGTCGCCCGACAGATCGTGCGCACAACAGTTGCCTGGAGTACCGTGTGTTGCCTGCAGTCGAATGGCAAGGCAACGCATTCGGGTTAGCGACGAAAAGGGGTGGGACCCCGAAAGCCGGAGCAGCCCAGCGGGTGCCACGGACGTTTGGGG
Organism: bacterium; assembly: GCA_030430075.1. Lineage (GTDB taxonomy): Bacteria > Planctomycetota > Planctomycetia > Pirellulales > Pirellulaceae > ARS98. The sequence goes on from JAUIGN010000020.1 coordinate 49,299, forward strand.
TCCCACCCCTTTTCGCACAACCTCAATGCGACGCACAGAACAGCACGAACCGCACTCGCCAACGGGCGGTCGGTGCGCGTTCCGTCAAACGCACCTTCACGGGGAACTGCGAACGGTTCCACCACCAGACAGATCGGTGACCCCGTGAGGCCGGTCTTCCCGGGCCGCATGGCGCGAGAACTCACGCATCACCTGCGACAACGGGCTGAACTTAATTCTTACTTCGACAGCAGAACGCCGCCTCCCATTAGACGGGGCGGACATTCTCCGCGCGAGGTCCCTTGGGCCCACTCCCTTCGGTGTACGACACACGCTGACCTTCTTGCAGTTCGTCGTACGTCACTCCCTCCAGGCTCGACATGTGGAAGAACATATCCTGGCTTGTTCCCGTGTCAATAAATCCAAAACCCTTGTCCGTCAGTCGCTTGATCGTACCTTCAGCCATTCGTCCAAATCCTCAAGAATAGTAATCGGCAGCGTCGCTGCAAACGTGCACAGCTCTCTCCACTGCAACCCCACCATTCTATCGGGTGCGGAGGCGACTTCAACAGCGGAAAGTCGAGAGAATGCCGCCAACCGCCCCGATCTCCTGCTGAGGGGCATCATCGCGTCATGGGGCCGCAACCGGCCCCACCACCCCGCTGGGCGGAAACAGGGGCCGCCGGTAACCGCCAATTCGTGGCGGGAGGATTTCCGTCGCGCCCTGATACGCCATAATGGGCGTCCCGGTTTGCTCCCGGTTTGCTCGATGGACGAATGTCGACGTGCGCTCGATCGTGGCTCGGCGCCGTGGCGCGGGATTCGTAGCGAGCAGCTTGATTGCAAGCGGTACAAGTGGTTTTGGAGTCGTTCGAGACGTGGAATTGGAGACCTTCGGTCGGCGGTTTCGGCGGGGTCGGAGACCCGCGCCGAGCGACGGTTGGAGACCCGCGCCGAGCGACGGTTGGAGACCTGTGCCGAGGGACGGTTTGAGATCCGCGCCGAGCGACGGTTGGAGACCCGCGCCGAGCGACGGTTTGAGACCCGTGCCGAGCAATGGTCAACGGCCCGCGGGAGCGCGAGCGCGGGGCGGACGTTCCACCCGGCGACCCTCAAGTCATGATCCCAGCGGAGATTGCCCCATGAAACGTTCCCTTCTGGCCTGTGCGATACTTGGCATCCTGTTCAGCGGCAACCGCGGTCTCTACCGCGAAGCAATTCCCGACGAATTGGATTGCCTGTCCGCAGAGGAGCAAAGTTCCAGCAAGCTCTATGTAGCGCTCCAGCGCGCCGCCTACGCTGCCCTCGACCAACGCGCCCAACGCTTCGAAGGACTGTCGACAGCAGAAGAGATTCAAGCGTACCAGGCCGACCTGCGTGAGTTCTTTGTGAAGCAACTGGGCGGCTTCCCGCCCCGGACTCCGCTCAACCCGGAGGTCGTCGGCACCATCGAAGCCGACGGGTATCGGATTGAAAAGGTGATCTTCGCGAGCCAGCCGCGGCATCATATCACGGCCAACCTCTACCTGCCTGCCGGGGCAGCGGCCCGGTCCGGTGCAACCGTCCCGGGCGTGGCGGTCTCCAGCGGCCACAGCCGCACGGGCAAGACGGCGGACTACAACCAACGCTTCGGAATGATGCTCGCCAAACACGGCATGGCGGCCCTGTGCTTCGATCCGATCGGGCAGGGCGAGCGATCGCAGATTCTTGACGACAACGGCCAACCCAGGCACTCCGGCACGACGACCGAGCATTTCCTGATCGGAGTGGGGTCGATCCTGGTCGGCCGCAACACGGCCCGGTATCGCGTGTGGGATGCGATGCGCGCCATCGACTACCTGGTGAGCCGGCCGGAAATCGATCCGCAGCGAATCGGCTTCACCGGTTGCTCCGGGGGCGGCACGGTGACCAGCTACGTGATGGCCCTGGATGACCGGGTGGCCTGCGCGGCCCCCGCCTGTTACCTGACCACGTTGCGGCACCTGATCCAGACCATCGGGCCGCAGGACGCCGAACAGAACATTTTCGGGCAGCTCGCCTACGGCCTCGACCAGCCCGACTACGTTCATCTGCGGGCCCCTCGGCCCACGCTCATCAGTGCCACAACCGACGACTTCTTCAGCATCGAGGGCGCGTGGCAAAACTACCGGGAAGCCAAACGGCTCTACGGGCGGCTCGGCTTTCCAGAACGGGTTGACCTGGTCGAAGTTCCCGGGAAGCACGGCGTTCACCCGCAGAACCTGGCAACGATCACACACTGGATGCAGCGGTGGCTCCTCGAGCGGGACGAACCGGTCTCGGTTGTCAAACTCACCGCACGTCCGCCCGGCGACTTGCTTTGTACCGAATCGGGGCAAGTGCTGGCGCTGCCGGAAGAACGCTCGGTCTTTGACCTGAACGCCTCCTACGAAGCCGAGCTGGCTCAGCAGCGAAAACAGCTTTGGAAGGAGAAACCGACGGACCGGCTGGTATCCCGGATCCGCGAGACGATCGGCGTCCGCCCGCCTGATGCCCTGAAGCCACCGGCCTTTCAGGACCTGGGGCGAGTGAAACGAGAAAAATACCACATCGACAAACTGCTTCTCCGCACCGATTCACCCATCCCGCTACCGGCACTGACATTTCATCCCCCGGCCCCACTGGATGACGCCTACCTGTATTTGCACGCGGACGGGAAGCTGGGCGATGCCGAGCGGGACGGGCCGATCGAAGCGCTGATCGACGACGGCTATGCCGTGGTCACCGTCGACTTGCGCGGCCAGGGCGAAACGTCATCCCGAGCTCGCAGTGACCTGCTCACCGACTGGAAGACCTACTACCTGAGCTACCTGCTGGGCAAACCGCTGATCGGAGGACGGGTGGAAGACGCCCTGGCGGCCGCCGATTTCGTCGCTTTCTACCAGAAGGAACGGACCAATCCGCGCAAGGTGCACCTCGTCGGCGGCGGCCACGCAGGTGTCGTTGCGTTGCATGCCGCCGCGCTCCAGCCCGACCGCTTCGCGTCGGTCACGCTCCGTGACATGCCGCGCGACTGGGCTTCGGTCGTCAGCAACCCGACGCCCGCCGGTCAACTGGATAGCACCGTGCACGGAGCGCTGCGGCTGTATGACCTCCCCGACCTGGTTCGACTGGCAGGCGAAGAGAAAGTCCGCTTCGAGCAATAGTCTCGGGAATTAGCCTCCCGGACAGCCGGGTGCGTCGACGGCTAGTACCCGGCTGGCATCCGCTCGAGCAGCCGGCGCCCCGCGGTTCGCTCGGTTTGCAATCGTCGGCCAATCTGCCATCCTGAAACTCGAGCGACCGCGGGCTGCCTGTAATTCCGTGCGGCCAAACATGCCGTTGATCACCCTGAACCACCCACCGCAGAAACGAGTTCCCCGATGAAACTGCTGACACGTGTCACCGTCTGTCTGGCTGGCGCCGGTTTGGCGTCCGCGACCTGGGCTGCCGAAGCCTACAAGATCGTCAACCACGACGGCCAATACGCCGAGATCCAAGCACCCGACGGGGAACCCGTTTTTCGCTACATGTATGCCCGGGACACATCCACCAAGGAGAAGACGTTTGACACGGCCAAAGTGTTTGGGCATGTGGTCGCGCCCGACGGCGAAACGCTCACCAAGGGACCCGGCGGCCGCTTCCCGCATCACCGCGGCATCTTCGTCGGCTGGAACAAGCTGCACCACGGCGGCCGATCACACGACTTGTGGCACGTTCGCAACACGGCGCAGCTTCATCGCCAGTTTGGCGACAATTCGGCCGATGCAAACGGGGCCACGATTGTCGGCCGGATCGCCTGGATCGGCGTTGGTGGCCAACCGGTCATCGACGAATCGCGAACGTACGCCGTCTCGCAACCCGCGGGGACCTACCTGCAAGTTGATCTGACCACCGTGCTCACGGCGGTCGGTGGCGATGTCGAACTGAATGGGGACCCGGAGCACGCAGGTGTGCAGTTCCGGCCTTCGCAAGCAGTGGCGGAGAACAAGTCAGCCCAATACATCTTCCCCGCCGACGGAATCGACCCCAAACGCGATCGCGACTTGCCGTGGGTCGCCGAGAGCTTTCAGATCGGCGATCGGTGGTGGACCGTGCAACAACTGAGCCACCCGGACAATCCGCCGGGGGCGCGGTGGTCCGCGTATCGGGACTACGGTCGCTTCGGGCCATTCACCGTCGTCAAACTGGCGGATGGAGAGAGCGTCACGCTGCAGTATCGGTTTCGGATCCTGACCGGCCAGGCGCCCGCACGGCGCTCACTGGCCGACGCCCACACGGCTTACGCAGGGGGATAGATTCTGAGTGGCCCGCCACAACGGCTGCGGCGTTCCGGTGCGAGCTTGCGTTGGCTAACCGTCCGCCGCGATCCGCCGAGCGTCACTTGGCGGCAGGATCCGGTAGATGCAGTGCGTCGCGGATCCTGGCGGCGATCTGCGGCGGGGTGAGTTCATAAAGCTGGCGGGCATGATCCTGGCCGCCCGCCTCGTGAAGAAACGAGTCCGCCGTTCCGAGGCGCAGCAACCGCCCTCGGGACGGCGGCTGCTCTGCCAACCATTCGGCAACCGCGCCGCCCAACCCGCCAAGCAGGCTGTGTTCTTCCAGCGTGGCCACCAGGGGGGTCGTCTGAAACGCATCGGCCAGCGCGGTTTCGTCCAGCGGTTTGACGGTATGAACACTGACCACGCGCAAGACAAGTCCCTCAGGGGCCAGCAGGTCGGCGACCTCCACGGCGGTCGGGAGCAGGTTCCCGGTACTCAACAGAACGGCATCCGCGCCTTCACGGACCGTAATCGCGCGCCCGATCTCCAGTGCCGGCTCGGCCGAATGAACCAGGGGCTCGCCCTTCTTGCCGAGCCGCAGGTAGACCGGTTCCGACAGGGCCACCGCCGCCTTCAGTGCGGCGCGCGTCTCGTGTGCGTCGCCGGGACAGACGACCCGCATGTGGGGCAGCGCCCGCATCAACGCCAGGTCTTCGCACGAATGATGTGTCGCGCCCAGGCTGGCGTACGACAAGCCTCCCCCCACACCGACAATCACGACCGGCACGTGATGGTAGCAGACGTCGACACGAATCTGTTCGAGACAGCGTGTGGTAACAAACGGGACAATCGTGTAGACGACCGGCCGGAGTCCGCTCATCGCCAGGCCGGCCGCCATGCTCATCATGTTGGCCTCGGCGACACCGCAATTGAAGAAGCGGTCCGGGCAGGCGGTCTTGAAACCGTCAAACATCCGATTCCCGATATCACCGGAGAGGAGGACGAGCCGCTCATCGTCCGCGGCAAGCTCCGTCAGTGTCTTCGCAAAAGCGTTTCGCATGTCCTCTCCGCATTCAAGACTCGGCCAACTCGTCCAGGGCGGCCTGCAACTCCTGGTCGCTGGGAATTCGGTAGTGCCAGTTGTTATCGTCTTCCATGAACGAAACCCCCTTTCCCTTGACCGTCCGGGCGATCAGCGCCGTCGGCTTGTCGGGATCGAGGGGTGCCTGGCGAAGCGATTCGGCCAACTCTGAAATGTCATGCCCGTCGACTTCCCGTGCCGACCAGCCGAAAGCGGCAAACTTGTCGACCAGCGGGCTGAGGGCCATCACCTGCTCACTGCGGCCGGTCGCCTGCCAGCGATTGAAGTCGACGATCGCCACCACGTTCGAGAGCCGCTGCGCAGCGGCAAACATGGCGGCTTCCCAAACCGACCCTTCATTGCATTCGCCGTCACTCAACACGACCAGGACGCGGTAATCGAGGCCGTTAATCCGGCCGGCCAGCGCCATCCCCAATCCGATCGATAAGCCGTGCCCCAGCGACCCGGTCGCCGCCTCGACACCGGGCACTCCCTGGGGCGTCGGCTGTTCCGGCAGGCGGCTACCGGGCAGGTTAAACGTGGCCAGTTCGTCCATGGGAAAGAATCCGCGGTGGGCCAACGTGGCATAGAGGGCTGCCGCCGCATGGCCCTTGCTCAAGATCAGCCGATCGCGGTCCTCCGTGGTAGGCCGAGCCGGGTCGATGTCGAGCACCCTCCAGTAGGCGGTCACCAGAATGTCGACACAGGACAAGCAGGAGCCCAGGTGGGGCGCCCGGCCGCGATGCGACATCTGCACGATCTCTCGGCGAACGGCGCGGGCCAGCCGAGCCAACTCGGTGTCGCCCCGTTCCGGCGTCGGACGTCCCTTCCTGGATTGCGGTACATGGCTCATCGCGTATGGCCGCTCATCGGATTTCGCTCACGGCGTCTGCATCGACTGCAACATTTTGACGTTGTAGTACCGCGGGTCGTCCATGGCGTCGGGCACCGCACCCGCCCGGAACGCGGTCAACAGATCAGCCGCCGCATCACGAATCGTTCGCCGTGGTGAATAGCCGAGTTGGCGGCGGATCTTGTCCGAGCAAATATGGTACGACCGATGGTCGTCGGTGGGTGTGGTGACGATGCGAACATCCGTTCCGACCACGTCACGCACGGTTTCGGCAATTTCCGCCACCGTGTGATTCTCGTACCCCACGTTGAAGATCTGGCGGTCGATGCGCTCGGCGGGCCATTCCAGCGACTTCACGTAAACATCCGTCATGTCGTCAATGTGGATATTGGGACGCATCTGCGCGCCGCCGAAGACCTTGATCACCCCGTTGTGATAGGCGTGGTTGGTGAGAATATTGACGGTCAGGTCGAGCCGCAAGCGGGGAGAATAGCCGCACACGGTAGCCGGCCGCAGGATCAAAGACGTAAAGCCCAGATCGGGGTCGCTCAACAAGATGTCCTCGCAGAGGGCCTTGTACTTCGAATAGTCGGTCAACGGCTCCAGCGGCAGGTCTTCCGTCACGTTCGGCGCGGCCTTGACGCCATAGACGCTGGACGACGAGGCGTAGACAAATCGCTTGATCCGGTTTTGCCTGGCGGCAGCGATGATGTCCAAAAAGGCATCGTAGTTGACGGACTTGCCGAGTACCGGGTCGAGGTCAAAGCTGGGATCGTTGGAAACACACGCCAGATGAATCACCGCGTCACAGCCGGCGAATGAACGCTGCAGGAGTTCCCTGTCACGCAGGTCGCCCGCGATCAACTCCAGTCGCGGGTGCTGGCGCACGCTGTCGAGCGCTTCCGGGCCGAAGATGCAGAGGTCGAGCACTTTGACTCGGTACCCGGCGGCCAGCAGCTTGGGCGTCAGAACCGCCCCTACGTAGCCGGCGCCACCCGTCACCAGGACGGTCTTCAGATCGTTGTTCATGGGCGGATTACTTGAAGAGCGATTCGATGTGCCGCTGCAACGGCAGCGGCTCCATGGTCTGCTTGTTCCCCACGACAGCCACGGCCTCCGCCCCGGCCACGTTGCCGAGAAACGCGAGGATGTCGAGCGGCGCGTCGAGGGCGGCGCAGATCGATGTGAAGCCGAAGAACGCGTCACCGGCGCCGACGCGGTCGACGACCTTCGTCGCCAGTGCGGGCGCCTCGCAGAGACCGGCCCGCCGATTGTAACAAAGGCAGCCTCGCTTTCCGAGCGTGACGGCGATCGTCGTGGCATACAACCGCTGGCCAACATCCATCAACATTTGGCCAAGATCGCCGTTGCGGCTGCGACACTCCAACTGCAACTCGTGTTCGGCCAACGACACATAGTCGGCTCGCGGGTACTTCGAGATGGTGTGGAAGCCCTTATTGGCTGCATTGGATTGCGTATTGACGGCCAGGAAGCGTGCGCCCGCACAGAGCTGGTCGACCACGCGCGGCGCCAGCATCTGGTGCCCGTAGTCGGTCACAATCACCGCGTCGTACTGATCGATCTGCTCCAACTGGCGGCACGCAGCGGCCTGTTCGTCGTCCGACAACGGGACATCACTGAGGAAGTTGATCGCGAACATGGGCAGTTGGAAGTACGATTCCAGGTATCGCCGTTTGACGATCGTGGGAGAAGCTTCCTTGGCGATGAAGCGGGCGTCGACATTCGGTTTCAATTGGTCGCGCAACCAGGCTTCTTCGGAATCCGTCTCCCCGACCATCGAGAGCAAGTCAACCTGCCGGCAGAACCCGGCCAGATGATTAGCGACGGCGATCGCCCCGCCCGCATACCGCTCGTGGGACTCATAGCGGGCGGCCAGGATGGGAGCCTTGGCCGACTGCCCGATGGCAGCACACGAGTAATACTCGTCGATGATCGCTTCGCCGACGACGAGGACGCGAAGCCCGCGAGCCCGCTCGACCCACTCGATCATCTCGGCCAGCGTATGGCTCGAACGAAATGCCCGCAGATACTCGTCGGTCGCGTCGTCGAACTGCGACAAGTATTGGTTGATCAAGTGCGACGAACTCGAACGCACGGCGTCGATGAATTCAACACGCCCACCCAGCTCGTGCACGACCGCCTCTTCGGCCAGCAGTTCGGGCGTCTTGTGGTCACGAAACTCGGCCCCCTTCACGTACACCTCGGGCCGTAGCAAACGGATCGCTTCCGCGGCAATGGGCCACTCGTTGACGGCCACGTAATCCACGCAGTCCAGGGCTGCCAGTGAATCCACCCGATGCTTCTCGTTGAACGCCGGACGGTGCGGTCCCTTATTAACATACCGGTCGGGAGTCGCCGTAACGACCAGTAGATCGCCGAGCTCGCGGGCCTTCTGCAAATACCGGATGTGGCCGATGTGCAACAGATCGAACACACCGTGACAATGAACGACAATTGGCCGAGCGTCCCGGTTCGCCGCCCGTGCCGCGTCGAGCAGCGCGGCCAGTTCGCCGATCGTCTTGACTTTGGAGGTTTCAGACATGGCAGGTATCCGGCATGGGAAACGGTGGGCGGTCCGTCGACCACAGGTCAGCGGTGCTTTTGCTTCATCCGCCGGCTATACGCTTCCAGCTTCCGTTTCTCTGCCTTGGAAAGGCTGTCGATGCCTTCCCTGCTGACCTTCTGCAACAGCCGATCGCCCTCGCTGTCCAGATCGGAATAATCCTCGGGGGGCTTGTGCAACTTGAGCTTCGGTCCCCGTCGAATCTTGGGAACACGCCAGCCGGGAATCCAGTTGCTCACCCGCCACCCGAAGCGGTAGTAGCAGAGCGCGAAGGCCACGCCGACCAGATGGACATCGAATGCCACACCACCCTGGCCGCCGACCAGGCCCGCCAGGTTGCCGACGATATACAGCAAACCCAGGGCCCAGGCAGGGACCGGCAGCACCATCATGAAGAGAATCGTCCGCTTCGGATAGTGCAGGCAAAACAGGATCGTGACGGCCATCACCGCCCCAGAGGCGCCGCGCACGCTATGCAAGGGCCACGATTCCGGGTCGTAAACGGAGATACAGCGAAGCGCGTAGACCAGCCCGCCCAGAAACGCCGCGGCCAGGTACATCAAGAGGAATTCCCGCTTGCCGTAGACCCCCTCGATATCGCGGCCGAAGATCCAGAGGCCGAACATGTTCCAGAAAACATGGCTGTACACCCGGTAGTCATGCGCGAAGGCGTACGTGATCAATTGCCAGCTCATCCACGGCCGAGTGATCGACTCCGGCGTGGCCGCCATGCTCTCCATCAGCCAATGGTCGGCAGTGAATTTGTCGGCGATGAAGATGATCGCGTTGATGGCGATCAGTTTGGCCACCATCGACCAGTCGCCGCCCAGGTTGATCCCGGCAGGCGGTTCGTCGCGGTAGTAATCTCGGTCGTTGATTCCCATACGATCTACGGGTGCTTCCAGGTCAGGTGTCCGCAATGGATCAGCTAACCCATATCGTAGGGGCATCGACCGACGAAGGCGAGATTGGATTCGCCGCAAGAAATAAAGGGGCCCGAACGGTAGGTGTGCCGCGGCCACCCCGAGTGACAACGCTCAAGTGAACCCGACGCTGGGTTCACGGCGTGCTGGGTTCACGGCGTGCTGGGATCACGGCGTGCTGGGATCACGGCGTGCTGGCAGCTTCGACGGTTTGGCGGTTGATCTTCTGCGTCAACGCGCGGTTGGCCGCGGCCAGATCGCGTGCCAGCTTGTGGTTGGCATTGTAGAGAAAACTGAGTCTGGCCCGTTTCTCAGCGACCGCGGCCGCCAGCGTTTCCTGGTATTTCTTGATCTCGTCCCGTTCGTAAACGAACTTGGCCAGATCCGCCTTCAGCTTGGTCTGCTCTTCTTCGTGGTAAGCAATCTGGCTGACGGTCAAGGCGTTGGCCTTCGTCAATTCGTTTGTCCGGCGTTTGATGCGATCCACGTCAGCGGCCAGGTCTTGCGAGCGGCGGTGGATTTCCCGGAACGTCTGCCCGTAGTTGTTGAGACTGCGAACATAGATCGGTTCGACCAGCTCGCAGACGCCGGAGTCGATCAGACGATTCGCATCTTCCGGAGGAAAGACGCCGATGTCGTTCTTCTTGAACTTCGCCAGATCCCCCCGCTTGAGGATCGCGATCTCCGCGCGCCCCCGATCGAAGAACGACTGGCTCGTCTTCACGGCCCCGAGATCCGAACCACTATCCACCTCGGTCTCATACGGCCCCAGGAAGCGGACCTTGATCCAGCGGTTCTCAGGCGGGTCCTGGTCGGACGCCCGCTTGCCGTCGCGGACATACGCATCGATGATCGCCTGGTAACGCTGCAGAAACGCTTCGTCGGTCTCGCCCTGCAGCTTGCCGGCACGCGCCAGATGCATGGCAATCTGTCGCTGGTCCACCTGGCCAAAGACCGGCTCGGTGTCGGCATCCAAGTTCAGGTCGGCCGATGCTTCCGGATTGGTCGCAAAAAACGAGTGTCCGTCCGGTGCCATGGTCTCGTAAAGACACCACGAGCCGCCCGTGTTCATGGCGGCGATGCCCATGGGCGACAGCCCGATGGTCGGCCGCAGCGTAACCGAAGTGTCCGTGACGGCAGTCGCCGTGAATTCGCCAATGTAATACTGGGGAAAATTGATGGCCGAGGTGGGGTCGGCCAGCACCGGAGCAAGCTCGGCAGGCGCCGGTGTCTCCGTGAACGCGTACAGAATCATCTCCTGGGAGATGTTGTTGCGATCCCTGGGGTCGGTGGCCGGCCCGGTCGTATCGAGCGTAATCGTGCCGTCGGCGGCCGGTGCGCCGGCCACCGTGCAGCCCCGCCAGACGCGACCTCGATCGATAATCGAACGTGTCAATTGAGCGTGTAGCTCGCGGATCGGCGTCGTTTCCTGCTCCCGCTTGGTGATGTCGCCAAACGTCAACTTGTCACGCTCGGCAGCCAGTTTGGCCACCAGTTCCCGTTGCTCGCGGACCAGGCTGCGCCAAGCATCGTGGGTCTTCAAGGTCATGGAAACATAGACCACCGTGGCAATCGACGCGCCGTACACGAACAGCATCATCGTGACGTGGAACCAGCGCCACGTCTTGGTGAACATGTACATCAGAAAGAAGAAGAACAGGGTGAGCACGCCGATGCCCGCCTGCCAGAGAACCGGATTATTCATAAATAGGTTCGCCGTCTACTTTTTGAGTGATGAAACCAACGTCGAATCCAAGTCGGTTCTTGGCATCCCGGCCGCAGCGGCCCCGCAAACAGGAGCCTCCCGCTCGCCGACTCGGGCACCGCGCATGGGGCGCGCCGGCCAACCGAGAATGGGGACCTGCATCTAAGAATGATAAGCTGGGGGTTTTAGGATGTCAAACTTTTCATCCCTAAACGCCCATTCCTAACTCGCTGCAACGTCTACATTTACAGCGCTCGTGCCCGGTCTCCATGAATCACCATCATAATCGCTCAAGCCGGTACCAATTATTTCCCGATCCGTAGTGTAACACGACTGATTGTCGAAATCGTCGCGTTCCCACCGTTCGGATTACTCCGAACTCCCCGCAGAACACCTACCAACGTCACACGCCACTCCAGCGCATCGACTGCTCCTTTCCCCCGCAGCGCTGACCTACTCCAACGATCGAGGCTCAGATGATGACGTCCCCTGGACGCCAGCGGCATCTCGTCCGCAGTGGCTTGGCACTTTGCGCCGTAATTGCATCGTTCACCGTCGGTGGTTGCCATCGCAGTTACTACCGGGAGCAGGCGGACGCGGAAGCGTATGCGCTGGTCCGCGAGAAAGCGAACAATCCCCACTGGCAGCTCGGTCGTTACGGCATTGAGATCGATCCCCGTTCGCGGATGTTCGACCCCTTCGATCCGGACCGGCCCCCGATGCCCGAGGACGATCCGACCTCCCACCAATTGATGCACTATGTCGACGGCAAGAAGGGCTATCCGTGGTGGCATCGCAACGGCGATACCGATTTCGATCAAAACCCGGGCTACATCGAAACGTTGGGGCTCGACGAGAACGGCGTCCTCCGGCTGAGTTCAGAACAGGCGTTTCAATTGGCCTTGCTCCATTCGACCGACTACCAACGGCAATTCGAGACGCTTTACCTGTCCGCCTTGGACGTGAGCGCCGAACGCTTTCGGTTTGACACGCAATTCTTCGGCGGCTACCGAACCGATTACCGGGGCGCCTGGGACCGCGACGGGAACACCGGATCCGAACTGGATGCGGCCCTGTTTACGCGGGAGACCGGCCGGCTTGCCGGCCCGGGCCGGACCGCCGTCCTTCCCCGAACGGGCGGCGACGGCATCCGTCTGCGACGCAGTTTCGCCAACGGAGCGGAACTGGCGGTCGGACTGGCCAATGCCCTGGTCTGGGACTTCAGCAATGAAGGGTTCTCTTGGGGAACGATCGCCGACTTCGGTTTCATTCAGCCGTTGCTGCGACAGGCCGGCAAGGATCGCATCATGGAGCAGTTGACGTTGTCCGAGCGGGCACTGCTCTCCAACGTCCGGCAAATGGAGCGGTACCGGCGGGCCTTCTATCTGGAAATCATGATGGGCCGCGATGCCGGTACCGGTGCGTCACGACGCGGCGGCGTCTTTGGCGGAGCGGGTTTGTCCGGCTTCTCCGGAGTCGGCGGCGGCGGTTTCGGCTCGCTGGGCGGAGGCGGAGGCGGCGGCGGATTTGGCGGCGGCGGCGCAGGCGCCGGGCAAGTGGGCGGCTTCATGGGACTGCTGCAGGACCTGCAGGATATCCGCAACCAGCAAGTGACCATCGTCGGCTTGCGGAGCAACCTGGCCCAACTTCGCGAATCGTTGAACGAGAGCCTGCTGACCATCCCCGACGATAATGAGACGATTGTCCGGGAACGGCTCCAGATCGCCCAGGCCCGCCAGGCCCTACTTAACGCGGAGAGCCGCCTGCTCAACAGCCAGGCAGCCTACCAGACCAGCTTGGACGACTACAAAATCAGGCTGGGGATCTCGCCGAAGACATGTGTCGATATCGTCGATCCGATGGTCGACCAGTTCAACCTGATCGATCCCAAAATTCTGGCGGTGCAGGACACGATGACCCGACTCCGGGACGAGGTGGGGATTGTCAACGAACAGATCCTGGACGGCGTCGAGCAGATTGATGTGGACGGCCGGTTGACGCCGTCGCTGGCCTGGTCCGACGAACTGGCCAATCACCTGCAGCGGCTGCGGAGCCACGTCGCCCGGATTCGCGCGGCCTGCCAGCAGGTCAGCCAGGAGAACATCTCGCGGGTTACCGAGGACATCGGGGCCTTGACCGAAGCGATTCCCAAGCGCCGCCAGGACCTCGAGCGACTAAAAGCCAAGTACGACTTTGAACAGAACCGGTTCGCCGAATACGGGAACCTTGACCCCTGCCAGAGCATCCTGGTGGCGGACATCGCCCCGGTCGTCTTCGACGTCGCCCGGGTCACGCAAACGCCCGCCGAACTGCAGGAAGAGATCGACCGCCTGGAAAGGCTCTTCGCTTCTTACTTTGAGCCGCTCGACGCGATCGATGCCGCCCTCACGACGCTGCTCGAAGCCGAACAGAAGCCGGAGCCGACGGAGCTCTACAGCGCGTTGGAAGAAAAGGTCATCTTTGCCATCCCCAGCGTGCTGTCGGACCTCTCGGACGATGTGCTCGACCTCTCCCTGGTGCACGCTCGGACCCGAGCGGAAACGGTCAACTTGACGCCGGTCGAACTCTCCTGGCCCATGGCACTGCAACTGGCCAGAACGTTTCGCCGGGACTGGATGAACGCCCGGGCCTCGCTGGTCGACTCCTGGCGGTTGATCGAATTCAATGCGGACAACCTGGAAGGTTTTCTGGATTTTGTCGTCGAGGGTGATCTGCGGCAGGGTGACAACAATGATCCGGCCGACCTGAGTTCGCTCGACAGCAACATCCATGTCGGCCTGCGGTTCGACGCCCCGCTCACTCGCCTGGGCGAACGCAACACGTACCGCCAGGCATTGATCGAGTATGAACAGGCCCGCCGCAGCTACTACACCTTCGTGGACCAGATCACCCAATCACTGCGGGGCACGCTCCGCCAGATCGACCTCAGTCGAGTCAATTTCGAGGAACGCCGGATCGCCGTCTTGTCCGCCATCGACCAGGTGGTGCTGAACGACCAGATTCAAAAGCTCCGCGAAGAACGGGGACAGGACACCGGCGTGACGGCGGCTCGCGACGTCGTCTCCGCGCTGGCCGATCTGCAGAGCGCCCAGAATGACTTTCTCAGTGTGTGGCTGAATCACGAGGCCCAGCGAATGACCCTCGATCTCAACCTGGGGACGATGAACCTCGATCCGACCGGCGCCTGGATTGACCCGGGTCCGATCGACGAACAATCGTCGCTCCCCACGCCGCACGGATTTTGCGGCGAAGCCGAATTCCTGATCGATACCGGCGAGACGGTCCCCGCGATGCCCAATCACGTGCTGCCGGGCGACGACTTCCCGGAGACGATCGAGGGAGAACTGGTGCCACCCGACGTGCCCGTCATTGATCCCGAGGCGAGCCCCACCGCAATGCGCCGGCTGCCGCAACCGGAAAACCTCGAATACGGCGACGAGCTGCCCGACGCACCGGTTCGCGTCGCCCCGGGACAACTGCGGTTCGTCTCGGAATCCTCCGAGCGGCAACCCAGCGGCGGTCGGTAGCCCAGCGGCGGTCGGCAGCTCTTTCCACCAAATCCGCAATTCTGCGAGATTCTCCGCCCCCTCGGCGGCCTGGCGGGGTTGGGTCCCCAGGAGCCCTATGCGCTGAACCGGTCCGAAGTCAGTCTGACCGCCGGCGGAGGGCCGTGACCCACCTTAAATCCTCTGCCGCTTCCGTAGTTTCCCAAACCAGTACTGGCGGTCGGTCGGTGGCGACGCGGGCTGTGCCAATTGGCGAATCGGGCTCATTTCCCGTGTCATCCGCCTGTCGGGGCGACTACAATGGAGGGTTCGTATGCCCGCCACCGCCCCACCCCGCAACCAAGCAAACCGCGAATTGAGGATGTGACCATGTTGAGTCGCTTCGCTTGCTGTCCCCATGCAATGACCGGCCGCGAACGGCCCCGCCGGGGTTCCAGCCCCATTTTTGTCGTGGGTGCCCTGGCCTTGATTGGGATCATCATTGCCGCGGTCATCTTTTTTACTCGGCAAGACGGCGACGATGTGAGCCAGGCACCGTTGCTGAAGGAGATCGTTGAGGGCCCGTATGATCATGTGGTTCTGGAACAGGGCGAAGTCGAAAGCTCGAACAACGTCGACATCCTCTGCGAAATCCGCAGTCGCTCCGGCGGAACCGGCCCGGCAACTTCCATCATCGACGTCGTACCCGAAGGCACGGTTGTCAAGGAAGGTGATTGGCTGATCACGTTCGATTCGTCCAATCTCGAACAGGAGATGAGCCGCCAACGGATCGTGGTCAACACCAGTGAAGCGATCATGATCCAGGCCAAGGCAACCTACGACACGGCCGTCATTGCGAAAGACGAATACATCAATGGGGCCTACAACGAACAGGCCAAGATGATCCAGAACGAGATCTTTGTCGCCGAGGAGAATCTCAAGAAGGCGCAACTCTCGTTCGAGTCGATCAAGCGGCTGGTGTCGCGCGGGCTGCTCACTTCATTGCAGCTGGATGGAGAACGATTCCGGGTGGACGCCGCCCAGAATGAGCTCGATCTGGCCGAACAGAAACTGGAAGTGCTGGAAAAATTCACCAAGCCAAAGATGGTGACCCAGTTGGATAGCGACATCGCGGCGGCGAAGGTCAAATGGGAGAACGAACAAGACAGCCACAAGGAAGAATTGAAAAACCTTCAGGAAATCGAAGAACAGCTCGCCAAGTGCAAGGTGGTCGCGCCCCAGGGTGGTCAGGTCGTTTACGCCAACGTGACCAGCAGCCGGAGCGGCAGCGAATTTGTGGTCGAGCCGGGCGTGGCGGTACGCGAACGGCAGGCCATCATTCGGCTGCCCGATCCCGAGCAGATGCAGATTCGAGCCAAGATCAACGAATCGCGCATCAACCTCGTGCGGGAGGGTCTCCCGGTGACGATCCGGATCGACGCCTTCGGGGACAAAACCGTGCAGGGCGAAGTCACCAAGGTCAACAAGTACGCCGAACCGGGGAACTTCTGGAGTTCCTCGGCCAAGGAATATGTCACCCTGATCAAGATCAACAACCCGCCGCCGGAGATTCGCGTCGGCCTGACCGCGGAAGTCAGTATCCATATCGAACACAGTGAATCCGCCATCCAACTCCCGGTGACCGCCATCTACGAGCAGACCGGCAAGACGTTCTGCCTGATCCAGAACGGAGACAAGTGGGAGACGCGCGAGATCGTGATTAGCTCGACCAACGCCGAAGAGATGGCGGCCGTGAATGTCGAAAAGTCCGACCCGCTCAAGGCCGGCGAAAAGGTGGTGGTGAACCCGCGGAAACACCTGGACAAGTTCGACAAGTCCCGTTTCCCGCAGCCGAGTGACGCGCTGCCCGTGGAAAACGCCCCTCCGGTCGGCAGCGCCGAAGAAGCTAAGAAGAAGCAGGCTGCCGACGCTGCGGCAGGCAAGGAGAAAGGGGCGCCGGACCCGATGATCCAGCGGCTCGACTCCGACGGCGACGGCAAAGTGACGATGGATGAACTGCCTGCCGGATTGAAGGACCGCATGAAAACGGCCGATACCAACGGCGACGGCGAACTGAGCGCCGCGGAACTCAAAGCGGCCTTCGCCAAGCTGCGTGCCGCCGGAGGCGGCCCGCCAGGAGGTGGCGGTCCAGGGGGCGGCCGGCCGGGAGGTGGCGGCCCGGGAGGTGGCGGTCAATGAGTGCGGCGGCCAGGCTAGAAGACTTGCACAAGAACTATGTGCTCAAGAGTGAAACGGTCCGCGCGCTGCGCGGCGTCAGCTTCGAGGTCCCCGAAGGTGACTACGTCGCCATCATGGGGCCTTCCGGATCGGGAAAGAGCACGCTCCTGAATCTGCTCGGATGTCTCGACCGGCCGTCCGAAGGGCGGCTGTTTCTGGGCGATGATGACATCTCGCAGATGAATGACAACCAACTCTCTTACACGCGGGCCTCGCGGATCGGGTTCGTGTTCCAGTCCTACAACCTGATCCAACAGTTGACGGTCGTCGAGAATATCGAAGTCCCCCTCTACTACCAGGGTACCCTTTCCAAGGAAGACCGGGCCCGCTGCGCAGAGTGGGCCGACCTGGTCGGACTGGGCGATCGCCTGGGGCACCGGCCTGCCCAGCTCTCCGGTGGTCAGCAGCAACGGGTGGCGATCGCGCGGAGCCTGGTCAACGATCCCTACTTCATCCTGGCAGACGAACCGACCGGAAACCTCGATACGGCCACAACGACCGAGATTCTGCGCCTGTTCGAAAACTTGAATGACATGGGCAAGACAATCATCATGGTCACGCACGAAGATGAAGTCTCTGTGCACGCCAAGCGGGTGATTCGCTTGCGGGACGGTCTCGTCCAGTCCGACGTCCTGAATGGCGACGACCGAGTCAAACTCAACACGTCCGGCGGCCCGATCGATTTGTTCGCCAAGGCGGAGAAGAGCACCGCGCCGTAGTCGCCTGCCCGCGGAAGACGTCGGACCACCGCAACTGTATCTTGATCACTCGGATTCGCCTGGACCCACCCGCTCATGTTGTTTCTTCGCACCTGGATACTCGGCATCAAGAGCCTGTTCTTGCATCCGATGCGATCGGCGCTGACCGTGCTGGGTATCTTTATTGGCGTGGCCAGCGTCATCTGGCTGTTGGCGATCGGCGAAGGAATCAGCCAGGAAGCCCAAAAACAGATCGAGGGGCTCGGTGCGGACAACATCATGGTCCGCTCCAGGAAGCCGCTCAACCCGCCCGATGCGGGTTCCAATAGTTTCATCTTGAGCTATGGGTTGCTCCGCGAAGACTACGATATGCTGGTCGCCACGTTGCCCAACATTCGCAGTGCCATCCCAATTCGCGAAATGCAACGCGAAGTGCGCTACGGCGACACCAACATCGAGGCCCGCGTGGTGGGCTGCACGCCCGAGTATGCCGAAGTGACCCGGCTGGAAATCGAACGGGGCCACTTCATCACGGACGCCGAGGTCAAGCTGCAGGAGAACGTTTGCGTGCTGGCGGCCGGTGTCGTGGAAGACCTGTTTCCCTACGAAGACCCCATCGGCCGCAGCATCTATCTTCAAGAGCACGAAGACTACTACAAGATCGTGGGAATCGTGCAGGACCGAAACCCGACCGCCGCCATCGGTGGGTCGATGGACGCCCAGGATTTCGGCAGCGACGTCTACGTGCCGATCACCACCATTCGCAAACGGATCGGAGACACCATTGTCGTCCGCCGCAGCGGCTCCCGCGAAGGACAAACCATTCAGCTTGACCAGATCACGTTGCGTGTGAAGGGGATCGAGAACGTTCAACGGACGGCGGAACTGGTCGAGCAAGTGCTAGAGAAGAACCACGGCAAGGTCCAGGATGTGGCGGTCGTGGTGCCGCTCGAGCTCTTAGAGCAAGCGCGGCGGACAAGGATCATGTTCATGGTCTTCATGGGTCTGATCGCGGCTATCTCGCTGATCGTCGGTGGCATCGGCATCATGAACATCATGCTGGCGACGGTCACCGAGCGGACGCGGGAGATCGGCATTCGCCGCGCTCTGGGTGCCCGCCGCAATGACATCATTCGCCAGTTTCTCGTGGAAACCATCGTGCTTTCCGTAATGGGCGGCGCCACGGGCATCCTGGGCGGCTATCTCTGCCAGCCGATCATCCGGCTGGCGCGCAGCGGCCTGCAGTGGTACAAACCCGAAATGATCCAAAGCCTGCCGGAGGTTGTTCGGGACGTTGACCCGATCATCGTGCCCATCTCGATCCCCCTGGCCTTTGGAATCTCCGTGGTGATCGGTGTCATGTTCGGACTCTACCCGGCCTATCGGGCTGCCCAGATGGACCCGATTGAAGCATTGCGTCACGAATAGCATCGGCAGATCGCCGGTCGCTGCCGTCTTCCGGCGGCGCGTCAAGCGTACCACCGTCCAGCATGCCACCACCCAGAGACGGCGGTCGCATTCGAGGCAGGCACGCTGGCGGCAATGATTCTCAGGCCTTGATGATTCTTAGGCGACCGAGGGAGGGTCCCGCCCCGGCGAGACGTCTTGCCGGAGGGGGGCGACGCCTGTTAGCTTGCTGACATTGCACGGCACCGCTCACCGCAATAGCTCGCACTTCGTCCTCGGAAACCATCGGAATGCCCGGCCAGGCCCTCGTCGAGACGCGACACTTTTCTCCCGCGCGGGCGATCGTGCGGGCGTGTGTGGCGTCGACCGCCTGCGTTCTCCTGGTCGTCAGCGTGCTCGTCCTGGCAAGGCGACTGGATGGTGCCCTGGTGCAGCCCTTGCCCGCCGGAACATTGCCGGTCATCGGAATCACCCTGGTTGGTCTGGCGAGCGGCCTGCGGGTGGCCTGGCCGCGTCCGCAACAAGGGTCCCGTCCGCTGGTCGGCTGGTCGCGTCTCCTGCTCCCCTCGGCCGCCCTCACCGCACTCAGCTATGCCCTGTCGGTCCCCGGGTCCAGCCCGTGGTCGGTCGGCTTCCTGTGGTTGTTGGTGGTAGGCAGCGAAGCAAGTTGGTGGTGGCACGGCGTCCTGGCCGGCCCGAATTCACGCCAATCCCCGTCATCTTTGCGCCGGCCACCGGAAAGCCGCCTTGCGAAAAACACGGCCGTACCGGCCAACCGCGCGCAGACCGAACCGAACACGGCCGCCAGCCAACCCGCGTTTCATGACGAGGCCGATCCCTTGCGTGGGTCATCCGCCCCGGGCGACACCGCCGGCAAGTTACCGGTAGACGAAGGCCTGGCGGCGACCCTGACCCAGCAGATGACTCGACTCCGAAATCCAGACGGGAGCGATCTCATCTTCGGAGAGGCACGTGCAGAATTCGCCGTTGGCGAGCGATCTCGTTCGCTTCACCTCGCCTTCTGCCCGCCCCTGGTTCGACAGCCGGACGTTTCCGTCATGCAGGCAGACGGTCCGGCCGCCGCCATCAATGTCGTGCAGGCCGAGCCCTACGGGGCGCGCGTGGATTTGCGGTTGGCTGCAGCAACTCAGGAACCGGCACATGTGATGGTCGAGTTCGAGGTTCGCACACCACCATTGGACCAACCGTAGGACGCCGGCAGTTAATTATTCGCTTGTTGCGGTCGCCCACCACACCGCCCCCCGCCCGGCGGCTGCACCGCGGCCCGCACGGGCGACAGATCCGCGGCGCCCGGCGCCAGGCGGATGGCACACTCAATCGACTTCTTCACGCTAGGAGCCATCGCGATGACCGAACCAGCA
Source organism: bacterium (assembly GCA_030430075.1). Lineage (GTDB taxonomy): Bacteria > Planctomycetota > Planctomycetia > Pirellulales > Pirellulaceae > ARS98. Next base: position 69,893 of record JAUIGN010000020.1, read on the forward strand.
TTGACCGGGCAGAGGATCTTGATTCTTGTCGGCGACATCTACGAAGACCTGGAACTTCAGTATCCCCGTTTGAGGCTGATCGAGGCCGGCGCCGAAGTCACGGTTGCGGGACCGGAGGCCAACCGAATCTATGCCGGAAAACACGGCTACCCCTGCGAATCCGATGCGGCAATTGCCGACATGCATGCCGATGACTTTGCCGGCCTGATCGTGCCGGGCGGCTTTATGCCGGACAAGCTGCGCCGCGACCCCGGGCTCCTGCAACTGGTGCGAGATTTTGCCGAGGCGGGCAAGTTAGTCGCCGCCATCTGCCACGGCGGCTGGATCCCGATCTCCGCCAAGGTCTACGACGGCGTGCGCGTGACAGGATCGCCCGGAATCAAGGACGACCTGGAGAACGCGGGCGCGATTTGGGAAGATGCGCCGGTGGTGGTCGACCGTCACTTCGTCTCCAGCCGCAAACCGGATGACCTCCCCGACTTTTGCCGCGCCATCCTGGCAGTGCTAACCGGCTAACCGCCGCCCACGCAGCGGTGTAGGTGCGGATCGCGAACCCCTTACATAACGCGGGGCTTTGCCCCCCAGCTCGGCGCGGGCCTACTCCCGCCCGCTCGGCACGGGCCTCCGCCCCCCCAGCTCGACGCGGGCCTACTCCCCCCAGCTCGGCGCGGGTCTCCGACCCCGCCGAAACCGCTGACCGAAGGTCTCCCCCCCTCCTCCACGAGGCACCCGAGGCACCCCATCGCCAATCACGTCCTGAGGACGGCCGGCGTCGTCAAACGGTGGAGGGCAGCAGCGACTGCCTGGCGACGTTGGCTGCCGTTCCGCAGGTCCGCACCGGCAAGGTATCGCGGTCGCGCCTACTCGATCAGCGCGCCATCGGGCCGAATCGAACGGTACCAGTCTTTCCACTTGTTCTGGGCCGCCACGTACTGCGGCTTGCTGGGCCGCTCGTCACCCACTTTGAGGCCAAACCCTTCGATGCGCCGGCTGATGTACTTGAGACCGTTCTGGGCTGCCTTGACAACGCGGTAATCGGGATCGCTGAGGGCGAAAATCAGGACCGGGATGTTGTCGATGTCACGATCCCGGCCGATGGTCTTCACGGCAGTCAGCCGAGCCTGGTAGGCGCCGTTCATCACCATCCGACGAAGCCGAATCAACTCGTTGGCCCGTTTGGCGGGGTCGTCGGACAGCGTGAGCTGAGCGGGAATCGACGAGTCAATCGAATTGATATCCCCTTCTTCCAGAGACTGCATCAGCAATTCGATGGGCGGCGTCTCCTTCGTATCTTTCACCTGGCCGCTGGCGTCGACGGCGATCTTGGTGAGATCTTCGGGCAGGTACTTGCCGCCTCGCGTCACGCCCGACTCCTTGACGATCCGTTTGATCGACTTCTGCGTGCTGCGGAGAAGAAACAATACGGCGAAGGAGGAATCGATCACCGGCCCCGCCTCGCAGCTCTTCCAACTGCCGTTTTGAGCCTGTGTCTTGCCGAGATACTCGACACCCCAGTTGTACCAGTCCGGATCCTTCTTGGATTCTCCCTGGGCGATCTCGCGGAAGCTCATGTACCGTTCCAGGGCATACATGAAGTAATGCTGGTACTCGGTTGCCTGCAACGTCCGCAGCGAATCAAACCAGCGGTCGCCGCTGCTCAGCGTTTGCCGGAGAACTTGCGCGGGAATCTTGTTGGTGATCGGCCCTGTCTTCTTCTCCGCATCGTCGCCGACCTGCTTGAGCGCCGCGGGAATGCCGTTGTCCGACTTCTTTTCTTTGGGTGGGCTGATGAAGCCGAGCAGTTCGGCGCAGACGTACGTGCTTCCCAGGCCGGCCGCGGCCAGCGAATGGGTCTCCTTGTCCTGTTTCACACGCTGGTAGCTACCGGGATCCTTGCCCTGGTAACCCCAGCTTCCATTGGGTGCCTGGACGCGCATCAGCCAACTGCAGACGCGTTCGATCGAAGTCTGCGGGACCGCAATATTCTGGCGGCCGGCCATCCACATCCCGAGGACCGCATACTGCGTCTGGGACGTATCGCCCGTCTTATGATCCGAGTAGCTCCACGCGCCGTTGGACATCTGACGCTTCATCAACGCGTTGAGCAGAACTTCAATCTCCGGCCGGTAAAGCGAGGCATCCACCTCGGCCAAAAAGATGATCGCAATGCCCACACTGTAGTTGCTGTTTTCGCCCCAAGGCACTCGCGCCTTGCAGACGGCGCGGCACTTGGCGACAGCCGCCTGCACCAGCTCGTGGTTCGGATTCCCGTGGTACTTGTACATCGCCATCCCGACCAGGCACATACCACCCATCCGCCCGTAATACCCGACACTCTCCTTCTTGTAATTCTGTTCGATATAGGTCACGCCCTTCTTGACCAAGGCCCGCACCTCCGGGCTCTCAGGGGTATACGCGGACGCTTGCGGAACCAGGCAACCGGCGATACCCACGATCACGGCCCCAACCACACTCTGACGTACAACAGCAGAGGATTGCATCACAACCAGGCTCCAGAACGGACGATTCCAATCAGAACAGCGAACGCGGCCGGACATCGGCACGCAACGGTCAGCCGAGCCCAGGGAAACCGGCCCAGGGGTCAACGGCGAAAGGACGAGTCATCAACAACGTTACACAGGTCCGCACCGCTGAATTGACGCGCTTCGTTTTTGGCGCGTTTCTCAGTGGCTCGCGCCACGGCTCAACGATCAATTCGCTCGACCATGCGAGCCTAGGTGCGGGCCCAACCGACCTGCGGATTCTACCTTCGAGCCTATCGTTGAGAGCCCCCAGTGTCAACCTTCAGGCCCCCACCAAAAAGTGTTTGTGTGGCAGTACTTAAGCCGATTCGAGCAACCCGTCCGCGTCCACACCTCGCCCGCCTTCGCGACGACGGCGGAGCCCGGCGGCTGCGGGGTCGTCGATCTCAGCAAGCTCGGCCGACGCTATAATCAGGGTTTGCCGGAACCGATTGTCTGGCTCGGCAACAGATTTGGCGTTGGCGACACAAGACAAGGGGCGCCAACGGCTCCGTAAATTTCCGATTCCCCGTCTGCAGGACCGATTCTTTCCCGGATGATTTTCCAGGCACCCCGACATGCGATCGACCGGCTGCTGCTGGCGGCGTCGCTCCTTCTCTGGCCCCCCTTCCTGCTCCTCGCGACCCGGCGGAGCGGCTCGCCTTCGCTGTTCGGCCTCTGGTCGACCCGATACGCCATGGTGCTGGCCGCCTACGCGGCGGGCCTGTTGCTGGCCAGCTATGTTGCCTGGGCGATTCTGCGAGGCGGGAGCGGCCGATTGCGTATCCATGCCTTGCTGGGGTGGCTCCGCCGAAGACCGGGCTTATCCTGGCTCGTGGTCATCGGACCACCCCTGATGTGGTTGCTGGCCGTCGCGGCCCTGCTCAAGGTTGGCGTGGTCCCCACGCCGGCAATCGTCCTCTGCCTGATGGACGCTGGCCTGGTGATCATCTGCTGCGAGTGCGCGTGGGCTCTGATCGGGCAGCCAAAGAAGCGGCAACGCGAACTCGTCCTGAAGTTCCTCCTGGCCGGCAGCGCGACGCTCATGACGTTGCTCGCCAGCGAACTGTTGGCGGCCGCCCTGGGGATCGGAGCGTATGCATCCTGGAAGATCAATCCGCAGCAGTTGGACGTGCAGTTCACGACGGACGACTTCGACATTCGAGTGGTCACCAATCGCCAGGGCTTGCGCGAATCCAGCGACGTTCCGACCCGGCATCCGGAACGGCAGCGGATCGTGGTCATCGGCGACTCGATGACCTTCGGGTGGGGCGTCGAGGCTGAACAGGCTTATGCGCGGGTCGCCGAACGGACGCTGCACGAGAAGTTCGGCCGGACCGACCTGGAGATCGTCAACATGGGACGTCCCGGCGCCGGCCCTCACGACTACCTCAAGTACCTGCGTCAATACGCCGTGGAACTGCGTCCGGACCTGATTGTGATCGGACTGCTGGTGGGCAACGATTGCCCGGTCATACCTCCAGCGGACCTCACCAGCGATGCCGACGTGCAAGCTGCATTCACCCGCCACCTGGCGCGTGCCGATACCACCTGGTTTGACCGTTTGGCGATGAAGTCGTTCCTCGTGCGTCTGGGCTACGCCGGCCTCTCCGCTCCCGCCCGCATCACCACGACCGCGACGGACGCGGCGCAGGGACGACGGGGACCGATTTTCAACGAACCGAATCCGCTCGACCCAGCCCAACTGCACCAAGAAATGGCCGCCTCGGCCGATCCGGACGATACCCGGCAGCGGTACGAGCGGCTGCGGGCGGACGGTTGGATCGACCGGGGACTCGCCTGGCAGATGAACCCCTGGCTGATCCGCGCGATCATCCTCCATCCCACGGGCGCGGCCGACTCGCTTGCCGTTCGCCCGGAGTCATTCGAGGCGATGCAATACGAATGGAAACTCTGCGCGGAATTGCTCGGCGCGGCCAAAGTAACCACGGACCGCCTGGGCATCCCACTCGTGATTCTGGCGATACCCAACGCGCATCTGGTCTCGCGACGCTGGGTCGACTTCCTAGAAGAACGGGGATGTGAGGTCAACGAGCGGATGACCAGTGAGCAAGTGGTCAATCAGTGGCTGGCTGACTTCTGTCGCCAGGCGGACATTCGCTGCGTGGATCCCCTGGCCACCTTTCGCCGGCAGCAGACGGACGGCCAGCACCTCTACCTGGAAACCGACGATCATATGACGCCGGCCGGGTACGCTCTGCTGGGCCAGGCGTTGGCGGAAGCCCTCCACGACGAGCTCGCGAGCAGAGGATCGCAGCCATGAGCGGCCCGGCAACCGAGGTTCTGATCCTGGGTGGCAGCGGATTCATCGGCCGGCAACTCAGCAAACGCCTCCGAGTCGCGTCGACCGCCGACGGCGTTACCCCGAGGCCGCGCGTAACACCACTTTCTTCTTCCGCCTGTGATCTGCTCGACTTGCCATCGGCGCGGCGATGCTTGGCTCAATCCGGCCCCCAGACGACGCTGGTCATCTGCGCCGGCATCTCGCGATTGGCCGGTGATTCCTGGTCCCTGTTTCAGCGCAACCTGACCATGGTCCGCAATCTGCTGGAATCGCTCCCGGCCGACCACGTCCGGAGCATCGTCTTCCTCAGTTCCACGGACGTGTACGGGCTCCCGGCGGTCGAACTGCCGATTTGCGAATCGACGCCTGTCCGGCCGACCACCTACTACGGGCTGTCCAAGCTGGCCTGCGAGCAGTTGTTCTCGATCGGGAACCAGGTTCGCTGTCCGGTCGCCTGCCTCCGCCTGCCGGGAATCTATGGGCCGACGGATGGCGGGAAGAGCGTGGTCGGCCGTTTCTGCCGGCGCCTGGCCTCCGGACACTCGCTCGAATTGAGCGGCGAGGGGAAGGTTCTCCGCGACCTGATCCACGTGGACGATCTGTGTGCGTTGATTGACGCGCTGGTCACCTCACCGCGCGAGATCACGCTGAACGTGGCGACCGGCCGGAGCCGGCCAATCCGCGAGATCGTCGAGTTGGTGGCTGACCAACTTCAGCTATCGTCGGCACGCCGCTCCGAGTTGATCGAGTTCAAGCCGCCGAATCCGGCCCGGGACCATCCGTTGGTATTCGAAACCAATCGCCTGCAGGCGGCCTTTCCGGAGGTTCGCTTTCGCCAAATCGCCAGCGGCATCGCAGACTATCTGCAGCACGTCGAGGAAGAGAGCTGATCATGCCGCGCGCCACTCTCTCGGTCGTGATGCCCAACTACAATCACGCGAAATTCCTCCCTCGTTCGATCGAAGCCAACGCGAATCAGACGCGGCCGCCCGATGAATTCATCATCCTGGACGACGGCTCCACGGACGAGAGCATCGCGGTGATCGAGTCCTATTTGCCCCGTTATCCCTTTCTCCGGTTGATTCGCGGTGAACGGAATGTCGGAGTCAACGAAGCGAACCGTCGGCTCTTCGCCGCCGCTACCGGTGACTACATTCACGCCGCTGCCGCTGATGACGATCGTTTCCCACAGTTCTTCGAACACGCCCTGCGGCTCGCCGAAGCACACCCGCAGGCAGGTCTCGTCTTCGGCGACGTGGTGGTCAAGAACGAGCTTGACGAAGTGATCGGCCGCGTCGCAGTCGGGCGGTGGACCGAACCGCTCTACGCCGGCCCGACCCGTGTGCTGAACGACTACCTTGACGTCGAACTTGCTTCGCATTCGGCTTCCGCGGCGACCATCTACCGCCGCGCGGCGTTCGAAGAAGCAGGCTGGTACCGCGAAGAACTGGGCCCGTGGGCGGACACGTTCGCGGCCCGAGCCATCGGTTTGAAGTACGGCATGTGCTACCTGCCGGAGGAGTTCGCCACCGACTATCGACTGCCGGCCAGCTATAGCCAGCAGACCAAGGACAACCCGCGGCAGGCCATTGACGTGATCGCCAGGGCAGCCCGGCTGATGCAGAGCGAAGCGTTCCGCGACCGCTTTCCGCTCGACCACGTCCGCCGCTGGGAACGGCAATTTCGCCGCCTGGTCGCCTGGAACCACTTCCTCGGATCCGGTCCGCGGCACGCCTCGTTTCTGGTCCGCAACGTGAAGCGGCTTCCTCGCCTGCTGACGGCCTTGCAGGTGCTGACCTACGCGGGTGATACTTCCTGCTACGACACAACCAACGCCACCCGTAACCCGTGATCCGCTCGGGAACGCAACCGCGGTCGCCGACCGTAACCTGTCGATTCCAAAACGTATGGCTTCATCGAGAAACCACGCTGCTCCGCCACAACGACTTGCTCTGGTCATCCACGGACTGTCGGGCGGTGGTGCCGAGCGGGTTTTGGTCAACATGGCCAACCACTGGTCCGACCAGGGAGTCCACGTCTCCTTACTCACCTTGGCGGCGGCAGAGACCGACGTTTACCCGCTACGGCCCTCGGTGGAACGAATCGGGCTGGACGTGATGCGCCATTCGTCCGGGCCGCTGCAAGCGATCGCCAACAACTGGATGCGGCTTCGCACGCTGCGTCGCACGCTGCGAGCGACGCGGCCTGACGTGGTGATCAGCTTCACCGACCAGATCAACGTGCTGACCCTGTTGGCAGCCTGCGGCCTGCGGTTGCGAGTTGTCATCTGCGAACGGGTTGACCCCCGCCATCATCACCTGGGACGCTCGTGGTCGTTCTTGCGCCGCTGCCTTTACCGCCGTTGCTTCGCTGCCGTCGTGCAGACCAACGCGATTCGCGAGTTCATTCAACCGCTTGTGAAGCGGCGTGCCGTCTACGTGGTGCCAAACTGCGTCCGTTCGGCACAACCATCGTGTAACCAGCAACCGGACACGCCTGCCGTCGCCGGATTCCAGCAGCACCTGCTGGTGGCCTGCGGCCGGCTCGTACCGCAAAAGGGCTTTGATCTACTGATCGATGCATTCGCCCAATCGACCGCGCAACGCCGCGGCTGGACGCTCCGCGTGCTTGGTGAAGGGTCGGAGCGCCCCGCCTTGGAGGCCCGGATCCGGGAACTGGGCTTGGAGCAGCAGGTCGAGTTACCGGGCTGGCGGGACGATCACCTGGCCGAGTTTCAGCGGGCCGAGGCCTTCGTGCTCTCGTCCAGATACGAAGGATTCCCCAACGTGCTCCTCGAGGCCATGGCGTGCGGCCTTCCCGTGGTCAGTTTTTCCTGCCCGACCGGGCCGGACGAAATCGTGCGTGACGGCGTCGATGGAATCCTGGTGGAGCCGGAGAATGTCTCTGCGTTGGCTGCGGCGTTGGACCGGCTGACGGCCGACCCCGCCCTCCAACGCAGGATGGGCGCCCGCGCCGGCGAGGTCGTCGATCGCTTCAGTGAGTCGGTTTTCTATGCCCGCTGGCAGGCAGTATTGACGGGCGCGAATCCGGACGCCGCGCCGTTCGCTTCCTGTACCGATCCCCATCGACCGGAGCCCGCCTGAGCTATGTGCGGATTCGCTGGACTCTACGATCCCGCTCGCCGCCATCCGGCCGCTGCCCTGCGGTCGATCGTCGGCGGCATGGGAGACAGGCTGGTTCATCGCGGGCCGGATGATCGGGGCGAGTGGGCCGACGCCGCCGCCGGTATCGGCTTGTCCCATCGCCGGCTGGCCATCGTCGATCTGTCCGCTTCGGGGCACCAACCGATGCCGTCTTCGGACGGCAAGCACGTGCTTGTTTACAACGGTGAAATCTACAACCATCAGGAGCTTCGCCGCCAGTTGTCGTCGCAAGGCATCACGTTTCGCGGCCACTCGGACACCGAGACGCTGATCGAAGCGATTGCCGCCTGGGGACTGCGTGAAACGCTGACCAAAACCAACGGCATGTTCGCCTTGGCGGTCTGGGATGCGGCGGCTCACCGCTTGCGACTGGCCCGCGACCGGCTGGGCATCAAGCCGCTTTACTATGGCTGGGTCGACCAACAGTTTGTGTTCGGCTCGGAACTCAAAGCACTCACCGCCCACCCGGGATTCAGGGCGGAGATCAATCGCGACGCCATCTGTACGCTGTTGCAACACAGTTACATTCCCGGCCCGATTTCCATCTACGAAGGAATCTACAAGTTACCGCCCGGAACCTGTGCCTCGATCCGCACGTATGACAAGCCGGGGCCGTTAGCCACCACCGAGTACTGGAGTGTCAGGGAGGTCGCCGAGCGTGGCGATGCGAACCCATTTCGCGGAACGCGCGAGGCGGCTCTCGGTGAACTTGACAACTTGGTGACGGACGCCGTCCGCTTGCGGCAAATGGCCGACGTCCCCCTGGGTGCATTTCTCTCCGGCGGCGTCGACTCGTCGACCGTCGTCGCACTCGCCCAGCGTGAGCTCGCACGCCCATTGCAGACGTTCTCGATCGGGTTCGACGAACCGAAGTACAACGAAGCGGACTTCGCGCGGCGCGTCGCTGAGCACCTCAAGACCGACCACCACGAACTCTACGTGACGGCCGATCAGGCGCGGGAAGTCATTCCGCGGCTGCCCAGCCTGTATGACGAACCGTTCGCCGACTCGTCTCAGATCCCCACGTTCCTGGTCGCTCAGTTCGCTCGGCAACACGTCACCGTGGCCCTTTCCGGCGACGGCGGCGACGAGCTATTCGGCGGCTATACGCGATATGCGTTGGTGGCCAACCTTTGGAAGAGACTTCGCTGGTTGCCCCGCAGTTCCCGCCGCGCCCTGGCCCCGCTGCTGCGAACCGCCGGCAGGGTGCCGGGACGGCGAGGCCGGCAATGCCGCACCTTAGCCGCCATGGTGACCGCGGCCGACGGTCGTCACCTCTATCGGCACGCCCACACGCATTGGAAGCACCCTGCCGAGATCGTTGTCGGCGGGCAGGTCCCGGCCACGATTTTCGATCGCTGCGACGACTGGACGGCGCGTGACAACTTGCTGGAAGAGTTGATGGCAATCGACTTCGTCACCTATCTTCCGGACGATATTCTCGCCAAGGTCGATCGGGCCAGCATGGGTGTCGGCCTGGAAGCGCGCGTCCCGTTGCTGGACCACCGGGTCGTCGAATTTGCCTGGTCGCTACCCCTCAATTACAAGGTCCATGGCGGCGAGCCGAAATGGCTGCTGCGGCAGATCCTGGATCGCTGCCTGCCACGGGACCTTCTGGATCGTCCGAAAGTCGGCTTCGGCGTGCCGCTCGACGCCTGGTTGCGAGGTCCGCTGCGCGGCTGGGCGGAAGATCTCCTCAGCGAAAGCCGGCTCCAGCAGGAGGGGTTCTTCCAGGTCGCCCCGATCCGCAAACGATGGCAAGAGCACGTTGCCGGCGAACAGGACTGGCATTACTACCTGTGGGACGTCTTGATGTTTCAGGCGTGGAACGCCGCCCGGTGTCACGAGCCTTCATGATGCTGCCGTGCGCCGGCTCGGCGGCAGGAATCGAAATGGAAACCGTTTTGAGGTAGACTCGAAACGCGAATCAGGTCGAGGTCTTTCTACCGAAACCGGATCGCGGCGAGATCGGACCGGGAGCCAAGCCCCGGACGTCGCGCCGGCGCCTGTTTTCTCGAGAGGGGATGAACTACCCGATGCAATGGATCTCCGACCCTGACTGGCTGAACGATGTGATCAATATCTTGATTGCCTTGTTCCTGGTTGCACTGAATGGGTTTTTCGTGGCGGCCGAGTTTGCGCTGGTCAAAATCAGAATCAGCCAGATCCAGCACCTCGTGCAGTCGAACCGGCCGTTCGCGAGAACGGCGCTCTGGCTGGCCGAACGTTTGGATAAATCACTGTCCGCCTGCCAACTGGGAATCACCATGGCCTCGCTGGCCCTCGGTTGGGTCGGCGAGCCGGCCTTCGCCCACCTATTGCGACCGCTGTTCGACGTTACCGGCGTCGAATCCGAGAAACTGATTCACGCCCTGGCGTTTGTCATCGCCTTCAGCCTGATCACGGCGCTCCACCTGGTGATCGGCGAGCAAGCTCCCAAGATCTTTGCAATTCGCAAGCCGGCCAAGATGCTCCTCTGGTGCGCTGCGCCGATGAAGTTCTTTTACATCGTCTTGTTTCCGTTCCTGGCGTTGCTCAACGTGACCACCGACTTCGTGCTGGCGCGGCTGGGGTTGCAGGGCGGTTCCGAACACGCGTCACCGCACACGGAAGAGGAGATTCGGGCCCTGCTGCGGGAGGCCCACATCCACGGTCATGTGACCGGGGCCGAGCACTCGTTGATTAACGCCGTATTTGAGTTCGACGACATGATCTGCCGCCGCGTGATGGTGCCGCGCGTCGAGGTCGACTCGTTGGACGTTAACGACACGTTTGCCGTCTCCCTGCAAAAGGCCAAGCAGGGCAAGCACACCCGCTACCCGCTCGTTGACGGGTCGCTCGACAAACTTATCGGTGTCGTGCACATCAAGGACCTCACCGGGATCTCCGCGGACTCGACCGACTTCGACCTGCAGCAGATCATCCGCCCGGCGCAGAAAGTCCCCGAGCACATGCCGATCAGCCAGGTCTTGCGTCACTTCCAGAAGACGCATCAGTTGCTGGCGTTCGTCGTCGACGAATACGGCACGATCATCGGGATCGTCACCCTGGAAAACGTCCTCGAAAAAATCGTGGGTCCGGTCGACGACGAGTTTGACAGCGAACAACCCAATGTGACGGAGAAGGGGCCGGGCGAATTTGTGGTCCTGGGCAATACGCCGATTGCGGAAGTCGAGCAGGTACTGGACCTCAACCTGGATGACCAGGATGTCGACACCGTGGCGGGCGTGCTGATGTCACGCGCCCAGAAGCTGCCGGAAGTCGGCGACACGATCGGCTTCCAAGGCGCGACCGCAGAGATTCTGGAAGTCAAAGGTGATCACGCTGAGCTGATTCGTATTCTCACGGCCGAATCGGCGCCCGAGTCATCAACGTGTGCCCCCGCATCGACCCAGGAATCCACCGCAGCTCAGCATGCCCCCCCTGCCGGCGACGGCGCCAACGACGACACGGCTGAAGATCTCGCCACCGGCCAATCGAACTCAAACCGCTCGCCAGATGGGGCGACCGGTGGCAGTTCGCCTAGATGATCGATCAGCCGCGACCACACTGGCTCCCCTCTCCCCCAACCTGTCTGGGGGAGGGGGGCCGGAGGTGAGGGGGGCGCCAAGCAAGACGCAACGCGGCCCATACAGCTTTGTCTCCACCGGCCACCTTCCCAGATCCCGCGGCCGGTTGCCGGACTTGGGCGCGGACTTGCTCCCGTCTACGGACTCTGCTACCCTCCGCCGCCTTTCAAGGCGGACAAGGCAAGGCGGGCACGGCATTTCACACAGCGAACGGGACGTGGGCACGACGACTGGCGGGGCGGGCCGGCGAACCGGGGGGCCGCATGAGGTGCACGCTTTGATACTTTTCGAATCGGCACGGCAGCCATCCGCCGTCGTGCGCCTTGATGGATCTGCAACCTGGATCGACCATTTCATGCTATTCATACTTCGCTCGAAACAACGCCGTTTGCCGCTGCTTCTGACCGTCGCCGTGGTTAGTGGGTGGCTCGCCAGCCTGGGGGCCGCAGCACAATCTGGCAGCACCAGGTCAGGCCCGTACCCGCTGGCGGCCGCGCCACCGGAACATGCGGTCGAACAGGCCGCCTTCACCGAAACGGAAGGAGAGGCCGCCGCCTCGATTACGCAGAGCATCATTGAAGCCAAGACCAAGGAGGTGACGGCGGACACGACGTTGGACGAGGCGGCCCGCAAAGACACGCTCGAACGGCTCAAGGCGGCCAGCGAATGGCTCAAGACCGCGGATGAGGCCACGGAGAAGGCGGAGCAATTTCAGGCGGATATCCTGACGGCCCCGGATGTGCTGAAAGAGGTCCAGGACGCACTTGCCGCACCGCGGAGCGACGCTCCTTTCCAGGCGGACGAATCGATGCCGCTCAAGGCCATTGAACAAGCCGTCAGCGAAGTCGAGGAACGGCTCAAGCAGGCCAAAGAGACTCTGGCCAAGCGGGAGGAGACGATCAAACGCCGAACCGCTCGGAAGGCCGAGCTGACCAAGCTGATCCCGGAAACCGAGAAGCTCTACGAAGAGGCCAAGAAGGCGCTGACGACAGCTCCCGAAGCAGCCTCGCAACGGACGTCCGCTCGTCGCTACGAAGCAGAAACACGACTCCTGGCGCTCGAACGCCAACGGACCCTTTACCCGCTCGAATCCAAACGGATCGACACGTTCGCCGACGTCGCCCCCCTGCAGCGCGACCTGGCAAAACGGGATGTCGAGTCGCTGGAGAAGGAAGCCGCCCGCTGGCAGCAGTTCCTGGCGGACTCGCGCAAACGGGATTCGGACCGGCAAGCCGCAGAAGCACGGCGTCAGCTCCAGGATGCCGAGCCCGCGCTCAAGACGCTGGCCCAGCGAAATGCGGAACTGGCGGACCGTCGCAAGACACTGGTCGCGCTGATCGAACAGATCAGCAAAGAGGTCCAGGATGCGACGGCCACGCTGGAGAAGATCAACGAAGACTACGCCAAGATGGAGGACAAGGTCCAGAAAGCCGGCAACTCGACCACGGTCGGGCTGTTGCTGCGACGGCAGCGGGATCAACTTCCGGCGCTCAAGGCGTGCCGCGAACGGCTGCGGTTCGTGAACGCGGAAACCCCGATGGTGCACCTCTCGCTGTTGACGCTGAAGGACGAGCAAGAGGCGTACGAGGACCGGGAGGGGATCGCTGCCGCAATCATCAACAGGCTGCAGAAGCAACCGCAGCACGGGGATGAGTCATTCTCGCGGCACATGGTGGATGAACTGCTGGATTCCAAGGAAGAACTGCTCACGACGCTGGCCAGCGATCACGACGTCTACCTGAAACTGCTGGCTGAACTGGAGGTCGCCCAACAGGAGTTATTTGCGAGCATCGAGCGATCGCTGGCCTACATTGACGAACGCGTCTTGTGGATTCGCAGTAGCGATCCGATGGGACCGGCCCATTTTGGCGAAGCCTGGGAGGAACTTCAGGACTTGGGTCAACCCGCGCAATGGCTGGCGGTCTTGAAAGCGACCTGGAACCACGTCGGCCGGCGTCCTCTCCTGGCCGTCCTGGCCGCGCTGGTGGTCGCGCTCATGCTCCTTTGTCGCCGCCGGTTTCGCCAACAGGTCAATCGGATTTGCGAAACGGACGAAGACGCGCTGCGCGGCAAGTTCTCGTCGACGATCGAAGCGATTGTCGCCGCTGGGCTGGCGACCGCCTTCTGGCCGGGCTTGATGTGGCTGGCCGGTTGGCAACTCCAGGTTAGTCCAGGCATGCCCGCGTTGGGAATCGCGGTGGGAACCGGCTTTCAGAGTGCCGCGTACGTGTTCTGGCTGTGCCAATTTGCTTCCCAACTCTGTCGCAACAACGGGATCGCCGAGCGGCACTTTGCGTGGAGCGGAGAGAACGTCGGGCGCGCCCGGCGGAACCTGTCCTGGCTCACGGTGATTGGCGTCCCCTGCGTCTTCTTTCTCGCCGCCGTGACTCAGTACCGGGAGGGCGAGTGGTCTTCCTTCCTCGGACGTGTGGGCTTTCTGGTCGGGATGGCGGCCCTGGTCGTCTTCGCCCATGCCACGCTACGAATCCGCCGCAACCGCACGAGTGGTCGGAACCGGCCCGCTTCCAATGTCGGCATGATCCACCTGCGGCAACTCGCTTACCTGTTCGGCATCGGCGTCCCCTGCGCGCTCGCGCTGCTTGTGGCCCTCGGCTACGACTACTCCGCCCAGCGGATTGCAATTCGCCTGCAAGCCACGCTGAGTGTCCTCTTTGCCGTCAGCCTGGCCCGGGCAGTCGCCGTCCGCTGGCTGATCGTTCGCCGCTTTCGCCTGGAGCAGAAGCGGCTTGCGGCCCAGGAAGCTGCGGCAGCGGCGGCGGCCAACGACGAAGGCGCTCACGCCAGTGAAGTGGTGGACGACTCCCTGGCACAGTTCGACAAGAACGATTCCGAACTGCGCTACCTGCTCCGCTACGCAGTGACCGCGGCATTCCTGATCGGCACCTATCTGGTCTGGTCGGACGTGACACCGGCACTGGGCGTCCTGGACCAGGTTGTCATCTCCTCGAAATCCGTGGAAGTCAAACAGACGGTCACCGCGGAGGACGGCACCGCGAAGGTCCTGACCAGCTACAAGGACGTGAAGACCACGTTGAAACACGCCATCCTGGCCGGCCTGCTGCTGGGAATGGGGCTCGTCCTGTCGCGCAATCTACCGGCCCTGTTTGACGTGCTCGTCCTGGAGCGGATGCCGATCGACGTCGGTCAGCGTTACGCGGCAGGCATGATCTTCCGCTACTCGTTGACCGTGGCCACGGTGATCACCGCTTGCCTGGTTGTCGGGTTGAGCTGGAGCAGCATCCAATGGCTGGCCGCCGCCATGACCGTGGGGCTCGGCTTCGGTTTGCAGGAGATCTTCGCCAACCTCGTCTCCGGCGTGATTATCCTCTTCGAACGACCGATCCGTGTGGGTGATCTGGTGACGGTGGGCGGCGTCGACGGCCGCGTCACCCGGATGCAGATTCGAGCGACCACGATCACCAGCTTCGATCGCCGAGAACTGATCATCCCGAACAAGAAGTTCATTACCGAGGATGTGATGAACTGGACCTTGTCGGACGACATCAATCGGGTCGTGATTGAAGTCGGTGTCGCCTATGGGAGCGACACGGAACGTGCGCGACAGCTATTGCTGGACGTAGCACGGCGGCAACCGTTGGTCATGTCCGACCCGGAACCCCTGGCGACATTCGATCGCTTCGCCGACAGTTCGTTGAACTTTACGTTGCGTTGCTTCCTGCCCAACCTGGAAAACCGCCTGGCCGTGATCCACGAACTGCATTCGGAGATCAATCGCGAATTCGCGGCGGCTCAGATCGAGATCGCCTTCCCGCAGCAGGACTTGCATGTACGCTCGATCGACACTCCATTGCACCGGGCGTTGCTGGACGGCGGCCAGTCCAAGGACGCGGCCTGACCAAGGCCGCCTCACGGCTGGGCGGGGATCTGCAAGACACTGAGCGTTTGACCGGCCGCCGCCGGGACGGCCGCCAACCGGGTACCATCCGGGGAAATCGCCAAGGTCTGGACGTAGAGTATGCCCCCCAGATCGAAACGCCACTCCGCCGATTCCGATTCAACATCCCAAAGCGTGGCGAACCCGCGTCCCCCGGTGATCAAGCGGCGACCGTCTGGGTGAAACGCCACGGTCCATTGCATCTCATTGCCGGCCTTGAAGGCAGCCAGGCTGGCACCCGAATTGACGTCGTAGACGCGAACCTCGTAGCCGGCCGTCACCGCCAACTTCGAGCCATCCCGGGAGAAGGCGGCGGCTTGATGCGCGCCCGGGGGGAACTGCCGCGTTGCGGTGATCCTCGACGTGCCCAGGTCGAAGTGCAACAGGGTGCTGCCATCCGTCGCCAGCGCCGGTCCGCTGTCCGCCGGGAGGAAGGCGGCCAGCGCCTTTTTCGGCAATCCGTTCAGCCGTTCGACGTGCTCTTCACCCGGCATACGCCACATGAGGCGGCCATCAGCCGAGCCGCTCAGTACCGGTGCACCCGGTGAACCAGCCACAAGACAAGTCACCTTCTGTTCGTGCTTGAAAAGCTGCCTCGGCTCGCTCAACTGACCTTCGGCGTCGATCGACCAATGCATCACCGGGCCGCTCGAACCGGCCGCGTAGAGGGTCGTTCCGTCCGCCGAGAAAGCCAGCTTCTCAACCGCTGAAAGCTGGTTCAGGTCTTCCAGCTTGCATCGCGTCTCCGCGGTGTGAACATCGACAATCAGCAGACTGCGGTCCAGCTTGCCAACCGCCAACAGGTTGCCGTCCGGGGCAAATGCGAGCGAATGAACGGTCCAGCCCAATTCGGGAATCTCGCAAACCAGCTCACGCGTCACCGGCACATCCGCCAGGACCGTGGCCTGGATGGTCGCCGGACTTTCTGATGGTCGATACCGGGGCGGTTGACGTGGATCGGCCTGGCGAGCTTCCACGCGATCCCGCCGCTGATTGAAATAGGCTGTCTGCAACTTGGGAAGCAAGGCGGCGAGGAAGACGATCGTGACCACGATCATCAGGTAGCCGATACTCAATCCGACGATCGCGGCGCCGCGCCCCGATAATTGCCCGTCCGCTTCCCGAATGCGCTTCAAGGCCAGGTGTCCCGTGATGACCGCGGCAAGCGAGGTCAACAGCGACACACCGCACAAACACAGAAGGGCCGGCGAGAGCAGAGCGAAAACGACGCTCACAACGGCCAGCGACGAGACGATCGGCGGAAGATCCGCCGGTACGTCCCCATAGTGAGTCGGTTTGTCATGCATCGCGTTCAAGTTCCTCATCCGGTCGCCAGGATGGACGTGGCAGCTCGCCCTTGGTTCGTGGCCCTGGGTGGTTACAATCGAGTCGTTTCGTACCCTCACGCATCCTCGACTGAAGTGGCTGTTCGAACGATGATCCGATGGACTTTCTATTGTATCCTTGCCGCGACCACCGGCTTTCTCCCAGCATACGCAGAAGAGAGGTCCGAGCAAACGCCGCCGGTCGGCGCGGAGAACATCCTGCGGCGCGGCACCTTCCAGAATGCGCGGCTCCGCTTCGAGCGGGATCGGGTTGGCCACGTTGCCTTTATCGGCGGGTCGATCACGGAGATGAACGGCTATCGGCCGATGGTGATGGAAATTCTGCAAGGCCGGTTTCCGGAAACAGAATTCACCTTCACCGACGCCGGAATTTCCTCGACCTGCTCGACAACCGGCGCGTTTCGTCTCCGCCGCGACGTGCTCGCACATGGCCCGGTTGACCTCCTGTTTGTCGAGTTCGCCGTCAATGACGACCAGGATGCCGGTCACGCCGAACGTGAGTCGATCCGCGGCTTGGAAGGGATCGTCCGACAGACTCGACGGCACAATCCCCGGGCAGACATCGTCATCACCTACTTTGTGAACCCCGGCATGCTGGCAACCTGGCAAGCGGGCGAGACGCCGATGCCGGTCCGTGCCCACGAGCGGGTTGCGGAGCACTACCAGGTCCCCTCCATCTTCCTGGGGCGTCAGGTTGCGCAGAACATTGCCGGGGGCACGCTGACCTGGAAACAGTTTGGCGGCACGCATCCCAAGCCGGCGGGCAATCGTATCGCGGCAGGAATGATCGATCAACTGATGGCCGATGCCTGGCGTTCGGCTTCGCCTCCCCAACCCGCGCCGCACGCGTTGCCCGAGCCGCTCGACGCCAACAGCTACATCCGCGGCCGCCTCCTGCCGAATGACCGCGTGACAACGACCGGCGGCGCGGTCCTTGACGTTCCGGATTGGAAGGCCTTGTCGGGGAGCTTTCGTAGTCGGTTCGCCGACCGAGAACTTCTGTGCCTGCAAGGGCCGTCGGCCGAGTGCCAACTTACCTTCTCAGGCACGGCGTTGGGCGCGTACGTGCTGGCCGGTCCCGACGCGGCCAGGCTGAGCGTCAGCATCGACGGCGGCCCGTTTCACTCGCGGGACCTGTATCACCGCTTCAGTAAGGGATTGCACTACCCCAGAACCGTTATGTTCGCCGCCGATTTGCCGGACGGCAGCCACAGCGCGACGGTCCGCATCGACCGTCAAAGCAAACCCGATCGGCAGGCGGCTCGGATTCTGAACTTTGTGGCGAACTGACCTTGACCATCCCTCAGCCGTTCGGCGTTTGCCACGATTCCGCTGCTGACCGACCAAACCAGGCACGGACGCGGATCGTTCATCAGCCGTCAGGCGATAGCCCCGGTTGTGTTGATACCAAAGGCTACCGGACGCGAGTGAGTTCCGGACATCGTGCATGCTTCGTTCAGGGATGATGCTTCGTCACACGCGGCGTCGCCTACGGAATGGTTGTGGTCCATTGATGCGTTCCCGTGCGGCGCGGGAAGCACCAGCATTGTCATGCGGCGCATGGGCTACGGAAGCATGGCTGGTGAGGGATGCTGGCGGGGACGCAGGATGGCCGCGGTGACGAGCCAGAGCAACAGGGCGCCGAGCGACACTTGGACGCCCACGCGCGCTGATCGAGGACGGAAGTTGAACGTGACGCGATACGTACCCGCCTGAGGAATTCGCACGGACCGCCAGCCGCCGAACGCGGCTTCGATCGGGACGCGTTGCGAATGATTCCCCTGGCTCAAGACGGCCTCCCAGCCGGGGTAGTCCAAGTCGGTCAGCACCAGTACGCTCGGCCCTTCCGCCGATCCCGCCACGATGACTCGTTCGCCTTCGTCCACAACCTGCCTGGCCGGTTTGCCGCGGTCGAGCATCCGCCGCCGAGCGGGCGGTGGACGGCGGGCGAGGCGAGGATCAGTTCCCGGCTCGGCGGCCTCCTCGACCGGAAAGGTCCACGCACGCGCCGTCGTCACGTCCGGCTCGAAGGTCCACAACGTCCACTGGCTGGCGGCCGGGTACAGCGCCAAGATGCCCTCGCCGTAAAGCTTCTCGGCCAACCATGGATCAGAGATGTTCCTCAAGCGGCGCATCTGCGAATCGTGCTGCGGTTCGCCCGCACCGCCACCCACCACCAAGAGCTGAATTTGCGTGAGCCGCATCAGTTGCAGTTCATCCGCCGTTGGATGCGACGCACCTTGGCCCAAAGTCGAGCCCAGGTCTCCCCAACGGGGCAATCCGGCAACCGTCGGTAGCGACTCCGGCCACAAGTTCGCACTGACCCTGCCGTCCCTGTTCCAATAGAGACTCATGTCCGGGAGCGAAGGACACCCCAGGGAACGAACGGAAACGGCCATCGGTAGTCGGCTTGCCAGGCCCGCCGCGCGGTGCGGTTGATGCTCGCTGACTGCGTTTAACACGGGACTTTGTTCCGCCAGCGGTTGCCGCGGCAGAACGTCCAGCCGGTTCAACTGGACCGCCACATAGAGGAGATCGGCGACGGTGAGCAGGAGCACGGCCACCGTGAAGCGCCGTCGATGTTTCGTCATCCAAGGAATGAGACTCACCGCCAGCAGCGTACCGAATCCAATGAGCGGAAAGATCAACTCCTCGCCAAGCATCCAAACCAACTGATTGGATGGCCGAATCCAAAAGAATGACTCCAGTGGATAACCATGGCGGATCAGAGCCGGCCCGAGGTTAGCGCCCCCCAACCGATCTGGCGGGGCATCAAATCGCTCCGCCCCGGAGACGACAAGCACAATGGCCACCACGGCGACCGCCAGGACGCCAAGTGCCACCGCCACATAGCGCCGGATCCACCGCCCCATGCTGGTTGGATCGAATTGATCCAGCCCGCGGCCGGCCAGCAAACTCAGGAACAGCCCACTGACGACCGCCCACCTGGATGTGGCGGAGAACCAGCCGAATCCCGGGACGTTTGTCAAAGCGCGAAAGCCCGGCAGAAACGGTCCGACACAGAGCGCGACACTCGCCGCGACCAGCAAGCAGCAAACCTTTGCACCCGCGTCCGAACTGCGCCAACAACCGAAAAGCGTCCCGACGGCCAGACCGAACGGAATTAACCCGACGTACGTTAAGCTTTCCTTGGCCGATGCGCGCCAGGGTTCCCAGGCAATGGGCTCCCAAAACGGATTGCCATGCAGCAACGTCGGCGCGAGGAAATTGACCAGATGGAGCGGGTGGGTTGCGAAGCTTGCCAGGTAGTCAAAGCCCCGCCCTCTCGATTCACCCCAAAGGGCCAATTCCGCGGTCGGTACGAGCTGAACCGCCGCCAACGCCAGACCGGCAAGCAGCGCGAGAGGAAGCACCAGAACGCGTCGCAGTACGACCAACCGCCGGCCCGGAATCACTCCGATCGCGGCCGCGCCCAACAGGATGACAACGACGTGCGTGTAGAAGGCGAGTTGAAAATGTCCAGCCAATAATTGGATCCCCAAGATCGGACTCAATGCCATCAACCAACGCCAGTCTCCCGCATCAACCCACCGCCACACGGCGAGTACGACCAGCGGCAACCAGCAGCCGGTCGTATACGACCAGGGATCCGTCAGGTGGGCGATGAAGAAACCCTGCCCAACAAACACGATGGCGGCGAGTGTCGCGGCGGGTCGGCTCAAGCCAAAAGCCCGCCCACACCAATAGGTGAAAACAACGGCAAGAGAGAAATGCAGCAGCAGGCTCGCCGTGTAAGCCGGTTGGGGCTCCATCGACCCGTACAGCAAGAGATGCGGAGGGTAGAAAACGCCAACTTGCCCTTCCGCCAGCATGGGCGTTCCAAAATCCGCTTGTTCGTTCCAGCGAGGCAAGCGGCCCGCAGCAAGCGCATGATGATAGAAGGTCATCCGTGGCAAATGCACCAGCGTTGCATCGCCTCCGGCAGGACAAGGCCCCAGATTGGCGTATAGCCATCCGAGCGTGCCGAGGGTCGCCGCTGCCAGTCCGAGGGCCAACCGCGGCGAGTTGACGAAGGGCCGACGCTTGCCTGGCGCGAGCGGCGCCGGTCCAGCCGCCTCGCCCTCCTTCGCCGTGGCGGTCTTGGAGCGTTTGGCACTCATTCGTTCGCACCCAACGTTAGTTCCGTCTCCCTGGCGGCAACGATCCAACGCGTATCGTCCACCGAGAGCCCAAGCGACCTGGCTTTCTCTTTGTCGAGCAAGTGGTACCAGAGCTGTGTCCGAATGGATGCGACCGAACCGATTCGAGCGGCATCCACCGGAACGAGGTAACGAAACGCTCGCGTTTCGCCGGGTGACAGTCGCGAGTCAGGATTGGGCTCGCCGACAAAGTGCTTTTCGAAGGTACCCATCTTGTGACCGAGGAATTCGATTCGCGGCCAGCGGTCCACCATTTCCGCCGACTCGGTACCGGGCGCGTGACTCCCTGAAACCGCAGCACGTCGCTGCAGCGAGACACCATGTTTTCCCTCAACCGTCGTCTGCAGGGTCAGGTAGCGAAAGAAATGCTCGCCGCCTGGGACGCGGTGGCCGACGTGACCGACAGACACCTCCACCGATACCAGGGCCGACCGCAGTTCTTCGTTCCACTCGGCTGACACGCCGAGATCCAAGGCGCCGGCAAGCATTTGCTTGTCGTAACCGCCCGCCATGCGATGATCGCCGTCGAGCAAATGACAGTCGTGGCAGCGAGCGCCCGCCTGCTGCTCCAGAAACTCCTCCAGGCTGGCCTGTTGGAGTTCGCCGCTGAGGGAATCGGGAAACACGTCGCTGTGTGAACTGAATTGGTGGCACCCCGCACAAAATTCAGCCGTCCCCAGCTCGGGCGCGATACGGATGGGATGGGCGCGGGTCGCCGCGGCGGTGGCCCGCGTCGCCAGGATCTCGTCGCCCCGCACGTGGCACGCGAGACAGTCGACCCCATTGCGGAGCCATGTCGGTTGCCGATGGTACAGCCCATCCAAGCCGGACGGTTCCTGTGTTGGCAGGTTCTTCGCGCCCGCGTTGATCGGCGCATGGCAGTTGATGCACCATTGCTTGCGTCCGTCCCCCGGGGTCAGCAACTGCTCGCGAAAGCTGTCGTTCGTGGCGGCCCGGTGATGGCGACTCCCGTGCCACTGAGCGAACTCCCTCTCGTGGCATGCCTGGCACGCTTCATTCGTCCACTTCGAATCGATCTGACCGGGGTCCAGTGCGGTCAACCCGTGATCAAAGAGGACCGGGGCCGATGGTGCCGCGGTTCCGACGACCGACCATACCTGGACGGCACCGGCCGACATTCCTGCCGCAACCATTAACCCGACAATGCAATATTTGGAAACGAACCCACGGGGGGCGGTTCTCGCCGGCGGATGATTCCTGGAGAGCTCGGACATTGGGGTGGGCGGTGAGTTCGAAGTTCCACAGCACCGTCTTACGGAAACCGGGTGACCGTTGACCCCCGGATTGTAAGAAATCGTCGCCCGATGGGTGGGCCCGTGGGCCGTTTTTCGCAGCGCCAAGCGCGGATCCGGAGATGAACGAACCGCATACGTCGAAGTGCCCCGCCAGCAACCTCGGACGTGGGCGACCTGGGCGCCGCGGACAACCCTGCGGCCCATGCCGGCCCGAAGCACACAAATGGCCCCGGCGCGGGCTCTCGCCGAGCCCGTCGAGACGCCCCCCGGCATTCTGCCCCCAACCCGTCTGACCGTCGTCGGGGACGCTACCACACCCAGCCGCCCGCCCTGTCCGCCGAGCCCCCTTCCCATTGACGCGGCAGGCGCTACAGTAGCAGAGTTGTCGCCAAAACCAGGGTCAAACCGGGTCACAAATCCGGCCCTCCGCAGTTCACCGAGCCAGAATTGGATACTCAGGTCGGCCGCAGGTTGCGGTTCTGAGCTCCGCCGCGATCCCCGTATTTCGACATGCGAAACCTGCTCACACCGAAACAAGTCGCCCGTTCACTGGATGTCAGCGAATCATCGATCAAGCGCTGGTGCGACAAAGGGGACATTCCAACCCAGTACACGGCGGGAGGCCATCGACGAATCACGCTGGCGGACTTGATGAAGTTCGTTCAGGAGAGCAAGCACATCCTGGTCCGCCCCGAAGCTTTGGGATTGCCGCCGACCAGCGGCCAGACCGCCCGCGTCATCGATCGTGCCCGGGACCAGCTCACCGCCGCCCTGCTGGATGGTAACGAGGCGGTCTGCCGGCAGATTGCTGTCGACCTCTTCCTGGCAGAACATAGCCTGAGTGTGATTTGCGATGATGTTCTGGCGGCCGCATTTCGTCACATCGGCGAGCGTTGGTCCTGTGGTGAGGCGGAGGTATACCAGGAACGCCGCGGCTGTGAAATGACGCTACATCTTCTGCATGACCTCCGTTCTTACCTGCCGGCGCCGGCCGATGACGCGCCCGTAGCGATTGGTGGCGCCGCCGCCGGCGATCAGTACAGTCTCGGTACGGCGATGGTCGAACTGGTGCTGCGCGACGCCCGCTGGAATGCCGTCTCGCTGGGTGACAATCTGCCGTTTGAAACATTGGCGGCGGCCATACGCGACCGCCGGCCGAAGCTCTTCTGGCTGAGTTGCTCGTACATCAAGGACGAAACCGAGTTTCTGGCCGGCTACAACCGGTTGTACGACGAGTTCGGTATGGAGGTCGCCTTCGTGGTTGGCGGATTCGAATTGACAGAGAGCATCCGTCAGCGGATGAAGTATTCCGCCTACTGCGACACGATGCAGCATCTCGACGGTTTCGCGCAGACCTTGTACACGGCAGCCGAAAAAGAAAGCCGGAAATAGCGCTGCCCGCGATCTTGGCAAGATATTCGAACGAGCTAAAACACGTTGTGTTCCTGATGATTTTCCATTTCCACTGCGTGGAGAGCCAGCGATGCTTGATCGCCCCTACATGCTGCGTGTCGTCGCAATCGTTGCCATCTGCTATTCGGTCTCCTCGATTTCGGCTGCCTTCGCCGCCGATGCGTGGCCGCAGTGGCGAGGTCCTGATCGGGACGGTCAAGTGGCAGGTACGACCTGGCCTGACAGTCTCAGCGAAGGCCGCCTGACATTGCGTTGGTCGGTCGATCAAGGGCCCAGCTACTCAGGTCCAATCGTCGTTGGGGATCGGGTCTTCGTCACGGAGACCAAGGACAAGAAATTCGAAGTCGTTCGCGCCCTCGACCGCGGCACGGGCAAGCAGCTTTGGGAAACCGAATGGGAGGGATCAACGACCGTCCCTTTCTTTGCGGCCGCGAACGGATCCTGGATTCGGTCCACGCCTGTCTACAGCGAAGGCCGACTTTACGTGGCCGGAATCCGCGATCTGCTGGTCTGCCTTGACGCCGAATCCGGGCAAGTGGTTTGGCGGCTGGATTTCGTCGCAGAGACCGGTTCTGGCGTGCCCAGCTTCGGCTGTGCCTCGTCGCCCCTCGTTTACGAAGGCCACGTCTACATTCAAGCCGGATCCAGCCTCGCTAAGGTAAATCAAGATTCGGGCGACATTGTCTGGCAGACACTGAAAGACAACGGCGGCATGATGGGCGGCGCCTTCTCCTCACCGGTCGTTGCTGAACTTCACGGCCAGACGCAGCTGGTGGTCCAAACCCGCGCCAAATTGGCCGGCGTCGACCCGGCGGATGGGGCGGTGTTGTGGTCTGAGGAGATTCCCGCATTTCGCGGCATGAACATCGTTCCTCCGACGGTGCTGGGCAACCGCATCTTCACCAGCAGTTACGGAGGTCGGTCGCTCATGTTTGAGGTCACCCGGCAAGAAGACAGCTGGTCGATTCGCGAAGTATGGAATCACAAGTCGCAGGGCTACATGTCGTCACCGATGGTAGTTGACGGACACATCTATCTACACCTGAGAAACCAGCGGCTCGTCTGCTTGAACGCAGAGACGGGAGAGGCCTGCTGGACCACTGAACCGTTCGGAAAGTATTGGAGCATGGTCGCGAATGGGAAACGACTGCTGGCCTTGGACCAGACGGGCCAACTCCTCTTGATTGAAGCCTCGCCCGAAGAATTCAAGCTGGTTGGCAGGCAGACCGTTGCCGAAGACTCCTGGGCCCACCTGGGAATCAGCGGGAACGAACTCTTCGTTCGCGACTTGAAGGCGATGAAAGTATTCCAGTGGCAGTAGTACCGCGCTCCTGCTAGAACTTGGACCCGAGGGAGACGACCCGGTTCCCTCCGAATCCGGTGATGGCACCTTCAACAAGTCGACTGGCCAACCGTTGCCGATTCCAGCAGGCAACCGCGAGTTTCCCGCGAGCATGATGGGCGATCAAGGGACCGCGGAACCAAGGGAACGGTATTGTTATTATCCTGGATGATTGGTGGACGCATCAGTAGTCAGCGCAAGTTGCTGATCCACAGTCATTCGTGGTGAACTTACCAAAGTCGATGCGGATTTCAGCCGGAACGCCTCGGCGCCCTGTGTACGCTGCGATCAACGGAACCGGGGCTAACGCCCAACGGCTGATGCATGGTTCGTGTTGCCGGCCGGGTTCGCTCGGAGATCAACCGACCGGCGGGCGCGCGACCCAACGGCTGCTCATTTCCTCCTCTTGCCTCAAACCGGCAGACGCTCATGATCCTGATTGACCTGGCTGAACGCGGCTATATTCCCGACCGGTTGGTTCGTCTCGGTATTCGCACCCTGTTGCGACGCCGCCTGACGTGTGAAAGGCGTTCGCAGGCAGCGGCCTCGACGGATGCAGCCGTTCAGTTCGCCGAGCAGCTTCGTACGAGTCCGTTGGCGATCGCGACGGATGAGGCCAACCTGCAGCATTACGAGGTTCCCGCCGATTTTTTTCAGCAGATGCTGGGGCCGCGGCTCAAGTACAGTGCCTGCTACTTCGCAGATTCCCACACGTCGCTCGCGGACGCGGAAGAGGAAATGTTGCGTCGATCGTGCGACCACGCCGGAATCGAGGATGGACAGCAGATTCTGGAACTGGGGTGCGGATGGGGCTCGCTGACACTCTGGCTGGCAGCCCACTATCCAAAATGCCGGATCACTGCCGTCTCGAATTCGGCCAGCCAGCGTGAGTTCATCGAGCGTCGTGCGGCGGCGGAACGTTTAAGTAACATTCATGTGATCACGGCGGACATGCGAACCTTCGAGATCGACATGACTTTCGACCGGGTCGTTTCGGTCGAGATGTTTGAACACATGCGGAACTACGAACTCCTGTTCCACAAGGTGGCGGGTTGGCTGAAACCGGGCGGGCTGGCGTTTGTGCATGTCTTTTGCCACCGGGATCGTCCCTACCTGTTCGAGACGGAAGGTGCCGCAAACTGGATGGGCCGGCACTTCTTCACCGGCGGCACCATGCCGTCCGAGCAGTTGTTTGACCAGTTCACCGACGACCTCACGATCCAGCAGCAGTGGCGGATCAATGGGCTCCATTACTGGCGGACCTGCGAAGCGTGGCTGAAGAACGTGGACCGCAACCGTGAAGCCATTTTGGAACGCTTTTCCCATGATCTTTCACCGCAGGATGCCCGGCGAAACCTGCAACGCTGGCGGATATTCCTGATGGCATGCGCCGAGCTGTTCCGGTTTCGGCAAGGTGAAGAGTGGTTCGTCGCCCACTATCGGTTTCAGCGCACGGAGATTCCGCGCGAAGCCGGTCCGCGGTTGCGAACGAGTCGATCAAGTGCGTCCCTCGCCGGAACAGCGGGATCATGAACAGTGTCCCCAGCTTGCGAGTCCGCGCGGTCCATGACCAGGACGTTACCGACGACGGTTCGTATGTTCTTTACTGGATGACCTCGTATCGCCGAGGACACTTCAATTTCAGCCTGCAGCGAGCGGTCGATTGGGCGAAGCAGCTCAACAAACCCCTGGTGATCCTCGAAGCCCTGCGGTGCGACTACCCTTGGGCCAGCGATCGGCTGCACCGCTTTGTGATTGAAGGGATGGTGGACAACAGCGTTCATTTCGAGCAACGCTGCGCGTACTATTATCCCTATCTCGAGCCGCGCCGGGGTGCGGGGAAGGGATTGTTGCGAACGCTTGCCGCGCAGGCGTGCGTCGTCGTGGGCGACGACTTCCCGGCCTTCTTCTTGCCGCGGATGGTGACCGCCGCAGCCCGTCAGGTTCCGGTCAAGTTTGAGCTGGTCGATTCGAACGGCTTGCTTCCGCTGCGGGCTGCCGACAAAGTCTTCGCTCGAGCTTTCGATCTCCGTCGATTCCTGCAGCGCAGCCTCCTGCCTCACCTGGCCGACGTTCCGGACCAGGACCCACTGGCGGAAGCCCGGCTCCCTGTGTTGGAAGGTCTCCCCGAGCAGATCACGTCGCGTTGGACACCGGCCAGGCCCGCCGAGTTGCTCGCCGCCGAGGGTGGTCTAAAACAGTTCCCCGTCGATCATGCCGTCCAACCGGTCGCCACCCAGGGGGGAGCAGAGGCGGCCCAGCGGACTTTGCGGTCGTTTCTGGACAGCAAGCTTCCCATCTATGATTCCGATCGCAACCAGCCCCAGAAGGACGCGACCAGCCGGTTGTCGCCCTACCTTCATTTTGGTCACATCTCGGTGCATCAGGTGTTTGACGAGTTGGCCAGACGCGCCGACTGGACCCCCGACCAGGTCGCAGACAAAGTGACCGGAAGTGCGAAGGGTTGGTGGGGAACCAGTCCGGAAGTCGAGTCGTTTCTTGACGAGCTGATCACTTGGCGCGAACTGGGCTACAACATGTGCTGGCAACGCGATGACTACGATCAGTACGACTCTCTGCCCGACTGGGCATTGCAGACGCTGGCGGAACACGCGGCCGACCCCCGCCCCAGCGTGTATTCGCTCGATCAATTCGAGTCCGCAGCGACGCATGACCAGCTCTGGAATGCAGCCCAGCAGCAGCTCCTCCAGGAGGGCCATATCCACAACTACTTGCGGATGCTGTGGGGCAAGAAGATCCTGCACTGGTCCGAATCCCCGCAAGCGGCTCTGGATATCATGATCGAGCTCAACAACAAGTATGCGTTGGACGGTCGAAATCCCAACTCGTACAGCGGCATCTTCTGGGTCTTGGGACGCTATGATCGCGCGTGGGGGCCGGAGCGTCCCATTTTCGGCAAGATCCGCTACATGACCAGCGACAACACGGCCCGCAAAGTGCGTGTGAATGACTACATCGAACAGTACACCAACCCTGACACGGCGTGAGACGGTGGCAGGATGACCGGCCAACGGTCGACGCTCGAAGAGGCAATACGACCCGATGAACGTTCGCCTACGTTTGATGCTCTTGTTTGCCGTCATCCTGGTCGGAATGCTCGCCGTGACGACCTACGCGTCGTTAGAGCGAGCGGTCTGGGCAGCGGGAAGTGAATTGCTGTCCGATCGCTGGTTCCAGGCAACACTGGCCGATGCCTATTTCGGCTTCTTGACGTTCTACGTTTGGGTCGCCTACAAGGAACCTGGTCTCTGGCGAAGGTTGGCCTGGTTCCTGCTGATCATGCTGCTGGGCAACATTGCCATGTCCGTGTACGTCCTGATTCAACTCGCGCGGTGGGATGCAGCGGGCGGCCTCGAATCACTCCTCTGCCGAACGGCGCCAAAGTCGGCGGATCGCCCCGGCTAGCCCAATTCCGTTCAGTTCGAATCCTGTACGGAATCCCGATGTACGAAATGACGTTATGCAGAAACAGCGACTAGACGAGGCCCCACTTCTTGCGCAAGAACCACTCGGCCGTTAGTGTGCCCACCAGCATCAACAGCAGGAGCCACGAATCGAGCGCCGTGTCCCCCAACTGCCATTTCGTTTGGACTTCAATCTGCAATTCGTCGCGGCGATCTTGCAGTTTGCGCATCAGGGCAGGCAACTGTTCGGCGGCCACGGGTTCACCGCCGGACTCCCTGGTCATGTTGGCAATTCGAGCCATCAACGGATAGTCGGTCGCCGGATTGCTCAATTCGACGTCACGATCCAGGATCTGAAACGTTGTCCGTGCGGTTCCCATCACGGTCCCGCCACGGGTCACGCGGAGTTCGACCAGATAGTCCCCCGGTCCCATGACGGCCGGCACCTGCCCGGCAAACTGGTCGTCGTCGGCGGCCAGCGAGACGGGCAGTCGCGGTCCATCTTGCGGTATGATCTCCGCCGTAAAGTCAGCATCGGTGATCACTTCGCCCGTGGGCGCCGTCGCCCCGGCCGTAAACGAGATCGTGCTGCCCGGGTTGTACCTGCGTTGGTCGAGCTGGATCCAGACGTCGTGCTTGGCCAGATCCTCACGGCTGGCCAACCACAAAACGACTTGGCGCCAGAATCGCCGATGTTCGGACTGGCGACCGAATTGCCACCAGCGGATCGTGCTGTTGCCGGCAAATGCCAACACGCGCCCGCGGCCGTACGCTCCGGCAACCAGCAACGGCACATCTCCAGGTGCGTCCGCCAGGATCCGGCCGGTCGGCTTGACGCCGACTTTGTTCGCCCCCTTCAACGGCGGCAACGAATCCCAGACCAGTTGGTTTTTCTCGCCGGCAGCTAGTGTCGTCACCGGGTGGCGTTCTGTCGGCCGCATCTTCAGCTCGCCCCAGACGTGCAGGTCGCGAATGACCGGCGTTGTCGAACTCGGGTCTTGCCGTTCGAACCTGCCCATCGTAATCGGAAGCACATCGGCCAACGGTGTCTTCTGATAGCCACCTGGTCCGAAGCTGTTGAAGCCGCCGATCATCATCAGCCCTTTGCCCTCTTCGACCAGCGATTGAAGCCGCCGGTTGTTTTCTTCGCCGAGTACCGTTGCATCGATATTCTCAATCAACACGACATCAAAATCGGCCGCCCGTAAGGCCTCAGCGACAACCATATCCCGGCCGGAACGATTCGGATTGACAAAGACATCGTCGAGCTGGATATCGACCGCGGCGTCCAGGGATCGACGCAGGAGCCGCTGTTCTCCCAACAGGTCACCATACAGGTAGAGCACGCGCAGACCACCCTCCAAGACCGTTACGAACGCGCTGAGTTCGTTGTTGCGCGTGACCAGTTCGCCCGGTTGCTCGGCAGCTCGCAACGTCACCTTGTACTGCCCGGGCGTATCCGGAATGAACGTGGTCGTAACCGGAATCTGCTCCCCTTCTTCACGAGCGTTCACCGGTTGGGGACCGAGCGTCCGCTGGTTGCCGGCGGGATCTTCAATCAGCAGACTCACGGGGATCGACTGGTTGACATAACCGCGCACCCGGACGCTCCCCTTGATTGTCAATTCGTTCTTGACGAACACCGTGTATTGCTCGGGCAGATTCTCCAGCACCACGTCGCGTGCCTGTGCCGAGTTGCCGACGGGGCCAAAAGCGACCGTGTAGAGCGGATACTGAAGGCGGGCGACGTCGCGTGCCGCTTGCTGCACTTCGACTTGCGGCGTGAAAGCCGTTTGCGCTCCGTCCCCCAGGACGATGATCCCCAAGACCCGCTGCCCCAATTCGCGCTGCACCGCCTCGTGCAACGTCGAACCGAGGTCGGTTTGCTCGCCCAGCGGCTCGTCGGGAAGCGCCATGCCATCGGTATGAAAATCGATCGGATGCAACTGCTGATCGTAGGCATACAATTCGACGCGCAAGCGATCGGCGAGCTCCCGGAGATCATCCTCGATCGCCCGCAGCGCCGCTTGCTGGGCCTGCCAGCGAGTATTGCCGCCCGTCGCCCCCGGCAGTTGCATGCTGCGTGATTGGTCGAACATGATCACAATCACGCCCGATTGCTCCTGTCGCGATGTGCTCACCAGAGTGGGCCGCAGCATCCCGAGCAGGATCAGCAGAATCAGCATGGCGCGGAGCAGCACGAGTGTCGCCCGACGACGGGCCGAGATGCGCTTGTAGCTGGGCGCCACCAGCAACAAGAGTACCAGCCCCAGAGTCAGCACGGCGACCAGCGAGTAGCTGTTGAGGATCGGGTTGAGGTTCCACTGTGTCATCGGCGGGCGGGCGGCCATGATGGCCGGGCGATTCAGGGCGGCAACGGCTCCCGCCGTCACGCTGGGAAGGACAATGGTCAGTCGGCGTTGCCGTAGAAACGGTTGCCGAACAGGTGCTCGATCCCCAGGACAATGACAAGCACCGCCATCAGGTAGGGATAGAATTCGCGACCGACTCGCGCCTGCCCGACTTCCAACACAATCTCGTCGCGGTCGCGGGCCAGCTGGTACTGTCCCTCTCCGAGCAGCTCGTCAAGTTCGGCCGCGGTGAGCCGTCTCAGATCGCTCTCGCGTGGATCCACGTTCACGGCAAAGCCGCGATTGACCGGTCCACCGCGAAACCCCTTGAGACGGTAGGCGCCTGGACGGTCGGTGATCCGGACCGTCAAGACTTCCTGGTGGGCCGTCACATCCAGCAATTCGTCACCGGGAGAAAACAGGTCATAACGCTGAGGAAAAGCGTCGGTGCCGTTGGGTAGGCGGGCAACCTCGCCAACACCGTAGTTCAGCTTCTGATCACCGGTCCCCGCCAGGTAGCGAACGGTTTCGTTAATCAGAACCAGGTAAGGCCAGTTGATTTCGCTGGTCGGAAGTTCATTCCAGCAAACCCGTCCTGGCGGGCGGAGCGGATCGGAAACCGGTGTCGCCCAGGTGATGACTCGGCCTTTGCCCCGCATGGTTTCAACGAGTGCCGGGTTGCCATTGCTGAAACGAGCCAGAACGGTGGCATCGGGCTCCAAACCGGTGAGCACCCAATGGCGAAAGATGGGGGACACTGCCCACGGCACGCTGGTCGCCTGGTCGCGAAAGGCGGCCAGGATGCTGTGGTCGTAACGGTTGGGCGCCAAGACCAGGTCGCGGTCCGGCGACCGCCAGACCCGTGCCAGCTTCGCTCCCAGCAAGGTGCGGGCTTCCGATGAGTTGAACGAAGTCGTTTCCGCCGCATGATGGCCGAGGAAGATCCCCAGGCCCCCCCCATGCTCGACAAAACGCGTCATCCGCTGCCATTGGGGTGGCGTCAGCGGCTGGGGATCGACCAAACAGACCACCGCGTAGTTCTGCAGGGCTTGATTGTCCAGGTCCCCCTGCCCGACCACCGTACATTGAAAGCGGGCTCGATTCGTCTCACGAAACTCGAATGGCGCAATCGCTTCGGTCAACAAGGCGGACTCGACGCCCGCCGGTGCAACAACCAACACCGGCCAGGCTTCCACCACGTTAACAGCGAAGTACCGCACGTTGTCCAGAGCGAGGTTGTCCTCCTGGACCAGGCGAACCGTGCCGTGATGCAGGCCGACCGGAAGCCCCGGAACCCGGAACTGGAGCCGCGTTGCTCCCCCTGCCTCCACGGTGACTTCCTGCCGATCTCGACGAACCTCCTGCGGCACAAGCGTTCGACCGTCCACGATCACCGGCCGATCGGGATCGGGCTGCTCGACAAACAGCTCCGCCACGCATGGGCCGCTGGTCCCGGTCGCTCGCAGGTCGGTCTCCAAGACAAGCTCGTTGTCGCCGGCAAGCGTTTCGGCCGACAAGCGGAGCGCACCCAGGGCGACATTCCGAGGTGACTTGACGCCGACATCGATCACGTACACCGTGACGTCCGCCGCCGCTTCCAATGCCTCGCGCAGGGCCCCGGTCTGCTGGTCTTCCCAGGAAGACCTGGTCAAGTCGGAAATGACGTAGATCTCCTTGCGGGCTTTGTCATCCGCGGCAAGGAGACGGAGCGCCTTTTGAATAGCGCGCGGCAAAGGCTCGCGCGGCCCGTCCGGCTGAATCCTGGAAACGGCCTTTCGCGCCGCGGAAAGATCAACGGAAAACAGGGCCGGTTCCGAGCGGGCTTCCACGACCGCGACGTCACTCTCCAATGGAAACTGCCGGATCAACCAGGTCGCCGTCTCTTGAGCGACCTCCAGTCGCGTCTGGTTTTGAAAGCGGTACATCATGGCCGGTGACGAGTCGATCACCAGGGCGGCAGCGACCGGCGCGCGCTGGTCTCCCAACGGAACGCGGGGACCCTTACCGAGGGCGGCGATCGTGTTCGCGCCGAGCGCAACCAGAAGGATCGCCGTCACCAGCGAGAGCGTGCCGGACAACAAACGGCCTTTGCGCTGGACGAGCGAAATGACAAGGCACCCGGCGGCAAGCAACACCATCGCGAGCAGTGCGGCCGACAAGAGCCATCCGGCCACGGCCGTCGAGTCAACCGTGGGGCGGGCCAACGCCAACACAATCACTGCCACGGCCAGGCAACGGAGGGCCAGCAGGAGCCAGTGCCGCAGCTTCAGCGTGCGGCGATTGGTCTCGCGGCGCTGCTGGAGAAACCGCAAGGCTGGGAACGGCAGCCGCTTGGGCTTCTGCCGCATCGCCAGATGCAACACAATCGGGATAGCCGTAAAGAGCCCGCCCAGCAGCAACGACAGGTTGACGAATGCCATCGTGATTCAACCTCTCGCGCGGCGGCTGAGCAGGTATTCGAGCAGCGCCTTGTCGAACTGCATGCTCGTATCCAGCGGTACGTAGTCGATGCCGCTCTGCAGGCAATCTCGCTGAAACGCCTCGCGAAAGTCATTGATCTCCCGGAGGTAGTCCTGGCGGAAACTGGTAGCGTCCACTTCCAGGCGGTCGCTGGATTCGGGATCCTCAAACTCAATCAGCCCGTCGAACGGAAACGTTACTTCCGCCTCGTCCAGAATGTGGAACAGGATCACGTCATGGCCGCCGTGGCGGAGTTGCCGCAGCGATCGCAGAATCTCCTGCGGGTCGCCGAGGAGGTCGGAAAAAAGCATCACCAGGCTCCGATGCCGCAGCATGGCGGCGATCTGCGTCAAGCACTTGGCAATCTCCGTATCACCGGTCGGCTGGAGATTGGCCAGGTGGGACAATACCTTGCCCAGCTGCGAGCGTTTCGACTTGGGTGCCAGGCAATCGCGCAACCGGTCGTCGAAGGTGATCAGCCCAACCGGATCCTGCTGGTGGACCATCAGGTAGCACAACGCGGCCGCCAGGCAGATGGCGTAGTCGAATTTGGTCAATTCCTGGCGATGCGTGTAGCCCATCGATTGGCTGAGGTCCATGGCCAGGTAGCCGGTGATGTTCGTCTCTGCCTCGAACTTCTTGATGTAGTACTTGTCGGTCTTGGCGTAAACCAGCCAGTCGATGTCCTTCGGATCGTCGCCCGGGCTATACCGGCGGTGCTCGCTGAACTCGACCGAAAACCCGTGGAACGGGCTGGCATGCAGGCCTTGGAGGAATCCCTTGACGACGAACTGGGCGCGAAGGTCGAGCCGCTTGATCTGGTTGATCACTTCCGGCTTGAGATACTTTTCGACTGCGGCCATGTCACGCGCTCCGCGGTGGCGGAGGAGGCGGGGGCGTTGGCGGTTGCGAGCCGGCGAACTTGGGAATCTCCGGCTCCGGCGTCTGCTCCAACAGTCGGGCGACGACGTCTTCCGCGCTGACACCCTCCGCCTGGGCCTGAAAATTGGTGCTCAACCGATGCCGTAGGACGGGAACGGCAACCTTCTTGACGTCGTCGACGGCGACTGAAAACCGCCCATCCATGGCCGCGATCGCCTTGCCCCCGTTGATCAGGAATTGGCCGGCACGCGGCCCGGCGCCCCAGTCGACCAACTCCTTGACAAAGTCCGGGGCCGTGTCGTCGGCCGGCCGAGTGGCTCGGACCAGGCGCGCCACGTACTTGACAATGAACTCGCTGACCGCGACCGAGCTGACCAGTTTCTGCACGTTGACGATCGCTCGGGCAGAGAGAATCTTGTTGACTTCGACTTTCTCATTGCGGGTCGTGCTGGAGAGAATCCGCTCTTCTTCGTCCGCGGTCGGGTAACCAACCTTGATGTTGAACATGAAACGATCGAGCTGGGCTTCGGGTAGTGGATAGGTCCCTTCCTGTTCGATCGGGTTCTGCGTGGCGATGGTGAAGAACGGGTCGGGCAAGCGATAGGTCTCTCGGCCAACCGTCACGTCGCGCTCCTGCATCGCCTGCAGCAGGGCCGCCTGTGTCTTGGGCGGCGTCCGGTTGATTTCGTCCGCCAGCAGGATGTTGGAAAAGATGGGGCCTTCGACAAAGCGGAAATTGCGCCGCCCGTCGTCGTCTTCTTCCAACACGTTGGTCCCTGTAATGTCCGACGGCATCAGGTCCGGCGTGAACTGGATGCGTTTGAAGCCGACGTCCAGAATTTGAGCCAGCGTGCTCACCATGAGCGTCTTGGCCAGACCAGGTACGCCTTCAAGAAGACAGTGGCCGCGCGTGAAAATGGCGGCGAATAATTGCTCGATCACCTCGTCCTGGCCGACGATGACCTTCTGCAATTCCTGCTTCATCACCTGGCGGTGATGGCTGAACTCTTGCAGGACTTCGCCAAGGCTCCGTTGTTTTGTGGTCATAAGCGTCATTGTATGCCATGGGTCGCCCTTCGAGCGGCGTGGACGGGACAACGCAGGGCGGACAGGGACGGACGTGCGGGGTTTGCCAACGCTCGGCCCCCCGGCTCAATTGCCGCTGTAACTTTTGAATCCTAAGATATTTGAGGCGTCCCGTGCGGCGCCGATGAGAGGAACAGGTAGCATGTCGACAAAAAAACACACCCCGCTCTTGACGCTCGTGCTGCTTGCACTGGTTGCGACAACGGCGCAGGGCGAGGTGACAGACGACAGCGTTCGACGGTCGATCCAAGCCGGTGTCGGGTATCTGAAAAAGAATCAGAAAGTCAACGGTAGCTGGACCGACCATCCCGGTTATCCGGGTGGTTTGACGGCCCTCTGCACGCTGGCCATGCTGAACGCGGGTGTTCCGCTTGACGACCCGCACGTCCAACGATCGCTCGCGTACCTTCGCTCGCTGGGCGAACCGCGGATGGTCTACAGCACGTCGCTGATCACGATGGTGTTGTGCGCCGCCGAGCCGGAGAAGGACGCGGCCATCATTCGGCAGAACGTCAACTGGCTGGAGCGCATCCAGATCAGGAGTGGGGCATACCAAGGATCCTGGGGTTACTCGGAACGCAACATCACCGGCGACAACTCGAATTCGCAGTTTGCCCTGCTGGCGCTTCACGAGGCAGAGCGCGTCGGCGTCAAGGTCCGCCCCGCGACGTGGCAAGCGGCCCGCGCCTACTGGTTGAAGCTGCAAAAGGACGACGGGTCTTGGGGATACGTCAAGGGCGAACCCTCCACCGGCAGCATGACGTGTGCCGGGATTTCCGCCTTGCTGGTCTCTGCAAACAAGGTCCACCAGGGTGACGCAGCCGTCCACGAAGGGACCGTCCGTTGCTGCGGCGCCCAGGCGGATGACGAACCGCTCCGCCGAGCCCTCGCCTGGCTCGGTGCCAAGTTCTCCGTCGAACGTAACCCCAGCCCGTTGTCGACCCTGAGCACCCACCTGGAAAAAACGCATTTGTTCTACTATCTGTACGGTGTCGAGCGGGTGGGGCGTCTTTCCGGAAACCGCTTCATCGGCCGCCACGACTGGTTTCGGGAAGGGGCCGAGTACCTGGTCGATCAGCAGGATCGGCTGTCCGGCTTCTGGACGGGAGATTTTCACGCCGAGCAAAACCCGCTCGTCGCCACCTCCTTCGCCCTGCTCTTCCTGGCCAAGGGGCGGCGGCCGGTCCTCGTCTCGCAACTCAAGCACGGGCGTGACAACGACTGGAACCCGCACCGCAGTTCTGTGCGAAACCTGACGCGCCGCATGGAGAGACGCTGGCGCCGCGACATGACCTGGCAGACCATCGACGGTCGCGCGGCCACGGTCGATGACCTGCTGGAAACGCCGGTCCTGTTCCTCACCGGCCGCCGGGCACTCGACTTAACCGCCGACCAGAAGAACATCCTCCGCGAGTACATCAACCAAGGCGGCTTCATCTTTGCCGAAGCCTGTTGCGACGGGACCGAATTCGACCGCTCCTTTCGCGCCCTGATGAAGGAACTGTTCAAGGACGCGACCCTGCAACTGCTTCCGCCCGAACATCCTGTCTGGTACGCCGAGGAGCGGGTGGACCCGGACTACCTGCGTCCCCTCTATGGGATCGACGCATGCTGCCGCACAAGCGTTATCTATTGCCCGCAGGATCTCTCTTGCTTCTGGGAACTGGGGCAGGACGAACGGGAGACCGGACTCCCGACCAACCTGCGTGCGGAAATCGAGGCTTGCCTGCGGATCGGAGAGAATGTGCTCACCTATGCCACCAACCGGGAGCTCAAGAACAAGCTGGACCGGGCGCCGTTCACGCTCGCTCGCACCGCCCCCAAACAGCCGGAACGCGGGGTCCTGTATGTTCCCAAGCTGATGTACGCCGGGGGCGGTGACGAGGCACCCAACGCCTTGCCAAACCTGTTGAATGTGTTTCGGGAAAAGGCCCGAATGCGGGTCGGTGTCGAGAATCGCAAATTATATGCGAACGACCCCACGCTGTTCGATTATCCGATCCTGTTCATGCATGGCCGGCGCGCGTTTCAGTTAACCGCCGTCGAGCGGAGTGCGTTGGCGCTGTTCGTCGAACGGGGTGGTGTCATCGTGGCGGATGCGATCTGCGGGAGCCCCGAGTTCAGCACGGCCTTTCGGCGGGAGATGGCCGCCATCTTCCCGCTTCACGAGCTCTCCCGGATCCCCCCGGGACATCCCCTCTTCACACGTGATTTTGGTGGCTACCCCCTGGACCAGGTAACACTTCGCGATCCGCAATCGCGGAGTGCCGACGATCCGCTCAAGGCCCACCTGGCCAAGGTCTCACCGCTCCTGGAAGGCGTTCAGATCGACGACCGCTACGCGATCCTCTTTTCTCCCTACGACATTAGCTGCGCCATGGAGAACGGTTCGTCGCTGGAATGCAATGGGTACGTCAAAGAAGATGCCGCCCGGCTCGCGATCAATGTGATCCTGTTCGCCCTGCAACAGTGAATCCCGCTGACAGGATGGCGGGAAGAACCCGCCGCTTCCCGGCCCCGCATGGAACGCTACTCGATCAGCCAGCCGGCCGCCTGCATCGCGTTGTCGCTGGACTTGCCGGGAACCGACTGTAGATTGTCCTTTGCTCCGGTGGCCTGGTAGGCGGCGGCAACGACGTCCGGCAGCTGACCCTGCTCGCCCGCGATCAGCAACGGGTGGGGCGCAGAGAGGGCAAGCAACGCGGGGACGTCGCCGTACTTCACGGCCCCTGGCAGGAAATGGGGGTGGCGGTACGAACGCAGTTCCGAAAATCGAAACCCTTCCGTATCCACGGCGGCCCGTTCGACCGCATCGCCGGCGATCGCCCGCGCGGCGGCCACGATCGGGCCGGCACCGTTCACGCCTACCAGGTGGATATGCTCCGGCGCGCGATCTTCGTTGCGAATCCACGATACCAATGTCAGTACATCATGGACGCGGCTGGCGAATACCGTGTGGTTGTACCCGAAAGTGTATCCGGCGAACTCGCGTGGGTTCTTCACGGTCGGGGTCTGCTCGAGCGGCTTCCCATCCGCCAGAAATTCACCCTGATAAAGCAGGTCCGCACTCACGACCGCCGCCCCCTGGCCCAACAGGTGCCGCACGGCCGGGTTGGGCTGGTCGTCTGGATCAAAAACGCCCCGCTTCCCTCGTCCATCGACCCAGATCACCACGTGATTGTTCCATGGCGTGGCCTGCGGATAGAACGAGACAATCGGCAACACCTCGCCGCGGTTCAGGTTCCGCAAGATGTCCTTGAAGTAAAGAAACTCACCCCACTCTTCTTTGGCAACCTTCTCACGCTCGATCGTACCTGCCATCGGCAGACCGCGGCCGATCATCGTTTCTACGGCACCGCCGACAACCTCGCGGTACGTCTTCCAGGTCGATTCGTCCCGCGGAGTGAGTGCCGCGATCTGTCGATCGGATTGCTCGGCCAGCCACTTGGTCAGGCCGCGTTCGTATTCCGGCCCGCCGCTGGGTCGCGGGTGTTCCTCATCCCAGACCGTCGCCTCGGCCGGTGTCAGCAACTTCCAGTCCCGCTCGGCAAGCTGCTCATCTGCCTCCAAGTCCAAGTGCTTGTTGAACAGGTCGTACATCAAGCGGCGGGTGACAACGTTGTAGTTGTGGGGAAACTGATTCAAGGGCGTGCAATGAACATTCTCCGGGACGCCTAGCATGCTGTAGAGCTGCCGGAGTTGCGGATACCCTTTCGTCATCATTTCCTTCGTCCAGTCG
Organism: bacterium; assembly: GCA_030430075.1. Lineage (GTDB taxonomy): Bacteria > Planctomycetota > Planctomycetia > Pirellulales > Pirellulaceae > ARS98. The sequence goes on from JAUIGN010000020.1 coordinate 108,829, forward strand.
TTGGCGGTCGTCATGCCCTGGGGCTTCGGAGCGAACAACGCACACAATTCGACATTGCCGGTTCCGACACGCAGCAGCGAGCAGTTCTCACAGGTACAACCGCCCTGCATCGCCGTTGAAACCATGCCCTGCGGGAAGGCGGCAACGGGCCGCGGGTCAACCGCGCAAAGCAGGATCGTCTGCGTTCCGCCGCCACTTCCGCCGGTGACGGCAACTCGCGCCGGATCGACGTCCGGCAGCCCGCAGAGAAAATCCAACGCTCGGATCGAGTTCCAGGATTGAAGCCCCATGATGCTCTGCAGACGCAGCTCGGCCTGGGTGCTGTAGAAACCCCAACGGTCCGAACCCTCGAATTCGGGTCGCTGCTTGGCGAAACGATGGGCCAGTTGGTAGGACAACTGCACACTGTCGACGTAACCGATCATGTCGTAGATGAAGACCACGCATCCCATACGGGCGAGCTGAACGCAGCGGGAGAGTTTGGGAAAGCGGTTCCCCTGGGCGAATTTCTCCGCGCCGGATTCGATCAGGGCCGGCATCTTCTCTGCACCGTAGTCTTGCAACCGGCCGCCGTGACCGTGCGGGCAGAGTACGGCCGGGCGCCGAGCGTCCGCGGATGATGGGCCGTCAGGTCGGAACAGCAGGCCGGTGACGAAGTGGTTGGGCACGCTTTCAAAGTAGACCTTTTCTACGGAAAACCCGTCGCGCTGGATGCGCCCGTGAATCACGGGGTTCAGCGGCGTCCTCTCCGGCAGAGGCCAGGTTCCCGTCGCGACCTGGACCCGCCGCCGGAGTTCGGCAGCCCGCTGCTCCCAGGCCTGGGGCGAATCCGGCACCACAAACGGGAAGTAGCCGTTCAGGTCCTTACGGTCCTGCAGCCGACGATCTTGCGGGACCTGGCCATCCGGGAATACGCGGGACACGTCCGCCGCCAGGGGTGCAAACAAGCCACCACAAAGAACCCCCGCCAGCGTCGCCAGGATCCGCACCGCGGCCCACCATTGATCAGCAAGCTTGAACTTCGAACGCATCGGTCTTCCCCTTGAATCTCAAACGCAGCGTGGCGTAAACAGGACATGTCGGACACGGAACGCAGGTGTCTGGTACCGTCCGGCGAAACGCGGATCGCTCGCCGAGCCGGCTCCTGATTATAGTCGACCGGATTCGCCGCGCCACAGTCGAGCACCCTGCCGCGGCGGAACGCGCTGCCGGCCGCTCATGCCTCCTAACGCGGCAGAACCAGAGCCAAATAGAAAACATGCCAAAACCTGGTTCGCTCCCGTTGGTCGCGACCAAAACATGCGCGCACCGTGCACGCGTGTCGCAACGTTCGACTCGAACGGTCTTGCCGACCGACCTGAGTCCACGTAGATTGCTCGACAAACGGGCCTGTTACCTCTCCCCTTGAAAGGCGACCGAGATGGACCAGCATGCGGAATCCAGCGCACACGACAACCAGGAAGCGGATACTAAAAAATGGCGGCAGCTCAATGCCGAGCAACGTCGCATTCTGGGAGTCCTGGTCGAGAAAGCGAAGACCACACCGGAGTCCTATCCGCTGTCACTCAACGCAATCGCCACCGCCAGTAACCAGAAAAGCAATCGCTCGCCGCAAATGAATCTGGATGCCGAGGATGTCGAGGTCGAACTGGACAACCTGCGCGAGTTCGGTGCCGTGGTTGAAGTCCAAGCCGGAGGCCGAGTCGCGAAGTACAAGCACCTGGCATACGAATGGCTGGGCGTGGACAAGTACGAACTGGCGGTCATGGCCGAACTGCTGCTGCGCGGCGAACAGACGGTGGGAGAATTGCGCGGCCGGGCCGCTCGGATGGAGCCGATCGCCGACCTGAATACGCTCAAGCCAATCTTGCGGTCGCTCGTCGAAAAAGGCCTCGTGATCGAGTTGACTCCGGCCGGTCGGGGCCAGGTTGTCACCCACGCGCTCTACTCAGACCGTCGGATTGACGAACTGCGGCAGCAGTATGCCGGGAACGCCGCCAGCCCGCCGGCCCGGTCGGGTGCGGCAACGATTGGGGAAGCGCCCACACCCTCCACCCCGGCAATTGACAAGGACGACTTTCGCGCGCTGCAGTCTGAGGTCGCCGAACTCCGCGATCTGGTCGAACGGCTGCGTTCAGACCTCGACAAGCTGCTCTCCTAGGTACCACAACCACCCCTGTTCACTGCGTTCGTGCCCGCAACCACCCCTGTTCACTGCGTTCGTGGCCGCAACCACCCCAGCTCGGCGCGGCTCTCCACCCCAGCTCGGCGCGGCTCTCCATCCCAGCTCGGCGCGGACCTCCACCCCAGCTCGGCGCGGGTCTCTGACCCCGCCGAAACCGCCGACCGAAGGTCTCCACTTCCCCACTTCCCCACTTCCCCACTTCCCCACTTCCCCACTTCCCCACTTCCCCACTTCTCCACTTCTCCACTTCTCCACTTCCCCACTTCCCCACTTCCCCACTTCCCCACTTCCCCACTTCCCCACTTCCCCTCACATTCAGCACCCCCAGGGACAATCGCCTGACAACTTCCTACAGTTCCCGATCACGGAACGCGAGCGGATGCTGAGCGGAAAACGTCGCTGCCAACCGTTACCGTTCGGTCCACTCCCAACCGATCGGCATCATCAGTTCCCGTTCGGCGATCAGCGCCCAGGGGGTTCCCGGGTGCTCATCGACAACGCGCTGGAGATACCGTTTGGCATCGTCGATCAGGCGGCGCAACGCACTGGAGGCATCGATCGTTTCGGACGACTGCAAAACCCAGGTGGTGCTCCCATCGTTCTCGAACTTTCGGCCGCGTTTGATGGCGGCCAGCATGGCGTTATAACCTTCGATGCGAGCCCTTGCTGCACAGGCACGCCCCATGGCCAGGTCGTACCCCGCCTGCCAGCGAGGCGCCGTGACGGCGTCGCGATCCTTCTCGCCCTGCTGCAAGGTTTCATGCAATTGAATGATGGCCGGCTCCAGCTTGGCGGCAACCTGTTGAGCCTTCGCCAGCAACGTGGTCAACTGGGCCTCACTTTGCTTGACGAACTCCTGGTCGGGAAACGCCAGGAGCTGCAACTGGGAAAGCTGCGAGGCTTCGGTCAGTGCTCGGCAGGCCGCGTTCCCTGCCAACAGTTTCTGGTATTCCTCTGCCGTCATGTTGTCGGGTGCGTACCGGCGCATGGTCTGAGGATCAAACCGGGGTACGCCCGGCGCCGGCCATTGGGCTCCGTAGCCGCCGGCGTACGCTCCGCCACTGGACCGCAATCCCAGGTAACGCCCCCCGGATGTGGTTGCCAGTCGCTGTAAGGCAAACGGTCCGAACCCGGAATCGAGCAGATCCATGTCGGTCGAACCGCCCCAGAACCCCAACTGAATCCGTTCCAACATCTGCGATTCCGGACCCTGCTGAATCGGCCGCCAACTGCCGCTGGGACGATAGTCGATCGGCGCCTCTGCGGTCTGCGCCAGACCGGCCGTGCGGCCGAATGGGGCGGGCACCCCCAGGACATAGATGGGAATGCCGTAACGGCGGGGGGCGTCGACCACGGAATCGACCATCTCAGCATCGTCACCCGCTTCGTCCGTGACCACAAAGAAAATCACTTCCCGACGCTCCTGCGTACGCATCGGAAGGTACTTGTCCAGCGCCGCCTTGACCGCAGAGAACGTCATCTCCTTGCCCGACTTGTCCTCGGCAATGTCCGTCATGGCCGCCGTCACGCGCGCTGCGTCCGACGTTGGAGGATCGATGGTCAACTCAACCTTTTCTCCAAACGACACCACAGCGGTCAGCAACCTGTCCGCGTCCGCGGCGGCAGCGAGCTCGGCATATCGAGCACTTAGCTGCTGACCGAACCCCATCACGTTGTCCCGACTGCTGGGAGATTGATCTAACAACCAGACCACCAGCGTCGGCCCGTACTCAACGGAATCGCTGATCAAGTTTGTGACCATCTTCAGCGCTTCTTCGGTCGCCAGCATGGGATGATCCGAGGTGTGCTGGCCCGAACCGCGACTGGAGAAGGTTGAAGCGCCGAAGTCCGTGGTGTCGAATGAGAACTCACCCCCGGTATCAAACTTGGGAAACTCTTCCTGGTCGACGTCGCTCGCCATATCGCGCGACGACCGCACCGACTCGGCCCGCCGAACCGGCTTCCTGGCAGGCGTCCCATCGGGCGCGTTCACCACAACGATCGGCGGCTGGGCCTTGGCCGGCGGAGGCGGGTCGCCATGGACCGGTTTGAACTTGACCTGATCGCAGCCTCCTGAAAGTCCCACTGTCAGGCACAGCAGGGTCAGCAGGCTCGCTCCACCAACGCTCCCGCTGGGAGACGCAGGTGGTCGAGTGCCCCGGTCCGGAGACGGCAACTGAAACCAGGGGGCCGGGCGTTCCTGTGTTGTTGCGAACATGGCAACCTCAAGCGAAATCGAAGGGGGGGAAGAAGTCGAGCCAAACGGCGGTGATTTCGAAGAGACTACGAACTTGGACCACCCGCGATCTCCAATCTGCCCGCAGCAAATCCGCCGTTCATATTCTACCCATTCCGCAGCAGATCGTCGCGGCCAGTACAGGAAATGCGATTGGTTCACGAACTTCCGTCAGCCCGTCAACGGTCACTCGCCCGCGAATTGCTGCCGCTGCCGCTTGAACGCTCGGCACAAGCCTCCAACTCCCAACTTCTCGACGCAGGTCTCTGCCTCCCCAGCTGCTCGGCGCAGGTCTCTGCCTCCCAGCTGCTCGGCGCGGGTCTCTGCCTCCCCCAGCTACTCCGCGCGGGGCTCTGCCTCCCCAGCTGCTCGGCGCGGGTCTCTGCCTCCCCCAGCTGCTCGGCGCGGGTCTCTGCCTCCCCCAGCTACTCCGCGCGGGTCTCTGCCTCCCCAGCTGCTCGGCGCGGGTCTCCGACCCCGCCGAAACCGCCGACCGAAGGTCTCCCTCCACCTCCCCTCCACCTCCCCTCCACGCTTCCCCTCCACGCTTCCCTTCCACGCTTCCCTTCCACGCTTCCCTTCCACGCTTTCCTTCCACGCCACGCTCAGGATGATCGGGATGCGAGGGGGAGACCTTCGGTCGGGGCGAGTGCGGGGTCAGAGACCCGCGCACAACAGTCATCACCGCCCGCACAACAGTCATCACCACCCGCAACACGGTAATCACTGCCCGCACAACAGTGACGACCACCCGCAACACGGTAATCACTGCCCGCACAACAGTCATCACCGCCCGCAACACAGTCATCACCTGCGGACAACTGTAATCACGCCGTCCAGCAACGATGCCCGCGCAACAACAACAACAACAACAACAACAACAACAACAACAACAACAACAACAACAACAACAACAACAACAACAACAACAACAACAACAACAACAACAACAACAACAACAACTTCACCTTCTACGCCGTACACAACAATAGCTGCCCAGGCACGGCGGAGACGATTGCTTGCATCTCCTGGACCGCTCAACCAGAATAAGGCCCCGCAAACAGTCTGCCGAGCTGAACTCGATCGTAGCCCTCCGGAGAATTCTCATGACGTTGCCGACGACCATTCGGTCCCTCGCGATTCTGCTGGCCCTGTTGATCGCTTCCGTCAGCCTGGCGAAGGGGCCAACCTACACCGACCCGAAGGAAACCGACGATGATTTCGCTTTCCAGGGCGAGTACCAGGGTGCGATCCAGGTCGCCGGAGAGAAGATCAAGATCGGTGTGCAGGTCATTGCTTTGGGCGACGGCCAGTTTCGTTCGGTCGCCCATGTCGGTGGACTCCCCGGTGATGGCTGGGACGGTACTGAAAAGCACACTGCCACCGGATCGCGGCAAGGCGCCGTCGTGGTGTTTGAGGACGATCTGGCCACGGGCAAGATCGAAAACGGAAAACTGCATATCACCGCCAAAGGTGAAGACGTCACTGGCGTGCTGGAAAAGGTGAACCGCAAGAGCCCCACCCTGGGCAAGCGGCCGCCGGCCGATGCTGTGGTCCTGTTTGACGGCACCAAGGCAGACAATTTCCGCGGCGGCAACGTGGTTGACGGATTGTTGCAAGCAGGCTGCACCAGCAAACAGACATTTGGCAGTCACCAGGTGCATATCGAATTCCGCTTGCCGTACCAGCCGCACGACCGGGGCCAACAGCGGGGCAATAGCGGCATCTACCTGCAAGGCCGGTATGAGTGCCAGATGCTCGATTCATTCGGCCTGGAGGGCAAACAGAATGAATGCGGCGGCCTCTATTCGGTGAAAGCGCCCGATCTCAACATGTGCCTTCCACCGCTGTCATGGCAGACGTACGACATCGATTTTACTGCGGGCACGTATGACGATGCCGGTAAGGTGCTCACCAACCCGCGCGTGACAGTTCGCCATAACGGGGTGGTCATCCACGACGATGTCGAACTACCGGGGCAACGCAATACGACCGCGGCACCCTCCAAACCGGGCAACGCGCCCGGTCCGATCTACTTGCAGAACCACTCCAACCCGGTCGTGTATCGAAATATCTGGGTCGTGCCGTCACGCTCCTGAGGAATCGACCCGGCGGCGTTCCCAGCAGGTCGCCGTCAGCGTACGATGGTTGGATGAGCATCCGAGTTGAATTCTATGGCATCCCCCGGCAGCGGACGGGAGTCGCCGCGACGGTGGTTGATGTCGCAACCCAGCCGGCCGCGCTCCAAGACGTCATACGCCAGTTGAGCGCCCGCTTCCCGCAACTGGCCGATACCTGCTTCGAGCAAGATCGCCTTCGCGCGGGATACACGGCCAACCTGAACGGTGAACGTTTCCTGGCCGACTCCGCGTCGCCGCTCCCCGACGGCAGTTGCTTGCTGATTCTGTCGTCGGACGCCGGAGGGTGACGTGTCCGACGGATTCAATGAAGAGGGCGGTCAACCGACACGCCCCGGATCACGTCAGGTTCCCGGCGGCTATCACGGCCAATACCTGTTGGTGGAATTGGGACCGCACGGCGAGGCGCCGCTGCGATCCGAGTGGCGCGAGCTACCCTCGCGCGTGCTCAGGCAGTTCCTCGGCGGAAGCGGACTGGGCACCTGGCTGATGCTGCGACATCGGGCCGCTCACCACGACGCGCTGGCGCCCGAGGCACCGTTGGCGTTTGCCTTCAGCCCACTGGTCGGCAGCCCCCTGACGACGTCGGCCAAGTTCGCGGTCGTCGCAAAGAGCCCTTTGACCAATCGTATCAACGATTCGCTGGCCAGCAGCGGCTTCGCCATCGCGGGCAAGCGGGTCGGCGGCGACGCATTGGTGATCACCGGCAAAGCGACCGAACCGTCGATCCTGGTCATCGACGAAACCGGTGTCCACTTGGAAACGGCCGCGACGATCTGGGGAGCCGGTTGCAGCGAGGCACAGCGGATCCTGGGCCAACGATTCGCGCCAGATTGGCAATTCGCGGTGATCGGGCCGGCCGGCGAACGCCAGGTGCGGTACGCCACGATCTCCCACGACGGCCGGCATGCCGGCCGCGGTGGAAGTGGCGCCATCCTGGGTGCCAAGAATATCAAGGCCATCGCCGTTCGCGGTTCGCGGACGTGCACCTGGGCGGCCCCGACGGAACTCGTGCAACTGGCCAAGTCGGTCTCCCAACGATCGATGGGGCCGGCAACGGAAAAGTATCGCGAGTTGGGAACCGCCACCAACTTACTGCTCTTCAATCGGCTCAATACCCTCCCCACGCGGAACTTCCAGACAGGCCGTTTTGAAGGTGCCGCGCATCTCTCACCTGAATCGTTGTCGGCAACAAGGGAGCGAACCCGGGCGTCTTGTGCGGCCTGCACGATCGGCTGCGAACACCTTTACGCGATCGACCGCACGGAGAGCGACGATCGCGTGCGGTTGGAGTACGAGAACCTGTTTGCCCTGGGGCCGCTCTGCGGCATCCACGATCCGGACATCGTCCTCCAGGCCTCGCGGCGATGCGACGAACTGGGGATGGACACGATCAGCACCGGCGGCACGATCGCATTTGCCATGGAATGCGTCGAACGCGGGTTGCTCGACCAACCCTGGCTACGCTTCGAGGACGGCCCGGCATTGCTGGAAGCGATCGAGCTGATCGGTGCGCGAAGCGGATTCGGCGCCGCGCTGGGCGAAGGCAGCAAGCGGTTGGCCGAATCGATCGGGGCGGGCAGCATCCAGTTTGCCGCTCAGGTCAAGGGGCTCGAATTGCCGGGCTACGAACCCCGTTCGCTGCAAACGATGGCCCTCGGCCTGGCGGTCGGCACGCGCGGTGCGGACCACAACCGGAGTGGCGCCTACGAGGTCGACTTCTCCGCGCGGGCCGACCGGCACAACCTGGTCCCCGCGACCGCCGCCCTGGCCATCGATACGGAAGATCAGGCCGCCCTGATCGACTCGCTGATCCTCTGCAAGTTTCTCCGCGGCGTCTTCTCCGAGTTCTACGTGGAAGCGGCCGAAATGCTGAACCTGGTGACCGGTTGGGACACGACGGACCGCGAGCTGCACGAAACCGCGCGACGCATCGTGACGGCCAAGAAGTGGTTCAACATCCTGGCCGGTTGGACACCCGAGGAAGATACCCTGCCGACCCGCTTCCTCAATCAGCCCCTGCCCGGCGATGCTGCCGCGGAGCTGGATCGGGACCAGTTGGCCGCGGCGATCCGCGCCTACAACCGGCACCGAGGCTGGAGCGACGAGGGATGGGTTGATCGGGAGCAACTCGAGCAGCAGGGACTTGCGGATTTCGTCTGAACGACTCGTCGTTGACCGGATCCTCGCCCGGGTCATGCACGAACGGGCAACGATTCAGGGCAAGTCGCTGCATAGCACGCGTTTGTGGTGAAGCTGCCCCAAGCGCCGCGCACATCAGCCGGCTTGGGGGCAATCCCGTTCCATTGGATTGCGCACTTCCGTAGGTCATGCCTTGCATGACATTCCGTACTTTCCTAATTCCCTAGCCGCAAACCCGTTCAATCGGATTTCGTATGGTCGTTGCATTCCAATGACGGTACCGGGAAAAACGCAGATGTCTGCTGGAACCGTTAACGCTCTGCCAGAGAATGACGTCATGCACAGCATGACCTACGGAAAACTGACAATGACGGGTTCCCTACCGCGGGCCGTCGACCGGCATGGCGGTAACGATGTCGTTGGTTCCACCGGAACCGGGGCCGAGTTGAATCAATAGATTGCTGGTGGACGGCAAAATGTCGATCGACGCCTGCGAGGCGAGCAGACTCTCGACCTCCATCACTTGCTGTACCATATCCAGAATCTCGACGTCGTCCCGGGCGATGGCGTTGAGCACATCACCGACGATCTTGGGTCGGGCCGCGGACGCTTCGCCCATCTTCTGGGAGACCTTAAAGGCGGTCTCACTCTTGATCAATCCGACCCGATTCTCGCCGTCCTGCTTCATGGCACTGGTCACTTGGACCAACCGTTTGACGACCTTCTCGGTGATATTCTGCACCATCAAATGGTCGGTGAAGGCAACCTTGCGGATGTAAACCGAGCCCAGGCTGTACCCCCACTTTTCGGACAGCGGCGAGACGGTCTGGCGGACGGTACGGCTGAGGCTGTGCCGATCCTCGAGCATCTTTTCCATCTCCAGGTTGCTGAGCGTGGAAATGGTCGAGCTCGTGACGTTGGCCTGCAGTGACCCGTCGGGGTTGGCATTGATAAACAGGTACGAGACGGGGTCTTTGACCTGCATCTCGTACCAGATACCGACCCCCATCGGCGTCCCTTCTTCCGAGTTGACCATCTGGCTCCGCAAGTAATGTTGCCGCAGCGCCGTACTGACCACGTACCGCTTGCCAAAGAAGGGGATCAGCAGTGCCTTGGCGCCGAAATGCGATAGGGGAAACTGCAAACCCGGCTTGTCGATCGTACCGAGGACCTTGCCGAACAACGTGAAGACCTGCGATTCACACTCGTCGACGCACGAGTAGAGCCCAAAGAATCTGGCCAGCGCCAACAAGATGGGAATGGCCAACAGACCGCCGACAAATCCTGGAATGAAATACATTATGCGGTCCCTCCGGCGCGGCTCTGATTGTTGTCTGTTTGCACGACCCGGCCGGCACGCCGGTACAGTGGAATCTTCAAATTGCGAAGGTAGGCGCGGAGGCACTCCGATCCGCCTTCCGCCTTGATCGTGGAAAGGGTCGTCGCCAGCTCGCGCAGCGGTGCCACTTCGGCCTGGGCATTGTTGGTGGCAATCTCCACGGCCCGGGCGCTCATCGTTATCTGTTGCTCGGCGTCCGCGCGGGCCGTGCTGATGTCGGCCGCGACCTGGTTGCGAGTGCTGTTGATTGCGGACAGGGCCCGGTCGACTTCGCGGGGCGGATCGATTTCGGTAATCAGGGCCGCATCCAATTCAATCCCGTAGCGGCCGGTCGTCGACCGGCATTGCTCTTCCATGTACTGGTTGAGCAGAGGCAAGTTCTTCCGCAGATCGTTGATCGAAACTCCCTCGGAAAGTTCGGCGGCACTACTCTGTAGACTGCCGTCTTCCAGTTCACTGCCTTCCAGCAGGCTCTGGCCCTTGGGGTCTTCAAAATTCGCAATCCGCTCGCGGAGGACGGACACAAAGTAGCCCATCACATGCTCCAGCGGGCTGGCGACGCCGAACAGATAGGGATAGAGGTTGCTCTCACTGACCCGGTAGCGAATCTGACCGTTCACACCGGTCGTCAAATTGTCCTTGGTCACCGCTTCAATCGTGTCCTGGGACTTGGTGGGATCCCACGACAAATCGACCGACTGGGTCGCCACGCTGACCTTGTGAACTTTCTGCCAGGGCAGTTTGAAATAGGGTCCACCGGGTCCGATCACGCGGACCTGCGGATACTCGTAGCGCTCCCGTTCGTCACCGGTCAGCGGGGCCGGGGCCGATTTCTCTTGCAGCTTCTGGACGGCGCCAAAGCTGGTCACCACCGCGCGCTGGTCGGGGCGAACGGTGTACAGGCAACCGATCAGGATGCGGACGACGACGTAGGCGAACATGCCGAGCAAGCCGCCCAAGATGAGACTCATGGTGTATCTCCCCACAGATGAAAATCAAGGCGGCCCCCGGACCACCGCAGGTCGAGGCATTGCCAACGCCGGCCTACTTCCCGTAAATGCGAATCTCATCGAAGTCGTTCATGTCGTCAAACGATCCGATCCCGATTCGCCCCTTGCCGAACGTCGTATCACGGACTTCCATGTGCGGCTTGGTCATGTCGTCAAAATAGACCCGGATCAGACCGTCTTGCGAATTCCTGGTCAACTTGACCTGGTGCCAGTCGTTACCCCAGGGCGTCTTGTTCGTGTTCTCGGTGAGCGCCAGCCGGGGCGCGTCCTTGACGATCATGATCTGACCACTGTGCGGATCGGGCCGGGCGCCAAGGTGGCAGTAATAGAAGTTGGTCGGGTCCTGGTAACAAAAGAAAACGCAACAATCACGATGGTTGCCCGTATCCTTGGTGCTCTTGACCTTGAATGTGATCGTGAAGTCGGCCAGTTCAAGATCTTTAATCATCGCAATGTTATGAGGACTGCGAACCTTCGGCTGGTAGTCGCTCTTCCGCTTGTTCAAGCCGAACACGTGATTTCCGTCAACTTCGCGCAACGTCCACGCCTTGTCGTCGGTAAGCTCCCAGCGGTCGTGCCCGCCATCAAAATCCTCGCTGAACACCAACGGCAGTTTCTCATCCGCGCCTCGTGCGCCGTCGGCCGGCACGAGGGTAACGGCACCCAAGCTGAGCAGGGACAACTGGATCAGGACGATAACATGCTTCATCGGTGTGGCTCCCGCAGATTTGATGATTGAAGCAGGCCGGGAAGGGGTGTCCGACTTGCGTGGCGTCAAGGCGACCGAACGCCGACGTGGCTGACGCCTCTCGCGTAACTCGTATTATCATCGGGCCAGCCTCAAATAAAAGCCCCGGCGCCTTGCATCGGCTGACGAATCTGTCGATCATCAGGTGCCCCGACGTTCCCGTCGGCCGGCTCTCAAACCTCTGTCGAACGCAGCCGCGGAAGTTCGCAATGCCCTGTGATCGCTCGCCAACTTCCGCATCCGCATTGTGACTGAGACGGTTGTCGTTCTGGAGTCGTTGCCCGACCTGCCCCACTGCCCTGCCCAAGGCGAATTCCTATGAATCATGTCGTCTCTTTCGTTCCAGCCCGGCCTGGGACCTGCCTCCTCTGGATCTTGGCCGGATTCCTGATCGCTTGTTCGCAGCCGCTCCTGGCGGCGCCGCCGCGCATCGAACGTCGTCTGCCGCCGGCCGGCATCGAGTTGCCGGGAGACGTCCGGGAACGTTTGACGAGGCGGCTCGACACGCTTCACGCCAAACTGGATGCGTTGCCCGAACATGCGTTGGAGCCGGATGTGGCCGTCTTCATCAAAGCGGTCGCGTTGGCTCTGCGGCACGGCGAGTTCTACCGCCAGCAGGAGATCCCCCGCGCCGATCAACTGCTGGCGGAGGCCGAGCAGCGGTTGCGGCAGTTGGAGCAAGGTCAGACACCGTGGACCCGCACCGACGGGCTGGTCGTCCGCGGCTATCGGTCCACGATTGACGGTTCGGTGCAACCGTACGGGCTGGAAATCCCCGCGGACCTCGCCCCCCAGCGCCGCGTGCCCCTGTACGTCTGGCTGCACGGGCGCGGCGACAAGACGACCGACTTGCACTTCATCACCCAGCGGCTGAATTCTCCCGGCAGAATCCAACCGCCGGGAGCGATCGTCCTGCATCCCTTCGGACGCCAATGCATCGGCTTCAAATCGGCCGGCGAGATCGATGTGCTCGAAGCGGTCGAGCATGTCAAGTCGCAGTATCCCATCGACGACCGGCGCATCGTCCTGATGGGCTTCTCGATGGGCGGGGCCGGCGCGTGGCACCTCGGCGCCCATTACACGGACCGCTGGGTGGCAATGAGCCCGGGCGCCGGCTTTGCGGAGACGGCCGAATACAACCGTCTCACACCTGACCGGTTCCCACCCGCCTACGAACAGACCTTGTGGGGACTTTACGACGTTCCCAACTACGTGCGCAATCTATTCAACCTGCCGGTCGTTGCCTACAGCGGAGAAGTCGACAAGCAGATCCAGGCCGCCCGCGTCATGGAGCGGGCGTATCTGTCCGCAGGCCAGACGCTGCCACACATCATTGGTCCCGGCATGGGACACAAGTATCACCCCGATTCCCTCCGGCAAATCATGCAGCGGATGCAGGAGGCCGCCGACCGGGGACTGGATCGCCGACCCGAACGGGTCACGTTGCAGACGAGGACCTTGCGGTACAACCGAATGTTCTGGGTCGCCGTCACGGGTCTTGAACAACATTGGCTGGATACGCGGGTTGACGCGCAGCGGTCGGGTGACGGTGCCCAGGGAAAGCGCCAGGTCACTGCCACCACCACCAATGTTCGCTCGCTGTCGTTGTCTCCCTGGCCGGAGATGGCGAACGTGGTGATCTCCATTGATGGGCAGCCCTTGACCGTGCCGGCCGACCAACCGCCTGGCCCGGTGTCCCTGGTACGCACCGACCGCTGGCAACTCGATAAGGCCCCGCGTCCTGACGCATCCCTGTCCAAGCGGCCCCAACTTCAGGGGCCGATCGACGACGTGTTCCTGGCGCCGTTCCTGGTCGTCACGCCGACCGGCAAAGCGGCGCACCCGCAAGTCCAGGCATGGGTCGAATCCGAACTGCGTCACCTGCAGCAACGGTGGCCCGCCCTCTATCGGGGTCGGCTCCGCAGCAAGGCCGATGTGGACGTGACCGCTGCGGACATCGACCGTTATCATCTCGTCGTGTGGGGAGACACGCAGTCCAACCAGCTGTTCCACCGGGCAGCCGCCTCCCAACGATTCGCGCTGCCGATCCAATGGACCCGTCAATCGATCGGCGTGGGGTCACGGCAATTTGCGGCAACCCACCACGTGCCGGTCATGATCTATCCCAATCCGCTGAATCCGGAAAAATACCTGGTCATCAACAGCGGGCCGACGTTTCGTGAGGGCCACGATCGAACCAACTCGCTCCAGAACCCCAAGCTCCCGGACTGGGCCATCATCGACATCCGCCAGCCCCCGTCCGATGTCGCGCCGGGCAACGTGGTTGCCGCCGACTTCTTTGATGAAGCCTGGCAATTGAAGCAAGCGGACTGATTCGTCCTACTGCGGTCGATTGCGGTGAACACATCCAAAGCCCCGCGCATATCTGCTGGAACGCGTCAGCGTTCGGTTTGTGCAGCTTTCCACGGAACCGGGGCTAACGCCCAACGGCTGATCAGGAATCCGCGTTCGCGGCCGCCGCCTTTCGCTGGCCAACTCGCCTCGGTGACAGCCACGGCTTTCTCATTCGTAGAGCCGCAGGATGGGAACAGCCGGACATCCTGCCGCGGGACTTGCGACCGGCAGGGGATTGTCTATGCTGACCGCTCGCTCGTTGGGGGGGCAACGTAGACAACGATCTTCTCACTGCATGGAGTGTCGTCACCATGGGAATCAGTCGTCGCAGCGTCAAGCAGCGGAAGCAACGGATCACCAATCACCGGCGCAGAATTCGAGGCCTCGAATCACTGGAAACCAGGCTGCTGCTGAACGCCGACTGGCAAAACCCCTTCACGACGCGCGACACGAATTTCGATCGCGTCGTCACGCCGATCGACGCGTTGGTTCCGATCAACGAGCTGAACAACCCGCAGTTCATTGACGGCACCGGCGCGCTTCCCGATCGGGCCGCCCATACAAGCGCCGCCTACTATGACGTCAATGGCGACGGCTTTCTCACGCCCGCCGACGTCCGGTCGATCATCAACGCTTTGAACCAGGACGAAACGCCGCCCACAGTCTCCGTCGAGCTGGCCCATGATTCCGCGCCGCGCGGTACCAGCGACACCGACCAGGTGACGTTCTCGTCACGCATTGTCGGGCAGGCGATCGATGACCTGACCGGGATCGGACGCGTCGAGTACTCGATCAACGGCGGCCCGCCGCAGTCGCTGATTCCCGAACCGGACGGCAGCTTCGAGATCACTCCCGTGTTGGCCGAAGGTGAGAATGACGTCGTGTTTCGCGCCTTTGACGGCGGCAACAACGACAGCGGAGACAGTCCGCCGTTGCACTTTACGTTCGACACAACGCCCCCCGAGATCGCGTTTACCGACCAGGGCCCGTTCCTGACGCGCGACAATCTGCAGGTTTCCGGGCAACTGACCGACAACCTGGCCGGCGTCGAATCCTTGCTGGCCCAAGTTGACCTGCAGGATGTCACCGACGTCTCGTTCAACGACAACGGGCTGTTCAGCTTCGCGGCGTCGCTACCGACCGACGCGACGGCCGACGGGCAGCACGTCGTTCGCTTTCGCGCCACCGACCGAGCCGGGAATGTTTCCACGTTATCGACAATCGACTGGCAGCTCGACACCCGCCCGCCCACGGTCACCACCACCGCCAGCGGCCTGCTCCGTAACAACATCTCGACCCTCGAGCTTGAATTTGACGAGGTGATGGCGGCGGCGGCCTACGACGTTGACAGTTACACATTGATGGCGACCAGCGGCCCAAACTCCGGGCAGGCGATTCCGATCGCCAGCATTGACCAGGACGGCAACCTGGCGACGCTCAACCTGAATGCCCCGCTGGCGAACGCCGAGTATCGGCTGGAGCTTTCCTCAGCCGTCACGGACGGAGCCGGCAACCGGGCAACGACGGGCCAACTGGCGTTCACCGTCGAGCAGCCGACGGCTGTTTCGGCGATCTCGCCGGCCGACGGCGAAGAGCTGGTCAGCCTCACGCGCGAGACGATTGTCCGCTTCGACGGACAAGTCGATCCGGCCACGGTGACCCCGGACACGTTTTACCTGATCGCCAATGGCGAACGGCTGCCGGGGACCGTCCGCGTCTCGTCGACCGAGCGGTTTGCCACGTTCTTCTATGATGCGCCGTTGCCGCCGGCGACCGAGGTCCGCGTGATGGTGGATGGGAACGCGATCATCGGACGCGACGGGCTGCCGATCGACGCCGACGGCGACCAGCAGCCGGGCGGCGTGGGGAACGCCGACTTTCGCACCGTGCCCCTGACGTTCATCCCCGGCACCCGACTCTACGGCTACATCTACGATTCTTACAACCGCAACCCGGACGGGTCCGACATTCCGGTCGAAGGGGCAACGGTGTTCCTGGATGCCGCGCCCGAAGTCTTTGCGGTCACCGACGAGAACGGTTTCTTCGAACTGGGGCTGCAGGACCTGAACAACGACGGTGTGGCGGACGGCCTTCCCGCCCCGGAATTCTTCGTGCACCTCGACGGCAGCACGGCCGTCAACGCGCCGTCCGGCACGGCTTATGCCACGCTGGGCAAACCGTTCCACACGGTCCCGGGGGAACGCGAGCAACTGAATATGCAGGGCGAGCCGTTCGACATCTACCTGCCGCCGATGGCCATGGATGACATCGTCGAACTGGATCCCGATGCTGACACACAGGTGGGATTCGGCACGGCCGCCGAAGCCCAGATTCGCCAGATGTTCGCCGCTGATCCCGACACGGCGCAAATGGTGATCGACACCATGCAGGTCACCTACCCGGCCGGGTCGGCCCAGGACGAGAACGGTAACCCAGCGACCAGAGCAACGGTCATCCCGGTCGATCCGGAACGCCTGCCGGCGCCGCTGCCACCCGGGATGGAACCTCAGTTGGTGGTTTCGGTCCAAGCAGGAACGGACGCTGGGTTTAATCTAGCCGGCGGCTCGACGAATTTCGACGTACCGGCGCCGGTGACGTTCCCTAACCTGGACGGCCTCCAGCCAGGAGAACAGGGAGTGCTCTGGTCGTTTGATCACGATGCCGGTGTATGGAGCCCCGTCGGAACGGCCACAACATCCGTCGATGGGACATCCGTCCTAACCGACGACGGCGTTGGCATTGTTGCGCCAGGCTGGCACTTCCTCAGCATTCTCAACCCATTGGGAAGCTACAACGGCGGCGGTTGTTCGAATGGTTCATCGACCAACCCAAACTTTACTGAATGTGTCAAGCAAGCGAAGCGAGTTTTCAATGCATGCATGATTGGAGTGATATCCGGTGCGGGCAAGAAGGGGAGTTTCAAGGGCGGCGGCATGGGCGCCTTCGTCTGTTACTACATTTACGCGATCGCCATCGACAAATGCATCACGGATGATCCACCGTGCGCCGGCACCAATAATGGCGGCAGTTCAAGCCCTGGCGGTGAAGGCGAAGGAGCTCAGGAAGAATACACACTTCCAATTGGGGACGGCGATTTGCTGCGCGCCGTCTTGACCGACATCGGCGAAGTGATGGCTATTGAGATCATACGCGAAGACGACACAACGGTGGATCTGCTCGGGATCTCGGAACTGGAGGCAGAGATTGCCGATTTGGAAAGACCATTCGTGCTCCAAGGCGAAGCGATCCCCAACGATACCCAACTCCAGATTGATTCACTGAGGAATCAGATCGCGGCGGAAGCCAAAGGCCTCGATTCGGCTCAATTGGCCGACCGTGTCGTACCGGCGATCGAAGGTGCGTTTGCACGAGAATTCTTGACCGTAGCTGTTGATTCGCAAGGTGCAGTATTATTCGCCGCAACCGTCGAGGACCCGGATGGAAATATTCGAGTCATTCGTGGCAAAACGCGTCCGGATGGAAGTTATTCGCTGCAGGTTCCCCGCGACGATACGGTCCTTGAAGTGGCCTTTTTCGACCCCAAGACGCTGGAAACAGATTTGGCAATCACGACCCGCGATCAACTGCAACAGTTGGTCCTTCCAGCGTACAGCCTATCTTCTGTGTTGCCGAACGAGATCATCGATTTCGATCTGGATGGCCTGTCAGACCAAGCCGAGTTCGTATTGGGCACCTCCCCGATCGAGCGTGATACTGATAACGACGGCATTGACGATCGGACCGAGGTCCTGCAAGGACTCGACCCTCTCGGAGGCCGCGCTTTTCCCACCGGTGTGATCGCTCAGCTTGCACTGCGCGGCGAGGCGAACGAAGTAGTGCTCAGCAGCACGCCAACGAATCCATTGTCGCAAACCGCCTACATCGCCACCGGCTCCCACGGCCTGGCGATTGTCGACGCATCCCGTTTCGACCAACCAGTTGTCCTAGGACAGCTCGAACTCAACGGCGACGCCCAGGATGTCGCCGTCGATCCTGTCATTTCGGTCGCCATCGTGGCCGCTGGTGAGGGCGGGTTACATTTCGTCGATGTCTCTGATCCCATGGATCCGCGGCGTTTCCGCACGATCGGCAGCGTTTCATCTCAAGTCGAACTGGTGGATGGAGTCGCCTATGGTGTTTCCGGCAGTCGCATCACGGCTTACGACGCCTTGTCTGGCGAAGTCATAACGAGTCTGGTGGTTCCCAACAGCGCAGAATTCACCGATCTCGCGCATGAGGGAAACCTCCTCTTCGCCCTGGACACCGACCTCCGGCTGTCCGTCATCGAAGCGTCACGATTCAAGCTCGAGCCTCGCGGATTCGTCGACCTTCCCCAGGGCGGCAGGGTCAGTGTTAGCAATGGAATTGCCTATGTGGGCGCTCAGGAAAGTTATAGTCTAGGTGGTTTCGTAACCGTCGATGTGGCCGACCCGGAAAACCCCACGATCATCAGCGGCTCGGACATTGTCGACCCGTTCGTCGCACCGGGACTGGCAGTCAAACCCAACGGCTCAGGACTCGGGCTCGCAATTGGTCTGGTCGGTCAACGCATCGATCAACCGGTTGTGGGGGTTGTCGATCTCTCCAATCCCCAAGCAACGGACGACTATCTGACGCAGTTCCCCTTGCCCGCGCCCCCGCAAGGCGTGGCCATTGCATCCGGGATCGGTTACGTCGCAGACGGCAGCGGCGGATTGATCGTTGTGAACTATGTTCCGTTCGATAACCAAGGCCAGGCGCCAGTCGTCACGGCAACCGGTCCCACGGGCAGCGATATCCAGGAGGGGCTCTCCGTTCCGATTCGCGTCGATGTCACGGACGACGTCCAGGTGCGCAACGTCGAGCTACTCATGGACGGCACGGTCGTGGCGAATGACGTTTCGGCGCCATTCGAGCTGCGCAGTGTGACACCATCACTGGCCTCCGGCGCAACGACAGTTTCCTTCCAGGTCCGGGCCACAGACACTGGTGGCAATACCGGGCTTTCCGAGACCCTGACCTACACCTTGACACCCGACATCACCCCGCCCGTGATCGTCGGATCATCACCGGCAGACGACGGTGCCGGCTTTCGAGTCAAGGCGATCACATTGCGATTCGATGAACCGATCGACACCACACAACTCGCACCGTCCGGATTCACGCTGACGAACTTGGGGGCCAATTTCCTCCCAGGCGGAGGCGACGACACGACCGTGCGCATCAGCCGCCTGGAAGCCCTCTCGCCCCAACGCATTGTTGTTCACACCGAACAGCCGCTGCTCGAAGGTCGATTTCAATTGACGGGTGACGCATCCATCATCTCCGATGTTGCCGGCAATCGTGTTGCGGAGCCGATTGGCATCACCTTCACCAGCTTCGATGTTGACGAACAGAACGCGGTCGCCTGGATCTCGGACAACGATGGTGATTGGAATCATGCGGGCAACTGGAGCAGCGGCGAAGTCCCCGGTCCAAACGACACGGTGATCCTCGATCGCAAGACGACGAACGTCAAGGTCCGGCTTCCCAGCGGTAACGTGCGCATCCGCAGCCTCGTCGCGCGGGAGGAATTCATCATGAATGGGGGCTCCTTGACGGTGAGCGAGCCGTCGGAAGCCAATGCCCGTTTCGAGATCGGCCCGGGTTCGACGCTGACGGTCGACGGTCCGCAGTCGCTGTTTGTGGCTAACGCCGAAACAATGGTTGACGGCGGCGCGTTCGTTGCGACAGACGGTGGCCAGATTCATTTGCCAAACGCCACGAGCTACACGAACACCCGAGGGAATGTCACCTGGCGGGTGAATGGAACGGGCAGCCTCTTATCACTGCCAAACGCCACTTCGGTGACAAACTATTCGAAGAGTCGCGTGGCGTTTAAGATCGAGGCGTTAAGCGGTGGGCGGATTGACCTGCACTCGGTAACTGAGTTTGTGGATCCCGACACTGACAGCGGACGTACCTTTAACGTGCAGGCAGTAGGCGCGGGCAGCTTGATCGATGTGACCGGTCTGGTCAGCCTGCAAGACGCCAATTCGGCCGACTATTCTAATTGCTGCGGCGGTTTCAACGAAGGACGCTCAACTCTGGTCGTCAGCGACGGTGGCGAATTCCGCAGCCCCAATCTTCTGAACATTCATGCCTTTGCTCTGACGTTGGACGGCACCGGCACGATACCCGTATCCCAACTGGTGTCATTCCAGGACGGAACCCTGAGCGTCAAGGGTACTGATGCATCGTTCGACGCACTGCGGGACGCCGATACTACATCGGTGGTTGTTACCGGAGTGATGGGTTCCTTTCCAGTTCTCAATACTGTGGCCAGTGGCTCGATTACGGTGCAGGACAACGGCAGCGGTTCGTTCCCCGAATTGTCGACGCTCACCAAGGGAAGCCTGACGCTCCGTCGGGGCGGCATGGCGACCGTTCCAAAACTATCGGTCGTCGACGGGGCCAACTTCACCGTCAGCGACGGGCAGACGCTCGCACTCCCCGCCGTAACCAGCTACACCAACACACGAGGGAATGTCACCTGGCGGGTGACTGGAACGGGCAGCCTCTTATCACTGCCAAACGCCACTTCGGTGACGAACTATTCGAAGAGTCGCGCGGCATTTAAGATCGAGGCATTAAGCGGGGGGCGGATTGACCTCCCCCTGGTAACCGAATTCGTCGATCCCGACACTGACAGCGGACGTACCTTTAACGTGAAATCGGTAGGCATCGGAAGCCTGATCGATGTGACCAGCCTGGTCAGCCTGCAGGACGCCAATTCGGCCGACTATTCCGATTGCTGCGGCGGTTTCAACGAAGGACGCTCAAGCCTGGTCGTCAGCGACGGCGGCGAGTTTCGCAGTCCCAACCTGCTGGACATTGACGCCTTTTCCTTGACTTTAGACGGCACCGGTGCAATACCCGTATCCCAACTGGTGTCATTCCAGGACGGAACACTCACCGTTACGGCAGTTGATCAGTCGTTCGATTCGTTGATCGATGCGAGCACGACAGCCGTCGTCGTTACTGGTGTCAGCGCCGTTTTCCCCCTATTGGAGACCTTGGCCAGCGGTTCAATTACGGTGCAGGACAACGGCAGCGGTTCGTTCCCGGAACTGACGACGCTCACCAAGGGTAGCCTGACGCTTCGCCGGGGCGGCACCGGGGCGGTCCCAAAACTAACGGTCATCGACGGGGCCAACTTCACCGTCAGCGACGGGCAGACGCTCGCACTCCCCGCCGTAACCAGCTACACCAACACACGAGGAAATGTGACGTGGCATGTTACTGGAACGGGCAGCCTCTTATCACTGCCAAACGCCACTTCGGTGACGAACTATTCGAAGAGTCGCGTGGCATTCAAGATCGAGGCATTGAGCGGGGGGCGGATTGACCTCCCCCTGGTAACCGAATTCGTCGATCCCGACACTGACAGCGGACGTACCTTTAACGTGAAATCGGTAGGCATCGGAAGCCTGATCGATGTGACCAGCCTGGTCAG
>JAUIGN010000021.1 GCA_030430075.1 bacterium
CGGAACTCGTGTCCACCGACTCGATCCGACCTACCCGCCACTCCTCTGGTCGCCCTCCCCGTCTTCACAAATGCCCCCTGCAAATCCTCGCGAAATTATGACGCAACCAGCGTGCCGAACAGGATTGGCACGGGCCCGTTTTCGGATGAGCTTGCCAGCAGGTATGGTAGTGGCTGGCGCGACGGATGCCAATTCCGCCGTGAACTGCTCCGCGGCCGGCCCAGCAAACGCCACCCAGGGCGGTCTTCCGGGACGGAAGCTGCGTGAAGCGGTCGTTGGTTGCCGCCGATGAATAACAACGAGAGTGACGCAACATGGCACGAATTCGGACGGCCCTGGTGACGGGTGCGGGGCGAGGAATCGGACGGGCGACGGCGCTGGCCTTGGCAGCGCGTGGCCAGCGGGTCGTCGTGACCGCGCGCAGCATGGACGAGTTGCAGCAGGTGGCAGCGGAGATTCAGGCGGTCGGTGGCAGCGCGCTGCCGCTGGCCGACGACCTGGCCGACCCGGCAGCCATCGAACGGCTGATCGAACGCATCGAGTCCGATTGGGGGCCCGTTGAGGTGCTGGTCAACAACGCGGGCATCGGCTCCAGCGAACGGCCGATGCCGTTGGTGGAGTTTGATGACACCTTTTGGGAGCGGACGATGGCGGTCAACGTCACCGCGCCGTATCGACTCACCAAGCGAGTTCTGCCTGGAATGCTGCGAAACGACTGGGGAAGGATCATCAACATCGCATCGATCAATGCGCGGGTTGCATCCATGCACGGAGCCGCGTACACCGTCAGCAAACATGGCCTGGCGGGGCTCACCAAAGCGACCGCCAAGGAAGTTGAAGGGACCGGTGTAACGGCCAATGCGGTCTGCCCCGGCGTCACCGCCACCCGGCTCAATGACAAGCGGCTCGAGTACGACGCGCAACGCCTGGCAACGACCGTCGAGGAGCTCGAAGCCCAAGCCTCGCCCCTGGGTCGGCGAGTCACTCCGGAGGAAGTCGCCCATACGGTCGCCTTCCTGGCCGACGAGCTGGCATCCGCCGTACACGGACAGATGATCAATGTGTGCGGCGGACGGGTTGTCCAGTGAATCGCGGCAGGGGCACGGCCTGGCTTGCGCGGTGCCGTACCGAACTGCCAGCGGCACGAATCGCCGTGGGGCGGGAGCACCGTTCGACGGCAGGTCAGTACCCGCGCGCCGCCCCTGGGATCAAGTACAATCTCCCTTCAGCAGCCCCTACGAAAACCCCTGCGAACTCAGCGCGAACCGGCAGACCGCGAGGCTACCAAGCATGAAGATCATCATCGCTGGTCAAACGAGTCCAGGTTTCCTGAATCCAATGGGTCCCCAACACTTCGCGTACGGGGTCCGCGCATTCGCCGTTACCCTGGCGGCGAGTCACCTGGTCCTTCTGCACGGCTTCGCAGCGTCTTCCCACGACGTACCGCGCCGCCCCAACATCGTGCTGATGCTGGCGGACGACCTTGGCTACGGTGAACTGCAATGCTTGAATCCGACGCGCGGCAAAATCAAGACGCCGCAGCTCGATGCAATGGCCGCCGGCGGCATGACGTTTACCGACGCGCATAGCGGCTCATCCGTCTGCACACCAACGCGATACGGGTTGCTGACCGGTAGGTACGCGTGGCGGACTCGCCTTCAGTCCGGCGTCCTGACGGGAGGTGAGTCGTTGATTGCGCCGGACCGACAGACGCTGGCAACCATGCTCGGCAGCCAGGGATACCATACGGCCGTGATCGGCAAGTGGCACCTGGGAATGCTGTTCGACGGTGAACATCTGACCGGCAAAGTTCCCCTCGGCAGCCGCGTGACCCACGGTCCTTTGGACCGCGGCGGTTTTCACGAATTCCATGGGTTTCATCACGCTCGCCAGATCCGCACCTGGATCGACGACGACGTCGTCACGGCCGATGTCGAGCCGGTCGAGATGCTGCCCCGCCTAGCGCAGGCTGCCGTTGACTACCTTGCCCGCCGCAAAGCTGCCGACCAGCCGTTCTTCCTCTATGTGCCCTGGAGTTCGCCACACAGCCCGGTCGTCCCCAGCCCCGAATGGTCGGGACGAAGCGGCCTGAATGCGCATGCGGACTTTGTCATGCAGACGGACGACTGCTGCGGTCGGGTCATCCAGGCGCTGCGTGACTACGGTTTCGCCGACAACACGCTCGTGATTTGCAGCTCCGACAACGGGACGTCCGCACCGACGTCCAAGATGGCGCAGCTGCAGGCCAGGGGACACTTTCCGAGCGGCAGTCTGCGCGGGTCCAAAGCGGACATCTGGGACGGCGGTCACCGAGTTCCCTTGCTGGTCTCCTGGCCCGGAGTCGTCGAACCCGGCACTCGCTGCGACAAACTGGTTTGCTTGACCGACCTGCTGAGAACGGTCGCCCAGATCCTGCAGGTTCCCGTCGCGGATCGCTCGGCGGAAGACAGCTACAGCTTCTTGCCGGCACTGCGGGGGCAGTCGACCCATGATCGGCGGCACGTCATCCACCATTCCGTTTCCGGCTACTTCGCCATTCGACATGACGACTGGAAGCTATCCCTTTGTCCGGGCTCCGGCGGCTGGACCAGGCCGAAACCAACCGTCGCGGCCTGGAGCGAGGCCAAACAACGTGGCCAACCGCTGGTGCAGTTGAACCACCTGGCAACCGACCTGGGCGAACGCCATAACCTGGCCGATGCGCAGCCGGATCGAGTGCAAGCATTGCGCCGCTTGCTGGACGAGCAGGTCGCACGAGGTCGCAGCACCCCCGGTGCGCCGCAGACCAATGACGTCGAGATCGTGATCGAAAAAGCACCGAAGAAGCGAAACAAGGGGCGTTCCAAACGGTCAGGAAACACGAAACAGGGTGACGACCGAGAGCCCTCCCGCCAAGGAACGAGTCCAGAACCAGTTCCATGAGTGCAGCGAAACCGACGTGCGGGAAGTTGTTAATGGCACGATCCGGCCTCGTACCAGACCGCGTCGGATCATGCACAACGTGACCCATGGAATGACACAGCGACGACTGCTTCGATTGACCGTTCACCATCGCCGCCAGACGCGTGCGATCTTGCGGAACACGTTCGCGCTGCGGGCCTGACGTGCTGAGCGGCCGCCACGCCCCGCCCCCCTCCCGCCGCCGATCTCTCCGGCAGCAGGACGTGCCTGGAAACGTGGCAACTACGGTCCGGGCTGCTGCAGCGCAACATTTTGTCCGCCAGCCGGCCAGCGCGTCGAGCAGCCGTTTTCCCCGGGGAATCGGGGGCCTGCCCGCCCCGGACCGGCGAGCCTCGGGACCAACTCGAGACTTCTGGCACCGGAGTTGCTCATATCCGAGATGCTCAAATGTTGAGCGAGAGGGGCATCGTAACGGAGGCACGGACCCGCCTCGGCAGGCCGCGCCACACCCAATGAGGCAGGCGATCGCCTGCCACCGGATTGTCACATGTTACTTGCCAGGCGCTTAGGAATCTCTCGGACCGTCGAGCACCACGCGGTTGCTCTTTCGTTGGGGCTGACGGCGCTGGTGTCGTTGGCCGACCTGATCACTCCGCTGGGAGTTGCAAGTGCCGTCCCTTACAGCCTGGCCATTTTGCTTGGCCTCAAAGCCAAACCGCGCCATTTCGCCGTGTGGCTGGCTGCCCTTTGTTCGTTGCTGACCGTCGGCGACCTGTTTGTCGGCCCAGGCCGTGGCGGCAGCGAGTTATGGAAAGTTCTCACCAATCGTTCGATGGCCCTCTGTATGATCTGGCTGACGCTGATTTTGGGAACTCTCCGCCGCCATGCGGAAGAGCGGCAACGCGAGGCGGAGACACAGACCAGGCTTCATCTGTCCGATCTGGCGCATCTGGGGCGTGTTGAGACAGCCGGGCAAATGATGCTGACGCTGGCACACGAACTGAACCAGCCCTTGGCTGCCATCTCGCTACAGTCCGAAGTCGCCAACCAACTGCTCCGCGAACGCGAAGCACCCGATCCGCGGTTGCTGACGGCACTCGACGAAGTCACCGAACAGTCGCACCGGGCTGCAGAGATCATTCGCAGTTTACGAACGCTGCTCCGCAAGGGGACACCGGACCGCAAGCCGGTACAACTGAACGACGTCATCCACGATGTAACCCGTCTGCTGGATGCGCAGTTTCAGCGAGGCCGGATTGCCGTGCAGCTCATTCTCGATCCGGCACTGCCGACCGTCCTGGGGGATCGGGTTCAGTTCGAGCAGGTTGTACTGAACCTGGTCCAGAACGCCGCGGATGCCGTGGCCGGCGTGACCGGCCGCGGGAGGCAAATCGTGATCGAAACGCGGGCGGATGAGTCCGGCAAGGTAACCGTTCAAGTGCGCGACAACGGCGTGGGATTCGGTGACCAAAACGCCGAACAGGTCTTCGAGAGATTTTATAGTTCCAAACCGACCGGGCTCGGCATGGGACTCGGAATCAGCCGGTCGATCATCGACGCACACCAGGGGCGCCTCTGGGCTCAGCCGAATGCAGGCCAGGGCGCCGTTTTTTGCTTCAGCCTTCCACCGGCGGCAGAGCCACAGTCCGCAGGAAAGCGCGCCGACGCATGACTCGCTCCGGCCACCCGCGAAACATGTGCGCACCGTGCGCACATCACACGACGTTAGACTCTTAGAATGAGTACCACGATGGACGCCATCCAATCGCAAAATACCAGTCAACTCTACCATTCCATCACCGGACCTCCCGTCGACGATCGGCAGACGAGGCCGCAGCCGACGATTCTCGTCGTTGACGACGATCCGGCCGTCAGCCGGGCGCTGACCAGCGTCGGCCAGTTGCTCGACCTTCCCGTGCGATCGTTTTCGTCTGCCGAGTCCTTCTTGGGCAGCGGCGCGGCGGCGGAACCTGGCTGCCTCGTGCTGGACATCCGGATGCCGGGAATGACCGGCCTGGAACTCCAGCAGCAGCTCCAGGATGCTGAAATCCCCCTTCCGATCATCATGGTCAGCGGGCACGCTGACGTTCAAATCGCCGTCCAGGCAATGCTGCACGGGGCGATTATCCTCTTGGAGAAACCATTCAGCCTCGACGGGATCACGACACAGATCCGCCGCGCGATCAGGATCGATGCGCAACGCCGCGAAACGCTGGCGCAACAACGGAAGACCAAGAGCCAACTTGCCCGGTTGACGCGCAAGGAGCGGGAAGTCCTGGAACTCATCACGCGGGGTTGCACCAACAAGGAGATTGCCGCCACGCTGCACCTGAGCGTCCGCGCGATCGAAGACCGGCGGTCCCGGATGATGAAGAAACTGGCCGTGCGCAGCGTCATCGAACTTCACCGTTACTCGACCGTGTAACCCGCCGCTCCACCTGGACCATGCTGGCCTGGCTCCAGCCCCGGAGGCGGGAAGATCGGACAACCGACCAGGTAGCTTGGTTGTGGCCCCTGCCGTTCAACGATCGTCAAGGGTTCGCGACCAGCAGCAGCGAACGAACATGGTGTGCGCGTCAGCTCGGGTGATTCATCTGCCGCGGAACATCAACCCACGGTTCCGTTGGTGACTGGGCAAACCGGGCGCCAACGCGGTGACGCCGGTAGGTGAGTCGCATTGTGTCGGGGCACGGCAGTAAACGACGATCCAGCGACGCGCAGGGCATTGTTGTGCGTGGACGAATCAACCAGGTTCGCTTGCGATGCGTCCGAGGCCCAGCCGCGCTGGTGTTCCGAACTTGCTTGCCGCGTCTTGAGTCCGCCGTGGTTCGTCCGTTGAGGTTCGTCGACCGCCGGCGGACTCCGGGAGGGAGCGCCTAACTTGAACGCCGCCTCGAGCCAGCGAGAGCCTTTGGCCCGTTCGACCCCATTTCGCAAAATCGCCACCGGGATCACGTTATTCTGCGCGATCTGTGTGGTGGCGGTGATTGGGTACGTCGCCGCCGGCTGGAAGCTGGAAGACTCGATCTACATGGTGATCATCACCATTTTCGGTGTCGGCTACGGCGAGGTTCAGCCGGTCCAGTCGCCCGGCTTGCGCGCCTTGACGATCATGGTCATCATCGCCGGGTACGGGGCGGTCATCTACACCGTTGGCGGTTTCATGCAGATGCTGATCGACGGCGAACTCAACAAGGCCTTGGGAGCGAGGAGAATGCTCAAAGAAATCAATAACCTGCACGGCCACACGATCATCTGCGGAATGGGCCGGATGGGAACGATCCTGGCTCGTGACCTGAGCGAAGCGGGGAAGCCGTTTGTGGTGATCGACAGCAACGACTTGCGGCTCCAGACGGCCGAAGAGCTGGGGTACCTGGTGATCAAGGGGGACGCGAGTGAAGAGCACGTCTTGGAACAGGCGGGAATCCAGCGTGCCGCCGTCCTGGCAACCGTGTTATCGGAAGATGCGACCAACGTCTTCATCACGATTACGGCCCGCGAGCTGAATCCGGACGTTCTGATCATTGCCCGCGGTGAGAATCCTCGCACGGAGAAGAAGCTGCTAGGCTGCGGGGCGAACCGGGTCGTGCTGCCGACCGCCATCGGCGCGACCAAAGTGGCCCAGTTGATCATTCGTCCGACTGCGGAAAACATGCTGGAACAGCTCACCCGCCATGGCAACATGAACGAAGACCTGGACAGCATCGGGCTGCGTTTTGACGAGCTGCGAGTGGCCCCTGAATCATCGCTGTGCGACAAGGGGCTGAGCAGCATTGAAATTCGCAGCAACCACGGGTTCCTGATCGTGGCGATTCGCCACGCGGACGGTTCGACGTCGCTGAATCCGACACCGGACACGATTCTCAGGGCCGACGATACGGTGATTGTGCTCGGTCACCACGACGACATCCCCCAGTTAGCCGACCGTTTCACGTCCGCTCGTCGCGTCAACACCTATCGCGGCGCCGCCATCAATCCTTGAACCGGACCGCACGGGGGTGCCGACCGCAAACCACGCTGGCAGCACCACGACCAACGCTCGGCCGTCACGGACCGATCGGCCCCGTCGGGATTCGGCACCGTCGGGATTCGGCACCTTCGCGATTCGGTACCGGCGGTATTCAGTGGTGGGCGGATTCATTACCGGCCGGATCCGGTGACGGCAAGCGAAGTGCAGCCGCGGCAGCCGTTATACTTGAGCCGTCCGGGCGGCCCCGGACCGAGGTGTGCGGCGAGGTTACCAGGCTGGAAGTACCACCAGGCGGGCAAAATTGCCAGTCGCGGCCATTCGTATTTTGACGGCAATCTTTGAGAGGCGCATGCGAAGCATGTCCGATCCGGAAACACAACGGTTGATCGCGGAATCCCGCCGTGAGCCGGGCGCGAACTGGAAGCGGTGGGGACCGTACGTCGCCGAACGCCAATGGGGTACGGTCCGGGAAGACTACTCGGTGGAAGGCGAACCGTGGCAGCACTTCACGTATGAGGAAGCGATCTGGCGGGCCTATCGGTGGGGCGAGGACGGGCTGCTGGGCATCACGGATCGCCAGTGCCGGCTCTGCTTTGGTCTGGCGCTCTGGAATGGCGCGGACCCGATCCTCAAGGAACGTCTGTTTGGATTGACGGGTCCCGAGGGGAATCACGGTGAGGACGTCAAGGAAGCCTATTACTATCTGGATGCAACACCCACGCACTCCTATCTCAAGGGCCTTTACAAGTACCCGCATGCGGCATTCCCCTACCAGCACCTGAGAGAAGAGAACGCCCGCCGCACCCGCCACGACGATGAATTCGAACTGACCGATACGGGCATCTTCGACGAGGCCCGGTACTTCGACGTCCAGGTCGAATACGCCAAAGCGGCCCCGAACGACATCTTGATCCGGATTCTCGTTTTCAATCGCGGCCCCGACCCCGCCCGGCTCGACCTCCTCCCGACCTGGTGGTTTCGCAATACCTGGTCCTGGGGGCCGACCGACGAACAACCGCGGACCAAGCCGAAGCTGAGCCAGTTTGAGGCGGACAGTTTGCTGGCGGAACACGAATCGTTGGGCGACTTTCGTATTCAGGCAGATGCGGGTCCCGGCCGGCAGCCGCCGCGCTGGTTGTTTACGGAGAATGAGACCAACAGTTGGCGGATCGATGACCCGTCGAGTCGCCGGCCGTCGTGCAAAGATGCCTTTCACCTCAACGTGATCGAGGGGCTGGAGGGGGTGCTCAACCCGCTGCCGCAGGGGACGAAAGCAGCCGCTCGGTACCAGTGCACGGTCGCCCCGGGTGCGTCCGTCGAGTTTCGTTTGCGGATGAGCATGATCGACGCGCTGCCGGACTCGCCATTCGGTGACGAATTCGCCGAGACGTTTCGTCAGCGGATTGCAGAAGCCGACGCGTATTCCAAGAGCCTCGTCGCGCCAGGTCTGACGCAGGATGAACAGCAAATCTTGCGGCAGGCCAATGCCGGCCTGCTGTGGACTAAGCAGTTCTATCACTACGTCGTTCCCAAATGGCTCGAAGGCACGCGCGAGCCGGGTCGCCCGGGCACGACGCGATCGGTGCGACGCAACAGCGACTGGGGCCACCTGTTTAACCGTGACATTATCTCGATGCCCGACAAGTGGGAGTATCCCTGGTATGCGGCCTGGGACTCCGCCTTCCACATGATCCCGTTCGCCCGACTTGACCCCCACTTCGCCAAGCAACAGGCGCTGCTGTTCCTCCGCGAATGGTACATGCACCCCAACGGTCAACTGCCTGCCTACGAATGGAACTTCAGCGACGTGAACCCACCCGTGCACGCCTGGGCCTGCTGGCGGGTTTACCAACTGACGGCACCGCCGGGGGAACGGGACACCGTCTTTCTGGAACGTGTCTTCCAGAAGCTGCTGCTCAACTTCACCTGGTGGGTCAACCGCAAGGATGTCCGTGGCAAGCACGTGTTTACCGGAGGCTTCCTGGGGCTGGACAACATCGGAATCTTCGACCGCTCAAAACCGCTTCCCACGGGAGGCCATCTCGAACAGGCGGACGGAACCGCCTGGATGGCTTACTTTTGCGCCAGCATGTTGTCGATTGCATTTGAACTGGCAGAAGGGAATCCGGCCTACGAGGACATGGCGTCGAAGTTCTTTGAGCACTACGTCTCCATCGCGGAAGCCATGAACTGCCTGGATGGCACCGGCCTCTGGGACGAGACGGACGGATTTTACTACGACCACCTGCATCTGGACGGGCACAGCATTCCCCTCCGGATTCGCTCGATCGTCGGCCTGATTCCGCTGCTATCGGTCGACCTGCTGTACGACCAGATCATCGATCGCCTGGCCGGCTTTCGCAAGCGAATGGACTGGTTCCTGCGTTACCGCCCTGACCTGGCCAACTTCATGACCTACATGGAGAAAGCCGATCCGGAGACCGGGAGCAGCGGCCTCCGTCTCCTCTCCATCCCGACGCGTGCACGGCTCTCGCGAATGCTGCGATACCTGCTTGACGAAGATGAATTCCTGTCGCCTTACGGGATCAGGTCGCTGTCAAAGTATCATGCCGAGCATCCGTTCGAATACCAGCTCAATGGAGAAAAGCTGCGAGTCGAGTATCTGCCGGGCGAGTCCGACAGCGGCATGTTCGGCGGCAACTCGAACTGGCGCGGCCCTGTCTGGTTCCCGCTCAACTACCTGCTGGTCGAAGCGCTGGAACGATACCACCAGTTTTACGGAGAATCGCTCCGCGTCGAATGCCCGGTGCGGTCCGGCACCTACATGAATCTGCAACAGGTGGCGGACGAAATTCGCCAACGGCTGGCGAACCTCTTCCAGGCACAAGACGACGGCGATCGTCCCTGCTACGCCCGCGGCGAGCGGTTTCGGAACGATCCGCATTGGTGCGACAAAGTACTTTTCTACGAGTACTTCCAAGCGGAAACGGGGCGCGGCCTGGGGGCCAGCCACCAGACGGGTTGGACCGCGCTGATCGCCCCCATCCTCGCGACGCTCGCCAGCCGCCGCAAACCCGCGGGAGAGTGACCGCGTTACGGGATCACTCCCGCCGTCGCGACCACCGGGCGCTGCCCGCCAGGCCGGTCACGCATGGGCGCGCCGCCACTGGTCAATGTCGTGTGCCGAGTCGTCTTCGCGGCTCATCGTCGGCACGAGCTGATCGAGATATTCCGGACGGCGCGTAAACTCGGCAACCGAATCGACCACGATGTCGGGGCGATACGCAAAACGGTCCAGGTCGGCAGCCCGCGTGCCGCCGGAAAGGGCCAGCACGGTGCGGTATCCCATTTGAACCCCTCCCAGGATGTCCGTCTCCATCGTGTCGCCGATCATGATGGTTTCCGATGTCGCCAATCCCAGTTCCTTTCTCGCCATCCGCATCATGACGGGGCTCGGCTTGCCCACACTGAGGGCCCGAAAGCCGGTCGCCGTTTCCAGGTAGGCAACCGTGGCCCCGCAGCCGGGGCGAGTCCCGTTGTTGGTTGGGCAGTTGGGATCGAGGTTGGTCGCCACCAGCTTGGCGCCGTCGAGGATCATCTGGACGGCCGTCTCCAGCATCTCGAGCGTTACCGTACGTCCTTCTCCAACCACGACGTAATCCGGGGCATGGTCGACGATCGAATATCCGTTGGTGTGGAGCGCGCTGGACAGACCGCTGTCGCCAATCACGTAAGCCGTACCGTTCGGCTTCTGCTGCGCCAGGAACCGGGCCGTGGCGATCGCGCAAGTGAAGACGTGCCGCGCTTCGGCAGCAATCCCCATCCGATTCAGCTTGGTTGCCACATCACGTCGCGTCCGCTGGCTGTTGTTGGTCAGGAACAGGAAGGGCAAGTCGCGATCCAGGAGTGCCCGAATGAACGCATCGGCACCCGGGATCAACTGATTCCCTCGGTAGATCACACCATCCATATCGATCAGAAATCCTTTTCTTACAATCATCGGAACCTCACTCTGTGGCGGGAAGTTGAACCGCGGGCCGCTCGCAATCAGGCCGGGCAACCGTTGGCAGCGGAAGCGGGCCTGATGCGGCAGTCGCCGGCATCGGACCAGGCAGGAAGAAACCGCGTGCGGCCTCTCCGCCTGTCGACCGTCAGCGAGTGCAGACGATGTGCCGTCGAGCCGGATGTTGGCGGAATCCCCGGCCGTCGCGTGCCTTCCCACGCTTCCCGCCAGCGATGCCCGGTTCGTCGTGTGGCGGCCCACACACGAACGGCCACGCAGGCCCACGGACCGTGCCCGCCGGCAAGCGGGCAATGCTCAAGAATCCGGCAAACGTGCCGGCCTGCGGACACGCACGAAGGGGCCCTACATGGCCGCCTTGCGAACCGCACTGGCCGGCGGCTCGAACTTTCGCCGCGGCTTCTCCGGAGTGGAGAGACTATTGAAGCGATAGTCACGCGGCACCACGGCGATCCCACCTTCGGAGACCACAAACCGCTGCGCGTCGCGGTAGCTGTCAAACCCGATCCGCTCGCCGGGTGGAACGCGGACCTGCTTGTCGATGATGCACCGGTTGAGCTGAGCACCCGGGCCGATCTCGACGTCATCGAAGATGATCGAGTTCTCCACGACCGCCCCCTCATCGACCCGCACATTGCGCGAAAGGACCGAGTTCCTCACGGTGCCGCCGGCAACGACCGTGCCGGCCCCCAGTATGGCATTGTCGATCGTTGCATGGTCGCCCCGGTTGCAGCCGGGCACGGCACGCGCCGGGGGCGACTGGCAATGGGCACTCAGGATCGGCCAACTCGACTGGTACAAGTCGAGTGGTGGTTGGGAATCCAACAAACTCATGTTGGCGGCGTAGTACGAGTCAATGGTGCCCACGTCCCGCCAGTAGCTGTCCAAGCTGACTCGGCCGGTCGTGCCGGCGAACTGGTATCCGCAAACCTTGTCCGTGCGAATCAGCCGCGGCAGAATGTCCTTGCCAAAGTCATGCGACGAGTCCTTCTGGGCTGCGTCATCTTCCAGCACGGAACAGAGCAGCTCGCGGGAGAAGACGTAGATCCCCATGGAGGCGAGGGCGTGATCGGGATCGTCGGGCAGGCCTCGCGGCCGTAACGGCTTCTCGAAAAACTTCTGTACCTGCCCCTGTTCGTCGACAGACATGATTCCGAAGGCGGAAGCTTCGGATAGCGGAACTTTCATGCAAGCCACCGTCGCATCCGCCTCCTGCTCGCAATGAAATTTGAGCATGGCCGCATAGTCCATCCGGTAGATGTGATCGCCGGACAGGACCAGGACACGGTCGGCACTGCTGCGCCGCAGAAGATAAAGATTTTGATAAACGGCATCGGCGGTTCCGGCGTACCACGATTCTCCGGTCCGCATCTGCGGCGGGACGATCGTCACGTATTCGCCGATCCCCGGGTTAAATACCGACCAGCCGTCCCGGAGATGTTTGTGCAACGAATGCGATTTGTATTGCGTCAGCACAAGAATTCGCCGCATGCCGGAATGCAAGCAGTTGGACAAGGCAAAGTCGATGATCCGGTAGTTGCCGCCGAACGGTACGGCCGGTTTGGCTCGCTCCGCGGTCAACGGGTGCAGCCGCGAGCCAACACCGCCTGCCAGAATCACGCTGATTGTCCGATCTTGCATCGTTTACTCCTTGCGTCGCTGTCGCGGCGACCATTGTTTCAACGGAGCCCGGTCGCCGTCGTGTTCGTGCATGCCGCTCCAGCATGGGTGTGTGGGGATGGAGACAACCGAGACGGGAGGGTGACCGTAACCGGACCGACCACGCCAAGCCGGTCAGAAGAGAACAGGCACCATGAACCCTTGCCGCTGACGTCGCTCTCGTGGCACTCGCAAGAGGATTCACAATGCCACGTCTTCAAGCCCTTCTTCGTCCTGCATATCGTGTACCAATGGCTGGGAAGGCTGCTTTACCCAGCTTGACGCACGAGGAAAATGGGGCCGTGTCGCGTTCCCTTTGTGCGGCCCGCCCAGTTTGGACAACCGGTCGCAAGACCATCGCCCCCCGCTCCAGGCAGCGAACACGCCAGGCCGAAACCGGCCGGAAGTCCAGCAAATAAGCCAACTTTTATCCAAATTTCCAGGGGCCGGGGTGGCCACCTTCCGTCAGCACCAGGGCACCGCCGACGGGCAGGAAAGCGGATCTCGCTTTTCGCAGGTTGTCACAATTTTTTCCCGGCGCCGCCAGGTGAGTTGAGCGTTTGCTGTTTTTCTAAGCAGGCGCTGCACTGATTGAGTCAGCAGGAGCCCTGACGATTCACGTGGGCCGCCACGCTCGACGCCAGGTCACGAAAACGGGATGCGTCGAAGACCACGAAGGGGCGGACAAATCGGACCATGTTGAACCGTCTGGCACGACGTCTGCAAACCCTTGGCTCCCACGTCAATCGTCCGGGCACGTACGCCACCAACGATCGGTGGCGATCATCCCGGCACTTCTTTCTGTAAAGGAAACAGTTTGTGATGAAGAAGCGAATCAAGGGTCAACACCGCGGCTTCACCCTGGTTGAGTTACTGGTCGTGATTGCCATCATCGGCATTCTGGTCGCCCTCTTGTTGCCTGCGGTGCAGTCAGCCCGCGAAGCCGCGCGGCGCATGCAGTGTGGCAACAACATGAAACAACTGGGACTCGCCCTGCATAACTACCACGACACGTTCAAGACGTTTCCACCGGCCCTGCTCGGCTCCGGCCGCTACAACGACAGTGCCTATCATCTGGCCCGAGGCGGCGTGAAGAACACGACCGGTTGGACGCTGATGCTGCCGTTCTTTGAACAGAACACGATTGCCGACAAATACAACTACGGCGTCTGTTCCAGCATGTCCAGCCCTTACGGAGTCACCGTGGCCGGAACGGACACGGTGAACGACACGCTTTACAACGCCGAGCTGGACATCCTGCAGTGTCCCTCCCATCCGGAGGCCGGCTTGATCTCTGACTACGATGCGGGCGGCACCAGTTTTTACTCGCGCCGTAACGCGTTGCGCACAAGCTACCTGTTCTCGACGGGTAGCACGACCGACTACAGCGCCGGCTGGGATGCCTACGGGGGATACATTTCGCAAGGGGCGTTCGGGAATGACGGAGCCGCCCGCTTTGCCTCGATCACCGACGGCACATCCAACACGCTCGCCCTGGGCGAGGCGGCGGGAGGGCGATACAAGACGTCCACCCACTACGGGCCGTGGGGCATGACGGGCACACACACCTGCTGCCACGGCTATGTGCCCAGCTATTCCTCGACGGTGCTGTCCGCGGCCTACGCCGCAATCTACGCCCCGAACTGGAACATCAACGAAGACTACAACTCGGATGCGCAAAACCGGACGTATGCCTGGGTCTTCAACAGCCTCCATCCCGGCGGTGCCCAGTTCACGTTCGCGGACGGTTCGGTGCACTTTCTTCCGGAGACCATCGATTACCTGACGTTGCAACGGCTGGCCTACATTCACGACGGCGAGCCGGTGGGAGATTACTAGGCAAGTCGAAGACGGTCGGGATTGGAGACCTTCGGTCTGCCGTTTCGGCGGGGTCAGAGACCCGCGCCGAGCAGGCAGGTCAGAGACCCGCGGCGGGCAGGTGAGGTGAAAACCCGCGGCGGGCAGGTGAGGTGGAAGCAACGACGGGCAAACGATGCGTGACCGATCGCTCAACCCGGCCTTCGATCTCAGAAATAGAAGACAGCGAAAAGACAAAAGACAACAGCCAACGAAACAAGGAGAAACACTGATGCCTCGCATTGCGAATTACCTGGCGGCCGGCCTGATGCTGGCGGCTGTCGGATGCAGCTCGTCAACCGGTCCGGAAACCGCCCACATTTCAGGCACGGTGCTGCTGGACGGCGCTCCCGCCGCCGGTGTCGACGTGACCTTCATGAATGGCGAATACAGCGCCTTTGCCCGCACGGATGGCGAGGGAAAATTTGAGTTGGAGACGGGCGCCGCCGTCGGCGACAACTCGGTCTACTTCAGCAAGATCGAAGGGCAAGGTCTCGAGCTTGATGCGGCCGAAGGGATGGACGAAGGGCAGTTGATGGCGATGCGGGATCCGGGCCTTCCCGCCGCTCGCGTACCGCGACAATTGATCCCACCCCAGTACAGCGACCCGGCTAAGACGACGGTGCACTTCGACGTGCCGGGTGCCGGGGCGGACGATGTCGAGTTCCAACTGACAAGTAAGCAAGTAAGCAAGTAAGCAAGTAAGTAAGTACCTAACTAACTCATCAACTGACAGGCAAGCAGGCGGATGGGCACTCGCGTCACCACCACAACCGGCGGTCGGCGCGTCGACCCACCTTGGTACGTAACGTTCTCCACCTCCCGACCACGCTCATACCTGGAACAACCGATGACCGTGCAAGCCATTCTCAAAGTGCTTTGGCCGATCGTGCTGCTGCTATTTCTGGGATTCTCTGTTTCCGTGCTCGCCGAACGGCTGCGTGCCAAGACGAGCCAGATGGAGATCCTCAGACCGAATGCGGCCAGTTTGGCCCGATCGACCGTCCTTCCGCCACCGACGCGCCTGCATGCCATGTTGGGCGGCGCCTGTATCCTGACTGCCGCCTTCTGGGGATTTGACGTGATGCTGGCGTATTGGCTTGACTGCATGTCCTGACCCAACCGCCTCCTGACCCAA
This sequence comes from bacterium, assembly GCA_030430075.1. Classification (GTDB taxonomy): domain Bacteria; phylum Planctomycetota; class Planctomycetia; order Pirellulales; family Pirellulaceae; genus ARS98. Next base: position 15,508 of record JAUIGN010000021.1, read on the forward strand.
CCGCCGCTCGCTATTCGCAATACGGCGGCACGAAACACCGGGCCTTTGCGGCATCTTCCGCATCTGGCCATCTCACAACCTTCCGATGATTTTCTCCTTTGGCCGCGGGTCCGCCTTCCTGCCAACCGGCCAAAGGCCGCCAGGGAACGATCATCGGAAAACCGTGAGATGGCCTTTTTTCGTTCGAAGGTCCGCGCTCCCAACGAGACGACCTCACGTCAGCCCAGAGCGCCGCTGGCCTGCCGGGCAGCGCTGCAGCAACGTCGGCGACGGGCGCCGGCCGCCAGCCTATAAGCTACCGTGCACGCGAATCATGAAGGTGTCGTCAAGATCCAGATTCGGCATCCGGCGGTCAAATTCGATTTCGCGAGCAAAAACGTAACCGAGTTCGAGCCCCAGCTTTCGTCCGCGCGTGAACGGACTGCCCGGTTGCGGAGTGGGTGTCGACTCCCACCCCACGACCACGCGCCAATCCCGGAAGGTCAGCTGATCCTCGATCCCGTCCGCACGCTCGAAAGCCCAGGTCCCGCCATTGAGCCCACCGCCGACGTGGACCCATTGCTGACGCGCCCCCTGGTCGATCAACAACGTGGCCAGGCGAGGCCGAGGGAGTGTCAAGTCGAGTCTCAGTCGGCGCGAGGGTTGCCAGATGAGGCCGACGGCGGGGACGACCGGCAGGTCGTTTCTGCCCAACGCCAGAGCCCCCACGATCCATGTCCATGTTTCGTCGGGGCGGTACATGGCGAACAGGCCGCCTCGAAACTGCCAGGCGTCGTGCCCTGTGTTTCGACCGTCGGTGGCAAACGCCGCACTCAGCATGAACCGCACCGACCAGACGTCATTGACACGCCGCAGCCAGGAAGCTCCCAGCGAATAGTCGTACAAGTCCGACGGCAGGTCCAAAGACTCGGGCGCCGCCAGGCTGGTGTAGGAAAAGCCGCCGCTGATGAATGGAGGCGGCGGCCCCCACACCGGATAGGTCGGAATCTGCACCCGGGCATCGTACGAAGCGAGTGCGATATCATTCGTCTCCCCCTGCCACTCGACGTCCACGCGGAGCATCGGTCGCATGAGTGCTCGCAGGTCGGGCGGCATCGCAGCCGACTCAGGCGCCGCGACGAATGGCGCTTCCTGAACCGCGGCCAACGGGACCTGGTCACCCGGAAGCCGAGCGTGCTCGGCCACCAGGATGGACTGAGGAATCCGGGAATTCGGGAAACGACTCGGTAGCTCGTCGGCCCCGGTCACTCCAACGACGAGGAGCGATCCCATGAGCAGCACGACCGGCAGCGGTAAACAATCCATTGTTCCCATCAGCTCAGAATGCGGAAGATGCAACGCAAGATCATAGCGGGCTGACAAGTCCCCCAACAGCCAGATTCTCGAGCGATTCACCGGCGCCCCGCGGATGAGGGGTCGCCTACGGGCCGCCGACGGGACGGCGGGAGCCGACGGGCGATCGCCTGGCGACGCTGGCCACCGCCGAAGTGAAGCCGTCCCCGTTTCGCGTCATGCGGCCTGGGATCGGAATGTCGCCCGCGACACCGGTTCGCGTGCGGTGCGCGGGTGACCGTGTTATACAAGGCACCATCACCCACGCACGGCAAAGACAACTCGATTGATGAAACCCGCGCGGCGGCGGACACCAGCCGGAAGGAAAAGGAGATCGAAATGCTCAATTGGCTGACCTCGCGCTGCCAAAGCCGGCCCGCGGCACCGGAAACCGGCGCGGCAAACCAGCCGCAGCGTCGCCGGTGGGGCAAGCGAACCGTGTTCGTCCTAATCATGCACATCGCGGGCGCGGTTACGTCGGTTCACGCCGTGATGTCAACTCGGACCTCGCAAGGTGCGATTGCCTGGGCGATCGGCGCCAACACGTTTCCTTACGTGGCGGTACCGGCTTACTGGGTGTTCGGTCAATCCAAATTCGACGGATACGATACGCTGCGTCTTTCGCGGCATTTGGCCGAGGGGGAAACGGCGCAGCGGGCGCGTCAGATTTTGAGAGATGAAGGCCTGCTGTTTACCCCGGCCACGGTGATCGAGCAAAGCCATGTCGAGCTGCTTGAGGCGATCTCCCGGTTACCGCTCACCACCCACAACAGCGCCGAATTACTGATTGATGGTGAGGAGACGTTTGACGCGATCTTCGCGAGCATCGCTGCGGCTAAGCGTTACATCCTCTTTCAGTTCTACATTTTGCGCGACGACGCACTGGGACAACGATTCAAGCGTGCGCTGATCCGTAAAGCGTCCGCGGGCGTTCGCGTCTATGTGCTGTACGACGAACTTGGCAGCAGCAAACTTTCCCCGGAATATGTCCGTGAATTACAAGCCGCAGGGGTCGAGATCTATCCGTTCAACACGACGCAAGGTAAGGGCAACCGGTTTCGGGTCAACTTTCGCAACCATCGCAAGATCGTGATTGTCGATGGTGACGTGGCCTTTGTCGGCGGCCACAATGTCGGCGACGAGTACCTGGGCAAGGATCCCGTGCTGACTCCCTGGCGCGACACGCACGTGGCTCTGCGGGGCCCCGTCGTGCAGTGCGTGCAGGTGCCGTTCATCGAGGACTGGAACTGGGCAGCCGGCAAACTGCCCGAGCTGAATTGGATTCCCCGGCCGGCACCGAACGGAAATCTAACCGCTGCCTGTCTGCCGACAGGCCCGGCAGACCAGTTGGAAACCGGGACCTTGTGGTTTCTGCACGCCATTAACACGGCGCAAGAGCGGCTCTGGATTGTCAGCCCGTACTTCGTGCCGGATGAACAATTGATGTCCGCCATTCAGTTGGCCGCCCTGCGCGGTGTCGATGTGCGGATTCTCATTCCGCAGAACCCGGACCAGCGAATGGTGTACTGGTCGTCGATGTCCTACGTCGAGGAAGCCGAAGCTGCCGGCGTCAAGATTTACCGCTACCAACCCGGCTTCCTGCATCAAAAGGTCATGCTGGTCGATGACTACGCCTCCGCAATCGGCACGCACAACTTCGACAATCGATCGATGCGCCTCAATTTCGAGATCAGCATGCTGGTACTCGACAGGGAGTTCGCCGGCGAAGTCGAGACGATGCTGACGGAAGACTTCGCCAAGGCCAGGCAGGTGTCGACCACCGAGTACTCGGAGAAGTCGCTCCCCTACCAGTTCTTGATTCGCTTGGCTCGGCTGGCGGCACCGGTTCAGTAACCCGGCCAAGGGTAACCAGGCGCGTCTCTGTATGACAACGTATCGGATCGTTATTCGGGCGTACCGATCGGTGCCGTGTCCCCCAGGATCGCCGGCAGAATCTGCGGCAGGACTTCGAACTGAAACGACGTATCACGAAGCGGCTCGCCGTCCAGGCTCAATTGCAATGGCCGGGACGATTCGAGCAGAAATCGGGGCACCTGTTTGTAAGTAACGAATCGGTTGCTGGTGGCAGTCAAATTGCCAAGTTCGCTCAAGACCATCCCCAGTTGCGGCAGCTCGGCATCATGCACGACGGCGACATCAAGCAACCCGTCGTTGAGCAGTGCATTCGGCGTCACCTGATATCCACCACCGCACTGACGACCGTTGCCCACGGCCAACAGCAGGAGCAGTCCTTCGTGGACCGTCGCATCGGGGACCGTGAACCGGCATTCGTATGGGTTCATTTTGGCGGCCGTCACCACACCCATCAGCGAATAGGCCATGCCGCCCAACGCCCGCTTCAGCTCGGGTGGCGTGTTGGCGGTCACCTCCGCACCGAATCCACCGCTGGTCACATTCACGAAGACGCGACCGTTCACGGTGCCGACATCGATCAATGTCGGCGCGCCTTGGGCCGCCAGGCGAAGCGCCGCATGCGGGTCCCCTTTCAACACGCCGATCCCGGTCGCGAAGTCATTTGCCGTTCCACACGGAACGACGGCCAACGCCGTCGTCGGATGCGGATTCGCTTCCAGCATCCCGCCGGCAACTTCGTTGATCGTCCCATCACCGCCCGCGGCCACGACCACGTCAGCTTCCGCCGTGACCGCCTCGCCCGCGTACCGCGCCGCATCACCCGCCTCCCAGGTCACGCGCACGTCAATCGAATGGCCCTCCGCGCGCGTGCGACCGACAGCAGCCCGCAAATCGGGGTCGCCGGCGGACTTGCCATGAATGACAAGACAAATCGTTCGTGGCGGCGGTGGACACACCGGTGGCAAACTCTTGATGCGGTTGACATGCGCTGAAGCCCACAATGCGGAACGCACCGTGGAGGACTCCGTCACGATAGCGGCCGCCGATCATGGATACAATGCGGCCAACCGAGTGGATCACAAGCTTGCAGGCCCCGGTTATTGATACGTGCGCAGCGAATGGACCAGGACGACCAACGGGAGTCCTCAGATAGACGGCCGCGCGTTGCTTGCCGGAGGCTCATTTGCCGCGCAGCCGTCAATAGATTGGTGCCGCAAGCCGCGCCCCGCCGATAGACTCCAGAGGCGCGATGATCGAAGATCGGCCGTGCTAGCGTTGCACATGTCAGCCGGGACGCGTTCGCGCCCGATTCGCTCGGCGATCGACGGAACGATGGGCAAAGCCCAAGGGCAGATGCATGATCCAGGTGAGCGACCGACAGCAGCAGATTGACGCGTCGCGAGCGTTCGCGCGCCACTGGTTCGAGGCCCTGTCGCGTTCGCATCCACTCGCATCAGGGTAGGGCAGAATCATGAGTTCGCGTGGTAACCGCTCGGGCTGCGGTCAATGGCAATCGATGCTCGCGACTACCGTCCGGCCCGCCTGCGTTGCTAGCATTGTCAGCCTTGCCTGCATCGGAATCCTGACGCGAGGTTGGGCAGATGAGTTGGGCCGAGGCCGCTGCGACTCCGCCTGGGGGGTCGCCGCATTGGAACTGCAACGCCTGCCGCCGACCACTGCCCCCACCGTTGCGCCGGCCACGGTCCTGCCTGGGGCCGCTGATCGGGACTCCACGGCGCCGGCGAATGCCCCTGACCAATTCGCGCGGAGCGTATCAACCCGTGCGCGGGAAGCGGCCTGGCTGACAAACGATGCCCACCCGTACGGCACGCGACTCTACCTGGGGTATGACCGGGGTTTCGTGATTGCAGCCGACCAAGGTCACAGCGGCGATGCCGCAACCGCCGACTTCCTGATGCGGGTCAACAGTTGGTTTCACTTTCGGCACGCGTACTTCTCATCGGAGGGCCCGCACGACGACCAGAACACGTTCTCGTTCGAGCGGCTCCGGTTGAGCTTTGCGGGGCACGTGCTGACGCCCGATCTCGAGTACTTCATGCAATTGGACGCAAACAGCGACAGCAGCACGAATACGATCTTCCTGGACTACTTCACGACGTATGATTTCGGACACCACCTGTTCGGCGGCGAACCGGGCCGGATGGGACTCAAACTGGGCAAGTGGAAAGTCCCTTTCAGCCGCTCGCGGGAGGAAAGCGGACGTCGCCTGCAGTTTGCCGACCGGGCGATCGCGAATATCTTCTTTGACCTCAATCGGAGTATCGGGATTGGCCTCACGAGCCGGTTGGACGCCGCGGACCGGGTGGGGCCGTTGGATGGTCCGATGAAGTTTGAAACGGCCGTCTTCAATGGCTGGCGAACCGGCAGCGTGGCGACCAATCGAAGTGAAGAACTGGATCGCAATTTCGGCTGGTCGTGCCGCGGTCACGTCGACCTGCTGGACAAGTTCGGTGCCGATGGCGAACCGGACCTGGCCTGGCACGATGAACCGTCACTGCGGATCGGCAGCGGGCTCGCCGTTACCCGCAACGACGCGGCCGGCGCCACCGAATTCAGCCGCCAGCGGGTTGTCGATTCTGGCCAACCACTGCCCGACATTCTGCCGCCGGCGGTAACCGCCTACGACGCCTGGTTGTACACGGTCGATGCCCACTTCAAGTACCACGGGTTTTCGCTGATCGGCGAGTATTACTGGCGGACGATTTCCCGGTTCAAAGGGGCGGATGTTCCCAGTCTGCTGGATGACGGATTCGTTCTACAAAGCGGCTATTTCGTGATCGCCGAGAAGCTCGAACTGATCGGGCGTTGGTCGCGGATCAAGGGCGACTCCGGGACGCTCGGACAGGCCGACGCGAGTTCCGACGAGCTTGGTGCGGGGTTCGTCTGGTACATCCGGGGACACAACGCCAAGCTGACCGTTGACATCAGCCACTACAACGGCGTACCGATCAGCAGTTCGCGGCTCGAATTGCTGCCAGGCGACGCCGGGTGGCTCAGCCGCACGCAATTCCAACTGGCGTTTTAAAACGCCGGCCGCCGGCGGCCCGTCACCAGCACCGGGCCTCGCGGCCTGTCGACAGGAATCGCCCCACCAACCGTTTCCAAAACCCCGGCCGAGCGGCTCGCGACACGCCCCGTTGCCGTTCGCTTCGGACGGAGAAGACAACGCAGGTGATATCGTCACCCGCACCGCGGGCCAGCGCGTGCTCCACCAGATGGTCGGCGATCCCTTGGGGGCAATTTTCTTCGCTGAGAACATCCAGCAACTCCGCATCACCGACCGCATCCGTCAAGCCATCGCTGGCCAGCAAGTACCGGTCGCCGTCATACACATCGACGGCCCGGATCTCTTCATGGTCCGAATCAAAGCTGCTCATTCCCAGCGCATTGATCAGCATGTTGCGCATGTGGTGTCGCCGCGCCTGGTTGGCGGAGATCTGGCCCAGATGAAACAGCGTGTCGGGCCACGTATCGTCGATCGTCAGGCGGTGGATCGCCCCGTCGCGGATCAGGTACGCGCGACTATCGCCGACGCCGGTGATGTAGAGGCGATGATTGACCAGCAATCCCAAGACCACCGTCGTCCCCGTACCGTAATGCTCGGGGTGCCGAGCGGCCGATTCCAGGATCAAGCAGTGGGCCCGCTGCAGGGCCGCTCGAACACGTGCTTCGATCTCTTGCCGTGTCGCATCGACGGCGAAGGTGGCCAGTTCGTGCGCCAGCACGTCCACTGCGAACTTGCTGGCCACTTCGCCGGCGGCGTGCCCTCCCATTCCATCCGCGACAATGAACAGGTCGCCGGACCGTGAGACAAACTGCTGGTCCTCGTTGTGGTCCCGCCGCGTTCCCTGCACCGAGCACCGACCGACGTCAACATGCAGACGCTGGGCCGGCCCCGAGTCGGGGACCTTGAGCGGCGGTTTGGCCGGTTGCGACGTGACATTCATTCCCTGGAATCCGGCAATACGCGCGGGCTTGTCATTATGCCCACACATCGTACGCTAATGAGCGGCCCCGGAACAACGCGGCCATTCCCTGCGGCGCGGCCGTCGAAGCACCTGGCCAACGAGGTTCCGCCGCCTGGCGAAGCCGGCCACGGTACGGAAGCGAGTCCTGCCGCATTGCCAAGGCGTCCGGCACCAGCGCGGGCAGGGGGCCGAGGAATCTTAACAGGTCTGACCATGACTTCCATGCTTGCGATCCTGTCGCTGTTGATCACCCTCACATTGTCGTTGCTGGTCACGCGTGTCGGTACGACGGCACTGACGCTGACGGGAATGTCTCGCGAAATGGCACGCTTTCAGGCCCGCTCGGCCTTCACCGGGGTCGGGTTCACGACCACGGAAGCCGAGTCGATCACGAGCCACCCCGTGCGGCGGCAGGTCGTGATGCTGCTCATGCTGTTGGGCAATCTCGGGATCGCGGCCGTGGTGGCCACGATGATGATCTCCTTGATGCGGACCACCGAATCGGAACAGCTGGGTTGGAATCTGGCGATTCTGGTGGGCGGACTGCTGGCACTCTGGCTGTGTGCGTCGAGCCGCTGGCTGGAGCGGCGGCTGAATTACATCATCGCGGCCGGCCTCTCACGCTGGAGCCGCCTGGAAGTTCGCGACTACATCGCCCTCCTCCAACTGCGTGACGGGTACGCCGTCACGGAAATGACCGTCGAAGCATTGGACTGGCTGGCCGGCAAGCGGTTGGTTCAACTCCGGTTGCCGGATGAAGGCGTGCTGGTACTCGGAATTCAACGCGCCAGCGGTGATTACCTCGGCGCTCCAACCGCCGACTGTGCGATCCAGGTCGGCGATACGCTCGTGCTGTACGGGCCCATTCATCGCATCGAGGAACTTGACCAGCGCCGTCACGGCCGGCAGGGAGACGCGGCCCATGTCGAGGCGTGTAGCGAACACGAGGAGGTGCTGGAAGTGCAAGAGGAACTGCTCAACTAACCGGCCGGCTAGACCATCACTGCGTGCGTCGCCGAACCGAGCAACGAGCGAGCGTTCATTCGCTTCCCGGCTGGTTTTGCCCGCTGGCGGCTGTCGCCGCTGTATACTCCGACTCCTTGAGCAGCCCCAAGAACGCAATGCACATCTCGTCGGTCGTGCGATCTCCCCACCGGACATCTTGCGGTGGATTGTGGGGGTTATTGGGATTCTCGGCCGAGTTATCGAAGGTCGCGATCAGCTTCACTTTGGTGCCGGCCGGCAACCGCAGGAGCGAACGGCAGCGGTAGGTGATCTGCCAATTGAAGTCCCAGTCGTTGATCTTGACCAACGGCCGCACGGTGCCGTCCGGCAATTCCGCAGTGACCTGCATGGTTTTCCCCAGCAGGTGCATGTGAGGGGTGACCGAGTAGACGTAGGAGTCTTCCCGAATCGTCGTTGCGGCACGCACCACGCACTCCTGGTTGCCGGCCTCCAGGACAAAGTCCTGATCGATGGCGACGGCCAGCCGAGTGCGAACGGGACGTTTTGCTTTGGAATAATAGATGCCGACTCGGGTCAGGTCCCGCTCTTCGACGCCCGACCGGTAGTAATGCACCTGGAGCACGATGTCGCACTTCTTGGGCAACCAACTACCGCTCCCCGGGGGCGTTTTGTCGGGCAAATTCCCCGGTGCCCAGCCGCCGATCATGGACGCCGGCTGGAAGCCCACGTCGCCAAATCGGGTGTACCCTGGTCCCGGATCCTGGGCATCCAGTTCCCTCGCCTTGCCGCTGGTATCGACATAGGCGATGACGTGGTGCACCACGGTCCGATTCCCGGGCCGGACATCAATCGCCTCAACAAAGCGGTGCACGTCGGACTCGTGGGGAATGACGAAGTGCCGGTAATCATCCTCTCCCTCGGGGCCAATCACGTATTCCTGGGGCATGGCCACAATCTGATCCGGTTCACCGAAGGCCCAATTGTCGTGAAAGCGAGGTTGTGGCGGCATCTCCGCCGGGTCCCCCTGCGACGCCCCCTGCTCGACCCAGGCGGCGATCGTTGCAATCTCGTCGGCGGAAAGGCTGGCGTCGTTGGCGAATTCGCCAAAGCCGGGCGCCGCCTTCCAGGGCGGCATCAACCGCGCGTGGGTGTACTCTTTAATCTCCGCCTGCCAGCGCCGTGCCTCCGCGAAATTGGTCAGCGGAAACGGCGCCACCTGGCCTGGACGATGACACGACTGGCAATGGTCCTGGAGGATTCTTGCGACGTGGCGGGTGTACGTAACCTCGCCATCGGCAAGCGGTGAGGGTTGGTAGATGGTGCAGCCGAGCGCATGGACGACCGGCCGGTCGACGGGACGGCCCGCCAGAACCGCATCGACCGCATTCTTCAGATGCGATTCCTTGACCCGCGTCTCGTACCGATTGTCGTCAATCGCGCCCCGATAGCGGAGCACCGCATCCTGGTCGACCAGGAACACCTGCGGCGTCATCGTGGCCCCCAGCCGCGACGTCAGGTAACCGCCAACATCCGGGACGGCGGGGAACGCGAACTTGACGGTCTTCAGGAATGCCGTGATACCCTCCCGCGTCTCGTCCGCATTCGGAAAGACGGCGAACATGCGGAGTCCCCGTTCGGCGTATTCGTCGTGCAACCGGTTGAGCCGTCCGGTGTAGCGTTTGGCCAGCGGGCAAGTCGTGGAAACAAAGACGAACAGTGCGGGTCCATCCTCCAGCGTGTCGCTCAAGTAAACACTTTCGCCGTCCAGCGTACGGAATGCCAGGAGCCCGATGTCGTGACCGGGCCCAATGCCGTGATACTGCGTTTCTCCCAGGAGGTTGTGGCCCGCCTGGATCGCCGTTTGCGGCTCGTCGGCAGCACCGACCGCCGCGCCGGCAAGAATCAAGCAGCCCACCAGACAACAACACTTGCCATCCATCTTCATGTCGTGAACTCGCTTCCCGTAGATTGACCGACTCGTTCCGGAATACTCGCCGCGGATTCCTCCCCCGCAACCCCGAGCCCGACGCTGACGCGCGCGGCGTAACGCGCCGCTCCCGTTAGCTCGCGCAAACGTGAGGATTTCGCAAAGCAAAATCTGATACCAGCGTTCTAGCCGCAATGGCGATCAAAATCTACGGCAGCCGAGCGGATATCCGCGCCGCCCGCGTCGTTCGCGTCATTTGTCCACATCCGGCTGACCTATTAGACTGCAGGGGTGCCGGTCGCCGGGAGGCAGGCAGTCGACGAACCATCAGTCAGCCGAGGAAACGGTGCTGCGATTTGAATGTGAGAGCCGGGGGAGCCGACGTGAGTTTCTCCGTCTGGGACTGCTAGCTGGAGGCGGCCTCACCGGGCTTTCCCCGTTGGCTTCGCGGCCTGCCGCCGGCTGGGAAGCATCGCCGGCTGCGGCGCAGCCGGTCGGGGATCGCAGGCGAGCCATCCCCGGTTTCGGGCGGGCCAAGTCGGTCCTTTTGATCTATGCGAGCGGTGGTCAGAGCCAGCTCGAAACCTGGGATCCCAAACCCAATGCACCGCTCGATGTGCGCGGCGAGTTCGCACCCATCGATACGGCGATCCCCGGCGTTCAGTTCGGCGAACACATGCCGCGTCTGGCACAGGTCGCCGACCGACTGACGATTGTGCGCAGCATGTCGCACGAAGATCTGGACCATGGATCGGCATCCTATCTGGCACTGACCGGCCGCTATCATGCCCGGCGGACGTCCAACCCGCCGCCTTCGTCCAACGATTTTCCAACCTATGGGGCCGTCCTGAAACAGGTTCGGCCGTCCCATCGCTTTCCCTACGATGCCGTCCACGTCAACGGACCGGCACTGGTGCCGTTCACGCCTGCACCGGGGCAGAACCACGGTTTCCTCGGACGCAATGTCGACCCGCTGCTGGTCGGCGACGTGACGGAACAGCAGGTCGCGCTGCCCGGACTGTCGGCGCGTCCCGAACTGCCCCCGGTCCGGCTCCGCGCGCGGCAGACGCTCAAAGCGACCCTCGATACCTACCACCGTCGGTTGGCCGGGCATCCGGGAGCGGACGATCTGAACACCCTTTACGGCCAGGCGCTGGAGGTCCTGTCGACGCCTCGCTGCCGCGCCGCATTCGACCTCGACGCCGAGCCCCCGGCGTTGCGCGACCGGTACGGTCGGCATCGGTCCGGACAAGCGTGCCTGTTGGCGAGGCGATTGATCGAGGCCGGCACACCGCTGGTCACCGTGATCTGGAATCATTCGAACCGGGGCCAGGACCGCGAACCGATGACGACCGACGCTTACGGTTGGGATACCCACAACGACATTTTCTATGCACTCCGCGAACATCTTCTGCCCCGCTTTGACGCCAGCTTTGCCACGCTGCTGGAAGATCTGGACGTCCGCGGGCTGCTCGATGAAACACTGGTCGTTTGCATGGGCGAATTCGGGCGTGCACCGCGCATTGCCTTGGAAAAAAACTTCGCCGGCTCGTCACCGGGCCGCAAGCATTGGGCATCGGTCTATTCGATCGTGATGGCGGGTGCGGGCGTCGGCCGAGGTCGCGTCCTCGGGGCCTCGGACCGGCAGGCCGCCGAGCCGGTCACGCAACGCTACGGACCGTGGGATGTGGCGGCCACCATGTTCGCCGCGTTGGGGATCGATCCCCGCGGCCATTTCCACGATGCCTTGCAGCGACCCTTCCCCATCACGGTGGGCAACCCGATGGACGAGCTGTACACTTAGGAGCGAGTCGAGCACAACGGCCATGACTTCAGCAGTACGGAAGTGCGGAAAACCGTTGTTGCCACGTTTCGACTCATGCCAAACCGCATTACCTCATGCACCACGTGACCCGGGGAAAAACGAACGAACGAACGAACGACTGTTTGGATGCGCCTGGCGGTACCGTCGCCAAGTGATGGTCGCCAGCAGGCGGGAACGCTGTTCGACCGCCCCGGCGAAGTTATCGATACTTGCGCAGCGAATGGACCAGGACGACCAACGGAAGTCCGCAGATATACGGCCGCGCGTTGCTTGCCGAAGGCTCATTTGCCGCGCAGCCGTCAATAGTACCAACGAGAGATGGGCGAGAATCATGGATCACCTGATCGAAATCGAATTTGCCGAAGGGACGGACGGTCATTCCGCCACAATCCGCATCGACCGGATCGACGCCGTCGTTCGCCCTGTCCTGGGTGCGCCGACCGCCATCGTCAATGGGCATCCGATCAAAGTCTCTGAGGCGGATGCCAAGAAGATCCTCGCGGCGCTGCAGTCCTGATCGACCAACGCCCCGGTTCACTGCATGCCCCGGTTCACTGCATGATGGGTCAATCGGTGGTGAACCTGGATCGTTCACCAACGGTCGTCCGCCATCTCCGATGATTCATCAACCGCTGGGCGTGAGGCCGCGGTTGCGTAGATTGCCGAGCGAACCCGACGCGAACGCCTTTTTCGCGGTTCCGCTGAGGATGCCGGCGCAGATGCCTGCCCCTGGTCGTCGAATGCTGTAGAATGCGGGCTGAGCTGTCGGCGGCACGGCGCGCCGAGCGTCGCTCCGGCAGAATGGACTTCTGGCAACCTTGGCCCCGACTCTTTTGGAATCTCATGACGAATTCGGACCAACCCCAACCCGGCAACGGAAACACCGAACAGGTGAAGATGCAGCACGTGACGGCGCGTGTCCCGGAGAACGTGAGTGCCGGTGCCTTCAGCACCGGCGTCATTGTGATGACCGGGTCCAGCGAGTTCATTCTCGACTTTATTCAGAACATCGGCGGTCCTGCCCAGGTTGCTGCCAGGATCATCATGCCGCACGCGGCGTTGCCCCAGTTTTCCGAGGCGCTCAAGAAGAATCTCAGTATCTATACCGAACGATTCGGCGCCCCTCCGGAACTGCCCAAGCCGCAACAGCCGCCCAAACCGCAAACCGCTCAAGAAGTTTATGACGAACTCAAACTGCCGGACAACCTGCTCAGCGGTGCCTATGCCAACGGGGTCATGATCGGTCACTCGGCATCGGAATTCAAACTCGATTTTCTCACCAACCTGTTTCCCCACTCGGCCGTCTCTTCCCGCGTCTATCTGTCAGCACCGCAGGTGCCGCGCCTGCTGGAGTCGCTGGAGTCAACGTTTGCCCAGTTTCAGCAACGGGTTCGTCAGCAGCAACAGCAACAACAGAAACCTCAGCCCCCCAAAGATTCCCCGCCGCCGGAATCGTCGGAAGACGAGTTGGGCTAGGCGCGGGATCGTACGTAGCTCTGGCCAGTCATGTCGCGAAGCATTGAACAACCTCCCGAGAACGGTGTCCGGCCGGACGGTTTATATGCCGGCGGCTGGTGGCACACGTTGGAGAATGACGAGCGGATTGTTTGCGACCTTTGCCCGCGCGAATGCCATCTCAAGGAGGGCGATCGCGGCTTCTGCTTCGTCCGGCAGAATGTCGGCGGCGAGCTGATGTTGACGACCTACGGTCGGAGCACCGGCTTCTGCATCGACCCCATCGAGAAAAAGCCGCTCAACCATTTCCTGCCCGGCACCAGTGTGCTCTCCTTCGGGACGGCCGGCTGCAACTTAGGCTGCAAGTTTTGCCAAAACTGGGACATCTCGAAATCGCGCGAGGTGGAACGGTTAAGCGAGTTGGCGGGGCCGGAAGCGATTGCCGCTGCCGCCAGCCATTTCGGTTGCCGGAGCGTCGCCTACACTTACAACGACCCGATTATTTGGGCCGAGTACGCGATCGACACGGCACGTGCCTGCCGGGCTCAGGGCATCAAGAACGTGGCCGTCACGGCCGGCTACCTCTCGCCCGCAGCCCGGGCTCCCTTCTTCGAATTCATGGACGCCGCCAATATCGACCTCAAGGCGTTCAACGAGGACTTCTATTACAAGGTGACGTACTCGCACCTGCAGCCGGTCCTGGAAACGCTCGAATGGTTGAAACGCGAAACGGATGTCTGGTTCGAGATCACCAACCTGTTGATCCCTGACGCCAATGACAGCCCGGCTGAATTGCGGGCCATGTGCGACTGGATTTTACAACATGTGGGTGACGACGTGCCGGTCCATTTCTCGGCGTTTCATCCCGATTTTCGCATGCGCGACCGCCCCAGCACGCCGCCGGAAACGTTGGTCACGGCGCGCCGGATCGCACTCGAACAGGGCCTCAAATACGCCTATGTGGGGAACGTCAACGACGTCGCAAATCAGAGCACGTATTGCCCGCAGTGCCAGGGGCTGTTGATTCAACGAAATTGGTACGAATTGGGCGAGTACCACCTCGCGGGCAACCGCTGCGGTCACTGCGGGGCGACCATCGCCGGGCTGTTCGAGGAGGCGCCGGGAGACTGGGGGCGAAAACGTCTCCCGGTCAAGATGTCCCAGTTTTCCCAACCCTTGCCAATCGCATCGCTGTCCGTCAAATCACCTCGTAAGGATCTCTCGATGTCATCCCAGCCGCCCACCGAGGGAGCCAGCGCACGGCTCGATGCCCAACGTCCCAAGCTCAGCGAAGACCAGCAAGCTCTGGTGCATCGGGCCGCCTGCGAAATCGTGGCCTCGTCCATCCTCAAGCGTGCGCCGCACATCGCCGACCCGCAGCTCGGCGGCGCCGCCGATCGGACGGTCATGGGTTCGTTCGTCACGCTCAAGCGGAACGGCAACCTGCGGGCTTGCTGCGGCGCGCTCGGCCGCCCCATGCCGTTGATGACCGCCCTGGAGCAGGCCGCTCGGCGGACGGCGACCGAGGACTCCCGCTTGCCGGAGATCTCACCGACGGAACTGCCGTATCTCGACGTCGATGTCTCGCTCCTGCACGGTTTCCAGCCGATCGTTGCGAAGGGTGCCGAGCGGGCCGAGGCCGTGGAGGTAGGACGCCATGGGCTGCAGATTCGCCGTGGCAACCATGCCGGTCTGCTGCTCCCCAGTGTGGCGAGAGAACAAGGCTACAACGCCGAAGAATTTCTGCGGCAGCTGTGTCGCAAGGCGGGGCTGCCGACCACCGCCTGGTTAGATGACGCAACCCAGATCGAAGTCTTCGAGACACTCTCTGTCGCCGCACCGTTCACCGCCGCGGACGTAACTCCGTCGCTTGCCGCCCAACCACTTCTGTCGGCCGAAGAAGTCCGCGCCTTGGCCCGGCACTGCGGCAACAACATTGCGGCCCATGCACAGGGGGCCACTCCCAGCTACTACGCAACAGGTTGCCCTGACGGGACGGTCAACGGGATCGCCATCACGCTCAAACCGGTCGGCAGCAATCAGAGCGTCCATTTCTTCAAAATGTCGATGCGGCCCGGCATGCCGCTCCAGGCGACGGCCTCCGAGCTGACCAAGTCGATTGCGGATGCTTTGAAGTCAGGCCAGGTGCGGTTGCCCTCCGCGCAACTGCAGATCTCGGTCGCCGTTCTGCATGATTCGGCCATGCACGGCACGGTCGAGACCCCCGACCTCCGCGGTCTCGATACCAAGGCACGCGGGCTGTTCATCGCCGAAGGTGCCAAGACCGCCTGGAGCTTCGACCCCGGCAAGTCGGCGGAAGAACTGCTGGCGCTGGTCAGCGAAAAGATCTCGCTGTTCAATCCCGCAGCGGCCAGCGTCTTCAGCTTCGCCGTACAAACGAACGAGCCGGCCATCACCGTCGTCAACGCTCCCCAGCCGGTGGTCCGGACCGACCCGCGCCCACCCGCCGTGGCCGGAAAATTCTACCCGGCTGACGCCGCCGAGCTGGCGAAGATGGTCTCCGAGTTTTTGCCGGCGGCCGACCATCCGCCCTCCACCTGCAAAGCGATCATGGTCCCTCATGCCGGCCTGGTGTACTCGGGCAAGATCGCCGGGGCCGTTTTTTCGCAGACCAGGATCCCCGACTCCGTGATCGTGATCGGCCCCAAACATACTCGCAACGGCGTCGAGTGGGCTGTCGCACCCAATACGTCGTGGAAGATTCCGGGCGGAGAAGTCGCCGGCGATCCCGAACTGGCCGAGCAACTGGTGGCGGCGATTCCGGAATTGAAGCTGGACGCGGCGGCCCACCAGGGCGAACATGGGATCGAAGTCGAACTGCCGTTCCTGGCCCAGCGGAACCCGCAGGTTAAGGTTGTCGGCATCACGATCGGCGGCGGCACGCTGGCCCAGTGCGAGAAGTTTGCCGCCGGATTGGCCGACGTCCTCAAACGGCGAGACGACGAGACCTTGCTGGTGATCTCCAGCGACATGAATCACTACGCTAACGACGAGGACAATCGGCGGCTCGACGAGATCGCCATGAAATCGTTGGAAACGCTCGACCATGCAGATCTCTTTCAGACCGTGCACGGCCACGGGATCAGCATGTGCGGCGTCTTGCCCGCCGTCATCGCCATCCACGCCGCGAAGCAGCTTGGCGGCCTGCAGACCGCCAAGCGCATCGGGTATGCGACCAGCGCCGAAGTTTCCGGGGACAAGAGCCGAGTGGTCGGTTATTGCGGCATGCAATTCGAGTAGCGGTTCGCCGGCCGGCAGTCGGCCCGCTAATGTTCGGCGACGTATTGCCGCACGAAGTCGGTCGCCGAAATGATTCCAAACAGGCGACTTTGGGCACCGACCACCAGGATCCGGTGGACGTTTTCCGCCAGCATCATCCTGGCCACTTCGGCGATCGGTGTCTCAGGTTGCACCGCCACCAGGTCGCATGCCATGACCTCCTGCACCTGCACCGACGCGATCTCCTCGGCCCCGAACGTGCCGACGCGGATCGTCTCCCACTGCTCGGAATCGGGATCGAAAAACTGCGCCGTATGCCCTTCGGAACTGCCATCCAGGTCAGCATGGTCCTGTTCGTAATTGAGAATATCGAAGGCGGAAATCACGCCCACGCACCGCTCATCGGAATTGACCACCGGCAACCCCGTGACGTGGTTGTCCGTCATCAGGGCAAGCGCTTGCTGGAGCGAATCGGACTCGGCAACGACCACCAGATCTCGCTTCATGATATCCGCCGCGGTCAGTTGCTGCTTTTTGTCAGTCATTGGCATCCTGGGAAACAAGGGATTGGAGAGGATCAGCCTGGCCGGGGATGTCAGTCGTCGGTCGTCCGCCGCCACGCCACAGGGTCTGTCGGTCCGGTATCATAGCAAACGTGCGGCGGCAAAGCCTCCCGCCCGCGTGCCACACCGTTAACCGTCCGGCCCTGCGCGTGATGATCTTTCTGCTGGCCGTGCCGTGCATGAGACGCTGCTGAGGAACCTGCCATGAGAATGGGTCGTTACCGCCATTACAAGGGCCGCGAGTACACGGTGCTGGGCGTCGCCCGCCACAGTGAGACCGAAGAAGAGTTGGTCGTTTATCGCCAGGAGTACGGCTCCCGTGCATGGTGGGTGCGTCCGAAGGCCATGTTCCTGGAGCAGGTCGAGGTCGAGGGCCGGCAAGTGGACCGCTTCGAATTCCTCGATCCGCCTTGAGCGGTGATGATTCGCAGACGAACGTCGGCTCGGTGCAAGCCGCGTTATCTCAGATGATTGCCGGGTACTTGCCCTCGTGCCGGACATTTCAGCCGGCAGGCGTTCGTTTCGGGTTGGCGCGGCAATCAACCGCAAAGTGGGCTATCGCCCAACGGCTGGTGCCCGACCCGGGCGCACGTCCGGCGGCTAATGCATGAGCCAGGTCATTCCCTGGCCGCTCAATCCTTCTCCCGGGGTTCTGGCTGCTTCTCCCCCGCAACCTCCGCCAGTTCGTCCGTGTAGCCCAACTCCAGCTTCATCTCCTGCATGGCGCAGAAGGCGATCGGCACGACAAACAGGGTCAGCAGGGCAACGCTCATGCCGCCGAAGATCGGCCATGCCATCGCCTTGGCGACGTCGGCTCCCCGGCCGGTCGAAACGAGCACGGGGACCAGCGCCATCAACGTGGTGCAAGTGGTCATCAGGCAGGGCCGAATCCGCCGGCGCCCGGCCGCCACGGTGGCATCACGGATCGCCTGGATCGACGTGAGCTGCCGGTTGGAAAACACCTGGCTGAGATACGTCGCCATGACCACGCCGTCGTCAATCGCGATACCGAAGAGGGCAATGAAGCCGACCCACACCGCGGTATTCATCTGCACGTCGTTGATTGCCAGCATGATCATCCCCCCGGCAAAGGCGACTGGAATCCCGGAGAAGACAGCCAGCGCCAACGGCAGGCGGCGGAACTGCAAATAGATGATCAACAGGTTGGTTGCGATCACCAGTGGCACCACCCACCGCAACCGCTGGTTCGCCTCGACCTGGTTCTCAAACGATCCGACCGCGGCCAACGCGTAGCCGGGCGGCAGGTCCAACCGTCCCTGACTCTGGGCGTCACGCAGTCCCGCCTCGACGGCCCGCACCGTCTCCAGGTCGCCCTCCGTGCCGCGTGGCGTGAACGACACATGGGCCACCAACCTGGCGTCTTCACTGTTAATGACGCCGGGCCCCCACGTCGTCTTCATTTCCGCCAGCATCTTCAACGGGACCACCTCGCCGGACGGTGTCACGACGGGCAGCCGAGCGAGCTCATCAATCCGTTCCCGCAGGTTTCGTTGATACCGGACGCGAATCGGATAGCGCTCCCGGCCCTCCACGGTCCGCGTCAGGTTCATGCCCCCCAGGGCCGTTTCGATGATCTGGTTGACCATGGCGGTCGACATCTGGAATCGAGCCGCAGACTGCCGG
Source organism: bacterium (assembly GCA_030430075.1). Taxonomy (GTDB): domain Bacteria; phylum Planctomycetota; class Planctomycetia; order Pirellulales; family Pirellulaceae; genus ARS98. The sequence goes on from JAUIGN010000021.1 coordinate 34,324, forward strand.
TCGACGTCAAACTCCAGGTAAGGCTTTCCCAGCACGATGTCCGGATTGACGGTTGCCGGGTTGACCTGCGGCATCGACTTCAGCTGATCGGCAACAGCCAGGGCCGCTTCCGCCAACCCGTCCAGCCGGTCGCCGTACACGCGGATCGCCATCGAGGCTTTGATGCCGCTCTGCAACATCACGACGCGACCTTCAATCGGCTGAAGGGGCGAAGCGGGCGTGACCCCGGGCAGGGTGGCCACCGCGTTGATGCGGTCCCAAATATCGTCCGCCGTCACCCCCTCGCGCCATTCGCTGCGCGGCCGCAACATCACATAGGTTTCAATCATGGCCGCCGGCGCCGGATCGAGCGCCGAATCGACTCGGCCAATCTTGCCCAGCACGTTTTCGACCTCGGGAATCTGGTGGATCAAGGCGTCCTGTGTCTGCAGCACCTCCATCGCCTGGGAAAAACTGGCGGCCGGATAGAGGGTCGGCATGTAGAACCAACTTCCCTCGTCCAACGCGATCCAGTCGTCGGTCTCCAGCCCGGGCCAGGTTTGTCGCAGGGCGGCGTAGCCGGGGACCTGCTTCAAATCCGCGCCCAGCATCCCGGCTGCCCGCTCGACCGGCCGGAGAACGACGGGCAGGCCGCTCCAGGCGCCGACACCGAGCAACACGACCAACCCAGGCAGGAGGAAGAACATCGCCTTGTGCCGCAGGAAGCACCGCAATGTCGGCTCGTAGCATCCCAAGATGAAGCGACTGAGCGGATTGTCGGCGATCGGCCTCAATCGCTCGCCCAGCAGCCACCAGCCTGCCAGCCCCGCGACAACCGCCGTGACGATTGCCAGCGGCGGCAGGCCAATCCCCAGATAGCCGGCCGCCGCCGGGCCCCAGAGAAAGAGGCAGGCCAGGAGCATTAACAGGCTGAGCCCGATCGCACCGGCGAGCTGGGCCGGCAATTTCATTCGGCTGGAGCCGAGCAGCAGGCGGCTCAAGAGAGGCACCAGGGTGATCGCGACAATCAACGCCGCGATCAGCGAGAACGTCTTGGTCCATGCCAGGGGTGCGAACAGTTTGTAGTCGCGACCGGTCAACATGAAGACGGGCAGGAAGCTGATGACGGTCGTCGTGACCGCCGTGACCACGGCCGGTGCCACCTCGGCGGCGGCTTCGTTGATCACCTGAAGTCGCCCCCCGTCCCCGCCGGGGCGGCCCCGCTGCTCCCAACGGGCAACGTGGTCATAGATGGCCTCTGAGACAACAATCCCCATATCGACCATCGTTCCGATAGCGATCGCGATGCCGGCCAGCGACATAATGTTGGCGTCGACCGCGAAATGGCGCATGCCGATGAATGCCATCAGGACGGCAATCGGCAAGGTAACCGCCACAATCAGGCTGGCCCGCAGGTGCAAAAGAAACAACAGGATGACCACGGCGGTGATCAGCACCTCTTGAACGAGTGCCGAGGTGAGCGTGGCGGTCGTCTCGTCGATCAGGCGGGTGCGGTCGTAGATCGGCTTGATCCGCACGCCGTGGAGCCCCGGCTCCAACTGACGTATTTTCTTGCGAAGCCGCTCGATCACCGCACGCGGGTTCTCGCCAAACCGCATCACGACCACGCCGCCAACCGCTTCGCCGCCGTTCAGGTCGATGGCCCCGCGGCGAAAGTCGGGGCCCAGCTGCACGACGCCGAGGTCCCGGATCCGGACGGGAATGCCGTCGCGGGTCATGACCACGGTCTCTTCGATATCGACGACGGCTTGGGCAGGATCCTCGCCCGCACCGATGAAGCCGCGGCCGCGGATGATGAATTCCATGCCCCCGGCCTCGACGGTCTTCGCCCCGACGTCGATGTTGGAATCTTTGACGGCCCGGATGAGGCGGTCCAAGGTGAGGTCGTGAAAACGCAGCTTGTCGGGGTCGACTTCGATCTGATACTGGCGGACGTAGCCGCCGACGCTGGCGACTTCGCTGACGCCGGGCACGGCCTGCAGCTCGTACTTGACAACGAAGTCCTGCAAACTTCGCAGTTCGGCCAGGTCCATCCCCGGCGGACCTTCCAACACGTAGTAGAAGATCTGGCCCAACCCCGTTGCATCGGGGCCGAGCGTCGGGACGACGCCGTCCGGCAACCCGACCGCGGCCGTCCCCAACTGTTCGGCCACGCGCGAACGGGCCCAATAAAAATCCGTATCATCCGAGAACGTTACCTGGACAAAACTGGTCCCAAACAAACTCTTGCCGCGGACGCTCTCCGCATCCGGGACCGCCAACATGGCGACCGAGAGGGGATAGGTGATCTGGTCTTCGATGTCCTTCGGCGAGCGGCCGGGCCAGGGTGTGAAAACAATCACCTGGTTGTCGCCAATGTTGGGAATCGCATCGATGGGCACATGCTGAACGCAGTACCAGCCATAGCCGACCACCACCGCCGTCAGCAGAAGCACGACGATCCGCTCGCGGGTACAGAATCGGATCAGGTGAATCAAGGCGCCACCTCCTGGGCCGGCTTCACAGCCGCGTCCGAGCGAGATTCATCACCGGCGTCCGGTTCGCCTGCGGCGGGTGGCGGAAATTCTCGCACGACTTCGCCGCAGTGCAGCATCTGGCTGCCCCAGTACGGATTGACCAGTTTGGGTTCGGCCTGCAGCCAATCACCACCGCCCCCTTTGACCATGGGACAGAACATGTGGCGAAAGGGGGTGTCGGCCTGGGCGCCGCGGACTTGCGTTGCCAAGGCGACCACGGCATGGCTGAGCGGGCGAAATGCTTCCAGCCTGCCCCGCTCCATGTCAAGCTGCTCGAGGCGCTCGCTGTGGCGGGCGATGGCGGCCAAGCGAGCTTGTGCCTCCGGCGGAACCTGCGGATCCTCTGCCAGTTGAACGGCCAGTTGATGCAGCGTGCGCACCTCGGTGACCGGGGCCGGCCGGTCCGCCGCCAGAGCAGACTGGATCTTGAAATAGGCGGCAAACAGGCTTTCGATCGCCGTGCCGCTGGCACCAGGCAGCCCGGTCGGGGCGAGCCGGGAAAACTCGAGCGGTTGCTTCCGCACGCGGCCGGCGGCAACCGCACGGGCCGGATCGATCAGGCTTGGCTTCCCGGCCAGTTGCATCTGGGAGTCGATCAGAAAGTTCCCGGCGGTGGCCACTCGTTCTCCTTCGCGCAGTCCACCCAGCACAACGACGCGGTCACGAAGAATGGGGCCGACCGTGATCGGCCGGATCTCGAAGCGCCCCGGTTCGACTTCCACATAAACGACGCTGTTGTCACCCGCCATGAGCACGGCGCCGCGGGGGACATTTAACGATCGTGGTTGAGCGACCGGGACATCCGAGTACCCATAGGTCGACGTCGGCACCAGGTCCATCCCACAGATCGGGCAGGCCCCCGGCTGGTCACTGATGATCTGGGGATGCATCGGACTGATCCAACGCCCAGCCAGCCCCTCGTCGTAGACATCGCCTTTGGCGCCGATCGGCAGGTAGATCTTCGCATTCGCGTAGTCGCCCGGCCGGAGAGTTCCCGCCGGATTGAGAAACTCGACACGGACGCCCACGGTCCTTTTCCGCGGATCGACGCTCGGGTCGATGAAGGCCACGCGCCCCGCAAACACCTCGCCGGGCAACGACTGCATCTCCGCCTCGACACGCTGGCCATAGCGAATCCGGGCCGCGTCGTCCGGGTAGAGCTCCAACATCAGCCAGACGGTCGACAGGTCGGCAATTCGATAGATCGGCTCTCCCGCGTCGACATACTTTCCTTCGACGGCCAACTTCTCAATCACGGTGCCTCCGATCGGCGTGTAGATTGTCAACCGCGACTTGGCGACTCCCGACGCCTCCAGTTCACCGATCTGCGTTTCCGTCATCCCGAGCTCGACAAGCCGCTGACGGAGGTTGCCCACCAGCTTCGCCTGCGAAGCCCGCATGACCTCCAGGGCATCGGGCTGCATTTCACGCAGCGAGTCGCGTGTCGCCAGGTACTCGACCTGGGCCCGGTGCAGTTCGGGACTGTAGATCACCGCCAGGTGGTCACCCACTGCGACTTCCACGCCCGTGTAGTCGGCAAACAATCGCTCCAGGCGCCCCTCGATGTAGGCGGCAACGGTCGACATGCGGCTCTCGTCGATGGCGATCGCCCCGATGGTCTGAATGGTGGCGACGACCGGGTCACGGGTCGCGGTTGCCGTGCCGATGTTCGCCAACCGCCGCTGGGCCGGCTGAATCTTGACGGAGAACTCGTCCAGATCGTCGCCAGCCGAGTTGGCGGCCACCAGCGCCATCCCGCAGATCGGGCAGCGGCCGCGAGTTGGCTGGCGAATCTGCGGGTGCATCGGGCAGGTGTAATCCTCTGCGGCGGGCCCCGCTTCAAGTTCCGCCGTCGGCGCGGCCGCAATCCAACCGGTTCGCTGGGCGATGCCCAGTGCAACGATCAACAGCGTGCCGGTCACCATCGCCACGGCGGCGCGCAGCAGCAACCGCCAGACGAACTTCCGCGACGAGAGCCCGCTCGCAGACGGCGTGGTCCGCGCTCCTCTCGCGTCGGGCCCGGTTTCGGAACGACGTTTGTCGGACTCAGGCTTCTTTTCCTTCGACATCACTCATGTCTCCTCGTTTCCACATCGGCTTCAACCGACAGGACGCTGCGGCCGCTTGACGACGGATCGGCGCGGGTCCCCGCCCCCTGCTCGGCGCGGGTCTCCGACCTCTGCTCGGCGCGGGTCTCCGACCTCTGCTCGGCGCGGGTCCCCGCCCTCTGCTCGGCGCGGGTCTCCGACCCCGCCGAAACGGCTGACCGAAGGTCTCCAATCCCGCTTCCAAGACAGGCTCCAAAAACGACCCGCTCCGCAGCGCATGACGGCAATGTCCGCGCCGCTGGAATCACAGTGACTCAACCCGAACCGGGCCACGGAGATCGGCTCAGCATGCTGGCGCCGAGCCTCCCGCAAGGGGCCCCATTGAGCCGGTGATTCGCATGGCGCTGGCAGCAAATCGGCGCGCAACGCGAGCGCGCGGGAGGCAATTCAAATCCGCCACACACAGAGGCGGGCTTGCGCGCCGGCGGCGCCATGCGGCAGCCGGTCGTGGAGGTCGCACGGCATCCGCGTTGAGGGGCCGCCCATGGCAATCCCGGCAAGCGGTCCCAGTGGGCTGTTGGCAGCCAGGCCAGGAGCCTTGGCTAGCTGGGGCGGGGGCGGGGCAACCGGATCCTTGATTTCGTGGTTGCAACCACAATGCGTTCCCGGCGCGCGATCACCCGCCGCGCAGCCGCTCGACGTGCAGCCGCATGGGGCATCGCCACAACAGGTCTCGGCCGGCAGCAGGGCCGATTCGGGCGTAGAATCCGGCCGGCAGCACGCGACCGCCGAAACGGTTGCCGACAGCGGGCAGCGGCACGCATGTGCCGACGTCGTCGCGGCCTGCAGCACGAGCCCGGCCAACACGACGCATGACGTCAATTGATGACGATCGTTCAATCTCATGATCCACCTGGGAATGTGCCGTTCGACAACGTGCTGCTCGCCATTGACACAACTGCTCGGCAAGGCTCTGCGACCGTTGCCCGGCGCGGGCCGGCGACCATCGCCCGGCGCGGGCCTCCGACCATCGCCCGGCGCGCCTCTCCGACGATCGCTCGGCGCGGGTCTCCGACCATCGCTCGGCGCGGGCCTCCGACGATCGCTCGGCGCGGGTCTCCGACCCCGCCGAAACGGCTGACCGAAGGTCTCCAATTCCTCCTCTTCGAAATTCTCTCTGCGTGAAAGTCTCCCATGCTGCTGACATTTACTCACGTTTCGTGCTTGCCTCAGACGCGATCACCCGAAGCAGACCAGATACAGCCAACCGCCGTCTTGGCGATTGCTCTCCCACACCAGGAGTTCTGATACGTATCCACGGACCGCAGCATAATCAACTTCCTCGAGCAACCGCAGAAACACAACAGCGAATCTTTCCCCTGCTCCTGCTCCTGCTCCTGTTCCTGTTCCTGTTCCTGTGCCTGTTCCCGTTCCCGTTCCCGTTCCCGTTCCCGTTCCTGATCTCAAACCTGGACACAACGCAAACCTCGACACCGCCCTTCCATCTTACTCTACCGACCGGCCCCCAGGCCAATGCAAGCCACCCGCGCGTGATTCATCCGCAGTCGATTCACCCGCATTCGATTCATGCGCACTCGCGGCAACGCAGCTACTCGGGCAAGGGGGCGACCGTCACCGTCGGCACAACCAGGTCCGTACCAACGGCCCGCTGAATCTTGGCCACGGCGATCGCCAACTCACTGACTGCCTGATGGTATCCAAGTTCGATCATCAAGAGGTTGCGAACGTCCTCCAGCAGGCGGCGAAAATCGACCTTCCCATTGGCGTAGGACTGCTGGTCGATGGTCAGCGCTTCACGAGCTTGCGGCAGCAACGTCTGCCGGTAGAGGGTCGCGGTCTGCCAGGCGGTTGTGGCGGTCCCCCACAGGTCGAGGAGAGCCGCGTCGTACCGTTGTCGAAGTTCGTCCACATTGGCATGCGACGCCGAGTGTCGCCAGGTCGCTTCATTCTCCAACGCGTCGTTCTTGTGATGCCACAGCGGCAGGCTTACCTGCGCGCCGACCGACCAGGCATCGCCACCGACATCGACAACCGGCGATGGCGGTCGGTTGTCGTCAATGGCGAACCAACTGGCGTTCAAGGAAACGTCGGGCCGACGCTGCAGGCGGGCAACTTCGACGCCCCAACTGGTGGCCTGAGTTCGCAATTCGGCAGCAACGATCTCCGGCTGTTGTTCCCAGGCAAGTTGCCGCAGCATGGGGTGGGACCAGTCCGGCAGGGAAATGTCGAGCCGCGTGGGAATGGCGATTGGGTGTTCGGCGGCCCGACCGACGGCCCGATTCAAGTCGGCTTGCGTCGCCGCCAATCGCTGCTCATGCATGAGAATCTCTTCTTCCAGACGACTGGCGGCCAACGTTCCCAGCCGCACATCCGCGACGGAGGCCTGGGCCGTCGCGACGCGCCCGCTGGCTGCTTCGATCAGGGCGTTGAGCAGTTGCTGGTTGGCTCGACTGATCTCAATCCTCTTCTGCAGCAGGTAAAGGCGGTACCAGAGGCGTCGCACGTCGGCGATCACCTCGAGCTGCCCGGCCCGGTAGGCCTGGTCCCAGGCGAGCGATTCAAAGTAGGCCTGCCGCGACTGGGCATCGAGCCGGGCGAGCCACGGCACGCGTTGCGTCAGGCTGACGTTGGCTCGCTGCGAGCCGGCCGCTGTCTCGATCGGGTGAACGAAGAGGTTGGCCGCCACCGTCGGATCCGGTAGCTTCCCCAGGTGACCGATCCTGGCTTCGGCCGCGGCCAGTTCCTGGCTGAGCCGGCGCAGTTTGGGATTGGCTCCTCGGGCGAGCCGCTCCAGGTGTGCTAACTGCCGTCCTTCTTCAATCGGTTCCTCGATCACCGCCAGTGGAGCCACGCGCTCTGCGTCGCCGGGCGCTTCTTCCTGGAAAGCGGCCAACCTCACCGCGAGACGCTCGGTGCTGTGGTGCGCGGCAAGCCCTGCTTGCATCGGGCCGGGCGGCGAGAGGTCGATTTCAGGCCCGGCCGAACAGCCACCGGCGCATGACAGCAATAGGCTCACGCAGGCGATCCAGCGGCGGACGACCGTGCCGCCTGCCGAGCCACTCGCGTTTGCCTCGATCATGCGCGTCCTCTCTCACCTGTCACGACCCCAGGCCGGCCCACGCCGCCAGTTCGACGCGGATGTGCCGGCAATCGGGAAGATCCGAATTGTCACGGTTCCTCTCATCGTATCGGCGGTAGATCCCCGGCGACTGTTCCCCGGCCGCCCATCCGCTCGACGGTCGTCCCGACCATTCCCAGTCGTAACGATTACGTCGACATTGCGGGCAGGTGTGGCCAGGTCCCCTCGCTTGCCGGGCTCGCCGCGGACCCCGGCCGGCACCAGATTCCGCCCGCGGGCACGGCTGAAGTGGGGACGATTTCTTCCCCCGTTTCCCGGCTTCTAACCCTGGAACCGTGCACTACGCCAGCGGGCCCGTTTCCGCAGAATCTTCGCGTAGCGAACGTCGACCTTGCCCCGCTCCCGGCCACGGCAGCGATCCGCTGCCGGCCGGAAAAATTGGCCGCACACTAGCTGGCCGGTTACTTGAATTCGTTGTGGCCTTCGGAGTACGATGCGGAAGCGGAGTCTCGCGCGTTGCCAGGCCCGCGCGAATCTGGAGTTCATGCGACGAAGGTGGCATTTCGATGGCAAACAAGGCGACAGACGACCGGGACGACACGGCAAACGCCGGCGACGCCAAGAAGAGCGGCAAGAAACGCGTGTTGTTGGTTGACGACGACCCGGAGATCATTGATGCCCTCCGCTATGCGCTCGATTCGAAGGGGATCGAAACCTTGATTGCCCGCGACGGCAACCAAGGCCTGGCGATGGCCGAACGCGAGGACCCGGACCTGGTGATCCTCGACATGATGATGCCCAAACGGAGCGGTTTTCTGGTGCTCGAGAAGCTCCGCCGCTCACATCCGGTCCCAGTCCGCGTGATCATGATTACGGCCAACGAGGGAAGCCGCCACAAAGCCTACGCTGAGATGCTCGGCGTGGATGACTACATTCGCAAGCCGTTCGGCATGGACCGTCTGCTGGACAGTGTCGAACGGCTGCTGGCTTGACCCAGCAGTTGCCGGTTTCGCGTTGAATTCACGGTGCGTGACGCCGAGCAAACGCTGCGCGAATCATGGTGGCTCCGGGCGTCGTCCGAACTGATGACGCCTGGGGAACGACGCCTGGGGAACACCGTCAAGCGGTTCGTTCCGGACCTCCTGCCGGAAGCGACACCTGACAGCCATCCCTGCGGACCTGCATCGCGCCGGATGCGGTTGGCAGGCTCGGCCGGCCAACGCCCGGCGACGTACGAACGCGGCGTCGAGGCGGTTGTTTGTGGGTCGCCGCTAACCGCCCGAAACGTGCCTTTCGAGGTCGGGGGTGCGTCCGTGGATTCCAATCCGCCAGGCGTCCCACAAGAACCAGCAGTACGACTTGTAGACGGATGCGCCCGCTTTTTCGTATTCCGGCAACAGCAGGCGGTGGACCGCCGGCAAGTTGTACCACGGCACGCTCGGGAACAAGTGGTGCTCGAGATGGTAGTTCAGGTTGATATTGAGGAACGAGTAAAATCGGCTACTCGTCACAGTCCTTGTCTGTCGCAGTGGATGGTCCGTCGACGTCAATTGGTGTTCAGCCCAGCCGCGCATGTTGACCAGCAAGATGGCCACAACCAACGGAATGAACCAGCAATGGAGGAGCACGTAAAAGAAATCCCAGTAGTATGCGGCGGCGAACAGGCCGCCCAGGATTGCGAACATCAGCAGGCGTTCGGTCAGGACCGCCATCTTCTCGGCCTTGCTGGCCCGGTGGACCAAGACCCAGGGAATACGGGCCCCGAAGATAATTGTGCCGAACAGAATCCAGGAATAGAAATAGACCGCCTGCATCCATCTGCGCTCTGACATGTGCAGGAGTTCGTCAGGATCGTCTTCCGACCGCGTGTACTTGTGGTGGAGCAGGTGATCGGTCCCGAAGGCCGTCACGGCCAGGAAAGTGGGCAATCCGGCGAAAAAACCGACCCACCGGTTCCAGCGTTTGCTGCGAAAAAGATTGCCGTGGATTCCTTCGTGCATGAAATTGCCGATCCCGTGGATGAGCATGCCAATCAAAACGTAGCCCACCACCTGCAGGCTCCAATGCGGCGCCCGCATCACGAGATATCCCAGCACGGCCCACAGCAGGACGAATCCGGGCAAGACCAGATTCCAAACGGGCCGATGCTGCCGAAGCGTGTGAAGCTCGGCCTTGGTTTCGGCGTCGAGCGATTGGTACCACTGTGAGTGCGAGGTCGTCATAGGCAGTCATGCGGCGAGCCGTCGCTCGATCGAGGAAACCGCGCAGCCCTCTTCGTGAGGCGAACGCCGATTGTATTGAGTCAAGTCTTGGCGACGAACGAGAACGGACTGACCCGCCGCCAGGGTTAGCTCGCCATGAATCCAGAGTTCTGTCTCGCGTGGCCATCAGACCCGCCACACGCTGTACCGGCGAATTGGTTGTATGCCACAAATGGGCGCGAAGATAGGGTTGGACCGCATTGGAAGTGGCGAAAACCGAACATTGGCCAAATTTGTTTCCCAGCCAACCGATCGACCACCCGCAAAGTCGGTGCAGACTACCAAGGGATTCCAGACGACGAACGGGCCCAGACGGCCGACCGATTGAGGCTGTCGTGTCGCCGGCAGGCGGTTGCGCCGGCCCAGTCACGAACTCGCCATCACGTCAGCGGTACGATCGTTTGCGCACCGATTGCCGGAACCGGTAGGCGGAACCGAAACAGCGAAACCGGATCGGCGCCGGCGATTCGATGGGCCCCCCGGTCGCCCGGCAGGATCGAGAGCTGCACGGCGTCAGGGCAGTCGCGGGGCGAGTGGGATCGTGGCCTGAGCAGTGCTCGTCCCGCGCCGGTAGTCAATGGTGACCGCCTGGCCCGGATCCCGCGTGGCCAGGCGGGCATAGATCTGTGCCAAGCGGCTGACTGGCTGGCCGTCGACTTGCAGGATCAGGTCGTTCGGCTGCAAGCCGGCCTGGGCCGCCGGCTGGTCGGCGAAGACTTTGCTGACGGCACAGCCGGCAGGTTGGTTGATGATCTCAACGCCCAGCATGGGACCGGTGCCGTGCCGCCAACTGCCCCAGACTTCGGCCTTCTTGAGCCGGTTGAGCACGCTCGGCCAATCCTGAAAATGGGCGTACTGGACACCGCCGAAGGGGCTGTACCGCGAGTGAACCCCCATCAGCCGGCCGTCCGCGCCCAGCAGCGGTCCGCCGGTCGTGGCCCCATCGATGGAGAAATCGGTCCAGACCTCGCCACCCAGCACGCGCCGGATTCCGACCAGGTGCGCCGCCGGCGGGGCGCCCGCCTGGGCTGACCGCTGGTGCGCGACCCCCAGGTAGATCGGTTCGCTGGGGAACTGATCGGTGGCGTGCACGTCGACGAAGGGAAACGGCGGCTTATCGCTGATCTTCAGGAGGCCCAGGTCGTGGTCACGATCGACGCCCAGCGTCTTGGCCTTGACCTGGCGGCCATCGGCCAATCGCACCTGCACTTCCTGCTGTGGCCGCCAGACGTGGTGGCCGGCCGTCACGATCTCTCCGTCCGCACTGATGATCGTCCCGCTCGCCCGGCGGCCGTCGGCGAATTCAAGGAACACCACGGCCGGTAAACCCCGCTCACGCACGGGCTCGGCCAGTGCGCGCCGCGCTTGCCGCAGCGACTCGTCCGGCGGTGTCGCCGGAGCGGCCAGTTGGAAGTCGTTTTGCGAACGTGCCAGGTAGACGTGATCGATGGCCAGCGGCGTGCCGTCGGGATTCTCGAGGGTCAACCCTTGCAGTTCGAAGTCGCGAAAATCGCCGAACAGGTCGCGCGTGATCGGAATCCACTGGTCGGGCAGTTCCTTGGTCCAGACCCGAGTACCCGGCAGCGGCGTCTGCTCCGGCGCGACTTCCGGTCCCCCGCGATACCGGCGAACGTCTGCCGAGTCGGCGGCTTGGAGATCGATCGCCAGTCGGCCGCCCGCCTTGCGGAAGGCAAAGCGGAGAAATCGGAACTCGCCTGGCTGCGGCCGCTCGCGGATGCTGACGGCGTGAGGCAAGCGCAGCGTGGCGGCACCATCGGCCGGGACGCGCAACAACCGTGTCCCGGAATGCGGCGGAACGTCGTTCGGCTGCATCGCGGTCCGGACCATCGCTTCAACCGGCGTGGCCGCCTCGCCCTGGCCGGCCAGGAACTCTCCCTCGTCTTCGAACAGTTCGTACAAAGCCGGGTGCTGATGGCTGATCCGGATCGCATGCCACTGGATGGGAATCTTTTCGGAACCAGGAAGCTGGCAAACCTGAATCTCCACAGGTTGGTCGGGCGACTGGAAGTCCACCAACGGTACGACGATGGGCTGCATCATCAGGTGGCTGCGATCCCACAACGGAAACTCCTCCTCAGCGACGATCTCGCCGCCAATCCGAATCTGCAGGCGGGGCACGTCGTCGCCGTTCTGACTGCGAGTCGCATTGACGACCAGCCACCGATCCCGCGGGGTCAGCGTCCGGCGTTGGGAGAGCACGATCGGTTGCTCGACGGCCACCAAGGTTGTCGCGAAGCGCCCCGCCGTATCGTCCCATTCCTGAAACCGCGGGCCGCATCGCAGGTGGGCCGGCGTGATGCCGAGCGGCTGCCAGCCGCTCCAGGCCGCGATTCCGGCGATCCGCCGAGATTCCAAGGCGGTCGCCAGCCGGGCCGGCTCCAATTGCAGCAGCGGATCGGCCCAGTTGGTGATGTCGCGGATGTCCAGCGGGTCAGCCCCCGGGGGACGGCCTTCGTGCGCCAGGTCGACCTGGAGCACCAGTTCATGTTGCTGGCCGGCCGCAAGATTGCGGATCGGCAACCAGCCGGTCTCCGTGGTCGGGCTGGCGCCGGTCAGAAACCCGGTTTCGTGGAGCACTTTCTCCCCAGGCGATTGCAATATGCGGGCTCGGATACAGCCGCCACTGCCCGCCAGGCTTGCAAGCCCGATTTCTGTGCGCAGCGCGTTGACGAGCGGATCGAGGGGAAAACGCAACTCGCTGATCGCATGCACGCCATAACCCCAGCCAAAGTCGCCCTCGCGACCACGCAACGGCCCGCCGCGGGCGTTGGCGTTTTGCCGAGCCGGCCAGGTGGAGGTACCGAACGCGGAGACCTGGGTTGCGGCGAGCGGAAACAAACGGGAGAGGGGCACTTCATGGACGGCGAAGAACCGGCGAGTGCGGATCTCACCGTGCGGAACCCAGATCACGTCGAGGCTCCAGGCGGGTTGGATGCCGTGCAGCCAGCGATCAACCAGTTTGGGGTCCGAGGTGGTCCGCGGCACCAATCGGGCCAACGACGCGGTCGCCACCAGCCCACCCACAGTCTCCAGTTGAATCAGCCGCGGCGCGGTCGGCGTGGCAGGCGGGTTGACCGGGTCCGTGGCGGCCAGCAGGGCGAGTTCGTCGAGGTACAGTTGCCAGGGATCGGACGGTGGAAAATGCAGCTCGGCAATTTCCACGTAGGCCACCTTGCGTGTGCCTTCGGCCAGCAAGAGCGTCACGTAATCGGTTGAAAACCGGGCGACGCGATACGAAAGTTGCCCGCCGTTACGGAGGAACACGGTGCGCGGCCGATAGTCGCTGGCCGAGCGACGTTGCCAGACGATGCGACGAACCCAACGCGCGGCGACCCGATACGGCCGGTCATCCTCGGCAGCGGATGAGACTCCGTCCCGGGAAGGTTCGATTTGAAAATGGGCCGGCCACTGTTCGTGAAATGAGGGCTTGGCCGGTTCGTAGCGAACGGTCCGCCCGGGGATCCGGTCGCCGGCAAACGTCTCCACAAACTGAGGCACCGATTGGGGCGCGGGTAGGCGCTGGTTGATCATCCAGCGGATCGGATTGCCGGCATCAAACAGGGCGCGCCCCTGCAACTTCGGACTGCCTTCCGGCCGGTACCAATCGGTCAGATCATCACCGGCGAAACGTTCACCGTTGGCGAACCGGACGGAATACTGAGCCGGCGGCGCGGCCTCGGCCTGAGGCGAAAGCGGCAATGAGGTGCCGCTCAGCAACGTCAGCAGCAGCGAGATCGTCCGAAGGAGTTGGTGCGAGCGTGCCATGAGGATCAAACCGTAGGTTCGGGTGGCCACGCGAGACCGGGCGGTGGCCGGGGGGACCGGCCGATTGTACCAGAAGCCTTTGCCCGATTGTTGTCCGCAGGCCCACATGCGGGCCGACCGGTCGCTGGCCGCGCTGCGCGGTGGGCGGACGGGCAAGGAGCCTGGCCTGTTGCGGACAGGCCGGGCGCAAGGTTGCATGGGAACTCAATTCGCGGATAATGCGCTGTCGCTGCACGGCGCCGTTGCGCCGGCACCTCGCCCCCCGTCGTTGTCATCCGAACAAGGAATGGACTCCATGCCGCTGCTCGTTGTCGGTTCTGTCGCGCTCGATTCTGTCGAAACACCCACCGCCAAACGGGACGACATCCTGGGCGGATCGGCGGTCTTCTTCTCGTATGCGGCCAGCTACTTCACGCCGGTCAAGCTGGTCAGCGTGGTCGGTGACGACTGGCCGCATGAACATACCGAACTGCTTAAGGAACGCAACATCGACACGTCCGGGTTGGAAGTTCGCCCGGGAGCGGAGACATTCCGCTGGCGGGGTAAGTACCAGCCGAATATGAACGACCGCGACACGCTCGAGGTTCACCTCAACGTGTTCGGCGAATTCGATCCCGTGTTGCCCGAGGAGTTCCGCCGCAGCAAGTTCATCTTTCTGGCCAATGGGTCGCCCGTGGTCCAGGCCAAGGTTCTGGACCAGGTGACCGACGCCCAGTTCACCGTGGCCGACACGATGGATCTGTGGATTCGCGAACAGACGGATGAATTGCTGGCCCTGCTGAAACGGATTGACGGACTGGTCTTGAACGACTCGGAAGCGAAGCTGTTGACCGGCGAAGAAAACCTGGTGCTCGCCGGTCACCAGGTGCGGGAAATGGGACCTCGATTCGTGGTTATCAAGAAGGGCGAACATGGTGCGATGTTCTTCTCGCAACATGAAACGTACGTTCTCCCCGCCTACCCGACCGAAGACGTGATCGATCCGACCGGTGCCGGAGACAGCTTCGCCGGAGGCATGATGGGATTCCTGGCTGAGCAGGACAACTTCGAACCGGTTACGCTCAAACGGGCGATGGCCTATGGGATCTTGGTGGCCAGCTTCAATGTCGAGGATTTCAGCCTGGGACGCATGCAGAAGATTGATCGCGATGAAATCGAACGACGGATGGAACAATACCAGAAGATGCTGCTGTTCTGAGCCGCGATGAAGGGCGGGCCATGAAACGTTGCCGGCACGTCGTTTGAGCCGGTAGGCAGACGTTGTTGTTGAACCTTCCCATGAGCGCTGGGAACGAGCAAGAGAATCGAATCACCTTTCGCTTGGCAATCGGTCGGGTCGCATTGCTGGTTTCGTGAAGCGGAAGGGGACGGCTGTGATCGTCCATGCGGGGGCACCGCTTCGCGACCGTCCCCGCCTCCCGTCACCGGAGCCTCCGCCGCATGTCGCTACTTCGCACTTTCATCGCCATTGAAGCTTCGCCCGAGGTTCGCCACGGTTGCCAGATGCTGATGCGCAAGCTGAAGTCGCAACCGGTTTCGGCAACCTGGACGCGGCCGGAGAACCTGCACCACACGCTGAAATTCCTGGGTGACACGCATGACCGGCAACTTGGCGATATTTGTCGTGCCATGGCGGACGCTGCCCAGCAATTCACGCCCTTCACGCTCGAGACAGCAGGGGTCGGAGCGTTCCCCCGTCTGGCGGCGCCGCGTGTCGTCTGGGTTGGTGCCGGAGCCGGTCGCGAAACGATGATCGCCCTTCACGCAGCGATTGACGAGGCCGTCTATCAGCTGGGCTTCGCGCTCGAGCCGCGCCGCTTTCAGCCCCACCTGACGCTCGGCCGCGTTCGCAAAGGGAGCCACTGGCCGTCGGAGTTGATTGCCGAGCTGGAAGCGAACCGCGATTTTGTCGCCGGGGCGACGCTGGTGGACGAGGTGATCTTGTTCAGTAGCGTGCTCGAAAAGGAAGGGCCGCATTACGAATTGCTTGGGCGTGCACCCCTGGGCGGCTGACTGAGCGGCGGCGGTTTGAGAGGCCGCGGCTTGGGCGGCGACGGCTTGGGCGGCGGCGGCTTGGGAGGCGGCTGGCCGGGTGTCTTGTCTTGGCGACATTCTTGTCCTGGCGATCTACCCCCACCGGCTCTCGCCCTGTTTTGCCAGACGTGCCCTGCTTTGCCAGACATGCCCTGGTTTCCCAGCTGCGGCTTGCTTTTCCAGCCGCGTCTTCCATCTGCAGCCGGGAAACGGCGGTGATGCAGGTGCCGCTGTGCGGCCCGCCGGCTTCCGGCAAATTTTTTTGCGGTTGAAACCGACCGCCGTTGTGGATATAGTATTCATCTGTTCACTATTCCTCAGACCACGGCCGGTACCCTATGCTGGGCACCAAAAGGGCAGGCGCCAAAGGAGTTACCATGGCAACCGCACAGAAACCGACCTCCCAAGCAACGGAAAACGGAATGGCGAAGAAAGCAAAATCCGGCCGCTCGACGAAGGCGTCCAAGGCACCCGCGGCAGCCACGGCCCTGATCAATCAAAACCAGAGCCTCAAAACGGCCCTCTCACAAATTGAGAAACAGTTCGGCGAAGGCTCAATTATGCCGCTGGGCGCGGACGCGCGGGGGGCCATTCAAGGGATCCGCACCGGCTGCCTTTCGCTCGACATGGCCCTGGGGGGACAAGGGATTCCACGGGGCCGAATCATTGAAATTTTCGGTCCGGAGTCGAGCGGAAAAACGACGCTGGCCCTGCACTTGATTGCCGAGGCACAAAAGGAGGGAGGGATCGCGGCGTTTATTGATGCCGAGCATGCCTTTGACCCGACGTGGGCGAAGAAAATCGGCGTCGAACTCGACACGCTCCTGGTCAGCCAGCCGAACAACGGCGAAGAGGCGATGCAGATCACCGAGATGCTGATCAAGTCGAATGCCGTCGATGTGATCGTGGTCGACTCGGTGGCCGCATTGGTGCCGAAGGCGGAGCTGGCTGGCGAGATTGGCGATTCCCACGTTGGCCTGCAGGCTCGCCTCATGAGCCAGTCGATGCGGAAGCTGACCGGTGCCATTGCCAAGACCAAGACGTCGGTCGTCTTCATCAACCAGATCCGGGAAAAGATTGGCGTGATGTTCGGCA
Organism: bacterium; assembly: GCA_030430075.1. Taxonomy (GTDB): domain Bacteria; phylum Planctomycetota; class Planctomycetia; order Pirellulales; family Pirellulaceae; genus ARS98. The sequence goes on from JAUIGN010000021.1 coordinate 51,164, forward strand.
GTCCGGAGACGACCCCGGGTGGCCGCGCCCTGAAATTTTATACCTCGTGCCGCATCGATGTCCGGAGGATCGGTCAGCTCAAGGACGGTGAAGACGTGGTAGGCCAGCGGGTGCGGACGAAAGTCGTGAAAAACAAGGTCGCCCCTCCGTTTCGCGTGGCCGAATTCGATATGATGCACAGCAACGGCATCAGTTACGAAGGTGACATTCTGGACCTGGCCGTCGAGCACAAAATTGTGAATCGGTCCGGCGCCTGGTTCAAATACAATGATGCTTATCTCGGCCAAGGCAAAGAGAAAGCCCGAGCCCACCTGGTCGAGAATCCTGAAATCACCGAGGAACTGAAGGCAAAAGTACTGGTGGCGGGAGGCTATGGGATTGACGCACCCGAAGACGGCGAGCCGGAGAAAGACAAGAGCTGATCGCCCCTTGGTCGGCGATCGGACAGCCGATCCGCAATCGGGCGGCCCCAGGCGACCGGTCTTCTCCCGCTCGACGTGGCGCACTTTCCCCGCGATTGTCACGGCGCTCGCCATGTTTCTGCTGGCCGTTCCGTCTGGGACGACGCACGTCAGCGGACCCTTCGCCTGGGGCCCGGTCGTCGCTGCGGGCGCTGAGCCGGTGTCTGACCTGCAGGCGGCGATTGCACTTGAACAACTGCTGGTGGACGCGATCGCCGACGCCCAGCGATCGGTGGTGGCCGTGGCCCGTGTTCGTCGCACGGAGAAACCCGGCGAGGATCCGGCGGCCCATGGACCGCTGGCGATTCCCCAGCTCTTTGCCGATGGGAATTCGCCTGGTCACCCCGAGTTTGTGCCCAACGAGTTTGGTGCCGGGGTCGCCGTCTCCACAGATGGCTTGATCCTGACCACCGCCCACCTGCTAGGCGACTTCGAGTCATCCGACTATTACGTCTGGATGCAGCACCGGCCCTTCAAAGCCACCCTGGTGGCAGCCGATCCCTGGTATGACCTGGCCGTTCTCAAGATCGATGCCGACGACCTGGTGCCGATCGCCTTCCGCGATCATCAGCCGCTCAAAAAGGGACAGATTGTGATTGCCTTGGGAAATCCGTTCTCGATCGCCAGGGACGGAGAGGTCAGCGCGAGTTGGGGGATTATCTCCAACCTGGGAAGGCGCCCAGCCAACATCGAGCGCCCGGCCGGCGAGACGACCAGTCGGGCCACCCTGCACCACTATGGAACCCTGCTTCAGACCGACGCCCGGCTGCACATTGGCTATAGCGGTGGCGCGCTGATCAATCTACAGGGAAAGCTGATTGGGCTGACGACTTCACACGCGGCCGGCTCCGGCTTCGACACGGCAGCCGGACTTGCGATCCCGATCGACGACAATTTTCGACGCGTCGTCGACCAGTTGAAGCAGGGGCTCAAACCGGACTACGGGTTTCTGGGTGTCGAAGCCGAGCAGCTTGCCGAAGACGTCCGCCGCAAAGGACGACACGGGGCCCTGGTTCGTCGCGTCCTGTTGGGTACGCCGGCTGAACAGGCCGGACTCCGTGTCGGCGACCTGATCACTCAAATTGACGGCCAACCATTGCACGCCACGGACGACATGATTCGCTTGATCGCCTCGAAATCACCCAGCTCGACCGCGGTGCTCACCGTCGCCCGGGATTTCCAGCCCGGCAGGCAGGACAAGGAGACCAAACTATCGGCGACGCTCACCAAGCGTTACCTGCAATCGGCACGTCCCCAGTACGGCACCGCCCCAGAACCGGAGTGGCGAGGAATGCGGGTCGATTTCTCGACCGCCTCACCCGACTTCGCATTCCTGGGGCCCCTCTTCGATCCGGCGAATTCGGTTTACGTCGCCGACGTCGTCAAGGACTCAGCGGCCTGGGACGCCGGAGTTCGATCCGGCGCCTACGTCACGCGGATCGCCGGGCAAACGGTGGCAAGCCCAGCAGACTTCTACAAGGTGGTGGCGGGGATTGATGGAGAGGCCGGCTTGGAATTGCGAAGCAAGCAAGGCACCACCCTGGTGCGAACCGTCTCGCCCTAACTGCAGTCTATGGCTATCATGGCGGGCTCACCCGGATCGGGACTCGCCCGTGCCGGGGGGGTTCCGTACGGCAGGTTCCTGTACCGGACTTCCCCAGGCAGACGATTCCGCGCCGCTTGCCTCCAAGGACCGATTGCCCACCTGGATCGATTTCAGCTCGACCGGGCGATCGCCCCGAGTCTTTCTTACCCAGCGTACGATCGCCATGAACACCGACGAACTCCGCGAAAAATATCTCGACTTCTTTGTGACCAAAGGGCACACCCGCTGCCCCAGCGATGTGCTGGTCCCAACGTGGGATCCGTCGGTCCTGTTCACTCCCGCCGGCATGAACCAGTTCAAGGATCATTTCCTGGGCAAAGTGAAGTTGGAGTACACGCGCGCCACCACCTGCCAGAAGTGCCTCCGCACGGGAGACATCGACAACGTCGGGCGGACCGCCTACCACCATACGTTCTTCGAGATGCTGGGAAACTTCAGTTTCGGCGATTATTTCAAACGCGATGCGATCAACTGGGCATGGGAGTTCCTGACCGACAAGAAATGGCTGGGCATCGATCCGGCACGGCTCTCTGTCACGGTCTACCTGGATGACGACGAGGCGGCCGGCATCTGGGCGGACGACATCGGTCTGACGAATGACCGGATTGAACGATTGGGCGAGCACGACAATTTCTGGCCGGCCGGAGCACCGACCGACGGTCCCGACGGAGTTTGTGGTCCCTGTAGCGAAATCTTTTACAAGGATGATTTCGGTGACGAGGTGGAGATCTGGAATCTCGTCTTCACACAATTCCATCGAGTGGGCGATCCGCCGGACAACTTGCGGCCGCTGCCAAGTAAGAACATCGATACCGGGATGGGGCTGGAGCGGGCGGCGGCTTGCCTGCAAGGCGTGAGGACCAACTATCACATCGACATCCTGCAGCCGATCGTGGATGCGGTCGCCGAGGCTTGCCGGCTCAAGTACGACTTTGCCGCGGACGAAGGGCGCCGCCTTCGCCGGATCGCAGATCACTTGCGGGCCTGCACCATGGCGATCCATGAGAACGTCTACCCGGGGCCACAGAAGGAAAAGTATGTCATCCGTCGCCTGCTCCGCCGAGCTGTACTGGACGGCCATCAACTTGGTCACCGCGATCCGTTCCTGTTCAAGCTGATTCCGGCAGTCGTCGAACAGATGAAGAAGCCGTACCCGGAACTGGCCGATACGGTCGAACGCGTGGCCGGCGTGATTAAGAATGAAGAGGCGAGTTTCCTGACGACGCTGGATGCCGGCCTGGCCCGAATCGAAAAGATCTTCGGGGCCATGAAGCAAGCGAATCGGACCACTGTCGACGGCGGCGAAGCGGCCGATCTTTACCAGACGTACGGCGTCCCGCCGGAAGTTTTCGAAACAATGGCTGCGGAGAATAACCTCGCCTTCGACTGGGACGCCTATCGCCAGGCGATGGCCGATCATGGCGAAGCGTCGGGGAAGGTCGTCCATACCGTGATGGGTGGCGAAACCGGTCCGCTCGATGCCATCAAGAAGGTCCTGCACCACGTCAAGTTCGTTGGCTACGAAACCGAGGAAGCAGAAGCGGAACTGAAATTCATCGTGGCGCAAGACCAGTTATGCGACCACCTGGAAGAGGTTGGCAAAGAGGCCCCGGTCCTGGTCGTCCTCGACCAGACCCCCTTCTACGGTGAAGCGGGCGGCCAGACGGGTGATGCCGGCCAGATCCGTGGCGACGACTTTCTCTTTCAAGTCACCGACACCCAGAAAGACGGCGGCTTGATTGTCCACCAAGGGCACCTGGTCGAGGGTGAAATGCGGACTGGCTGTCGCGTCACCGCGATCGTCGATCGCGCCCGGCGCCACGGTATCCAACGCGCCCACTCGGCAACCCACGTGCTCCATTACGCGCTGCAAAAGAACCTGGGCACGCATGCCCAGCAACAGGGTTCGAAAGTCGACGACGACTGGCTCCGCTTCGACTTCACGAACATGGCCCCGGTGACGCCCGAGCAACTGGATGCGATTGAGGCGGACGTCACGGAGCGGATCGAGGCGGCCCAGCCCGTCAAGGCAGAGATCCTGCCGCTCGCCGAAGCGCGCCGGCAGGGGGCCATGATGCTGTTTGGTGAGAAGTACCCCGACCCGGTCCGGATGGTCTCGATGGGCGACTTCAGTCGAGAGTTGTGTGGCGGTACGCACTTGACGAACACCGACCAGGTCGAGGCCTTCGAATTGCTCAGCGAGGAAGGTGTCTCGGCCGGCACGCGACGGGTCATCGCCCTGACCGGCGAGCGGGCGCGGCAGCACGCCGAGCAGACTCGGCAAGCACTGGAACAGACCGCCAAACTCCTCGAAGTCGACGTTGCTGCCGTTCCGCCGGCCGTGCAAGCGTTAGCCCAATCGGTCCGGGATCTCAAGAAACAGATTGCGACCGGCGCCAAGCCCACGCAGCACGCCGGTGACGCAGCGACCGCCGGCGCCCCTGCGGCGCCGCTGCCCCCCCGCAAGCTGCTCAACGACGCAGCCCGGATTCTCAATGTCGCCCAGGCCGATGTGCCCGATCGCGTCGCGTCACTGCAAGCCGATTTGGCACGACTCACCGCCGAGGCGGCTGCCCTCACGGCCGCCGGCGAGGTGACGGCCGAGAGCCTGCGCGACGGTTCAGAGCTCGTCGGCGAAACGCAGTTCATCGTCGCCGAAGTGCCGGGCGGCAATCCCAACATCATGCGTCAACTGATCGACCAATTGCGTCAGCAGGGCGAATCAACGGCCACGTTCCTGGCGGCGGCAGTGGGTGACACCAAGGTCGTGCTGGTCGCCGGATTAAGCCGCGACCTGGTCAAGCGAGGTTGCAGTGCCGGGGATTGGGTGAAACAGATTGCCCCCCTGGTCGGCGGCGGAGGCGGCGGCAAGCCCGATATGGCACAGGCGGGTGGCAAGCAGCCGGAGAAGCTGCCCGAGGCGTTGCAGCAGGCGCAGGTCATCGGCCGGCAGATGCTCGAATAACCGGGCCGATGGGAACCGGGCGAACGTCAGCGTGCCGCCCAGCTGGGGTGCCCCAGCAACGAAGTCGGCCGTTCATTCGCGATGCCGTAGATCATGCCGGGCATGACACGTTACGACCTGACGTCGCGGCGGTCCGGATCGGCAACCGCGTCACGCATACCCGTACCATTGCATTCGCGGACGTCGTTCCACCGCTTGCGCTACGTGGCCAGTATTTGGTTAACCACGCGGCCGTGTACATCGGTCAGGCGGAAGTCACGGCCCTGGTGCCGGTACGTCAACCGTTCGTGGTCGATACCCAGGCAATGCAGAATCGTGGCGTTGAGATCATGAATGTGGACCGGGTTCTCCGTGATATTGTAGGAAAAGTCGTCGGTGGTCCCGTAGCTGATGCCCGGCTGGACTCCGCCCCCGGCCATCCAGATTGAGAACGCCCGCGGATGATGGTCACGCCCGTAGTTTTCGCGGGTCAAGCCGCCCTGGCAGTAGATGGTCCGCCCGAACTCGCCACCCCAGATCACCAGCGTGTCGTCCAGCATCCCACGTTGCTTGAGATCCCGCAGCAAGGCGCTTGACGCCTGGTCGACGTCGCGGCATTGCAGCGGAAGGTCACGCGGCAGGTTGCCGTGCTGGTCCCATCCACGAATGAAGACCTGTGTAAAGCGGACATCGCGTTCCGCCAGCCGCCGCGCCAGGAGGCAGTTCGCGGCGAACGTGCCTGGTTTCGTAACATCTGAACCATACATGTCCAACGTCGCCTGGGTCTCGTGAGAGATGTCCGTCAATTCGGGCACCGACGTCTGCATGCGGAACGCCATTTCATACTGGGCGATGCGGGTACTGATCTCCGGGTCCTGGATCGCTTCGAAGCGTCGTTCGTTGAGCTTGGCCAAACCATCCAGCATGGCTCGCCGAGTTGACGGATCGACACCGGGCGGGTTCGAAAGGTACAGCACGGGGTCGCCCGTCGATCGCAGGGAGACGCCCGCATGCCGCGATGGCAGGAAGCCGGCGCCCCACAGCCGCTCGTACAGCGCCTGGGCATCTCGCTTGGCGCTCCAACTGGAAGTCAACACGACAAAGCAGGGAAGGTTTTCATTCATACTTCCCAGGCCGTAGGAAAGCCACGCTCCCAAGCTCGGCCGGCCGGGGATCTGATGGCCGGTGGCGATATAGGTGATGGCCGGATCGTGATTGATGGCTTCCGTGTACATGGACCGGACGAGGCAGATTTCGTCCATCATCTTCGCGGTGTGGGGGAGCAGTTCGGCGTTCACCCAGGCATCCGACTGCTTGCCCGGCTGGGTGAACTTATCGTTCCACATCGAAGGGGCGATGGGGAACCGCTTCTGCCCCGAGGTCATCGTGGTCAGGCGTTGTCCCATCCGCACGGAGTCGGGCAGATCCTTATCGAATTGCTCGTCCATCCGGGGCTTGTAGTCGAACATGTCGATCTGCGACGGTGCCCCTGACATGAACAGGTAGATGACCCGTTTCGCGGTCGGTGGAAAATGAGGCTTCGCCAGGATGCCCGGTGTCCCCGACAGGCTGGCCTGCGACTTGGCGGGCGCCGCGGCCACCAGCGACGGGTTCAATAGCGACGCCAGCGCGGCGGTTCCAATGCCGCTGGCCGTGCGTCCCAGCAGTTGTCGACGCGTTTGAAAATGGAGGGCGGCTTGGCGGGGGTCCATGGCATGTCCCTTACGGCTGGGGCGTTCAGCCCTTGGTGATGGTTTCGTCCAGATTCAAGATCGTGCTGGCGACAATCGTCCAGGCGGCAGACTCGCCCACGTCCAGCGAAGTGTCGCGAGGGGATTCTCCAACCTGCAGCAGCGCCTGGGCTGCAGCGGCATCCTCCCGGTACTTGGCCCAAGCTGTCTCGTAGATGCCCCGCAGAACCTGCAGCTCTTCGGCATCCGGCGTCCGGCACGTGGCCAGGCGGAACGCGAAGGTCAGGCGGTCGTCGAGCTTCCCGCCCCCCTCACGCATGATCCGCTCGGCGAAGTGCCGCGCGGCCTCAACAAATTGAACATCATTCAATAGCACCAGGGCAGCTGCCGGGGTGTTGGTCCGTTCGCGTCGCACCACGCAGTATTCACGGGACGGCGCGTCGAAGATCTGCATCGTCGGCGGGGGCGCCGTCCGTTTCCAGAAAATGTACATGCTCCGTCGATAAAGACGCTCGCCGTGATCCTGCGTGAATTTGACGGTGTTGCTGCCCGAGTAACCAACGGCTTTCCACAGTCCGTCCGGCTGGTACGGGCGAACGCTGGGGCCGCCGATCTCGCGGTTCAACAGGCCGCTTAGCGCCAGGGCGTTGTCTCGGACCGTTTCCGCATCCAGCCGGAAGCGAGGTCCGCGCGTGAGATACCGATTCCGCGGATCGCCCCGCAGTTGGTCCTGAGTGGCCGCTGCGGTTTGCCGATACGTGCCCGACATGACCATCAGTTTGATCAGATGCTTGATGTCCCAACCACTCTCCACAAACTCAACCGCCAGCCAATCCAACAACGCCGGGTGGGACGGCCATTCACCTTGCGACCCAAAGTCTTCGGTCGTCTTCACCAGCCCGGTGCCGAAAAGCTGTTGCCAGAATCGGTTCACCGTCACACGTGCCGGGAGCGGGTTGTCAGGAGAAATCAGCCAACGGGCCAGCGCCAAGCGATTCTCCGGGGCGGACGGTGCCAACGCGGGTAACACGTCCGGCACGCCGGGCGACAGCTCAACCGACTTGTCCGGCTTGTCATATTCGCCACGCACGAGACGATAAACCGGTTGCTTGCCGCTACGATCACCCATGACCAGCGTCTTGGGAATCGACGCCTTGACCGCGTTGATCTCCGCGTCAATCTGCGCACGTTGTTGGCTCAACTGTTGAAAAGGTTCGTCGTGTTCGCTGAGATAATAGTCTTGAATCCGACGACGCTGTTCGGCGGTTCGCTGGTCAGGCGCGACCGCCAGCAATTCGCCAATGGGATCGCTACCTGCGATCAGGGCAACTTCGCGAGCCTCCAGTCGGCGTGCATAGATCCGGACATCATCAACGGACGCCTCGATCGGGGCACCGGGCGTGCGGCTACCAATCCGCAGTGATTTCTTGGTCTGGATCGATCCGTTGAGCGAATCGTGGGTGACTTCCACCTCGACCGGATGGCCGTCAACGTACAACGCCACGCCGGCTGCCTTGCTGGAACCGTCGTACGTCATCATCAGGTGTTGCCAGGCATTGGTCTTGAGCTTGGCCTTGCTGTTGAGGCGAATCGCGTTGCCATCCCAGCGATTGATGATGTGCACAAAGACCTTCCCGCCACCCAGGTAGAGGTCGTAACCACGGTGTTTTTGGGCATCGTCCATCCGCGACAGGACGGCGCCGTGCTTCTCGTTCTTCGGTCGCACCCAGGCGCCGTAGGAGAACGGCTGGTCTCGCTGAAAGTCAGCCACGTCGCCCGCGTCGATCGACGTCTTTCCGTCGAACATGAATCCGCTCCCGTGTCGACCCTCGCCCCAGGCGGCCGTACCCTCGACGGTCACCGCACGACCGGCATCGACCGCATCGAGGATCGTTCCCCCCTGCGGGTCGTCCAGTGCCAGGTGGACGACCATGTCGCCGGGCGGCGTTGGCAAACTCGAAGGGTCAGCCGCGCGGGTCGCTTCCCACGCGGCCATTGCCTGCGCCGTCTGCGTGCGGCGGACGGCAATTTCTTCGTCGACCGCGCCACGCCGCTCGGCAAGGCCCGCCAACAGCCGCTGCTGCGCCGGACTGGGCGCGTCAATCACCGGTCCTGGCGGCAGGTCCTTGTTGCCGTCCATCTCGCGTTCCGCAAAGTTGTAAAAGTACGCGTACAACCGGTAGAACTCGCGTTGGGTCAGTGGATCGAACTTGTGATCGTGGCAGACGGCGCAGCCGGCCGTCAGTCCCAGCCAGACCGTGGCCGTCGTCTCGACACGGTCGATCGCATATCGAACACGATACTCTTCCGCGATCGACCCGCCCTCGCTGGTCGTTACGTTGCAGCGGTTGAAGCCGCTGGCGATCTGTTGGTCCACCGTCGCGTCCGGCAAGAGGTCGCCAGCAATCTGCCACAGCGTGAACTGGTCGAAGGGCAGATTGTCGTTGAAGGCGCGAATCAACCACTGGCGGTACGGCCAGATCTGCCGCCGGTTGTCGAGGTGCAAGCCGTGCGTGTCGCCGTAGCGCGCGGCATCCAACCAATAGCGGGCGCGGTGCTCGCCGTAGTGCGGCGACTCCAAGAGGCGATCAACGACGTTCTCGTAGGCGTCCGCCGACGTGTCGGCCAGGAAGTCATCCAGTTGTTTCAGCGTCGGCGGAAGACCCGTCAGGTCGAATGTCACTCTTCGCAACAACGTCTCTTTGGCTGCCGTCTCCGCAGGCTGCAGCCCGAGTTGCTCTTGTCGAGCCAGAATGAAACGATCGATGGGATTGGCCACCCGATCGGCATGCTTCACCGGCGGCGGCGTCGGCCGCGTGGGGCGAATGAACGCCCAGTGGCCTTGCCACGGTGCCCCCTCGTCAATCCAGCGGCCCAGTCGTTCAATTTCGTCGGCGGCTAACGATTTGCCGCTGTCGTCCGGCGGCATTCGGACATTGGCGTCGTGCGTCGCGACGCGTTGGAACAAAAGACTCGCCTCCTTGTCGCCCGGCACGATCGCCGCCCCTTCGTCCCGGGCAGCAAAAGCATCCGCCTGCACATCCAAGCGCAAATCCGCCTGCCGTTCGTGCTCATCCGGCCCGTGACAAGCGTAGCACTTGTCGGACAGAATCGGGCGGATATCGCGGTTGTAATCGATTCCAGTTATCTCATTCGCACCGGCAGGCACAACGCCGACGCACAGCAGCAGCGCGCCGGCGATCGTTGCGGACAAAGTTCTGCAATCGCGTGAAAGAAGGAAGATCATGGGATGATTGCCTGCTAGGTGAAAGGCTCGTTGGAATGAGTTGCCGTACCTGGCCGCGACCGCGTCACCGCGGTCCTTCATCGCCGCGGGTTCATGTGGCCAAGGGAATGCAATGTGCGTTGGGCGGTTGCCGTTCGGATCACGGCAAAGGGCGCCAGCCGAGGAATGCGTGCTGCCACGGCGGACATCATCGGTCGGAAGGAACGGGGGGCCAGGGAATTCGCCGCGCCACGGGGGTGACAGAGTAACCCTCGGCAGCGCGGGGGCTGCGGTGAGTCTTCATGAATTACAACACACGTCGATCCACCTGTCTAGCGCGCGGCAGTCGCGGCGGCGAGGCCGTAACGCGGCGGGCAGACCTGCGCCGGGCAATCGAGGAGGCCGCTGCGGGCGACTCGAAGCAGCCGTTCATCCGGTCATTCCGCCGGTCATGCGGTGCGCGACGGAATGTGGTCTGGGTTCGGGAAGGAACGCGTTAGCCCGGGTTATTCATAAACCTGCGGCGATTCAGTGCAAGTTACTGTGCCGCAATCTTTTGTGGTGGACTCACCCATGACGCCGCACATATCAGCCGGAACGCGTTAGCGTCCGGTTTGCTCTGTTTTCAAAGGAACCGGGGCTAACGCCCAACGGCTAATGCATAATCCGCGTTAGCGTGCGGTTGGATCGGCGGTCAAAGGAACCGGGGCGAACGCCCAACGGCTGATGACTGATCGGGTCTAGCGGTCGCCGGGCGGCGATTCTCCGGTGGATGGTCGCGCCCCAGCTCGACGCGACGTGCGACGCAGCCGATGGTGATCCTCAGGACGCGTCAGCAATCCCCAGTCGAGCGATTCGTCCTGCTCGTACTGCTTCCCCAGGTTCAATGCCGTCAACGCCTTGCAGAGTTCGAATCCCAGATAGAATGCGTGCGATGCGTCGACGTTTTGCGGATCTGTGGCGAGCAGCCGGTCGAACAGTCGGAACGGATCGGCGTCACTCAAATGCATCCCCGCGCTGATCAGATGCAACTGGTCCCGCTCTGCAAAGAGTCGGAAGTTGTTATCTCTGATCTGTTGGGCGAGGGCGTCGAGCTGGCTCGCGCCGTGTTCGTGCACTTGCACGTCACGGAGCATGACCAGCCCCGCTTCCAAGTGCTTGGGAGGAATTCCCTGTTCAACGGCAAAGTGGACGAGGCGGCGTGCGACGTCACACTCTTGCACGCTGGTGCGGGCCCAGTTGATCACTTCTGTGGTGAGCACACTGCGGATCCCCAGTTCCTGACAGATGCCCAGGAGAAGCACATTGATGCCCGCCGAATCGACATCCGTCAGCTCGGTCAAGTTGCCGATACCCATCATGATTTCGGCATCCGGATACCGTTGCCGCACTTGTTGGTAGCGGGCCAGGCTGGGCGCGAAACCGCACCCGATCGGCTCCAGGATGGCGTCCAACCGCACGGGAATATTCCGCCTGGCCAGCCAGTCGACCGTTTCATCAAGTCCATCCAACGTCTTGATGTTGTCGGGGATGACAACCACTTCGCACCCCCAATCGGCAGCCGCCTCACGGTTCGAGCGGTTGACGGAAAGAACCAACTCGGCTCCGGCGCGCACGGCGGGGCCGATCTCCGCAGGATTCAAGCTGTCGATCGAGACACGGTGGCCGGCATCGCAGAGTGCCTTCACGCAGTCGCCGACTCCCTGCCAGGCGTCTCCCGGGTCGCAGCCGACATCGATCACATCCGCACCGTGGCTCCGCAGACGCTCGGCGCGCTGCAGAATGTCACGCAATGCGAGCCGCGGCGCATGGTTGATTTCGGCGATGATTTCGATGTCGTACTTGCCGTACGACTTGGACTCGACCGATGGCTTGCCGAAATAATCACCAATGCGGCGTAAGTCGTGGGGGCCGCGGACCACCGGTCGCCCGATGAAGTTGGACAGCGGCTCCAGATCTCCTGCGCAGTAGCCGGGGACCATCACGTGCGTGCACCATTCGGCGACGACGAGGTGCCGCGCGATCCAGGAAGGCGTCATCAGCGCGGCCACCGTGATCGGCAGAACCTGGACCGAATGGTCAAACGGGGGCTGATCGAGTTGCTCCAGGGTGGCGCGGAGTGCGTTCTCGGCCAGCCGGCCCGTCACGAAGTGGTAATGGGGGCGAATGCTCTTGGTCACGCGCACCAATCCGGCTGCGGTGCGGAATCAATCTGCGGCTCGGTACCGCGCTGCAGATCCGCCACCGCCCGCTCAGCCGCCTCCACCTGGGTTGCGTCGCTGTGGTAAGCCAGGCGGTAATCGAAGCTGTACGCCGCGCGCGGTGCGAGCTTCACCACGCGTCCGTGTTCTCCTTCGAACGATCGAGGATTGGGAAAATTCGTACCCGGCTCGATCCCCGTCACGCAGCCGTCGGCGACCGACGTCGTATTCTTCCAGACACTGAAACAGGGAAGCTGGTTGATGTTGTAATGCAGGCTGACCCCCCGGTTACCGTGCGCGTTGCGGAGCAAGGCTTGCGTCTGTCCCTCGGCGTCGCCAATCAGCTCAAGGAAATAAACCTGTTCCTCGAAACCGGGTTGAGGTGCTTCGTAGCTGTCCCAATTCGCCAGGCCCGCTGCGGCGTGGTCATTGCGCGGCACCAGCCGGCGGACCGGGGCCACCACGCGGGCGCCGGCGTCCAGTAGCGGGATCCCGAAGTTCGTGTGGTACAGCATCTGGATTTCGGCGGGGCTCTCTGAAAGATTCCGCACTTCGTCACGAATGCGGAAGCCTTGTTCGCCCCGCTTGAGCTTGACCGTTGTCGTCATCCGCAACTTGAGAAAGTGAAAGCGGACTTCGTCGACAACACCGATCACGGTAATCTCTTCAGCCTCGTCATCGATGGTGACCGAAAGTTCGTGCGCCGGCTTGTTGCCGATCCGTCCGTGCAGCGGATAGATCAATTGCTGGGAATCGGAAAACTCGGGGGCACCGTTGCTTTCCAACCCACAGCGGGCCAGCAATTCGTCGAACCCATCAAGCCACCCCAGGCCGCTCGGCTCGCCCAGGTCGACAAACTTCGGATGGACCGGGCCATTGACCGGAGACTGCCAGGAGATCTGCTCGTCCTGGTACTGAGCCCGCCACATGGCCATCCCGCGCGTCGGCAACAGGGAACAACGAAAATCGTCGCTGCGGAGATGCAAGACGAGGACTCCATCGCGGAGTCCGCCATGCAGCAACCGCGGTTCGGCACTCAGTTCGCTTCGTCCGAGTGATAGCGGACTGCCCAGGTGGTCCGAGAAATCATCGCCACGCTGGTTGATCAACGTCCAGGTCTTGCTTGCCATCGGGTCACTTTCAAACAGTGGTTGCGGCTTGGTGGTCGCAGGGAGCGGCAGGAAGGGGGCCACGCGTTGCCTTCGATCAAGATATCCGTCCGCCTGCGGGAATTCCACCACGGCAGCCGGTTCCCGCGCGGCGCAATGCGACCGTCTGGGACCAGCCCGCCTGCCCGTCCGGGACGCCCAGCCGAGCGTCACGCGGCGCCTGACGACGGCCGGCCCCATTGTCCTCCGCAGAGCGCTTTGGATTACTTGCCAATCCGCCAAAAACGTGTTACCAATGCGACTTCGCAAACGCCCGCGAACCCCCTATTCTGGGCCGGACGAACGAAGACGTCGACCCGTTATACGCCGGGACGCATGTTGCGGTGGCTGAGCTCCGTTCAGCCGGCAGTCAGGAACATTCTACGAAGTTATGAAGCGAGAACTGGCACGATGATGCAAGACATTGTAAAGACGGACAACGTTGGCAAGATCCTTGAACAGGCCCTGGACGCGGGTGAAGGTCTGCTGCGATTGTCTCCCACCTGGGTGCCGCGCAGCTTTTTGCATCCCGGCAAGCGCATCAAACTGGCCCCGGGCGACTACTACGCATACGGTGCCGAGCGGGGCGGGATCGATGAACGCTGGTTCTCGAGCACCACGGACGCGGCCAACGAAGGACGTGTCTGGCACGAAGGTCAAAGCTTCTGCCTGTTTGAGGGGCAACACTTCATGTTGAAGGATGCCGTGGCGGAAGCGGGCGCCCGCATGATCGGTCAGGCGCTGTGGGACAAGTACCAGCGATGGCCGGTCTATTCGAAATTCTTCGACAACATGGGCCCGATCCCGCACCACATGCACCAGAGCTTTGCTGACGCCAAGCTGGTCGATCAGGAAGGCAAGCCGGAAAGTTACTACTTTCCGCCCCAATACAATAACTGCGACAACAATTTCCCGTACACCTTCATGGGCCTCGAACCCGGGACGACGAAGGCCCAGGTGCGGAAATGCCTGGAAGACTGGAGCAAGGGAGACAACGGTATCCTCGACCTCTCCAAGGCCTACCGGCTCAAGCGCGGCACCGGCTGGCTGATTCCGCCCGGCGTCCTGCATGCCCCGGGCTCTCTTTGCACGTACGAGCCGCAATGGGGGAGCGACGTGTTTGGCATGTACCAGTCGCTCGTCGAAGGGCGCGAGGTCCCCTGGTCCTTACTGGTCAAGGACATGCCGGCTGACAAGCACCAGGACCTGGACTTCATTGTTGGTCAATTGGATTGGGAAAAGAACGTGGATCCCGACTTCAAGGACCACAACTACCTGGAGCCGATCACGGCCGCTTCCGGCGACGGCTGGGTCGATGACTGGATCGTCTACGGGCTGGTCGATGGAGCCCAGTTGTTCAGCGCGCGGCGACTGACCTTGCAACCCGGCGCGAAGTGCACCATCAAGGACGGTGGAGCCAGCGGTTGGATCACGGTTCAAGGCAAGGGACGCATGGGCCGCTTAAACCTGCAGACGCCCGCCATGATTCAATTCGGCGCGGAAACCGAAGACGAAGTGTTCATCAGTCACGAGGCGGCGAACGCCGGCATCGAAATCGAAAACACGGGCAGTGAGCCGCTGGAAGGCCTCCGCTACTTCGGCCCGGATACCTTTGCTGAAGTGCCGAACGTGGGCGACTACAAACAGCAGTAGGCCGACCGTTCATTTCCGTATCGGCCCCCATGGTTCGACCAACATGGCCGCTCCGGAATCCCCCATTATTCAACGACGAAGGTTACGAGGATCACCATGAGCAACTCTCTCCCCAAGCTTCATAACGCCATGTGGCCCGGCCTGGTCGGCAAAGGCACCGACGAAGGGCAAGAGCCGCCGATCAGCTTGGAGCACATGCTCGACCTGACCGCCGCTGCCGAAGTCAATGGCCAGAAATTCGACGGCATTGACTATTTCCTCTTCCTCCCGCACACCAACCCTGAAGCCAGCGACGACGAATTGCGGCAGATCGCCGACATGATTGCCGGCAAGGGCTTCAACGTCGGCTCGCTGGTGGCGCCGGTCTGGCCGGGCACGGTGGGCGACTCGGCGATGGGCGACGACGCAGCCCGTGAGAAATTCCTCTCAGCGGTCAAGATGGCCTGCCGGATCGCGGGGATCTTCAACGAGCACGCCGTCAGGAAGTACGGCGTCATCCGCATTGACTCGGCCGAGTTCGGTGTGGAGAAGTGGCGCGAGGACGCCAAGGCGAATACCAGCCGCATCGCAGACACGTTTCGAGAAGCGGCAAAAATCGCAGCGGCCCACGGTGAACGCCTGGCTGCCGAAGGAGAGATCTGCTGGGCCGGAATGCACAGTTGGAAGGATATGCTCGACCTGCTGGAAGAGGTGGGCATGCCGGAAACACTCGGCTTCCAGGCGGACATGGCCCATACCTACCTGTACCTGATGGGGTACAACGCGCCCGAGCATGCCCTGTTGCACGAGGGTTACACGGAAGACGAATTCTACGCGGCCTATGAAAAGATGGTCGACAAGCTCCGACCGTGGACGATCGACTTCCATATCGCTCAGAATGACGGCGAAGTCCACGGGGCCGGCTCGCACGACAAAACGGGTAAACATTGCCCGGCCGACGACCCCAACGGGAAGCTGGACATTGTCAAATGCGCCGGGTACTGGCTGCAGGACGCCACCGCCCGAGGCATCGAACACATCTGTTGGGACGGCTGCATGTTCCCCAATGCCGTTCTGGAGAAACCCGAAACGTGGAACACGATCCTCGATGCCATGATCAAAGTGCGAGATGCACACGGGTGGAGCTAGCGGCCGTACGGGTTGCCTTCGTCAGCCCGCTTGATCGTTCGCCCCCGCACGCTTCTCCTTGAGTTGAACGCTCCCCGAGTTAAAGAAAGAACCATGACACAACCTCTCAATATCGGCATGATCGGCTACGGCTTCATGGGCCGAGCTCACACCAACGGTTACAAACGCGTCAACGACTTCTTTTCCGTCCCCTTCCGGCCGGTGCTCAAAGCGGCCTGTGGCCGCGACGCGGAAAAGGTCAAGGCGTTCGCGGACAACTGGGGCTACGAGTCCATCGAGACGGACTGGCGGCAACTGATCGCCCGCGACGACATCGACGCCGTCGACATTTGCACGCCGAACAACCTGCACAAGGAAATCGCCATCGCCTGTGCCGAGGCCGGTAAGACGATTCTCTGCGAGAAGCCGTTGGCCATGAATGCCGAGGAAGGCGAGGAAATGTGCCTGGCCGTCGAGAAGGCCGGCGTCGACAACATTGTCTGGTACAACTACCGTCGTGTGCCCGCCGTAACTCTGGCGAAGAACATTGTGGCGTCCGGCAACCTGGGCCGCATTTTCCACTATCGGGCCAATTTCCTGCAGGATTGGACCATCGATGAAGCGTTGCCTCAGGGAGGCGCGGCACTCTGGCGACTGGATGCCGCCGCCGCCGGCAGTGGTGTGACCGGCGACCTCTTGGCGCATTGCATCGATACCGCGATCTGGCTCAACGGAAGCATCCAGAACGTGACGGCGATGACCGAAACGTTTGTCAAGGAACGCATGCACACCCTTACCGGTAAGAAGCAGACCGTCAGCATCGACGATGCCTGCACGTTCATGTGCCGCTTTGCCAACGGATCGCTGGGACTCTTCGAGTCCACGCGGTACGCACGAGGGCACAAAGCCCTTTACACGTTCGAGATTAACGGTGAGCATGCCTCCATCAAGTGGGACCTGCACGACCTGCATCGCCTGGAGTACTTCGACCACCGGCTCGAAGGCGACATGCGCGGCTGGCGGTCGATCCACGTCAGTGACGGCGACCATCCCTACATGGGAAACTGGTGGGTCCCCGGTCTGCAGATCGGTTACGAACACAGTTTCGTGCACCAGGTGAAAGACTTCCTGGAGAGCTTGGGAACCGACACCCCGGCTGGACCGACGTTCCGCGATGCCCTGGAAACACAACGTGTCTGTGATGCCGTCCTGGCCAGTGCCAAGAGCCGGCAATGGACGGACGTCGGGTAAGCAGTCAGCGGCGGTTGCCCCATGAACTACTTTGCGCATGGACGTCGCTTTCTGGCCAATCCCCGCTTCCTGATCGGCACGGCCGTGCCCGATTGGTTGAGTGTCGTGAATCGGCGGTCGCGAGCGAGACAGCGGCTGGCCATGCCGTTCCTGCAGGATGACGACCCCCGGGTGGCCGACCTGGCTGGCGGGATTGTCCAGCATCACCGGGACGACCACTGGTTCCATCAGACGCCCGCATTCGCCGAACTCAACCTGAACTTCACGGTCGCGCTCCGCGAATTGCTCGACCCGGATCCCGGATTCCGGCCCAGCTTCCTGGGGCACATTCTGGTCGAACTGTTGCTTGACGCGACGTTGATCGAACAGGAGCCGTCAAAATTGGATGCATATTATGGGGCCGTCGCCTCGGTCGACCCGGAGGAGATTGCCGGCATGGTCAACCGGATGGTCACTCGGCAAACCGGCATGCTGTCGATGTTCATTCCCAGGTTTTCGGCGGCCCGGTTCTTGTACGACTACTGCCAGGATGACAAACTGCTGTTTCGATTGAACAATGTGATGCGGCGAGTTCGGCTCGCACCGCTTCCTCCCCAGGTCGCCACGTTCTTCCCGGAAGCCCGGAAACTGGTTCGCCTGCGGCAGACCGATCTCTTGGCGGGCGAACTGTCCGGCTGACCACGGGGACCAACCTACAGCGAAGGCAAGCGCGCGGTGACCGTGAATCGATCGTCGACCGGCCTTGCCGACATCTCAACCAATCCGAGGAGTGACGGCGATGAAATTTGGCATGAACTTGCTGCTCTGGTCCGGTGAACTCAGCGACGACCTGGTGCCCACCCTGGAAGCGCTCAAGCAGATGGGCTACGACGGGGTCGAACTGCCGATGTTCAACCTGGAGCTCGACTACGCAGCGTGGGGAAAACGCCTGCAGGAGTTGGGGCTCGAGTGCACCGCGGTGACGGTGAGGACCGAAGAGGATAACCCCATCAGTCCGGATGCGGCTGTTCGGTCGGCCGGCGTCGACGCGACCAAGCGGACGCTCGACTGCTGTGCGGCAGCCGGTGCAACCCACCTGGTCGGCCCCTATCACTCGGCATTGGGCCTGTTTAGCGGCCAAGGACCGACCGCGGATGAATGGAAGTGGGGCGTGGACAGCATGCGGCACGTCGCCGAACATGCCGGCAACGTCGGGGTCACCCTGGGCGTCGAATGTCTCAATCGGTTTGAAACGTACTTGCTCAATACGCACGCCGATGCCGCTCGCTTCGCCAAGGAAGTCGATCACCCGAACTGCCGCGTGATGTATGACACGTTCCACTGCAACATCGAAGAAAAAGATATCCCCACGGCGATTCGCTCCTGTGCGGACGTGCTGTGCCATGTGCACATTTCAGAGAACGACCGCAGCACGCCCGGAACTGGCAACATCCGCTGGGCTGAGAACTTTGACACGCTCAAGGAAGTCGGCTACGACGGCTGGATGATGATCGAGGCGTTCGGCCTGGCCCTGCCGGAACTGGCAGCGGCGACGAAGATCTGGCGACGTATGTACGAAAGCGAAGAACAATTGGCCCAGGACG
Organism: bacterium; assembly: GCA_030430075.1. Taxonomy (GTDB): domain Bacteria; phylum Planctomycetota; class Planctomycetia; order Pirellulales; family Pirellulaceae; genus ARS98. Next base: position 70,035 of record JAUIGN010000021.1, read on the forward strand.
GCCTGGCCTTCATGAAAGCAGAAGTCGCCAAACGCTGGTAAGTCGCAGGGCAACCAGGCCCCGAACTGCATCCGCCGATCGAGAGTCCCCTGATGGTCGATCCGACACGTTCATCCGACGCCAACGACGACGGCCAGTTGATCGACGGTGATCTGGAGACGGACGCGGGGGCAGACTTGGAAGCGGACGCGGAGACAGACTTGGAGGCAGACGACAGCGAAGGCGAGGACGAGGAAGCAACTTCGCTCGATGCACTGGCGGCTGCCTACGCCGGCCTCGCCGTCGGTAACGATGTCCCGCCGCACGGCCAAACCGCAGAATCGGACGAACCGGACGTGGAAGCGGACGGCGAAGCGGACGGCGAAGCGGACGACGCCGCGCCCGAGCCGCCCACCGCCGGTGCCGCCCCAGAGGACGAACCGGTCTCGCCGCTCGGGATCCTGGAAGCCGCGCTGTTCGTCGGCAATGCTGAAAATTCACCGCTGACGGCAAAACGCATCGCGGCCTTGATGCGTGGTGTGAGCCCCCGCGAAGTCGACACGCTGGTTGTCGAATTGAACGAAAAGTACCGGGCCGCCCAGGCTCCGTATGAAGTGACGTCGCACGGCCCCGGCTATCTGCTCAGCATCCGGCCCGAGTACGCAGGCCTCCGTGACCGCTTCTATGGAACCGTGCGCGAAGCCCGCCTGTCGCAGGCGGCGATCGATATCCTGGCCGTCATCGCCTACGGTCAGCCCCTCACACGGGAAGAAATCGACGAAACACGGGGGCAGCCGAGCGGCGGTATGTTGTCGCAACTCGTCCGCCGGCGATTGCTGCGGATCGAACGACCGGACGAGAAACCGCGACGGCCGAAATACTACACGACCGATCGCTTCTTGCAGATCATGGGCCTGGAAGATATCGACGAGCTCCCGGAGAGCCAGGAGTTCGACAGAAACCTATAGCTGAATGTAACTTAGAAGGATCAGCCACGTATCCGCCCAGGGCCCAAGTCCGGGCCAGCCCGCATCACACCCCCCCCCTGAACGAGCGGATTCGCTTCCGAGTCTTCCGATGCGTACTGACGTTTTGGCAGGTCGCTGGTACAATTGAGAACTTCACACGCGGTTCTCTCAACGCTCATTCTGGCCACCAACCCTTCGGATTCTCGACCTCTCGAATTCAACGCCGCAGGCAAACATCACGGTTGCTCGGTGGTCGGCCACCCATCATTCTGACGCAGCGTTCTCTCTGTCAGCACCTTTTCTCTTCGCGTCCCAACGATGCCTCGACGCAAACACCTTTCCGATTTACGCGAAGCCGCTCCGGTGATCTTGCCGTCGCTGCTGGCGTGTGACTTTGGCAATTTGGAACGCGAGGTAGAACGGTTGCAGGAGGCTGGGGTGGAAGCCCTGCATCTGGACGTGATGGACGGCCGCTTTGTCCCGAACTTGACTTACGGGATGCCGATTGTGGCCGGTCTCCGCCGCCTCACGGAGATGCCGCTGGACGTTCACCTGATGATCGAGGAGCCGCAGCGTTACCTCGCGCAGTTTGTCGATGCGGGAGCGGATCTGCTCACCGTCCATGTGGAGGCGGTCGACGATCCGTGCGAGGTCATCGATCAGATCCACCAGCTCGGTATCGGGGCGGGCATCGCGCTCAACCCGGCCACCCCGGTTGCCACGATCGAACCGGTGCTGGACTCGTGCGACCTGGTCTTGGTGATGAGCGTCAAGGCAGGATTTGGCGGTCAGACGTTCCAGCCGGTCGCTTTGGAAAAGTTGCAGTTTCTCCGTGATCGCGTCCCGCCAACGACGCTGCTCGAAGTGGACGGCGGCGTCAATCGCGAGACCATCGGCGCCTGCGCTCGCGCGGGCGCCCACTTGATGGTGGCTGGGTCGGCGATTTTCGGCCAGCCCTCGTATTCGTCAGCGGTTACTCATCTCATCCAGGCTGCCCGCCAAGGCGGAGCGACGTAGGACCATGTTGAAGATCATCTTGATTCGACCCGGTTCCACCAACTTCGACGACGAAGGGCGGATCACCGGCAGATTGGATGTCCCCTTGAACGCGTGCGGTGCCGACCAGGTGGCCCGCACGATTGACGAGTTGGCGGACCAGCGGATCAAGGCGATCTATACGTCTCCCTGCCAGGCCTGCCAGCAGACGTCGACGGCACTGGCTGCCGAACTTGACCTGAAAGCCAAGGAACTGTCCGGCCTGAAGAACCTGGACCACGGTTTGTGGCACGGCAAGATGATCGACGAGGTCAAGCGCAAGCAGCCCAAGGTCTACCGACAATGGCAAGAACACCCGGAGACGGTCTGCCCGCCCGAAGGTGAATCACTCAAGTCGGCCCAAGAACGGGGCCGAACTGTGCTTGCCAAGCTGGCCAAGAAGCACAAGGATGGCGTCATCGCACTGGTCGTCCCGGAGCCGTTAGCGAGCGTCTTGCGTTCACAACTTGATGAAGGCGAATTGGGTGACCTCTGGGAGGCCGAGAACCAGTCGGGCGGATGGCAGCAATTTGACGTCAATCCCTCCACCGTCCGCCTCAAGGCCTGAGGCCGATTCGCAGCCGGTTGGGGCACTGCTTCGCCGCCCTGCCGCCGGCGTCTACCCGCGACACCCCAACCGACCTGTCAGCAGCATGACCCGAGAGCCAGCAACGGCAACCACGATGAACAAGCGACAAAAACGAGGTGTTCCCGAGGGCCTCTGGCAGCGTTGCCCGGGCTGCCATAACTCGATCTATCGCAAGGAGGCGGAAAAACGCCTCAACGTATGTCCGGAATGCGATTTTCACTTCTATGTGTCGGCCGCGGAACGCATCGTGCAAGTGCTGGATGAGGGAACATTCGAGGAATGGGACGGTGACCTCTCGCCCGCCGACCCGCTCAACTTCGAAGACAAGCGGAAATATCGTGACAAGTTGCTGGACGAACAAAAGCGGACCGGCATGAACGACGCGGCCATCACCGGGACCGGCATGATTCGCGCCCGTCGCGTTGCGTTTGGTGTCACCGATTCGTCCTTCTTCATGGGGAGCATGGGATCGGTCGTCGGCGAACGCTTGGCGCGTCTGGCCGAGCGGGCAACGGACCAGGATCTGCCGCTGATTATTGTGAGCGGCTCCGGTGGCGGGGCCCGGATGCACGAGGGCATCCTGTCCCTGATGCAGATGGCCAAGGTCTCGGCCGCTCTGGCACGCTACGATGAAGCGGGGGGACTCTACATCTCCGTCCTCACGAATCCCACCATGGGCGGCGTGGCCGCCAGCTTCGCCTCGCTGGGAGACGTCGTGTTTGCCGAGCCCAAAGCCCTGATCGGCTTTGCCGGCCCGCGGACCATCAAAGCCACCATCAAGATTGAGTTGCCGAAAGGGTTTCAAACCAGCGAGTTTCTCCTCGAGCACGGTTACATTGACCGCATCGTGTCGCGGGACAAATTGAAAAGCGAAATCGCACGCACCATTGACTATTGCGGCAAATAATGGGAATCCTCGACAAATTCAAAGCCATGTTGAAGAGCGACAAGCTCGATGTCGACGAGCGGTTCGAGCTGCTGCGCTCTGCCATCTCGGGCACCATGTCCAACTTCTACATGGCCCGCGAACGGGAGACCAAACAGGTCGTCGGGCTGAAGATCGCTAAACAAGACAAGCTGGAATTATTCGAAGCCCGCTTCAAGGGGCTCAACAAACCTTCGGAAGGGCAAATTGCCACCAGCTTGCACCATCCGCGTATTGTCGAGACCACTGAGTTCGGCACCACCACCAAGAACCTCCCCTACTGCGTCATGGAGTACCTGGATGGTCCCGGCCTGCACGAATTGATTCACAACCACGACCGATCACTCGACGGCAAGAGGTTGAACCTGATTCGGCAGATGGCGGAGGCGCTGGCCTATGTCCACGAACAGGAGTTCATTCACCGGGACGTCTGTCCACGGAATTTCATCGCCCGTAAGGACCTTTCGTCGCTGAAGCTGATCGACTTCGGCTTAACGTTGCCCAACACGCCCGATTTCACCCAGCCGGGGAATCGCACCGGAACCCCCAATTACATGGCACCCGAAATTATGCGCCGCAAGACGACCGACCAGCGGCTGGACATTTTTTCGTTTGGCGTCTCCGTTTATCATCTCTGCTCATTTGAGCTGCCCTGGCCGAAGCCGCCGGCCGCCAAAGCTGCCCTGGCCGCCATTGCGCACGACACCGTCGAGCCGCGGGATATTCGCCAACACGTCCCCAACCTTCACCCCACACTGGCCGACACCGTAATGTCCTGCCTGAGGCCCGAACCGGGGCAACGCCCTCAAAAGATGGCTGACTTCTTGGAAGCGATCCAGGAGGTCGAAAGCGAATTCGACGCCTAGCGAGGCAGGGCCTCGGACCAATCGCGAGCTGACGCTCGCGGCATGTTAGTCCGCTCCCGTTGGTCGCTCAAACTTGACGCATTTGTAAAGCTAAACCTGATACAAGCCATCTAGCGCACAACATCGTGCGACCTCGCAACCGCTGCTCATGCGGTGCTTGGCGGCACAATGCCGGCCGGGCAGGAAGGCTTACCCTTCGAAGCGTCGTCCTTGCCAGGTATTGCGGCGTTCGAGCTCCGCATCCAGGGCCAAGAGGACTGCCGACTTGTCCAGACACCAGGAAGGTCCGACGAAGTAGTCGGGCGGTGCGTCCCCACTAATCCGCTCGACGATCGTCGAGGGCGGCAGCAGTTCGAGAAACTCGACCAGTGCGTCGAGGTAGGCGTCCCGCTCAATCAGCGTAACTTCGCCGCGACGCACCTGATCAGCCAACGGCGTCCGTTCCACCGCGTACAGGTTGTGCACCTTCACCGAATCGACTCGGAGCCGGGCCAGTTCCCGTGCCGTCGCCATCATGTCTTCGTGGGATTCACCCGGCAAGCCGAGAATCGCATGGGCACCAATCTCGAAGCCGCGTCCTCGGCTCCGCTCCACGGCGTCCACAAACGAATCATGATGGTGGCCTCGGTTCATCCAGTCCAGCGAGCGATCATGCATGGTCTGCATGCCGTACTCGATCGACAGATGCGTCTTGCGGGCAAAATCTTCGAGCAACTCCATCACGTCATCGGGAACACAGTCGGGGCGCGTGCCGATCGCCAAGGCGACCACCTGCGGATGCGATAATGCATCGTCATATAGCTTCCTCAGCCGTTCAACCGGCGCGTAGGTATTCGTCGCGGGCTGAAAGTAAGCGGTGAAATGGTCGCACGTGTACCGCCGTTTGAGCCGCCGGATCCCGTCGTTAATCTGGTCCTGGACCGCAACCTTGGGAACCCGGCGACTCGGACTGAAGCTGCGATTGTCGCAGAACGTGCAGCCGCCAATGGCGACCGTTCCGTCCACGTTGGGGCACGTGAAGCCGGCATCAATACTGACCTTCTGGACGCGCGTTCCGAACTTCTGCTGCAAGTAGAAGCGGTATGCGTAATAGCGACGCCCGGCACCTCGCCAATCGTAGTGGGAATCGGCTGGAATCGTTGACGTCAAGGCGACCCTCATTTAGACTGCGACCGAAAGGGAAGTCCGTGAATCCAGTCGGGGTTCAGAGACCGACACGAGCAGCTTATCAGGCGGCCCGTTTTCACATGCCCAATTTTCAAGAGGCCAGTTGTCAAAAGTCCAGCGCCGATCAAGTTGACGGTCTTTGAGGTTGCCGGGCACTCAAGTTGCCGGGCGTCGCTCGGATTTTCGGCGGCACCTTGGCGGGACTACGCTGCCAGCGACGTCTCGAACCCGGCCCGAGGCCCCGCGCCGTTCCAATCCATGCCCGATTGATTCAGGACCGGCCCGTTACCACCGACCAACCAAGCACGCATCATAGGAAACAGGCGCAATGCCGACAAGCTCCGGCGACCAAGGGAAACTGCTGGGAGAACTCGTACCCCAGGGCGGTGGCGATCCGATCCCCCTCCGCAAAGAACACCTGCTCGTCGGACGCCGCGAAAACTGCGACATCGTGCTGCGATTCGGAAACGTCTCGTCCAACCATTGCGAACTGACCCTGGAATCGGGCTACTGGTTCGTCAAGGACCTGGGGAGCCGCAACGGCACAAGGTTAAACGGTTACCGCATCACCAAGAAGCGGATGGACCCGGGCGATACGCTCTCAATCGCCAAGCGCGACTACAAGGCGGTCTACTCGCCGACCGACCTGGGTGCCGAAGGCCCGCCGCCGGACGTCGACGTGATGGTCGAGATCATGTCCCACTCGTTGCTGGAAGGTGCCGGACTCTCACGCAAAAAACGGCAACAGTCGGAGGGCCGCGTGGGACTCAACCGCCCGCGCCCAGCGGACCAGGCCGCCCCGTCGAGCACGGCCGCGCCCCATACCGACGAAGATGAACCGGGTGCGCCGAGCGAGGAAGCTGAGGCACAGACGCCCCGATCCCCTGCCGCCTCCCCCAGCCAACCTGCCGCTCCGCCCCCGTCATCCTCGGTGCTGGATGAATCGGGCAGCGATGCTTCACCAGGCAACGATGCGGCCGACGGCGAAGGGCCGGACGAATACCAGTTGGCACCGGAATGACCAACGTGGGCTGCGAGCGAAGTTTGGGAGGCGTTTTCTCGCCATTCTGATTGTCCCATGCTTCGCGTGACGTGATGCGGGCTGGCTTGATGCCGGAACGTGTCATCAACCACATGCACCCATCGATACTGCTCAAATTGCAGAAGTCATTTCGGACTCGCTCCCAAGCTGGCAGGGCCACAGCCAAACAGGGAACGCGTCCAAATCCGGTTCGCTCACGCTGGCCGCTCTCTAAAATGCCGGCGTCCTTCCCGCGTTCCCACCGACTCTGCCGACGACTACAATCCAACCTCATCATTCATCATTTCACTCGCACGGGAGCGCGCCGCGGGCGTGAATCGTTTCATGCTGGGTCACATGGTCTACTTCACGCTGAAGGACAACTCGCCGGCTGCCATCGAGGCGTTGGTTGCCGACTGCAAACACTTTTTGGCCGGTCATCCGGGCACGGTACTGTTCGCGGCCGGGACGCGCGTCGACGATTTGGCTCGCGACGTCAACGACCGCGAGTTCGACGTCGCCTTGCACGTCGTCTTCGAGAGTCGCGAAGCACACGACAACTACCAGGTCCACGAACGGCACACGCAGTTTATCGAAAAGAACAAGGACAATTGGGCCAAAGTGCGTGTGTTTGACGCTAACGTCGCCAGTTAGTGCGTCTCGCTGGCGGGCGAATGGCCGACGCCGTCGCCAACATCGGGGCCCCCGTGCCGAGAGGCAATCCACAGTGAACCGGCGACGGCGACGAGGGCGTTCGCGGCCAGGCCGAAGAGCCCCGCGTGAATGCCGGCCACCTTGCCCGAGCCGGTCGCAGCCAGCGTCACGGCAATCCCCAGGCCGAGTATCGCGCCCAGCAACGTGGGTCTCGCCCGCAGCCGTGGCCAGTGGAGCCCCAGGAAAAACGCTGGTGCCAACTGAATCAGCAGATCGAACTTGCGGTCCAGCAGTTTGACCAGATCGGTTCCGCGGAGCACGATCGCCAACGTCGCCAGGACTGCAATCAAGAGCCACGAGCAGACCTTGCCGACACGCGTCAACTGCGCCTCGGTCGCGCCGGGGCGAATGTGCTGACCGTAGATGTCCTTCGTGAACATCGAGGAAATCGACAGGAGTACCGAATCGGCCGTCGACATGATCGCGGCCAGAATACCGGCAAACAGGACGACCACCAACCAGCGTCCAAATAGTGAGGCCTCTTGAACGTGGCGGCAAACGACGGTGAGAACCGTGTCCGATCGGTCGATCCGTGTCACCACGCCGAATTCGTCCGTCGACTCGTGCACCAGATCGGGCAGATGCGCCAACCCGATGATCCCCACCAGCACGGCGATGAAGGCCGTGGTGAGAGGAATAAAGGCCATCACCGCCAGACTGCGCCGCAAGGACGTCGCCGTCCGTGATGCATAGATTCTCTGAATGGCCTGGGGGTACATGGCACCGCCGATTCCGACCAGCAAGACGTAGCTGGCCCACTCGCGGAGCCCGTCGCCGGTCGGAGCCGCGATCTTGGACGAACCGACTGCAGCCTGCCCGGTCACCTCCGCCTGCTCGCGCTGAACTAAAATTCGGGTTGCTTGCTCCAGCGACCCAAATTCGCGAAACACCATCACAATCAACAGGAAGAACCCGACAAACAAGACGAACCCCTGGATCGCGTCCGTCCAGGCGACTGCCCGAAATCCCCCCAGGGTTTCGTAGACCACGATCACCAGCGCCAGCAGAATGACACCGACGACATACACCGTGGTCGGCTCGGCCCCCACCAGTCCCTCCAGGGCGTTCCCCATCGCCATCAGTTGGGCGAGCAAGAAGTTCGAAATCGCCACGATCATCACGACCGCGCCCAAGAGCGAAAGGGCCGGAGATTGGAACCGGTGGCGAAGAAAATCGGTGGGCGTGATGAATCCGTGGCGTTTGGCCAGCGGATAAAGTTGAGGAGCCAGCAGGAGATAGAAGACGACAATCGCCGTCATGAAGTGGACGCTGACAATCCACGGATAGCCGACCCGGTAGGCCTTCCCGGAAAAGCCAAACAGCGTGTTACCACTGTATTGGGTCGCGTACAACGTCAGCAGGAGGACGACAAATCCGATCCCGTTACCCGCCAGATAGAAGTCGCGGAGCGTGTTCTCGCGGCGGGCTCGCAGCCCCAGCCAGCCGACCCCGATCAGACTGCCAAGATAAAGGCCAATGAAGGCCAGCTCGACACCGGTAAACGGGATCATGTCCGAACTCATCGAGCCGACCTCGCCGAATCAGCCTGCCCGTCTCCTTCCGACTCGCACGGCCACTGGCGGGCGAGAACCCAGGCGGAAAAGAGCGAGAGCAGCAGCGAGCTGGCGATGGCACCAAATGCCCAAACCGGCATTCCCAAGATCAGGGTGTCGACCGCAATCGGCAGAAACTGCCAGTACCAGGGGACAGCAAGACCAAACAGCAGCAAGTAGACCAGGAGAATTCGACGCGATCCGATCATCCGGAGACTCTCATCCAGGCGGTCGGCGCAACACGGCAGTCGCGCCGCCCCGACCGGTCCGGCCGGCGAGACGAAGCAACGACGAACACGGCGCGACGGGCCGACTATCCAAACCAGCCCTTGCTCCCAAACGCCTTCAAGGCCTTGTCTTCGTCCGCTTGAATGTCGAAGACCTTGTTCAGTCGCGTAATCTTGAAGACTTCGAGCACGTTCGGTGAAATCGCGCAGAACTTCAGCACCAGGTTTGCCGCCTTGGACTTCTTGTTGAGCAGCACCAGCTTGCCGATCATGGCGGAGGACATGAATTGGACGCCTTGAAAGTTGAGCAGCATCTTCTTGCTCTCAGACTTACCGGCTTGTTCTCCCATCTCCATGAGTTCTTTACCGATCTGCTGAATTCTGGCTTCGTCCAGAATCTTCGCATCGGTAAAGTAAACGACCAGGACGTCTTCTTTCTGCTCGGACTTCAATGACGACATAACCGCGTTTCCGTTTCGCTTAGGTGACCGATGTGGGCAAGCCAGCCTGAAGAGCTCGCCAATATCTATGTAGGCAGCACATAAGGTAGCATGCTCCGGCGTCGCTTGCAATCAACCCCGAGGCGCCTGGTCCCAACCGATTCCCCCCACATGGCTGCCTTACCCAGCTCGCCCAAACCCGGTCCTGCCGGCGTTTCCGTTGCCGCCCGACCCCGGGGAATCACACCTCGCGTCGCTTTTTTGCGCCTGTCGGGCCGAGCCCACCCGGGTCCGGCCGAACGGCTGTGGCGTTCCCCGGATTGAGGCAGGCCGCAAAGCCACGGCGCGCTCGCCCCGTGGCGTCCATCCCCAGGACTTCTCACGTCCAGAGGTTGCGGTCGAGCATCCGGTAGTTGATCGCCTCGTTAATGTGCGAAACCTGCAGACTTTCGGAGTCATCCAGGTCGGCAATCGTGCAGGCAACACGCAGGATCTTATCGTGTGCCCGGGCGGACAACCCCATGTCGTGGACGCTCGCCTTAAGCAATTCGAGGCACGAGCGACTCAACCGGCAGAAACTGCGAATCTGCCGAGACGTCATCTTCGCATTGTAGCGCGTGGGCGAATTGGCAAAGCGGGCCTCCTGCCGCCGTCGTGCCAGGCTCACCTGTTGCCGCATATCCTGACTGCTTGTCCCGGCCAGATCGGCCGAAAGCTCCTTGAACGGCACGGCTGGCACCTCGATGTGGATGTCGATCCGATCGAGGAGCGGGCCACTGATTTTCGCCATGTACCGTTCAATTTGCGGGACCGTGCAATGACAATCGCGGCGAGGATCGCTCCGGTATCCGCAGGGGCACGGATTGAGCGCCGCGATAAGGATAAAGTTGGCCGGAAACGTCGTGCTATTGAGGGCCCGCGAGATGGTGACGACACCATCTTCGAGCGGCTGGCGCATGACCTCCAGGGTACGCCGGTTGAACTCGGGCAGTTCATCCAGAAAGAGCACGCCATTATGCGAGAGACTGATTTCGCCCGGTGTGGGGATCGAGCCGCCCCCCACCAATCCTGCATCGCTGATGGTGTGATGGGGCGAGCGAAACGGTCGAGTGCCCAACAGGGGCTGCCCCGCCTTGAGCAACCCCATCGCGCTGTAGATCCGCGTTGTCTCAATCGACTCGTCCGACGTCAATTCTGGCAACACCGAGGGTACTCGCTTCGCCAACATCGTCTTGCCGGACCCGGGCGGCCCCAGCATCAACAGGTTGTGCCCGCCGGCGGCGGCGATGGTGATCGCCCGCTTGGCCATCTCCTGGCCCCGGACATCGCTGAAGTCTTCTTCATACTGGCCCAACTCCCGAAACAAGGCATGCACGTCGGCATGGAACGGATCGATGTCGATCTGCCCGGCAAAGAAGGCGGTTGCTTCGCCCAGGCTGGAGACCGGAATCACGTCGATCCCATCCACAACCGCCGCCTCTCCGGCACTCTGACGCGGCACCACCAGGCCCCGCAACGTTCCCTGCCGGGCGGCGGCAATGGCGATGGATAAGGCGCCCTTGGTGGCACGTGTGCTGCCGTCCAGAGCCAGTTCCCCCACCACGGCGTAGTCGTCAAAACGATCCGACGCAATCTGCCCGCTGCCGGCCAGGATTCCCAGCGACATCGGCAAATCGAACGAGGCAGCCTGTTTGGGAAGTTCGGCCGGGGCCAGATTCGGTCTGGAAAGCACTCTTTTTTGCCGTAGTCACGGGCCAGCCGATCCACGACGCTCGATCCGTAGCGTGGCAGGACTCAATCCAGAAGGCCAGCGCCGCTGCTCAGGAAACGTACCGTAAGCGACGAAAGCAACGGGATGAGGCATAATTGGCCAACATTTCTTCTCTCGTTAGTTCACGAACCAGTCGAGAGCAATGGAGTTTGTGGCGCTTCTGGATTGAGAGTCAGTGGAACCTGCACCCGGAACGGCAGGATCGTCAACGACTTGCTAACGAAACAATAAGTAGGTTCGGACAGGACGAAAACCGAAGGCGAAATACAACGTGTCTGGCGGTGATCGATAAATTTTGCCCACCTGAAGTCGACTTGGCGCATCGTTGTACGCCCCGCCAAGAAGCAAACGCTTATGTCCATCATCTGTGTATTTCTCTGAAGACCACTCCGCAGCATTGCCATGCATGTCAAAGATGCCATATTCGTTTGGCTGGAAGCTCTCTACAGCGTGAGTACGTCCAGTTGATGTGAGTCCGTTCGCAGCGTAATTGTGGAGCAATGTTGTTGGCTCGCCATAGTGGTAACTTCCCTCGGCCCCACCACGACAGGCGATCTTCCACTCTGTATGGTCGGGCAAGCGATAACCTGCGAGGCTGGATACATTCGCCTTCTCCCTCATGCCAACTGCATACCTACCATCTTCATTGGGTATGTAAACCCAATGCTCTTTGGGGATTCCCTCCTGCTTGCTCAACCAATTGCAATAGCCTGCTGCTTCATACCAACTAACCCGTATTGCTGGACAGTCAAGCAGCGGCGAAACCGAGTTTCTTTTGCTTTCAAGGTAACCTGGATTAAACTTCTGAAACTCCCTGACCGTAACCTCATGACTCGAAACTGCGAGTCCGTAGTCAATCGGAGAATTTATAGAAGGAGGTATTAAGACCATCGTCTGGCCTTGCCCGTTGACGAACCAACGCCGACCACCTTCGACAAGACGAGCGGCTGGAAGTTTTTCATGTGCGACGAGCCTCTCTCGAAGATTCGCTAGCAAATCATCCTGGGGCAAGTAGGCGGATTTCAATGTCTCTTGTTGGGCCAACGTGCGGTTCTCTGAAGGCGTGCGTGCGAGTGAAGCCATTCCTACGACAAACAGTTTTTCAATTTCTTGACCACTTAGCAGTCGGTCGTAAATGCGAATGTCATCAATCGCACCTGTTAGCGGCACGTTGGAACCATTACGACCACCTATCTGCAAGGGTTGGTCTGAATGAATCGTACCCGTTAGGGAATCTCTAACAGTATCCACCTGCCTGAGAGCCCCATCAACGTAGCACAGGATTCCATTCGCTTTGGATGAACCGTCGTAAGTCACGAACAAATGGTGCCAACGATTGCTCATTGGTCCGGGCTTTGTCCGAACAATGATTGCGTCATTCCATCCTTCGTGGTGTAGATGAATCGAGAACTGTCCCGTGGTTTGGCGAGCTTCAACAATGAAGCCTCGGCCTTTTTCTTCGCCATGCTGCCACTTGGAAAAAAGCGTTCCCCATTCCGTCTCTCTATCAACATAAAACCAACAGCCGAAAGAGAATGGATCAGTTCTTTCTGGATCAAATGACTCACCACAATCGAGCCGCTGCCTGCTGCCATCTAGCCTTAAACCGTTTCCAGAAACACTTCTTATCCAAACAGGATCATTTCGGCCAACAAAGTCGCCCTTATTTGTGTTGGCAGCATCGACGGTTTCACGACCTTCTGACTCATTAAGTGGCAGGTGAACGATCAGCCCCTCGGTCGGCACAGATTGAGTCGAATCCGCAAGCTCCCGCTCCCAAGCTGCTTGTCGAATTGGGATTTCTCTTTCCGCCACAGCGATCTGTTGGCGAAGGTCGTTGGCTTTCGCCGAAAGCTCTGCGATGCGGGCTCGCTGCTCCTCACTCAAACTTGGCTCTCCGTTGGGCAGTTCCGGTAACTCGAAGCCCCATTTTCGCAGCGTCCATGACGCCGAACTGTGGATACCGGAATCAGGATCGTTAGCAAACAACGTCTTCAACTGCTCGGCGATACGGCCTCTATCCGACGAGGACATGGCAGCGACATTCAGCCCACCCAGACTTTGTATCAACGCCCGGCGAATCGAGTCGTCGTTCTCCACTTGTAGCTGAATCGCCAAAGCGTTGTGATCAGTACGAAGTTTCCCCAGATGGTAGATGATGAAACTTCGTAGCGACGGGTGCGGCGTGAACTTCAGGAGTGGCCACACTTCATTTGCATAACCGAGTTGGACCAATGTAACCGCTGCCAATGATTGGCGTTTCAAGTGGTTGTCTCGTAGTTGCTGATCCTCGTCAGGAAGTTCTTCATTCATTTTGTATAATTCAACAGGCATCTCGGCCTGCATTTCCTCCAGCAAATTTTGCTTCACAAGGGAAGCGCTGGGTTTGAGTGCAGCAATCAGCGGTGAAAATTCCTCAAGCTCATCTGCAATCAGGATGCAATCTACAAGCTGGTCTGGGGAGTCACTAAGGTATTTCGCTAAGGCATACGCAGCCACTCTCCTTTCGCTTTTGCTGCGGCTACGGTCGGCATGAATTTCTATTAGCGGATCAATCAATTGGTCACCTGCCGGTTCAAGCAGAGCGACCCATTGTGCAACACTCACCGAAGAAACCACTGTCGTCAGATGTTCGACAACGAAATGGCTGAGTCTCGCCCACCTATCGTCCTTTGGCGTGAACTCGGCCAGGGCTGCGGCTGCTTGAAATCGATGACTGAGAGGAGTCTCGCCAGACTCAACCTTTGCCCAGAGCCTTTCGCTCACTTCCTCGCTCTGCGGCCCTAGTGACTCTCGCAGCACCAGGAACTCTTGTGGAGTACAGGTAAGAAGTTGTTGAGCGAGATAGTCGAGTTGGCCTTCCCCGCTTAGTAAAAGTGCCAAAGCAAACTTGAGTTTTTCCGGTGAACCGTCATTCGCCTTGGAGACTTGCTCCTTGAGGAGAGGGTTTGCAAACTCTCGATACTCCTTCAAGTCGTGGACGATGTATGGTACTTGAGAGATATCGGTAATCACAAATGAATCAACGACTGTCGTTGCATAAACCCGATCCTGTTGCCTTTTCACCGCATTGCGAATTGCCAGTGCGCCAAATGTGACTACCGCTAACAACACGATTGCGACAATCCCTCGCAAACCGTGATATCGATCCGCCGTCGCCACCATCTTCTTTTGCGGTTCGGTCCATCGACTGCGATCCGTGCGCCACTTGATCTGAAGCCACTGGACAAGGGAGGGAAGTTGTCGATTCTCAGGTCGGGCGTTCCAAACTGTCGCTCGATCTGCCAAAGCCAACTCTGCACGCCCCTTCTTTGATTCTTTTTGTTTGCGAGTCAGCCAGTCACTTAGCGAATGAACCAGATAATCGTGTGTTAGCTGGTAATAATTCTGGCCATCTTCAGTCTGAATCTCAAATTGCTCGTCGTCGATGCTTTCAGGCTCAGTAGGAGTGATAAGCCGAAGTTCACGATCAAGGATACGGATGAGTTCCGTAAAATCCTTCGGGCGGCGAGAATAGCCGGAGACTTCGAGCAGTTCGTCATACGACTTCATCTCACCTTTGATGTCGGCCCCCGAATCGGGTAGCAAACATTTAAGGACAGAACGAGCGGCTTTTTGGTGGAAACGATTTTCTGGGGGAGCAGTTCTTGCGTTAAACGTCTCCTCCAAAAACGTAGCGCCTACTCCCTCTATTCCGCCGACCTTTTTCAGCGTCACTGGCGACCACGGCCTACCCTTCATCATCTCGGCAAAAAGAGCCAAGCGAACACAAACAACCTTACCTTCTTCAGCGAGCCCTTTTATGGATTGTTTGATGAAGTCTGCCTGATCTTTATTGATTTGACTGAGGTTGTCAGGCAGCGTCCCGAAGGCACGTCCAAATGCAGACAAGACAAACTCAGCATGGCGTATGCTAAAGAGATCAACCGCCATCGAGTTGTGGCCCTCAAGTAGTCGAACTTCCAATCCTTGCATGAAGCGAGTCGCTGCCATCCAGAAATCATCTCGTACCATGACGACGCACTGGACTCGGCCTCCGTCGCATTGTCGAGCGGCTCGCACAAGATCGGTGTTCTCTACTTCCTTGTTGACGTTCAACCATTGCTCAAACTGATCAAGTACGATCAGCACTTTCTTGCCGACCGGGATGCCTTGTCCTCGCCGGAGTGCCGCCAGCGTGTCTTTGAGGTTCAAATTATCTTCGACGGCTGGACAGCGTTTTCTCAAGCTACTCAGTAGGCGAGCTTCTGTTTCTTCCGGTGCGGCTTCGATATAAACGGTGATCACATTCGCAGACAATCGAGGCAGCAGCCCGGCTTTGACTAACGATGACTTGCCGCAGCCGGATGGCCCGTAAATAAGTCCGACAGAGAATGTGTTGTCAGCATCAGTTTCTTCGATGCGGTTTTTCCAGAATCGTAAGCTGTCAGGCAGACCATTTCGATCCCGTGGTCCTGGAAGCAACTCCAAGAAGTAGTCTGCGTCCGAGGCGTCAAAGGAACGCAACCCCTTCGGAATGATCTTGATTGGTTGCGTCTCTGGGGTATCTGTGTCAATCGAATGCGATGCAACGGTTTGCGACTGTTTTTCTGTTGCCCCGCCGTGTACGGTTGATGTGGCTGACGAAACAGCGATTCCCGGCGAATGCCCACTCTGGGTGACCGTCTGTTCCTGCAAGAACAATCGCAAGTCTTCGGCAAAGTCTTTGGCGGTCGTGTATCGATCAGACGCCCGTTTAGCCATTGCCAAATGGCAGATGCGTTCCAGTTCCTTCGGGATGCAATCATCGTACTGCCTCGGCGGACGAGGTTCGTACCGAACGACTTGTTCCAAAATCTCTGGTTGGGTGTCGCCACGAAATGGTTTGCGGCCAACAAGCAATTCGTAAAGCACCACCCCCAAGCTAAAGATGTCGCTGCGGCCGTCAACTCGATGGCCTTCACCACGAGCCTGTTCGGGACTCATGTATGATGGCGTACCTGCGTACTCCGGTCCCTCGCCAAAGTTCTCCTCTCGGAGTGCCAATCCAAAATCAGCGAGATGTGGTTTGCCATCGCCATCGATTAGTATGTTGCCCGGCTTCACATCCCGATGCACAAGCCCCTGTTTATGGGCGTAATGCAATGCATCGGCCACCGTCGCAATGAGGTCGGCGGTCTCCTGGTACTTGAGCCGACTCTCTTTGAGCTTTGTTGAAAGGTCGGTGCCTTCGATGTACTTGGAGACAACAAAACAGGGCCAGTCTTCGCTACTACCGACATCGAAGACTGGAACAATGTGCGGATGATCAAGGTTGGCGACGGTCCGTGCTTCGGCCAGATATGCCTCGGCATCGTTAGGCTGCGAGATCAAGTTAGCATGCGGCACCTTTATGGCGACCAAGCGATCCAGTTGATCATCATGTGCCAAGTAAACGAGGCCGAAACCACCCTTTCCCAAGACCTGTTCGATACGGTAACGACCAATCTGCCGAGGATGCTCGACATGCGCACCTTCACCGTTCGGAAGTGAATCTCCTTGCTGCTTTTGAGTCACATCGAGTGGATCGAAGTCGTTCACGCCTGGGGTCGTTTCCTTCCTTCATGCCGGTCATCGCTTTTTACCTCTGGGGCTAGTTCTGATTCTAGCAAATCGCCCCCGTGTTTTCACCGGCATGACGCTGTTTGAACCAAGCGAACTTCAACGCAAGAATCGGCTTGCAATGACCTCGCCCTAAAATCAACAGTCACCCGTTGCTCGAATTTTTTCTGCGCCGGATTTTTTCAAGGAGTCCCACGAACAAAGAAGGCGAACGCCTGTAACAAGGGCACCCCTCGGAGCTACGATTCCGCAGAAGGAATTCAAACCAAATTCAGAGAAATAAATTCCTGAACGCCTTTTTAGATACAACCGCACTTGCTCGTGAGAAAGGTAAGAGCCAAAGGCTCCACGCCGGGCCGTCGCATCGGTCAAAGAAGCCGTCCGTCCTCGGTCATCATGCCGACATCGACCAAGCCTGAATAGAGTGCGTCGTAGGGGCGAACGCCACGAGCCCAACAATCATACCACCAAGATGGCGAAACCGCTTCCACATCCGCCGGAACCAGACTCCAGCTTCGAGCGATCTCCAAGACCTCTCCGTACCACTCCTCAAACGACATTCGTTGGTGTCGAGACATTTATCATACCTCCGCAGTAAGCGTCACATGGTCATTGTCTGCTTGGACGCTGAACCGACTGTCTCTACAAAATGCCTCAAGGCGTAGAAGCCTTTGTGCAGAGCCATCGCCAGCAAGCCATTGGGCCGTTAGCCGATCACGAGAGGACCGACCCACCACTTGGATACATCCAAGCCTTTGTCTGATCCGTCGTGCCAGTGTCTTTGCTCGTGCATCTTCAACGACATCCGCCGTGATCGGCATGTTTGTCACCTGGGACACGATGGAAACGATCCCAAAAGTTAGAACTTGCTTGTGCGGCATGTAGTTGTTGTAGATGTCGTCGGGTTCTAGGTGATGATTGGTCCAGGGAACGAACGGCACTGCCGCAGTCGCCGCTGCACATACGAACTCTCGTCTTGTCAGTCGTTCGTTTTTCATGGTTCGATCCACAACGATTTCTTCACGACAGTTGCAGGCAGTCGAAACACTCTCAACTCGTCCGCACTAGGATGGATGTAGAACTTGTCTTGGTCGTTGAACTTGGACTCAAGCAGTAGTGCCAGTCCCACCGGCCCATGTGGAAGTGTTACAGCATCTACCGTGATCTGCTTGGGGTTGCTGCACCGCTCGGCCAACATGCCGACCTCTTGGAGACGACGAACCAGTTCGTCGGAGGGAACTACCCAGAGAAACCTACGCTGACCCTCATTGTTGTATTGACTAGCACCTAGCCGAAAATTCAACCTCCACTTGTCGTCGGCATACTGTGTCCCACGAAAATGTATAACTCCATAGCGGCCTCTGAACTTTGGTGTCTTCGGTGGGTAAGTTCTAAACGGCAGATAGACAAAAGGTGTCGCCAACAGTCCTTTGTTGAATTGCCGTCGTGTAACTTCTGAGTCCATGTTGGATTCTCCGTTCAATACGACAACTTCTCAGCAGCATCAGCAAGATCGTCATCGCTGCGTTTTGTATATCTGGCTGTGACATTGATGTTCTGGTGACCGAGGACCTGGGCGAGTGCGACCAGATCGTTCCCACTGTCCCTTAGAAAGCGATGCGCCATCGTGTGCCTGAGAAGATGCGGGAAGATTTTGAACCCGACGACAGCGGAATACTTATCGCAAATGTTGCGGATACCACGGGAGGTCAAAGGCCCACGCTCGCCAACAAACACATTGGGAGAATCAACTGGCGGGCGAGATTCAAGGTATGACACAAGCGCCCGACGAGCCTGCAGCGGCAGTGGCACACGCCTTTCCTTACGCCCCTTGCCAGTGCGGAACGTCGCTTGACCGCTACGCTCCCCGATCACGAGATCAGAAAGTTCCAGGTTGACCGCATCACCACAGCGACATCCGGTAAACAGAAACAAACTGAAGATGGCTCCCGCTCTGACATCTTCACGAAGCTCGATCTCACGGAGCAACCGGCGCACCTGTGGTCCATCCAGCCCCTTTGGTGCAAGTTCCTGTCGCCGGAGTTCTTTCACTTTCCTTGCAGGGTTAGAAGTTACATGCCCTGCCTCAACCAACCATGCAAAGAAGCGGCGAACGCCAACAACGGCACGATTGACCGTGGATACCGCCTGCCCCCTTTTCCGACGAAGGTCGTCTCTGAAATCCTGAACATCACGGGCCGTGGTGCGTTCGACCTTGAACGGCTCGTTGTTGGCGGCGTGGAACCATCGGGCAAACTTCTCCACGTCCTGGCGGAAGGCTCGCCGTGTGTTGTCCGAGAAGTCGTTGTCATCGAGAAAGCCGCTCAGGTAACCACACTCATCCGGCCCGACTGAGACACCCTTGAAAACACTATCGCACGAATTGTTACACGATTGTCGGCGCAAATTAGACACAACTTGGACTCCTAAACGGGGGAATTGGTTTGATATTCACAAGTATCAGCCGTGCTTATCGGTTGAGTTCTGACGCTGGAGATGGACGAAAACGGCCCGGATGACCTCTCCCTGATCGATGTCGTTGGCTCCATCGGGGTATAGAGCCTTCAATGCGACATCGATTTGAGTAGCCGTTGTCGAAGCCAAGCCCAAGGATCGAACGGCTTCAACGAGGGCAGTGTGCTTGGGCTGCTTGGAGTTTGATTTTTTCAGGCGTGTCACGGATGAGGCCGGGTGTGAGCCCTTGGTGTAGAACAACACCGGCTGACCGTTGATGCCGCAATTCCGACGACGGACATCTAGGCACACCCGCTGTTGGTCTTCTGTGTAGAAAGGGCGTCCCGTCTCTGCGTTTCGAGTTGGCTCTGGAAAGACCGTGCCTTTGAGTTGGTAGAACCTTGCTCGTGACAACCCGCACATGCGGGCCATTTCAGCCACCGTGACAGCAGATTTGGTTTCAATTCTGACGTTCATTCGATGAACCCAATATAAAAATTAGACTGACTCGTGACGGTGATTGGACAGGTGATTTCGTCCGAGGGGCGTGAGTTGTCGGCGTCCCTTGTCGTCCTTTTCGATCATCCCGCAGCGGACGAGGAAGTTGTTCTCGATGACCTCGGATACGGTTCGAGTTGGAAGGCCGAGTCGGGATGCAATGACGTTAAGGCGAGCCGCACCCTCGGCGAGAATAACGAGGTACTGCTGTTCAAGCGGCCCCAGGCCGAGGCCGTCGATCCCCTCCAGTTCGCACGCCTGAACAAGGTGATTCATGGTGACCGTGTTCGCACCATTTGAACGGGCTACACGGTGGCACGATTGAAGTAGTCGAAGTGCAATTCGTGGCGTGCCACGACCTCGCTTGGCAATCTGAGGAAACACATCTGCGTTTACATCCCAGCCCAGAGCAGCGGTTCGGTGACAGGTAAGTTTGGCCAACTCATCTTCTGAGTAGAACTGGAAACGAAGTGTCAACTTCATTCTGTCCCGTAGCGGTTGAAGGAGACAAAACTCATCGGTGGTTGAAAGAAGAAGTGTGAAGTCGGCAATCTCGATACCAAGTGGCGTCGTTCCTTTGCCATTTCCGATGAACAGCTTCCTTTTGTCCAACGCCAAATAGAGCGCCGTCTGTAAAGACCTATCGATTTCGTGGCACTCATCGATATGCACGATGGAACGAGGCCCAGCTTTCAACAGCAGTGCATTTAGGTCAGCGATATTCGTGATTGACTGTCCCAGGACTTCATGGAAGTCTTCCGCCATCTCGTGTGCGATGACAGATGCCACTTGTGATTTGCCACAGCCCGGTGGACCGACCAGGAGAGCGTCATCAAATTTTTTCGCATCCATCTGGGCGGCGTCGAGGCCAACTGTGACTTGACGCAAGACGCCAGTTTGCCCCACAAGCCTGCTGATGGAGGTAGGTTGTGCCTGATTAACTTCGCACACGATTCGGGTTCCTGTTGGGTGGTCGAGGTTGACAGAAATGTGATGTTCAATAATCGGAGGGAAGAAGGACCGTCGTCGCCGAGCCATCTTCTTCTGATATCACCCAAAGGCGGATTCCCGTTGATAGGTCATAGGCAGAAAACAAACGCCCGCCGTGCTTCAGGGCGTCTTCGTTGGTTTTGATGTCGTCATCGTCAAGGTCGCCCCAATCGCCAGCGGAATGGCGTTTGATGTAGTCCATCGGTGTCTGGCCAGCTTCTTCAAGTGCTTCCAGAGCAGCGGGCGTGGCTACAAGTTGACCGAGCTTAAAAAGACCCATGTGTTCGTTCCCTTTCTGGAAGGAACAAACACGACCGGCCACTCGAAGGACGAGATTGGTAAAAAGAATTACCAATCAGCTTTTTGTGCGGGAGTGAACAAGCAGGCCCGGCTCGTGCCGTTGTGAGGCACGGGACGGGCTTTCTCTCCTCGTGTCTTGAAGCATGTAACTTTTGAGCGTGATCCGTTCGATCAAACCAAAGGCACGAGTGCATACATACCTTTATGCACACACTTCATGAATTTGCCCGACTTGTTCAAATCGCCAACAGCCTGAAGCTGTTGGAGAACTTCTTTCCAATCAACCACGACCAATACAACAGCTTGTTTCAAGCTGAGCTAAAAAGGCTCGCCATGCAGACGGACGAGCCACGAGTACGCCGTGAGCTTGAAGACCTGGAAGACTTTGGTTTCACAGCGTATATCGCCGCTGCCGTGCGCAACTCTGGCATCTCCGATCCTAGAGAGATCGATGAAAGGATTCATGAAATCGCCAGCAAACTGCTCTTGGGTAAACTCTTTTCCTTCGATCCAGTAAGCCAACCGTTCGCACCACGGTTCAAGCGGTCGATTGCCAACGCCGTCAGGAATCAAGTGGCGAAGGATCAAAGCCGTAGACGACATCTACCCAGCGTGTCAATCACAAACGAGCCGGGGATGGGCGTGTCACCTGGAGAGATCGCTGGCAGGCAGACGCTTGGAGACGAACAGGTAACTGAGAAGTTTCGGGCTTTTCTATTTTCACGACTTGGTGAAGATGCCGTTCGAGTATTTGATCAAAGATTGAACGGCGCAGATGTGAAAGAACTTGTCGGCGATGGACTCACGAGCTATGCGATAAAGCAACTTGTAAAAACTATCAAGTCCTCCGCTCGTGACTTCTTTTCAGATGACCCTGACCGTTTGGCAATGATAGAGAAAGCGTTTGAAGCTGAGGCAAGAACCAATGCTCGCAGATTCAATCATGAAGCCTCCCGTCCTGCTGTTGACGATGAGTAGTCCGTTACAGGAACACTTCAAGCCCTCGCCTTTTTTGCCTTGGGCACAACCTGCTCATAAACGGCATCTAGGTCAGCGTCAGCCAGTTCCGCCAATGCCATAAAGATTTCGGGTCGCTCTATCACTCGCCTACGAATTGGCTCCGGTACTTTCTCGGCAAGAAGCAGCAACTCTTGCTCACATCCGTCCAGTTCCGCAGCCAGTTTGTGGATCAGTTTCTCTGACGGCGCATGGCCATCCTCCAGCTTGTGATTCTCGATTTTAGAGAGGTAGGTGAAGCCAACACCGACCTTTTCAGCGAGATCACGAAGCGTAAGCCCTTTAGTTTGCCGGAGTTCTCGAACTCGTTCACCGAAGGTCATGGCGCTCGCCTGCTTGCTTGTGTGTTTCAGAAATCGTAGACTGGTTGCACTTTCGAGTCAACACGCCGAGCGATTTGAGAACGGGTCGTCGGTGGTCATGCGTAAGTGCGACCCGATCAACAAACTGAAGGACGGCACACATGCTGGAATTGAAACTCCGTGAAGAATTCAGAGGCAAACGCCTCAAGGGAACCACTGTTGATTTCAAGAACCAGTCTGGCACCGGGGCTCTAGATGTATCCGCCGCCGACTTCTTGAAGATCACATACCCCTCACATGACCTACTCAAAACTGTCGAAGCAACCGGGCCGGGCCAGTCACGACCTGTTGTTCTCCTTGGTGCCAGAGGTCAGGGTAAATCGCACTTGATGGCGGCACTGTATCATCTGAGCCAAGATGCCGACGCTGGCAAGTCTTGGTTGAAGGAATGGGCTGATCATCTCAAGAACCCCCAGATCGCCACTTTGCAGCTTCGCAATGATTGTGTTGTCATCGCAGAGAGCCTTCACCTTCAGAGGTACAAGTACCTCTGGGACATTTTGTTTCAACTGCACCCCAAAGGTCAGTGGTATGAGGCCAAGTGGTCGGGCATGGGTGACAAAAAGACGGACGTTCCCAGCTACGATCTCATGCTGGAAATGTTCACAGAACAGCCAACTATCCTCATCCTTGATGAATTCCAGACATGGTTTGAAGGTCTAACTAACACAAAACAATACCCGTGGCGGAATTGGGCTTTCAATTTTATACAAATACTCTCTGAGATCGCTCAGAAGGAACCAGACAAACTCGTTCTTGTCGTTTCCGTGCGAGAGGGCAACTCTGACGCCTACCAGCAAATTCGCCGGGTCAATCCTGTTGATGTGGACTTCAAAGGTCCGTATGCCAAACGTGATCGGCAGCGGCTTTTGCTTTACCGCATTTTTGAAAACCGAATGCAGGTTCCTCCTGCTGACATCTCGACGGCAATCAACAGTCATATCACGGAGTATTTCCGGCTCTGCAAGGTTCCTTCACAGGACCAAGAGAAGCAGACCGAGGACTTTATCGAGTCTTGGCCATTCGCTCCACACTTGCTCAAGCTACTGGATGATCAAGTCCTCATTGCTACCGACGCACAAGAGACTCGTGACCTCATCAAGATTCTCGTTGATCTGTTCAAGACTCACGATGAAAAAGACCCGATCATCACTGCCGCCGACTTTTCACTGACGAATGAGAAAAGCGGCGTTGCATCTCTGCTGGACTCTGTAGCAAACCAGTTGCATAAAGACCTTCGTGAGAAAGCCATTCGCAACTACGAGGCAGTCAGCGAGGCCGTCCCGAACCCGAAGACAACAATCCCACACGCTGAAAAAATCATCAGCGCTCTCTGGCTTCGTTCATTGACTGTGGATCAGATGGCCGGTGCAGAGCCGTATGAACTTCAGGTAGACATCACTGGCAACAAACCCATTGATGACAATCAGTTTGAAGTAGAGTTGTCGAACATTGTTGACAATAGTTTCAACATCCATCCAGTCGGCACTCGACTGGTCTTCAAACATGGGGAAAATGCCCGGTCGAAATTGTTGGCGCATGCCAAGAACGACAAGCTGTTTCAAAACGGTGAAGATGTAGAACATCTTGCCAAAGAAATTCGGGCCGTCATCGGCGGGCCGGAGGATGTGTCGCAGAAATACCGAGTGGTCGTTCTAAAAAAGAAATGGCAGAGTGATCCCTGGTCAGAGTTTGAAGAAAAGGAACATCCCAAGTCCTGGGACGGGCGACTGCCGCTGCTAATCGTGCCTGATTACCCCAGCAAGATCGGCGGCGTCTTGGGCAAATGGCTCAAAGACCACATGCAGGAGGGCCGGAACACCGTCCGCTTCCTGTTGCCACAAAAGGGCACAGGCAACATTTACTACGACCGTGAATTGCTCGTGCTTGCCAGAGCCGTCTATTTGGCGATGAAGTGGAAATCATCAGAGAAGGCTTATGGTGAGCTTGAGCGTTCGTTCCGAAAAGACGAACTTATCCCAAAGCTCAAGAGCCGATTCGACCGTTTTGCCGTGCTTGGTGAGTGGAACTATGCCGAGCCTGAAAAGTGTGTCTTCGAGGAATCGAAACACGACGCTCAGGGTGACAAAATCCCCGACGCCATAGATCGCATTGTGCGTGAGGAGGTCTTTATCCCAGAGGAGTTTGATGAATACGTTCTCAAACTCGCCGAGAATTCGGAGTCAGTCGGGAAACTGCTGAAAGACCTTCGTGAACCTCGTCCCGGTGGCAAACCGTGCATACCCTGGCTTGGTGAAATCGCCATCAAGGAAAAGGTGATCCGCATTTGTGCTGAGGGGCAGATCGCCATCAACGTGCGTGGCCTTGAGTTGCTTCAAGCGAATCCAGGGGAAGATGGTGATGATGCATGGACTCGCATGAAAGGAAAACTCGGTACAGGAAAACATCTAGATGAGACGGTCATGCTTATGCCAGATGCCGTCTCTGTAAGCGGAGGGAAAACGGTTGTAACCGATCCTGAATCGGGCTCAACAACCACCATCGATACCGGCACAACTGGCGATGATACAGGTGGAGGCACGACGACTGATCCCGGCGGTGGCCTGGGCAATTTATTCGGCGGTTCAGGAGGCAGCGAAACCGTCTCTACGAAATCATGCTCGGCTCCACCAACCTCCGGCCTGAACCTTCTTGGTCAGGTCGAGTCCTGGGGCATCGGTCCAGCTACCAGCGTCAACAACGTCGCACTCAAGGTCGGAAAGATGACGGGTGCGCAACTGCAATCGCTCATCAAGCATCTCCCGGATGGCGTCACCTACGCTCTCGACCTGGAAAAAGAGGAGGGCAACTGATGTCAGCGTTTACCGTTGATCTCCTTGAAGCCGTTACAAGTGGCCCGTCCAAGCAGGCATGGAAGAACATTGCCGACCACTTATGGAGCATTTTCTCCGCACCCATTGCACCGGCAGTCGCCGATGCAGAAGTCGTCAAGCGAGATCGAAGTATCACGGAACTGGAGAACACACTTTCTGGTTCCTGCTGGGATTTGTGGAACGACTTCGAGGGCAGCGTTCCTAAAGCATCCCAGGGAATCGTGGACTTTTGGGAGAGGATTCACGGAGGAAAGGCTGTCTTGATCCTCGATGGGGTTTCATTGCGTGAGGCTCCGTGGTTGCTTCAGCAAGCTGACGAGCGTGGCTACACCGTCCATGCCGCTGAGCCCCGTGCTACAGAACTCCCATGTGAAACGTCACCCTTTGCAGAAGCACTTGGCTTTTCGCAGCGGTCTGCTCTGGAGAACAACGGGGCAGGCGGTGCCCACAAGCTGAAGGGTGCGGGTACAGAAACAACAAATCTTAATTGGAAAGATTGCACAGGGCTGGTGGGCAACCAGGAAGGGTTTGCCTTTTGGCATCACTGGCCTGATGAACGCATGCACGACCTGGCTGTTCCAGGCGAAGGGCTCCATAAGTTGGCAAGAGAGGCTTACGACCATCTCGCATCGGACGACTTTTGGGCGTTGGTCGAACGACTGGCCACTGGAAGGCGGCTTGTCATTACAAGCGATCACGGCTACGCAGCATGTGGCTTGTTTCCTGATCTCGTGGATAAGGAACAAGTCGGCTACATGAAAAAGATATTCAAGAGTGGCAGAACTGCCAGCGGCGATGGTGACGATGGTGCATGGGTGCCGCCAATCGATTTGAAGTTAAAAACGAGCCACGGTTCGCATCGTTATGTGCTTGGAAGGCGCAAATGGAAAAGCGCTGGAGGCTACCCAACCTTGCATCATGGCGGCTTGTCGTTGCTCGAAGTGTTTGTCCCGTTCATCGAGTTGAGCAAAGGGTAGGCAAGGATGAGCGAATTCAAACAAGCCAAACTCGACGTTGACCTGACGCCCTTTGGAAAAGGTGTGATCACATGCGATGCAACGATACAATTTGGAATGCTCAATCAACCGGAGGAAATGTCCGTCGTTATCGGTGAGTTAAATGCCGAACACTTGAACAAGCTGATGCAAGGCAATGTCGAGGTTGCGTCGATCTTTGGCAATGCGACAGTTAGCGGTTCGATTGAAGATGTGGGCACATTTCAGACAGAACTAGTTGCAATAAAGGGAATCGACTTCGGAGGCGACTCCATTGTCGCTCATTGCTTCATTGGTCCATATACCGAGACGCACACGACCCCTCACGAATCGTGCCGCTTCTGGAAATTTCGATTAACAAACCTTCGGCTGTTTATTGGTGACGAGTTTACGCACAATCCTCCTCCAGTCGATACCGTTCCGCCGGACAAGATCGACGAGTATCACGCTTTGATCCTCGAATGGCATAAAGCATTCGGGAAGCCTCCTTTGACAATGGAGCAGATTAGAAGCAAGTACAAGGACTTTGAGGTCAAAGGCGGAATTCGTCGTAACCGCATAAAGTTTTCCATTGCTGGGAGAACTTGGTTACTTGATGACGAGCTTCATGGGCGTTGGGAGAAAAACCTCAGTAAGATTGCTCGCCCCATACTCTCAGCGACTCTTTCCACTGAGCGGACCGATGGCGACACCGACTTAGGGATGCAGGAGCTTGCTACAGACGTTTGCGATCTGCTCACGTTTGCTCTCGCTCGTGACATTAAATGGATAGCTTTCGGGTGTTTTAACGAGGAAGGAAAAAGCGACAAGATTGTTCAAAAGACACCGGGATTACTTCCATTTAATCAACACGGCTCGCCAACTATCGACAATTGGAAAGGCGGCAACCTAAAAGCATTTCTCGAAGTTGCAGCGAGCCAATTGCAGGCCGACAGAGAATGGTGGCGCAAATCAATTGGTCTGCTGATGCAAGCACGGGGCTCGAAATATGTAGAGGTAAAATGCTCACTGCTCAATACCCTACTTGATCGAATTACGACGAAGATTCTTGGGCAGTCAACTGCGCCTGAAATCGACGCAGACTTGCCGAGCAAAATTGATGAAAAGGACTTCCGTACAACGCTTAACTCTATTCTGGCATCTCTGACGCCCAAGTGGGAGCGGCACCGCACGGACGCACTTTGCTCAATGATCAAAGACTGGAATGCCAAACCGTCGTTCCCCAAAAAGATTGCTCGCTCATGCGAACAACTAGGCATCCCTCCAATGTCGGGAAAGAAACTTGGCTTTCGCCATGTTCTGATCCATGAGGGTGAGATGCACAGCAAACTAGAGACGCCCGAAGACCGCTTTCAGTATTTCTGCGAACTCGAAGCTCTCGTGCTGTTGCTCATGTGTCGGCTTCTGCAATTTGAAGGCCAAGTGTTCCTTCAGGTAGCGCCGCCCGACCCGAAGCCCATTGCAGAGTTTTTGGAAGAACAGAACGAAGGCTAATACTTAATGGCTAAGAAGAAAACAAAAGCCGAACAACTTCAAGAGGCTGTAGCCGAAGCGGTGGGGGCCGGTCGTGAGTTGCATTTGGAGTCAGTTGATTTCTCTGATCCCAATCGTCCCAAGACATGCCTTGAGGTTGATTTTCCAATTCTGCCAATCAACCATGTTGCTTCAATCGAAGGAAACGCTGGTAAGCCAATCTACCAAATGTCGAAATGGTGGGCCCGGCGACGGTCGAGCGTGTTTCGTGCCATGTTGATCGCTGCTGCGATCAAAGCCCCTGATGATACTGCGGAAGCTGCACGAACAGTCTGGGATGCCTACTACTGCAACCACCAACAGAACGACGCATTTCGCAATCTGAAGGTTGCCGACATTTTCATGGGGGGCGGCACTACGATTGTAGAAGGTGCCCGCCTTGGCATGCAGATGTATGGGAACGACCTGAACCCTGTCGCTTGGCTCGTTGTCAAGAATGAGTTGGCCGAGGTTGACCCCGCCCAAGTGCAAACACTACTCAAACAGGTCGAGGAGGAAGTCAAGCCACAGATCATGCCTTTCTACGCCTGTGATTGCCCTCGTGGACATAAGGGCAAGTGGACGAACAAAAAGACCGGCGAGGTAATGGCCAGTGACTTCGATCCGTTAGCGCTAAAGGCGAACGAGCGAACTGAGTATGAATACAACGGGCCAGAAATCATTTACACATTTTGGGCGAAACACGGTCCCTGCCAGGCGACGGAGTGTAATCACCGAACGCCAATCATGACTTCGCCTTTAGTTGCTACAAAAACACTGACTGTCAAAGCATGGCCTACTAAAGAATGCAAAGCATGTGGTGAGACATTTGATGTTGAGCAAAAGGGAACTCATATCGCACCCGCCGCACTGTTTGTTGTGTCAGACGATGAGGCTCCATTCGCCTGCATGGATGATGATGGGCACTACTCGTGCCCCCACTGTGGTCACGAGTATCACGACGCTAAGGCGGCATCCGAAGGCAAGTCATCTGCGTTGGGAAAAGCGCAGAACAAGAAGGTTGACTTTACGCTGCTCGTTCACCCGGACTGGCTCAAGGGCTCGCCAGGCGAAGATTCCGCTGGACGTAGCTTTGGTGGAAGTGCAGATGATTCTGCCAAAGCGACTGCTGCTTGGAATGCTGAAAGAAAGGACACTCTTAGGCTGATTGAGGTCCGTGGCAAGTTGCCAGAGCAAATCAAGTGCCCAGACACAAACCGTGAGTTCTTTACGGACAGTCGCAGTAGCACCATGCCCCGCCGTGCAGCATTTACTTGCCAAGAGGCGACATGTGGCCTTGAGCAAAATGTTTATGAATCTCTTGGAAAGTTTGGGACTACGGGGCCGGTATCGCCCTATGCAATTCAAGGCTTTTGTCCTGAATGTAAAGCAAAAGGAATTCCCTACCGAGGCCGATTCTTCGATGTGCCCGACCCCAGATCATTCGATGCTGCGTTTCAAGAATGGGAACTGTTAAGAGAATCGACGCTCGAACCATATTGGCCTAAAACGGAATTGCCATTCGGAGTAACGACTCATATTGATCGACCGCTTCCGCAACATGGGTTTACACACTGGTGGAAGATGTTCAATGCTCGGCAACTTCTCGTCAATTGCCAGTTGTTTAGGGCCATAGCTCACTCTACTCATGTCGAGCAGTCAACTCGACTATTCGTTTTGGGTGCTTTCCAGCAGTACCTCAGAAATCAAAACATGTTCTGCATTTGGGACAAGGACTACGACAAACTTGTTCCTATGATGAGCAATAACAATTACGCCCCCAAGCTGACCGTTGTTGAGAATTGTGTGTTTGCTGATCTGGGACGTGGCAATTGGGAGTCCTGTTCATCGAGCCTAGCAGACACACTAGAGTGGAAGGCGGACCCTTGGGAGCTTGTTGCAACAAAGGAATTGGAACGTGTAGACAGCACACTCGCATCGAAAGTCACAGGAAAAAGTCAAAAGACGTTTCCAGGCGATCCTGTGCTAGACTCTTGCACTTTGACATGCCAGTCGTCCACGGACATCTCCGCTATCCCTGATGGGACTTGTGATCTGGTAATTACCGATCCTCCGTTCGGCGGCTTGCTGCACTACTCTGAGCTATCTGACTATTTTTATGTCTGGTTACGGCTTTTCCTGAAGGATCAGTTTCCTGATTGGTTTTCGCCAGAGTTCACGCCTAAAGCACTTGAAGCAGTAGCCAACAAAGCACGTCAGCCGGATGATCACGATGCGTTCTATCAGCGTGTGCTAACACAGTGTTGGCGAGAGGCAACTAGGCTGTTGAAACCGGCTGGATTGCTGGCGTTCACGTTCCACCATAGTGCAGATGAACCGTGGATAGCCGTTCTGGAAAGTCTTTTTGACGCCGGGTTGATTCTTGAGGCAACGTTTCCAATACGCAGTGATGAGTCTAAGGGGAAAGGCGAGTTTGGGTCGCAACAGATTGAATTTGACATCGTGCATGTGTGCCGAAAACGTTTGCATTCCCCGGAGCCAATCAGTTGGGCTCGCCTTCGTCGCCAGATCATGAAAGACGTGCGCCAACTTCAAGAGATCATTGAGCAGCACCAGAAGGAAGGGCTTGGCGAGGCAGACCTTCAAGTGATTCGGCGTGGGAAGGCCCTCGAATATTACTCTCGCCATTACGGAAAGGTTTATATCGAAAAAGGCCGGGAAGACGAGTTCACCGTGAAGGATGCTCTTGTCGGCATCAACCAACTTCTCGATGACGAAAGCGACACAACCAGCGAGGCTCCTCCCGTTCTGGCCGAACCATACACTCGGCAGTTTTTACGTTTGTTCGCTGATAAAGCCAGTCTCGAACGTGACCAGATGCAGAAGTATCTGCGTGGCACGGGCGTTTCACCTTCGGAATTCCTGGATCGTGGCTGGTGTAGCGAAGCTAAGAAAATCTTTACGATCACGCATCCATTGGAGTGGGCGGAACAGTGGAAAGGTAAACCACGCAAAGGAATGTCTCGTGACTTCGATCAGGCTTACTTCCTGGTTGGAGCTTGCTACGACGACAGTGGCATCAAGGTCAGCGATACGCTCAACAGCGGGAGCTTTGTTGCGCATCCTGCGATCAGCGATTTGCTTGACTGGTTTGGAAAGCACGGCAGCGATTCGGACATGCGTGCTGCCGCCCGGCGTGCAAAACAGATTTATTCGTCATGGCTGGCGAAGAATACCAAACAGGTCAGTACACAGCGGACGTTGTTTGACTTGGAGGATGATTAGGCCATGCAAGCACCACTTGTAAATGACAACCTGTGGAACCGTCGTGGCATCTCACTGCTGTGGGATGCGGACGAGTTGAACAAACTATGCCAACCGCAGCAGGTCATCAGCCTTCGACATCTTAGACAACTCCATGATGCTGGCTGGCCTGACGATGACCTCCATCTTGTCAACGATGTTGCTCTGGTTGTTGCTGGGCTGGATGCCTGCATTGACTCGCTGCCGCCCGATGATGCCACCGCATGGCTGGAACAACATATTTACCCGCTGAACGTGTCGTACCAGCGAGAGGTAGCGGATGGTGGTGGACAAGCCGCACTGATCTTTTGGGTAGTCGAACACAATCGACTCCAGTACCGAACGAGTGAGGATGCTTGGTACTGGCATTGCAGTGGTGAATATAAAAAAGAACAGATTCCGTTGAGCCATTGTTTGTTCAACGGCGCACAACATGATTTGAAAGAAATACACGACGCCAAGGGACATCGCCTCGGCTTGTATCATCCGAGGATTTCGTAGGACAGATTTATCGCATGACTGCTCAGCAGACGCTTCAACCCGGTCAGAGAGTACGCCACGCCGAATTCGGTGAGGGGGTGATCGTCAGTTCTGCGACGAATGGTTTCGTGCGAGTCTTCTTTGGCGATGGTGAACGTCAGGTTCCTGTCGCTTCTTTAACGCCGATCCTGGCTCGGTCGGAGCAGATCGTTCGTAATGTCGGGACTGGCGTTCAGCGGAACCGACGAGCATGGCTTGCTTATCAAGCCTATGCATTGCCGCTCTTAGAGAGTACAGCGGCGCTAACGTCCGCAAAGATAGACTTGTTGCCGCATCAAGTCGTACTAACACATCGCATAGCAACAGCATCTCCACGGCGTTACCTCATTGCTGATGAGGTCGGCTTGGGAAAAACCATTGAAGCAGCACTTCTACTACGAGAATTGGCGAGCCGTGGCGAACTGAAACGGGCATTGATGGTAGTGCCTGCCGGTCTGGTCAATAACTGGCACCGGGAGTTAAACGAAGTCTTCAATCTTGACTTTGAAGTTTTCGGTAGCCAAGGCGATGTTACAGATCGAAAGTCGAATGCATTTGTAAAGCACGACCGCCTCATCGCCAGTGTGGACACTCTAAAAAGACGGGCACGGGTCAAGCGGCTCATGGATGCCCCGATGTGGGATTTGGTCGTCTTTGACGAAGCCCAACATCTGACCGCATCTCGCTCAGGTGGCAAGGTTAAGAAGACTGAAAACTATCGACTGGCTGAAGCGATGAAGGATCATTGCCGTGATCTGGTTTTGTTGTCAGCAACTCCACACCAAGGCGACCACTACCGTTTTTATATGTTGATCAAGTTGCTTGATCCAACCATGTTCACCAGCCCAGATGACATGGTGGACAATAGGCATCGACTGAATTCAATCATATTTCGTCGAACAAAGGCCGATGCATGCCGCCCAGACGGATCAACTCTATTTGCTCGACGCTGGGTTCACACTGAATCCTTCGTGATGTCGGAGATCGAACGAGAGTTTTACAACGAACTCAACGTCTATTTGATGGATGGCTTTGCTCTCGCCAAGCAGCAAGGTAATAAGGGGCGGGCACTTGGATTTGTCATGACGATCTTTCAAAAGATCGCTGCATCTAGTTTTGCTGCTGTCCATCGCACCCTGCGCCGACGCTTGATCGCCCTGACGGTACAGGAAGGGTTGATGCATGACAGCAGGCTCGATATTGACGCTCGTGATGCTGCTTTCGCAGAAGCTCGTCAGTTGATCATGCGAGAGTTCCACCTGCCGGAAGACCGGCTTGGACAGATCGAATCCGAACGCATTCTAGCCGACCTCAAGCGGCGGATTGTGAAGCGAATGGATGACGATGAACTGGCGATCTTGTCGAGTGAATACTCATCGGAAACGGCCACAACCGATTCTGAAGACTCGGCTATTGTCGCCGTCGAACTTGCTCTACCGGAAGAACGTCAGCGCATCCGCAACCTTCTAACAAAGTTTCCCCCAGAAACGGAGACGAAGGTAAAGAATCTGATCAATGCGTTGGGCGCACTCTGGCAGCAGGATTCTTCTGAGCGAGTGGTGATTTTTGCCACGTACCTGGGCAGCGTTGAGATGCTTGGTGAGGAGATTGAGAAAGCATATCCCGGCCAGGGCGTCGTCGTACTGAAAGGTGGTGATCATGGCTCAAAGCTGGCAGCAGAGAAGCGATTCAAGCAACCCAATGGCCCAAGGGTAATGATTTGCACTGCCGCTGGGCGTGAAGGAATAAATTTGCAGCACGCTCGTGTGCTGTTTAATTTCGACTTGCCGTGGAACCCGATGGACCTGGAGCAGCGGATTGGCCGAATCCATCGGTATGGTCAGCAGCATACGGCTCAGGTTTACAACCTCGTCTTGTCTGACACCATCGAGGGTAAGATTTTCTTGCTCCTTGATGACAAGCTAAAAGAAATCGCCAAGACGCTGGGCAAGGTCGATGAACATGGAGAAGTTGCAGAAGACCTACGATCCCAGATTCTAGGGCAGTTATCTGAGCGCCTGAGCTACGAGAGCCTCTATGCACAAGCCATCTCTGATCCTGAACTAAAAAGAACCCGGCTAGAACTGGAACAAGCGCTCTCTAACGCATCTGAGGCGAGGAATGTCGTCTACGAACTTTTTCAAGACCTTGATGGTTTCTCGTTAGACGACTACCAGCCATTCTCCGACACGACGGAGGGCATGGATGAAATCGTTCGATTTGTTCGTGCAGCAGCGGAAGAAGAAGGGAAGACCTGCCAGCCTGAATCCGATGGGGTGTTCGCCATCGTGACGCCTGACAACGGTGAACCATTGAGATTCACTACAGATCGAGACGCTTCGATTGAATCAGAGAGCATCGACCTGATGGGATTGGACCATCCGCTTGTTATGCAGTACATGCAGCAATTTCGTGGTCTTCCTGACGATCACATTGGCATTCGGGTTCGCAGTGACGACGGACGCACAGGCGTCATGTCGATTTGGCATGTAACAACTCAGGGCGACCGTGGAGAAACCAGAAACCAAATGCTCACCCTTGCCATAGATGGTGATGGGCAACGTATCCCGGCCTGGGAAAAGCAAGTTGACCGTTTGTTCCAACTTGAACCGGCCACTTCAGATAAACCGCCTCAAGTGGACCTACTGACGGAGGCTCTTGAACCGATGATCCAGCGTGAACTCGTCCATCGGGGATTCTTATCTGAGAATCGTGGTTACGATGCAAGACTCGTAGGTTGGGTGGAGGTCGTGTAATTTTGCAATGATCGATTACACAGAAATCGCCTACGACACGGATGGCTGGGAACAGTTTGCAAGAGACTTTCTCGTGACCAGAGGTTTCTTTGTGGAGTCCACCGTAGACCGTGGCCCCGATCAGGGAAAGGACTTGCTTGTAACAGAGAACCTGAAGGGCACTCTCAGCAGCTACCAATTCCGTTGGCTTGTAAGTTGCAAGCACTTCGCAACGAGCGGAAAAGCGGTATCTGAGGACCACGAACCAAACATACTTGAGCGCCTGAAACATTTTAGGGCAGATGGCTTCATCGGTTTCTACTCGACATTAGCGTCATCTGGCCTAAACACACGACTGAAGGCCCTGCGAGACAACAAGGACATCAAAGACTATTCGGTTTTCGACGGTCGCCTGATCGAGAATCTGCTCATCACGACCGGGTACTCGCCATTGATGCTGCGATACTTTCCGAACTCCTACAAGATCGTTCGGCCTTTGCATCTCGTGCTTGACGAATACCAGCCACTTGAGTGCAAGGTGTGCGGCAAAGACCTGCTGATGGAGTTGTACGCCAACCAACATGTTGGCAACCTTGTCCATGCAATGGTCGGGGCAACATTTCACTCTGTGTACGTCGTGTGTAAGGGTCAGTGCGACAGGAAAGCGGAACAAGCTCAACTAGCGCTTAAACGACAAACCGGATGGGCCGACTTGGATGACTTGATCATGCCTGTCGAGTTCCTGAGATACATGTTTGCCACCATGAACAGGATTCGTTCGGGGCAAGATCACTATACAGATGAAGCATTTGCCCAGGAGAAACACATTCTGATTTCTCTTGCCCAACGAGTCCTGCGTCACACGACCGACGAGGAACGTCAGCGGTTTCTTGAGTTGGCCAAACTTCCTTTTTAGAAACTCCTAGTCTGTTGATCGTCAAGCCATTCATCCTGCTCCTCCTTATCGCCACCACCCCCGACACCGTCACCGGCAAAGTAACCGCCGTCACGGATGGTGACTCAATCAAAGTCCTGCATGACAAAACCGAGATAACGATACGCCTGGAAGGGATCGACTGTCCAGAGTTGGGGCAGGCACATGGGCGACAGGCGAAGAATAGAACGTCAAAACTTTGCTTTGGGAAAGTTGTAACAATCGAGCCCAAGGGCAAAGACCGATATGGTCGCACGCTGGCGGAAGTTGTCCTGCCAAACAGTATGAGCCTCAATCAGGAACTGGTGCGAACAGGCTATGCATGGTGGTTCCGCAAATACTCCGACGATAAGACTCTCAAGCAGTTGGAGGCTGAAGCCAAGGCAAAAAAGCTGGGACTTTGGTCTGACGCCAAGCCAGTGGCTCCGTGGGACTGGCGAGATCAAAAAAGGACTCTGAAACCTTTGCCGATCAATGTTGAAATCGTTTCAAATGGCGTTTCCATCATCGCCCTGTTGCCGAATCCGGCTGGCAAGGATGCCGGGCACGAAAAAGTTATACTTTCCAATTCAACGAAGACCATCTTGGACCTCGACGGCTGGAAGCTAATCGACAAGGCAGGGAACGTCTTTTTGTTGTCAGGAAAGATCGGCCCTGGACTGTCACTTGAAGTCACGATGACAGACCCAACTATGCCGCTCAACAACGACGGCGACACTGTGACTCTGGTTGATCGAGACAAAATCGCCCGCTCCCGTGTCAACTATCATAAATCCCAAGTCCGTTCCGGCTTGGTGATCAGATTTGCCAAATGACCAGCTTGCAAGCAGGTCTGGCACTATGGCGGTAAGAGCCGATCACTTCTGATACGGCAGCTTCTAAAGTGGCTCTCTGAAGCGGAAATGAGGGGGGAACGGTTCAGAGCGGAAAATATGTTTGGTAAACAAATTTACCAAAACGGGCGGACAGGAACGTTAGTGACTTGTCGTGATAGCGATAGCACCCGATTCTTCCGTTCCACAAATAATTTTGAAAAAGTTCCAAATGCTGTTGGAAATGGCGAAAGAGATACTTATCTATAAGTGAGCAACAACCGCACGAAACATTTTCAGTCCTCTGCTCAGGTTGTTGCTCAACGAACTCGGCAGGGGATTTTTTATGCCTCCAGTTGAGCCGACGAAACAGTTGGCGGCTGGTTGTAACTTTCATAACTGATACCTAACCGCTACCAACTTCCGACAACCTTCGACGACAACACAGCCAAAGACGAAACACTTGGCGGCTGGCACCGACCTTCTTCAACTTTCACGGTGACACCCACTGGTCACCTTACATGTCGGATTTTGAAAACACAGTGAAACTCTGGTCGTGGATGGTTGGAAGCCGTAGGCTGGGGCGTAGCCCAAGACAGTGGGAAAGCGGAAGCAACCGCTTTGGTGGCGATGTGCTTCAGGCCCCGCTAGAAAAAATATAAAGCGTTCAAGTCGGCGACGACATTGCAATCAGGTTGATCGGTTTGACTTTTGTTCGACGGGCATTCCTGGCAGCGAAAAATAGCTGCTGAATTTGCTGGGGCTAGGTACAACTAAAATATGCTTTGACTCTTGGTAATGAGTTGCTTGTTTGCTCGCTTCGCTCGCAAGCAGGCCCGCCTGACGGCGGACCAGAAACCAGTTTGTAGTAACATCCTGGTGGCTCGCAAAAAGTAACAACAAGTAAAGTTACTGCGTCCTAAGAGGGAGCGTCAGCAATTGAGCGTAGATGGTCGGTGGCGTCAGCGAGCGCAGCGAGCAGCCACCGGCCAACTTCTCTTAGAGAAGTAAAACATGGTAGAAAATGATGTCTTCCACTTGCTGCAGCGGGAAGAAGCCAATGCCCGTTTGTGTAAACCGCCAGCCACATGAGCGTGGCACAGCAGGCCACGATAACTGCCAACAAAGAGAAAAGCCCGCAGCCGTCTGACGACGGCTGCGGGCCTTGGTGCTTACTCGAATTCAATCTTACGCCCTGTCAAAAACCGTCCTGGCCGACTCTGTTAACAATCCGACCGGCCTGTTCAAGCTGATAAAGAAGATTCGGTTCTTTGTAGAGGACAAAGGGGAATCGAGGGTCAACAAGCTCGCTCCTCCAAGGATGGTCCTCAGCGAGAAAATGTTTGACAACATCCTCTCGCTCGGTTTTGTACTTCTGCCAGATACGGATCGAGTCAGGGTTCAGTCCGGTTCCTGTAAATGCGCCAAGGCCAACAGACGAAGCAGCTTCGATTACAAGGTCGTAGATGAACGGCCCCCAACCGTCATGAGCTTCCGATGCACAGATGCGCCAGACTTCCTTTCCAGATGTCGGGTCTTGATGAACGTCTACCGTAATGCGAAACATGACTCGTGTATTGTCGTCGGGATGTGGCTCGTGACCATAGAACAGTTGTCCAGAATCATCGACTGCCGTGAACTCGATCTCGCCCAATCTTGGGTATGTTCTAATTTCGACCAGCACTTCTTTTGGCAGATCGTCAATTTGCTTGCGTGTCATGGTTAGTCTCCTGCATGTGTGTATGTAGTGCCCAATGAGGCGTGTCTAATAGAAAGACGAAGGCCCTCCCGCCGCCGTTGGCGGCGGGAGGGCCAGGTGCTAATTGGTGGTCACCAGGCGGAATCGAACACCACCATCCTTGAAGGTTCCCTTCTCCAAGTACTGCTGCACGAGATGAAGAATTTCCCTGAGTTGAGAACCGTCCACACGAGCCTTCTTGGTTGTCATCATGTCGCTCAAGTCACCATAGGGTTCGACCTCGTAAAAATGGTGATCTTTGGGTTCCTCAATTTGCTCCGGCTGGTCACGGTTCTCTTGGTTGCTGGGGCCATCCTTCCTGGACTTATCCACCAGTTCTTCCAAACATTCGGCAGAGTAGCGGTCTTCCTTCTCTGAGATTTCACGAGCCGTCTGGAGCATCGACCGAGCATCGGCGTAGCTCATTTTGTCCTTGATGCGATCCAGTTGATCGGACTCGTCACGGGTCAGGTCGCTGATTCCGAAGTCGTAGAGGTTTTGAAGAAAGTTCCTTTTCTTCGCCACGGCTCTTTTCACCATCTCAACGGTTCGAGATTTGCCACTTGCTTCGGCCTCTTGCTGGGCATCCTTGATGGCCTCAACATACAAGTCGGCAAGGAGATCAGGATTGTCGGCCTTTGCCTTCGGTTCGAGGACGGCCAGCGTCGTTGCCTCTGCCGGAGACAACTGGTAGATGCCATTACCAAATTGCTCGTCCAGCAACTCCTGCTGACGAACCCAGGAGATCATCTGAGTCGCCCACTGCCGGGTGCGGTTCCATCGGCGGGCCATGTAGTTGTCGAAGGTGCCGTAGTCTTCCTTGTACATTTTCCGCTCCCGAATCTCCCGGAGAGCGTAGATGGCGTCCTTCTGCCCTTTGGCAAACTTGCGTTCGAGCGATTCCAGTTCTTTCTTTTCCTGCTCATTCATTGGATTTCTCCTCTGCGTGACAGGCCGATCCGCCGCAACTGCAAGCGTGATAAATCGACCAACACAGAGAAGCCGCCAATTCCGGCGTAGCATCTTGCTACTTGCAAAGTAGCAAGCGACAGGATGCCCCAGGAGCCCTACGCAGGATCAAAAACCCAATCCACGGCCTGGGATGGCCGGTAACACCATTTACCATCACGGTACTGGATGTCCGTGTAAAGAAGTTTCGCAAGCTCAGGCGATTGCTCCGCAATCAACGCAAACGCCTCGTCGATGGACTTTCTGGTGGATTTGCGTGCCCTGTCAAAGTCTGTCGTGTACGTTTTCGTGTGCCCTTGAAAACGCATCTTGGACTGCTCTTTTTTTAGCACCGAGAGTTCGCTCTCGATCTCGTCAATTCTGTCAACCGTTTCTGGATCGCCCAAGACCTCCCGCAGGCCGTCCAGTTCGTCTTCCAACTTGGAGATTTGCTTGTCGATCCGCTTTACAGCCTCCAAGGTAAACACTTCCACCTTGCGTTCTGGTGGTTTCATGCTTCCAATCAATTCCAGTGGTGAGAATTCCTTCTGCTCATGCTTCAAAAGGCGGACGATTCTCTCCAAGCCAACTCGATGCGGTAGGATCACATTATCATTGCCCTCATTGACGGCGTATCCCACATGCCACAGTTCGTCCACCTGCTGAAACTGGCATGTGAAGTCCTCGGTCTTCGGCTTCTCGCCCGGCCTCAACCAAGTCGGGTCGCCCACCCAGGTCCGATCCCCAACCCAAGACTGAAACTGATCGGCAATGGTCCGAAGCAAGTCGTGGTTTTCTATAACTTCCAATTCATCGAAGCCTGGGCATGATTGCCGCTCTCCTGTTTCTCGACAAATCAAGTCAAGCAGGTATTCGTACTTCGGCAACTGCGAGCCGAAACGGTGGACCCAAGGTGTGTCCCAGACGAGTTCATCCGGCAGTTCGTCGATGTCCTCATACTCAGCGAGCAGATCATATCCACGCTCTAAGACAACTGGAACATCTTCTACATCGGTTGACTCTCCAAGACCGAAGTAGTGGCTGACGGCTGTCTTGTCGCCAAATTCAGACCAGTCCTCCCACGTCGCTCGGTCGTTTGGAACACTTCCCTTATTTGACACGATGACATCGGCCCATCTTGCTTTCGACAGTGGCATAGAGAGATCACGGCAAACCACGAGCCGGTGGCCTATCGCTGGACCTTCTTCGGCTAAGAATCCGACATGTGACGCTAGATCACGCATGCGGTCGCAAAGAACACGGTAGCGGTCAAGTTCTGCTGCATTCACGGGATTCATCTTTCTTCTTGATTTCCTTTTCTGGCCATTTTCCCGTGTCCAGGCTCTTACCGCCAGTCCTGGGTGACCTCGCTACTTCGCAAGTAGCCAGATGCTACCCGCCCCGTGGCTGCTTGTTCACCGACAGCACGGCGCAACGGTCGCCAATGCAACTGACGATGACCAAAGTGGCGAGTAGTCCGGTGGCCCATTCAAACGACCGCAAATTGACCGAGATCGGCGAAAGCCTGATCGACCTGATCTCCTCTGAGGACTTGCGGGACTTCGATGTTCCAAGGAGAAAGCAACCCAGAATATCGTTGGAGAAACTGAGGATGCTCCTTGATGAAATTGAACAATCATCCGCCTCCAGCACACCGTCTCCGGTTAATTAGAACAAAGACTACACATTACTTTCTAACAAATAGAAGAACCGCACCATGATCGGCAAAGTTATCGCAGCCTATGTTCGGGTAAGCAAAGAAGATCAAGATGAACAGCGGCAAGTCAAGCGGATTGAGGATTGGGCGGCTGAGAACGGTGTGTCCATTTCTCTCTGGTTCATCGACAACGAGGGGCGGAATCCCCGTGACATGGCGAAGTACCGCAAGGAATTTCAGCGCCTCTTTACTGCTGTCAGAACTGGACAGATCGATGTTATCGTCGTCGCCGAACAAGATCGTTTCGGTGTCGCTCATTGGGCCGAGTTTGGGCACTACGTTAATGAACTTCTCGAATATGGCGTTACCCTTTGGTCGGCGACCGAAGGAGAATTGTCAAATATGGACAACGACGTAACGGCAATTACGAACGCCCTCGGAGTTCAAAAAAGCCGGAGCGAGCAAAAGAAGATCGCTGACAGAAATCTTAGCCAAAAGATTAACCGAGCAAAGAATGGTGAATATCCTGGCGGCTATCCACCGTTTGGTTGTGACGTTGTTTGCTTTGACAAATCTGGTAAGGAACTTTGGCGAGTCCATTTCGATGGTGGTCACCACAATCGAGTCAAGATTACTGGTGACGAGCAAGTGCGGTATGACGGACTCAATAACTTTCCTGCTAAAGACAAAGATTGCGTGTTGCGCCTTCGACCGACAATCGCTGTCGAACGAATTGAGACACTGCAAAATATCTTTCGTTGGTATACCGAAGAACAAATCTCGCCGACGCAGATCGCCACTCGTCTGCGTGACCTCGAAGTCTCGGCGTGCTTTGGGACATGGGATAAGCAGAAGATCAAAGAGATTCTTCGTAACCCAGCGGCAATTGGTTATCCAACATTCAATAAGCGGGGTGGCTCTCGGTTTGTCGAGTTCGTAGACGGAAAAATTCAGCCAGTAACAGCCAAAGTTAAAGGAAGGGTTCGCAGTCAAAGTGACTGGATTATGCCTGACGAACCTGAGTATGACGCTTTGGTAGACGAAGAACTTTTTCAAGTCGCTCAGGCAAGACTCCAGGCACAATCGGAGAAGTACGGCAAGAAGAAAAAGAAGTCTCCTCGAACGGCTCGCTTTTGGTTGCGTAACTTGGCCGTCTGCTGGAAGTGCGGACGAGAGATGCGTATCCGAACGCAG
Organism: bacterium; assembly: GCA_030430075.1. Lineage (GTDB taxonomy): Bacteria > Planctomycetota > Planctomycetia > Pirellulales > Pirellulaceae > ARS98. The sequence goes on from JAUIGN010000021.1 coordinate 111,633, forward strand.
AACGGGGGAGCGTACTTTTGCGCAACCTACGGCACTTATGGAAAGAGCAACCCGACTGGATGCAGGTGCCATGCAATCAGCAAACGAGTGCTGGAGCAAATCATTGACGATTATCTTGAACATTCTCACGGGAAGATCGCCGATTTGATCCGTGCCAACGAAACGCAAGATACATCAGTGTTCGCCAATCTGGAGGGTGAACTCATCGAGAAGTACAAGTTGCTTGCGACGTGTTGGGAGCGGATCGAGGAAACTGCGAGCAACAATCCCGACATTCGTCTTGAGCGAAAACGTATTACGGTGGAGTTCCTTGAATCTGACCAATCCGACGAAGACCTCAAACGCTTCATCCGCTCGAAGATCAATCTGTATCAGTCGTGCAACCAGGGTCATCAGCGACAAGTTGACGTAGAGATGGTGCGACTCGAAGCAGAGCGAGAACGGCTGTCGAACCTTCTCTCTCGTTTGCCGGAGACGGCCACAAGGACCATTCAGAATACTGCTGAAGACCTTGAGCAAACTGAATTGTTGATCCAAGAAGCAGAAGCACGTCGAAAGAACGTAGCTGGCGAGATGTGGGATTGTCTTGCCGAACTTCGGCAACGGCATGATGTTCTGGATCGTGTGCGAACGGTAGTCTCGGATGATGCTGGTTACCGCAGAAAAGCCGAACTTGCGTCACAAGTGATTGAGCAGGTGGTCATCGAGTACGACGAGCGCAACGAGAAGGCTGCAAACCGACCCAAGAGTGTGCCGATCAAAATCGAAGTCATCCCAAAGCTGGGAGATTCGTACATTTTTTGTTTACCGGATAGAAGTCAGCCGGCGCCAAGTTGATCACCACCCGGTCTTGAGGCCGTTGAAACCCCGAGTTCACCATCGCCCGCTCGATCCGATGCGTACTTTCTTTGACGGCCGCTTCGGGGAGCCCAACCAGGATGGTTTTGGGGAGCGCGCCCGGGGATACGTCCACCTCGACCTCGACCGGCAAAGCCTCGATCCCCAACAACGAAAACGTATTCAATTTCGCCAGCATGCCCGTGTCGGCCCACAAGAACGGAAAAACAGAACGCGGGGATCGGTTTTAGGCGACGGCTGTCTGGCGGGCAATGCGACGCGATTGCATTTACATGTAACTTTAGATCGTGCAAAGGCGGTGGCCGGCGCTCTTGTTGGCGGCTGCCGACCGTGGCGCCGGTGGCAACTTCGGAATTGGCCGATGTGGGCGGGTCGAAGTCGAATACGGTGGCCTCCGACCCAACAGGGACATCCACAATCAGGACCCAACAGGGACATCCATGACCCAACAGGGACATCCACAATCGGGACACAACAGGGGGCCCAACAGGGACATCCAACATCGGCCCAACAGCGGGGGGCCCAATGGGGACATCCAACATCGGAGCCGAACGACGAGTTGCCTGCCCAGCCGAGGTCTCACACTGAGGAAAGGTATGCTGCCATGAAGGGGCAAAAACTTCGGTCACGCAGAGTGGCGCGTGGCAGTATCGTACGCGACGTGAACACCAACGGCGGACGACACTGTTTCTAGTCGGCGCCGGTTCCTCAAACCACTGGCAAGCGGTCTCAGTCGCCTGTTACTGCGAATAACTTCGAGCCGGGTGCCTGCAAGTAGCTCTGCCCTCGCCGAGCGGCTTCGGCCGCCAACCGTTCCGCATTGCCGGCCGCACGCTTGAAGAGTTTGCCAAACTTCTTGACCAACTCACACCAGTCGCCGACTTTCAGGCCCAGCCTTTCCAGGATCGGTGCCAGTTCTGGCGGGATGCTGCGTCGCCCTCGTGAGCGGAGTTGCCGCCCGGTCCAGTCCAGAAGCTCCAGGTACTGCGAAAGCGACATCGACAGGAAACCCTTCAGGCTGGCTCGCCTGCCGCATAAGCTGGCGTCCGGTCCTGGGGAAGCGGCTGTTTCCTGAATCTCCAGCGGACTCATCCAGCCACTTTTTATCGGCCGGCGACTCCGCTCCCAAGCGCGTGTTGCCTGCCGCTGTCTTCGCCGTCGTGCATCTTTGTCTTTAGAGCACGATGCTTGAGGCTTCTGCTCAAGCAAGTCGTCAATCCGGTCCTTCGCGCCGGTATACTCGGACTCCTCCGGCGAGTTAGCCAACGCCGCGCGGACCGGATTCAAGTCAACGTACGCGGCACAGGCCAACAGCGAAGCTTCGTCCAGCAGCAACTGAGCCTTGAAACGGCCTTCCCAGAATCGGCCGCTGCACTGGTCCTCCCGATTGGCCCTGCGGGCGATGTTCTCTGCCAGGCACCGCATCCACCAACTAACGTCCGACAACCGCCGCCGCACTTCCGCCAGTCGCTCTGGGTTGCCCGTAACGGTCGCGATCTCCGGGCCAGTCGGAACGGCAGCCGAGCCATCTTCGAGTCTCCGAACGGGGAAGAGTCGCAACCAACGGCGGGCCACGTCGTCGTCGCTCCAGGTGGCCACGACATCGGGCCGAGTGCGGAGAACCAGATGCATATGGTTGGACAACACAGTGTAGGTAAGGCAGTCGATCCCGAATACTGATGCGAGAATCTCCAACCGTTGGCGGACCCAGCCGCGACGGTGCTCGAACGATCTTCCGGAGATCTTGTCGCTTCCACACAAGTATGCTCTTCGGACGCACCGTTGAACCCCATGGATCACCTGGACCGTGTTCGGGTCGAGATACTCGCTGCGTGCCTGGCGTGGCATTTCGGTACTCCTCAATTGGCAACACGTTAGAGGCCCAGGCGGCAAGTAGTTCCACTGCACCGTCGAAGCGGCCGAACGGGTTTGCAAACGCACCTGGGAACCGGACTATCGCAAGAATCTAGCGACGGCGATCAAGAGGCAAAACACCCAGCACATGCACTTACATGTATCTGCGAACTCTGAAAGTCTGCACGCATGACGGATATTGGATGTCCCTATTGCCTCCTTTGCCCCCGTTGGATGTCCCCTTTGCCCCCCCTTTGCCCCCTCGTAGGCCCACCCCAAAAATCCCCAACCCAAGATTAGGACACTACGCGACAAAAAAAGCCCCGCGGGCCTGCCGTTGCCGGCTTCCCACGGGGCTCGTTGTAGCAACTTTCCGGCAATCATCAGAAGTCGTCAATCGGCAATCCACTGGGAACGCTCGAGGGAATCGTCGCCCGGAGCCGTTGTTTCAGCCGGGGAGCCGTCAGCGATTTCAAGAAGCTGATCAGGTGGTTGAAATCCTTCTTGGACAGTTCAATCGGCTCCAAGTCCGGCATGCTTCCAGCCACATCTGAGTAGACGACCGTATCGATCAACTCGACCTGGTCGAGATGATCCGCCGGGTCGTATTGGTCAAACGCCACAACCACATCCAGGTGGTGCCGGACGGCGGCTTTCAAGTCCGTGTAGGCACCGTTGTGCATGTAGGGTGCTGTGACGGCGACATTACGCAGCGGCGGCGTCCGAAAGCGGAATGCGTCTGACGCCACACCGGTTACGAGTGCCCTGCCGGGATCGATCGGGGGATCACTTCCGGCCACCTTACCCGGGCCCAGGTGGGGTACCAGGAGGTTATAGTGTTGCTGGTCCGTCAGCAGCGGACCGGCGTGGCACTGCGAGCATTGCGCCTGACCGTAAAACAGGAGTGCTCCCTTCTTTTGGGCCGATGAGAGCGCGTGGTTGTCGCCGGCGAGATACCGGTCAAACGGGCTATCGAGGAAGGTAAACGCCTCCGCCTCGAACGCCGCGATGGCCATGGCCGCGTGCTCGAATCCGATCACCGTCTCGAGCAGCGCGTCGTCGATTTCATAAGCATCGCTGAACATTTTGCGATATTCTGGAATCGCCAACAGGCGCGCCACCAAGGCTGCCCACATCGCGGGTAGATCGGCGTCGGGAATGGCAGACAATTCGTTGGGGTCGGTCTCGGCGCCACGCATTTCGTCACGCGAGGTGACGGGGAACATGGCCTGCACGGCCAGCACGTTGGGGAGACCCGCGGGTAGGTCCAGCCCCGCGGGACTGAGGAAGCCTCCCAGGCCGTCTTCTACCACTCGGCTGTCCCAGAACTGCGAAAACCACTCGGTCGAACCGCGATTGAAAACCTCGGGGGCATTTCGCGGGATAAGCGAACGATCTGGGCCCTTGGTACGCGCCGGTCCCAAGGCGCCCGCCACCACCGCCGCGGTTCCGATCGGCAGCGAGAGGCCGTCACCGGTTGATAACGTCGGGTGGTGACACGTGGCACAGGCAATGTCTCGGTTACCGCTCAATTCATGATCGAAGTACAAGGCCTGGCCGAGCAGAAGCAAGTCCGCGTTCGGCTCGCTGGGAAGGCCAGAGTCGAGGGGCGTCACGTTTTGATCGGCGAGCGCCTGTCGGAGCAAATGATCCGTGGCGTGACTTCCCCGGGGCTCCTTGGGCTTCTTCTTGTCGGGCTGCCAGGCGGCCGCTTGGGGAGACGACACGACCGTCGCACCCACCGATAGCAAGGTTAGTAAGGCGCACAACCAACACCGTCGCGCTGACTTCGCATGTTCCATCCGGACTCTCCTTCTGCTCATTTCCAATCCTGTTCGTCGCAGTTCCATCTGATTGTGAGATGCACAGGCGACTTCGGGCTTCACCCGGAGGCCAGCGTTCGTTGCCGATCGGTCCGACGTCTTTCCCATCACGAGCGCCGAATTGCGTGAGATATCTCACAGATCCACAATACTGTACGCAGGCTACCCAATCGCATTCAGGCCAGCAAGCAATACGTCGGCCACGCGCCGAAAGAAAATCGGCGCCCCCCAGGCCCGGTGCGGCAGCCCGTCGCAGGCTCGAAAAGCACCTAAGCAGGGGAAGGGGTCAGGCCTCTTTTTCGGTGTCACCCGTGAGGTTAAGGTTTTGGCATGAGTCGGCCACCACGTTCTGATGAAGCCGGCGGGCTGTACCACGCCCTCAATCGTGCCAACTTGAGGGCCACGATATTCCACAAGGACGGGGATTATGCCGCCTTCGAACGGGTCCTGGCCGAAGGACTGGAGCTTTATCAGGTGGAGCTTTTCGCCTACCAATTGATGCCCAATCACTAGCGCTGCATCTTCCGCCCACAACTGGATGGTGAAATGGAACGGTTCCTCGGTTGGGTCGGCGGCACGCACACCATGAACCACAATCGGCAAACCACGATCGGCACGGCACAAACGGGGCCACAAACGGGGGGCCACAAACGGGGCCACCCACAATTCTCGCGGGCATGTGCGCGGCGCCCCCGGAGATTGGGTGTCCCGTTTCGTTCTTTCGCTCGAGATTGGGTGTCCCCTTTCGCTATCACGACCGCCGAATTGCGTGAGATATCTCACAGATCCACAATACTGTACGCAGGCTACCCAATCGCATTCAGGCCAGCAAGCAATACGTCGGCCACGCGCCGAAAGAAAATCGGCGCCCCCAGGCCCGGTGCGGCAGCCCGTCGCAGGCTCGAAAAGCAACTAAGCAGGGGAAGGGGTCAGGCCTCTTTTTCGGTGTCACCCGTGAGGTTAAGGTTTTGGCATGAGTCGGCCACCACGTTCTGATGAAGCCGGCGGGCTGTACCACGCCCTCAATCGTGCCAACTTGAGGGCCACGATATTCCACAAGGACGGGGATTATGCCGCCTTCGAACGGGTCCTGGCCGAAGGATTGGAGCTTTATCAGGTGGAGCTTTTCGCCTACCAATTGATGCCCAATCACTAGCGCTGCATCCTCCGCCCACAACTGGATGGTGAAATGGAACGGTTCCTCGGTTGGGTCGGCGGCACGCACACCATGAACCACAATCGGCAAACCACGATCGGCACGGCACAAACGGGGCCACAAACGGGGCCACCCACAATTCTCGCGGGCATGTGCGCGGCGCCCCCGGAGATTGGGTGTCCCGTTTCGTTCCTTTCGCCCGAGATTGGGTGTCCCCTCTGCCCCTTTGCCTTTTCGCTTTTCCCTTTCGCTCTTTCGCTTCCTTTCGCTAAACCGGTCTACCCCGGCGCTTTCGATGACCCCTTTGCCCCCCGTTGCCCCCTCCCTTTGCCCTTTGCCATTACCGTCCGGTTTGCGCCGCACAGAACCGGGGCTAACGCCCAACGGCTGATGAATGACGAGCCTGCAATTCTGGCCGACGAGCCATGGAGCACACCAACACAGTGTACGACTCTTGACGCAAGGATAAGGATGCTACCGCTTATGGTGGTGGCCCTGCCATCTGAGGAACAATGCGGTCTGACCACGTTTAGCGCGCCCGCGCCCCCTGATCGGCGATGACGCGTTTGATCGTCAGGGGCATCGTGGCAAAGTTCAGCAGGAGGGCATGCTTGAGGTCGAACGCTTTGAGAAAGCTGCGCGTCTGGGCGAAATGAATGTCTGCCAAGTCGGCGATTGCCTTGACCTCAACGATCAAGCAATCGTCGACCAGCAGATCCAACTTCAGGCTGCCAACTTCCTGGCGCCGATAGGCGACTTCGTGATCTACCTGGCAACGAAAGCGGATGCCCGCATGCCGCAGTTCAATCGCTAACGCGCGCACGTAAATCCCCTCCATGAAGCCGGGGCCCAGCTCCCGGTGCACGGCGATCGCACAGCCGATCACTTTACCGCTCGTTTCTCGTAACTCCAAACTCATCAGACGGCGTCCCCCCGCACCCTGGCTGCTGGCCTGTGTTCCTGACAACTACTGACGATTCGGTTGTAGATGCGTCCGCCTGGCGGCGACAAGTAACGCGCGCCGCACTTACTTCTATTTGCCAACATTCCGGCAGAAACGGGGTGGCAGGCGGCTTGCCGTAATCAGGAGAAAATTGCGGCCAGCGCTACGCTCCACTACGATGAAGCCAGATCCAATTGGAAGCAACCAGGAGGAGACTTTCGATGGAAGAATCCGTCAAGCCTGCCGTGTCGGAACAAGATCCTCAAGCGGCATCGCTGCCGGCCGCGGCGGAGGCGACGGCAGCCGCCACGACGAAGGACGACACAGGCGGACAGCTCGACGGCTTCCGCCACGACATCGCGAAGACAATTCGCGACACGTTTCCCTGGCTGTTTCGGTTGACCGTTTTCGTGGCACTCGCCCTGATCGGCCTGGTGTGGCTCGGATTCGCTTTCAGCCGGACCATGGATGCCACCGTCTTGGCGGCGTCCGTGCAAGTAGCGTTCGGCATGGTCATCGGATTTGTCTGCGTCTATCTGGGGCTGATGATGACCTGGTTCGGAATCGACGCCGCGTTTACGCTCAAAGGATCCGGCGGCGCCGCCGGCGCAAAGATGGAAGGCGCACTGCAAAGCGCCAGTCCAGGCCTCCTGTTTGCCTTGGCCGGGATCATTTTGATCGGCGCATGCGTCCACAAAGAGATCAAATTCGAGGAACACGGCTACAAACGCGTCGGCTCGACGGGCGTCTCCAGCGGGTCGGACGACGAAGAAGTGGTTCCCGAACCGCCTGCGGGCGGCTTCAAGGTCACCCCCGATTCTCCGTAGCACGGCGACCACGATCAGCAGCGGCGACTGTCGCTCATCGCCGCTTGTTGAGTGCCCCGCGACGCGAACGGATCGAGCGATGCAATGCGATCACCAGACAACAATCCAAGGAGACGATGATGCGGATCACGATCGCGGCCGGGCTGCTGTTAAGCGTAGGCGGATTCTTGAGCCTGAGCGGTCAACCGGCACCAGCGCAGCCACCTGACTTTGATCCTGCGGGATTTGAAGTTCCCGATCAGTTCTACACCAACGGCGTCCAAGTCGACACCTGGAACCGGGACGACGCCAGGCAGCGGATCGTCACCATCTGGTTCGGCAAGAATCCCAAAAACAGCGTCTTCTTCCGACAACTCATCGCGGTCCGCAACGACAATGACCGCGATAACATTTACTACTTTGATTCGGTCGGACGGCGGTACGTCGGCCGCTACGACATGCGACGCGAGGGATATTCACTGCTACAGCCTGAACATCGGCGCGAACGGTTGCAGGACATCCAGGAGCAATGGTTTCCGCCGCCGGGTGACAAACCGGCCATCGGCGACCTCTTTGATCCCACGATCGGCCTCCCCAACCAGGATCAACTCATGATGCCGCCGGTGACGATGGAATTCCCTCGTCTCGAACAAAGCACGTGGGAAGGGTTTTACACGGAGATCCGCTCGCACCAACGCAAGAAGATGCGGCTCGAATTCGACGGTCGCCAGGCCACCTACGCGCAGTCCGACGACGGCTTCCGCGGCCGGCTGCGAAACGTGACCTACGCGATGGCAGGCGAGCAAAACGCGCTGATGATTCGGGGCGAGTGGAGCGGGGCGAGTGGACCGTCACGCGGGACGTTCGAGTTTCGTATCATGATGTCCGACCTGAATACGTTTCAGGGGACGTACCGCGAATTCAACGACAACCGCGTCTACCTGTGGGACGCCAAAAGGACGTCGCGTTAGCCCGAAACATGGATGAGTTATCAACGATCCCGCGCCAATCGCTGATTTGCAAACGCTGACGGTTAACGCTCCCAAAGCCCTGCGCGTCTCCACCGGAACGCGTCAGCCCGCAGTTCGCTCGCCGACCCACCAAACGCTGGGTGAACGCTTAACAACGGATGCAGGGTTCAGGCGAACGTTTGCCACGGATGCAAGAATCAGTCCACATGACGTCATGCATGGCATGCCATGACCTACAGAAAGGCGAAGCAACGCCGGCCGGACGTCACCTGCGGCTAGCCGGGCGAGGACGTCTTGCCGAGGACCGCCTGGCGAGCGATGGCCCGGTTCTCCTGCCGTACCAATTGGCCGCAGGCGGCCGCGATGTCGCTGCCCAGCGAATGTCGCACGGTGGTTTGCAGGCCGGCCGCCTTGAGGCGTTCGGCGAATCGCTTGCAGGTGGGGCGGTCGGATCCGATCAGGTGGGGCGCATCATCGATCGGGTTGTAAGGGATCAGGTTGACATGGACATTCAGGCCGTCAAGCCATGCGATCAGCGCGGCGGCATCCGCGTCCGCGTCGTTGACCCCGGCGAGCATCAGGTACTCGATCATCACGGTGGTGCTCGGTGCCTGCAGACGGTTCACCTCGCTGACGGCACGCCGCAGCTCGTCAAGCGGGTAGTTGCGGGCCAGCGGGATCAGCGTTTCGCGGACCGATTGCCGAGCACTATGCAGGCTGAGTGCCAAGTTGACGGCGGGGAACCGGTCCGCGCAGCGCAGCATTCCCTCGATAACTCCCACGGTCGACACCAGGATTTTTCCGGGCGAATGGTTAAAGTACGCCCGGGAAGTCAGCAGGTCGAGCGCCCGCTTCAGTTGCCGTTCATTGTGGAACGGTTCCCCCATCCCCATGAAGACGATATTACGCAGCCGCCGGCCTTCGCCGACAAGCAGTTGCCCGGCCTGCAGCACCTGATCGACGATCTCTTCGGCAGACAGATCACGGGCAATTCCCATCTTGCCGGTTGCACAGAAATCGCACGCGGCGGCACACCCCACCTGGCTCGACACACAGAGGGTCGAACGTCCGGTTTCGATCCGCAACACGACGGACTCGATCAGCAGGTCCGCGTCGGTTCGGAACAGCAACTTGGTCGCCCCGTCGAGCTTCGAATCGCAGCGGCGAAACAGGTCGAGCGTATGCAGGCGAATTCGGTCGCGGGCGGGGAAGTCGGCCACCGCGTCCTCGTCGGCGACGAAACGTCTCAGCAACTTGCTGTGCAGCTTGTGGATCGCCTGGGGGTCAAATCGCTCGGCTGCCCGCAAGGCATCGAGCCGGTCGTTGTCATAGATACTGGTGAGGGAATGTATGGCCATGCCACTTGCCGATTCGCAAGGTTGGTTCTGTCGGTTACGGCATTTGAACTGCCCGCGCCACGCCGAACCGCGTCACACCGCCTTTGCACCTTCGGGACGAGGCGCATCAGGAATCCGACGCAGTGTCTCCAGCAGGAATCGCCAGTACTTCTGCACCGAACTGATTTGCACCCGTTCGTCCGGAGAATGAGCTCCGTAGATGTTGGGCCCAAAGGAAATCATTTGCATGTCCGGATAGTTCTGTCCCAGGATGCCGCATTCCAGGCCCGCATGGCAAGCGCAAACGTGCGGATCTTCCTGGAAGAGTTCCGCGTACAGGGCCGACATCAGTTCGACGATGGCGGACTCCGGTGCCGGCTGCCAGCCCGGGTAAGCACCGGAACGCGAGACGGTCGCCCCCGTCAACTCCAGGGTCGCTGCAACCGCGTCCGCGAGATCATCCCGTTCTGAGTTGACCGAACCGCGGGTCAAGCAGGCGATCATCAGCTCGCCGTCCTGCATCGACACTCGGGCCAGATTGTTCGACGTCTGCACGAGGCCCTCGATTTCGGGCGACATCCGCCAGATGCCGTTCGGGCAGCCATAAAGGGCGCCCAGGACGAGCCGTTGCAGGGTGGCGGGAACCAAGTCTTCCGCCGCATCGACCGGCTCGCAACCGATGGCGGCCTCGGGATCGGTGGTCGCGTACTCGCTGCGTATCACGTCCGCTTCGGCGGCAATCCAGGCGACGAAATCGTCGGCCCGAGCGGCGGGGACGATAACGGTGGCCATCGATTCGCGCGGGATGGCATTGCGGAGCCCGCCCCCATCGATCGCGGCGACTCGGAGTTCGAACTTCGTCGCAGCATGCCACAACAACCGGTTCATCAGCTTGTTGGCATTGGCACGGCCGAGATGAATATCGACACCGGAATGACCACCCTGGAGCCCCTTCACGGAGAGACGAAAAGCGACCGATGCGGCCGGTGCCGCTGCGGCGGTATACGTCAGGCGAGCGGTCACATCGACACCGCCCGCGCATCCAATCGTCAGTTCGTGGTCCTCTTCCGTATCCAGATTTAACATGATCTGGCCGTTCAGCAGGCCGCCCTTCAGCCCCTGAGCGCCGGTCATCCCGGTCTCCTCGTCAATCGTGAACAGGCCTTCCAAAGGCGGGTGCGGAATGTCGTCTGCCGCGAGGATCGACATAATGCTGGCGACGCCGATCCCGTTATCCGCGCCCAACGTTGTGCCGCGGGCCTTGACCCAATCACCGTCCACGAACATCTCGATTCCCTGCGATGCGAAATCAAAATCCGTGTCGGCATTCTTCTGATGCACCATGTCCAGATGGGACTGCATGACGACCGGTGTCCGCCCTTCCATCCCAGGCGACGCCGGCTTGCGAATGATCACGTTGCCGACCTGATCGACCGTCGTCTCCAACCCCAGTGACTCGCCAAAATCCCGCATGAATTCAATCACGCGTTGCTCCTGCTTGGACGGCCGGGGTACGGCATTGAGGTCGGCAAAGTGATTCCAAAGCGGTTGGGGCGTGAGGTCGCGGACCGAGGCGGGCATGATCGTCTACTTTCTCTATCCGGCGTCGGCAGCCGGGCAAACTTGGCGGGAATCCTGAGACTACCGACAGTTTCGGTAGCCGGCGTCAGGCTGTCAAAGGGTGGTCGTGGAGCGAGTGCCTGCGGGTGGCAGAAAGTGCTGGCATGCGGTGCGTCTTCCATAGAACGACCATCGGGCCAAGGCAGCCACGGCAGCGACTTCCGGGCATGGCGCCGGGCAGGCCGTGAACGGTTCAGTTTCTCCAGGATGCGACTCGGACGGCCCACCCGACGCGAACTCGCGCCCTGCCCGAAATCGCGGCCATCGAAACCGAGGGCGCAAGCGACCGCGACCAATCATCGCATGTCGCCCGTCAATCAATTACATTGGTCCGATCATCGACACGAAGGCAGCCGGTTTCGCCCGGCCCGAGCCACGCGAACGGGAGATAGCAGAGGCCAGCATGACAGAGACCAAACCGACAAGTGGAAACGGGATGCTGCGTGCAATCGAACGGATTGGAAACCGGCTGCCCGACCCCGTGACCCTGTTCGTGATCGGCGCCGTGGTTGTGCTGATCACGTCGGAGGTCGCGTCGCGGGTCGGCTGGAGCGCAGAGAATCCGACGACGGGCAACGTCGAGACGGTGAAGAGTCTCTTGTCCAGCGACGGCATGCAGTGGGTCTGGCGGAACCTGGTTTCCAACTTCACCGGTTTTGCTCCGTTGGGCGTTGTGCTGGTCGCGATGATCGGGATCGGCGTCGCCGAACGATCGGGGCTGATCGACGCCCTGTTGAAAGGGACCGTCCTGCTGACGCCGCAGGCGCTGCTGACGCCGGCCGTGATTTTCGTCGGTGTGATGAGCAGCATGGCACTGGATGCGGGCTACGTCGTGCTCCCACCGCTGGCAGCGGCCGTCTTCGCGCGGGCCGGGCGTTCGCCCCTGGTGGGACTGGCCGCCGTGTTCTCGGGAATCGCCGCTGGATTCAGTGCAAACCTGTTGATCACCGGGCTCGATCCGCTCCTGCAAAGCTTTACGCAAGAGGCCGCCCAGATCCTCGACCCGGACTACCAGGTCGACATCCGCTGCAACTACTACTTCATGATTGCCTCCACCGTGATGATCACCCTGGTTGGCTGGGGCGCGACACATTGGGTGGTGGAACGACGTTACACGAGCGCTGACATTCGCGCCCAAGTCGAGGCCGCGGAAGCGGAGGATCTGGAGGACGCCCCGACGCTCAGCGCGGCGGAAATCAAAGGGGTCGCCTGGGCGGGTTGCGCACTGCTGGCGGCCGCGGGCGTCATCCTGTCCATGGTGGTCATTGAGGGCGGACCGTTGAACGGGACCATCGAGCCGCGGCCCGGTTGGGAACTGGCGGTGTGGGTGGACGTCATCGTGCCGATTCTCTTCGTCCTGTTTCTCGTGCCCGGGCTGGCCTACGGGCTGGCAACCCGGTCGATCAAAAGTGACCGGGACGTCGCCGGCATGATGAACAAGACGATGAGCTCCATGGGCCCGTATATCATTCTGGCCTTCTTCGCCGCCCAGTTCGTCGGCTGGTTCAGCGAATCGAACCTGGGCAAAGTGATCGCCCTGGAAGGGGTGGCGCTGCTGCAGTCCTGGCAGATGCCGATCTGGCTGCTGGTGATTTCGATCGTCATGCTGGCTTGTATCCTGAACCTGTTCGTCGGCTCGGCATCGGCCAAATGGGCGCTGATATCGACCGTCTTCGTACCGATCTTCGCCGGCGTGGGAATCAGTCCCGAGCTCACCCAGGCCGCCTACCGCGTCGGCGATTCTGTGACCAACTCGATCTCGCCGCTCAATCCGTACGTCGTCATCATTCTGGTCTTCATGCGCCAATACGAGCCCCAGGCCGGAATCGGATCGCTGATTTCGTTGATGCTCCCTTACACGACCGCCTTCCTGGTGGCCTGGATCGCCCTGCTGATCCTTTGGATGAGCCTGGGGATCCCGTTGGGACCAGGGAATTCGCCCATGTTCATTGAACCGCTGGAGAGTGTCTCAGTGTTGCCGACCACGCCGTCTGCCAGCGGTTGGCAACCGGCTTAGCGGTGCGCGTGGGGGCGCGGACGTGGCGGATTCGAGGGTTCTCGCCCCGATTCGCCAACAGCGCAACCACTCAGATGAAAATTTCCTTTTCACGGATCTCGCTGGAAGGCACTTGCCGTGCTTGCGTCGCCGCCTCGATTAACCGTTCGCCCTCGCCCCGGTGGCCATAAACGGCCTGGCCGGGACTGACGTGCTGATTCCAATATTTCTGGTAGATGGCAACCAGGCGCTTGTTCTTGGCCAATCGAGCGGGAACGGCGTGCAGCATCGCGCGGTGCTGCTCTCTCCGGCGAAAGTACTTTCCGATGATTTCCGGCAACACGCTGGAGATCCAGGTTTCCCGCACGCTGCGGACATAGCGAGGAATAACGTACCGGGGACGGTGCAGGGGGCCCAGCGCTTCGTGGACGGCGGTGGTGAAGAGGCGGTTCTCACGCTCGTCGGCCTGCTCCAAGAACAAGCGTACGTAGCCTCCGGCACGACTTCCGACGTGGAGCGGCGAGCGGTTTCGAATCAACTCGGCCTCGGCCAATGCGTGCAGCACGGCGGTGCCGATGGCAGTCGCCAGCGACGTTGCGTTCCACGGTTCACGGGCACCCGCGAAGGGAGGGAAGCCGCCACCGACGGCCGCATTGCGGGTCTCCAAGGCGCGAATCGGACGATCCTGATACGGCTCGCCAATCCGCCAATTCCGGCGGACGTCGGCACGTTGCCCCACCCGCCTCAGCATATCGTCGTTGAGCACCTGGACGGACCCTTCCAGTCCCTCCGGCTTGAGCTCGGTGAGCGCCGCATGCACATGCCCGACACCCTTCTCAATTGCCCCGTCGTCGGTGACACCATAGATCGTTTTATGCTTGGCGATGAACCGCCGATAGTCGTCCAGTCCCTTACTGAATTCGGGCGCCAGGCAGACCACGTCCCAGTTGTTCGCCACCTTCTCCGCATCATCGGCGTCCAAGCGAATCGACCGCCCGCGCAACTGGTTGACGGTCATCGACGTGGTGATGGTCGTCAAGTCGATCAGCACATTGATCTTGTTGGCGTCCCATCCTTCGCCCAGCAGGCCGCGCGTGCCGACCAGGCACTTCGTCAACCCGCGCTGAAACTGTTCCGTGATTAGCTCGATGTAGATCCGCGGGCACCAGTCGCCGCCCCGCCCGCTGATGACATGAAAGCCGTCCTCCTCTCCCTGCGACAGCTCGACTTGGTACCCGCGTTCCGCCAACCAATCGTTCGCGGTTGCCACGAAGGTGTCCGCCAGGTCATCATCGACCAGCACGCTGGCGCCGGTCAGAAGCACGGGATCGAGCGCATCGGTGGCCGGGCATTCCAGCAGCGCCTTGAACGCCGCCACAGCGCCCCCCGCTTCATCGTCCAGCAGGTGCTCGACTTCCGCCGTAACCGCCGAGGTTTTCTCATAATCGGCGACGACGACGGCGCGGATCGTCTCGCCCAACGCCTCCAACTCCGCCGACAAGATCCCGGGAAGTGCCTCCGTCTTGCTGCGTGAGTATGCCATCACGCGTCCCACGGGCGAAGCGCAGGCCTGCGTGCCGGTGTCGGTAATCTGCACACCCAGGGTCCGCAACCGGCGAATCGCCCGCTCGGCCCGGCGATGCGCTTCCGGTCGCGGCGATCGCCGCAGGTAGTGTCGTACGTAACGGTCGAGGACTGGAACCAGGATCTCCATCTCGGGAATCTCTTGCGGTTGCAGGTCAAGCACCAGTTCGGGCACGTTCTCCGGCAGCGGTAGTCCGCGGCGCGCCAGAAACAGGCGGCCGTTGTCCGCAAACACCGGGTCCCGCTGGGAAAACCGCTTCCAATCCTGCACGGTCCCCGTCGGCAAGCGGCGTTCCCTGAGCGCCCGCTCGACCCACCGTGGCAGGGACTCGAAGGGCGCCGGTTGGGCCGGCGACTCCTCCTCCGGCCGGTCCTCGCCGCCCGGCCCTGCACCATCGTCCCCCGTTTCTTTCTCCGCCGAGCACAGGTCGTCGACCAATTCGGTAAGTTGCGTGTCCGCTTGGGCGACGTACACCAACTCATCCGCGGCCGGCCGCACGAAGTAGACCAGGTCCTGGTACGGTGCGAGAAAGCCGTCCTTGACGACGGCCGGAACCGGCACCTCGAAATCAATCTCCCCGAAGTACTCGTCGTACCGCTGCAGATCCTCGGCCTTCCGACCACTACGGTCGGGCGGAGTCGCGGTCAGCCCGATCACGATCGGACTGTCCAACAACTCGTGGGCGTCAGCCAGCACGCGTCCCCAATGCCCCATCAAGTGATGGCATTCGTCAAGAATCACCACGCCGAGGCCGCGGTCTCGCAGCCGCTGCAGTGTCTCCAGCGACGAACGGTGCAAAGTCTCCAGGGCCTGGCCGCGAATCCCCAGGGCGTCCCGCAGTTGCTTGCGGTACGCGCCGAGCCGCTCGCCGTAGTACTGGGGATTGTGTCGGCGGAGATCGTCAATCCAGACCGAGGCCTCGCGATCATTCAGCGCCTGGCCCTTCTCCAGCAACTGGCTCCGCCAGAGGTCGATCGCCTGTTCGTCCTGTGCGGAATCGCCGCGACTGGGTAAGGTCACCGACTGATAGGTCAAGGATGTCAGCAAGCCCGGAGCCAACGGATCGGTGCTGACTGCTTCGTCGCCCGCATGCTCGATCGTGAACAGGTCCGTGCGCGCCGCCCATTGGGCCTGGATGGCCGAATTCGGAGAAAGCACCAGTGCCGGCGCGCGAATGCAGTGGGCCCACAGGTAGAGGCCCAGAACCGTCTTGCCGGAACCGGGCGGTGCCACGATGTGCATCCGCCGGCGACCTGCGGCCAGCTTTTCCCGAGCGATCTCGACGACCTCTGCCTGGGACGGGCGCAGCGTCCCCTTGAAGCGAATGTCGGGGTGCGGGGACGAGTCCGGTTCCATGACGCTGGTACCGCCCTCAGTCCAACGTGACCTCGCCCGTCGCTGCCCACTCCACACCGCGGCACAGGAGGCGCTGGTACGACGGGTTCTGCTTCGAATCGAGCCCATGCCCCAGGACGTTGTGCACGACCCGCCCTTTGCCATACGACTTGACGAAGACCAGCGGCTCCACCTTCTTGCTCCAATCCGAGTAGGCCGTTACCAGGACCTCGATTTCGGCGTCACCCGATAGCCTGGCATACAACTCGTCTTCCGTCTTGAAATCCTTCAGCCCCTTCGTGATCGGATGCTCCGTATCCTTGATCGTGACGGCGAACTGGCCGTAGGGACCGTGACCGCCGATGCCCTTCTTCCAGACGCGTCCCAGCAGATCCGCATACGCATCCCACTCCTGAAACGCACTGCAGGCGAAATGCTGGGCGACCACGTTGCCGCCTCCTGTGACATAGCGCAACAACCCGGCCTTGGCTTCGTTTGTCGGAGCGTCCTCTTTCCAGAATCCATAGTTCAACACGACCACCTGGTAGTCGCCAAGCGACGGCGAGGCAAACACGTTCTTGTCCGTGCTGATCGAAACATCGAAACGACCAGTCTCTTCCAGGATGGACTGCATCAATTTCGTCGACGCTTCCCACTGGTGAGATCCGACATCGAATCCCGTGACGATCAGCGTCTTGATCTTCTCACCGCCGACAGCGGCATTGCCGAGCGTCATGGCCAGGCAGACGGCCAAGACCAACAAACCGGGTGAAGCGAATCGAGTCCGCATGAGCAGCTCCTGTGGGCATGGGGTGCAGGTGTTCGGACGGCGGCCGGCCGGGGTCGCCTGGACGGCAACGTTCCGTGCAAGGTAGCGACCAGATCGGGCGTCGGCAGCCGCCTGTGATTGTACTCACATTGGCTTCGACGTGTTGCGATAATGTCCCGAACGGTGTCGTGCTGGGCAGGCTGGCCCGTTGCTCAGGCGGTTTCGGCGCTGAGCGACATTGCAGCGCGCTGCGCGGCCTCGATGATCTCTGCGCTGACGCGCAACACCCGACTTCGCCAGCGCGAACGAGCCGGGCAAAAACACTCGACCAGCTCTCGCTGGGCACGCTTCCGCCGGAGATCGTCAGGTGGCAACCAATGGTAGGCCCGGTTCTCCGCCCGGAGGGCCGCAAACACGCGGAGCACTCGATAGGTGCCGATTTCCGCCACCAGAAAGCGATAGTTGCGGTCCTTGAATTGCTCGCATAACCAGGTTCCCATGCCGCCCCGAGCCGCATAGGCGGTGCCGCCTGTGGGCTGGAGTGGTTCGACCAGGTCGCCGCCGAAATGTTCCGCATACCAGCCGAGCCGAGGTGAGTCGGGCGGTTCCACCAGCAACAGCTTCGCCTCGCCAAACTTGCCCAATCCCGTATGCAGGTCGAGGTGAACGACATGCGGGCTGTCGCCAATCCAATCTGCCCAGTGCGCCTGGACCATCCGCGCCGTGGCCGCCGGCGCATGCCCGCCATAGAACAACCCCGTCGGGACATCGTATTGACCAACGGCCGTGGTCGCCTTCAACTTTTCCAGGCCGTGGCGCACGATGGCGACCAGCGCCTGCCAGGGGAAGACCTCGAGCCGAACAGGTGGTCCGGTCGGGTTGAGCAGCGGCGCGAGTTCATGGTAACCGTCGGGGGCACCAGCGTACGTTTCGTCAGGGAGGAGAAAGTTGCGGTTCAGATCGACATTCTCCGCGTCCCACCGCCGCAAATGGTGGAAGCCGGTGTCCTTCCGGCAAGCATGCAATCGCGATTTTTGGTCGCCAGCGGTGGGGGCAAGCCAGCGAGATCAGCTGGCATCGACGAGGGCTTCCTCGGTCT